>JANQHI010000037.1 GCA_028282705.1 Prolixibacteraceae bacterium | reverse complement strand
TGATGGGGATATTGATGATACCAATGAGCTACAAAATATTTCAAGAGTTGGGTTAACTGTAACCCTGGACAAAAATGGAGGTGCTTTTCAAGACAGCATCTTAACTGAAACTGATGTGGATGCAATGGTTAACAACAATGGCTACCAGTTTATTGCTGATGATGGAGATACTGATGATACTAATGAACTGCAAAATATCTCAAGGGCTGGATTAACAGTAACTCTTGACCAAAATGGGGGTACGTACCAGGATAGTATACTGGCTCAAACCATTTCACGTTCAGGATTGGCTGTTACATTAAGTAACAATGGGGGCACTTACCAGGACAGCATCTTAACTGAAGCAGATGTAGATGCAATGGTAGGCAATAATGGCTACCAATTAGAATCAACTGATATGGACATTGATTCAACGAATGAGTTGCAAGTTTTAAGCATCAGCAATGACACAATATTCTTAAGCAATGATGGTTTTGTAAAACTCCCCGCTGAAAGTGATCCATTGTACAATAATTCGATTGCAAAATCGATAACCAGTACTGATACCTCCAATTGGAATAACAAACTGGACAGTTGCAGTGAGGCCGACCCAATATTTGATGTTTCACCAGCCAGAGATATTACAAACGAAGATGTAAGCTATATTGACCACCTGCAGGAAACTAATTCTATTGAAATTGGGTTGAATGCAGGGATAAGTCATCCTGATGGTGTTGACGGAAATTTCCCTTCTAACACGATTGAAATTGGTTCGTATGCCAGAAGTTATTCAGTTGATTCAAATGAAGCAGGAATTGCAATTGGTCCCATGACAACAGCGAGATACCCAAGGCCTGGAAATCCTAATAGTGGTGAATCTATTCATACCCTAACTTCCATAGCAATTGGAGGAAGAGCTGACGGCGATTATGGAGGCATAGCCATTGGGCATGAAGCAAATGGACAATATTACAATATTGCAATTGGAGCTAATGCTTCAGCCTATAGTGGTTACGGTCGTATAGCAATTGGTAATGACCTTGTGAATAGATATAATCATTCAATTGTACTAAGAGGGACACTTTTTCTGGATAATTGCGCTGAGAGAACAATTAATGGTCAAACCGGGCGTATATTTTATCGTACTACTGCTCCTGACCTGGAGGTAGATTCTATTGGAAGTACGAGCGGTTGGGTTGCAAAAGCATTTACTATTGACCATCCGCTTGATCCGGAGAATAAAGTGTTAAGGCATTTTTGTATAGAAGGGCCAGAAGTATGGAATGTATATGCAGGAAACGCTCAAATAGTTAGTGGACAGGCAGTGGTTAAATTGCCTGATTACTATGAAGCATTGAACAAAGTAGGATCAGAGATATACTCTTTAACCGCAGTTGGTGGATTTGCAGATTGCTGCATCCTTGAGCCTTGTGACGGTAAGATAATGGTTATTGGTGCAACCAGGGATATAACGGTTTCATGGACGATTAAAGTGCTACGGAATGATGAAGCATTAAAGAAAGACCTTGAGAAAAGGCCTGTAGAACAACTGAAAAGTGAACTCTCGAGATTACAAATACGAAATGAAAACAAGTCTGTAAATACATTTTAGGTTACCACGCTTCGAATGGAATCAAATACCCAACCACCAAGGGCTTTAAATACAAACCAGTATTGAGTGATTCCATAAAGCAGGTACTATCTAGCTTGGATATTGGTTCTGCAAATGTTACTTACACTGATACTTGGCATCACAAATATTAATAATGTTCAACATTGACATAAGATTGAGATTAACGATACCATAAAAATTCTTATACAAAAAAACCTCTTTCTTGAAAAATCCTCTTTACAAATTCAATATATTTGGGAATCAAAAGGACAACCTATGAAATTTCAAAAAGAGATATTAGAACAGATACAATCAGAGCTTTTAGTAATTATTTCCAAGGCAAAAGATTTTGAGAAAAAATATTCAGGTAAAATTTTTGGGGTACACCCCATTTACAGGAAAAGTGCTCAAAACCTGGTTCATTACCTGGCTTTCCGCACTTTTGATATTGACCACTTGCAACAACTATTAAGAGACCAGGGATTGCCTAGCCTATCAAATGTAGAGGCACACGTTATGGATAGTTTACTATCCATTAAAACAATCATCAACCACCTGCTTGGCAACCAACATGTAGAATCTCTTCCAGGAACAGTAACCATAAATGACAGCCGCAAACTTTTGCGCAGGAATACCAAGCTTTTATTTGGGTATAAATCAAAAAAAAGGCGCACTCGCATTATGGTTACATTACCCAATACTGCTGCTGAAGATTATGGGTTTGTGAACCAACTTATCCAGCTTGGTATGAACAGTGCCAGGATAAATTGTGCCCATGACGGGATTGAAGAATGGGCAAAAATGATTGCCAATGTAAAAAAGGCGAAAAAAGCACTGAGGAAAAACTGCAAGGTGATGATGGACCTGGGTGGTCCCAAACTTCGTACGGGAGAAATTAAACCTGGTCCACAAGTGGTCAGGATCAAACCTGAAAAAAATGCCCTGGGGTTGGTAACAAGCCCTGCCAGGGTTTGGTTTGCGCCTCATGATTCTGAACCTCCTGTTGATGCCCCTCAAGCCATTATCCCTGTTGATGAGATATGGCTGAAAAAAGTAAAAAGAGGGTCTGTAGTCAGTTTTATTGATGCCAGGAATAAAAAATGCACCATCACTATGGAAGGAAGGGAAGGAAATGGGCGTTGGGGCATTACCAATGATTCTGCTTACCTGGCTGCTGGGGCCCAGTTGACTTCCAAAAGGACAAAAGTAAGTACTGGTGAAGAAATTGTTAAGTTGGGAGAATTATTGCCACTTGAGCAGTTTATCTCATTGAAGACTGGTGATACCTTGGTCTTGACTAAATACCCAATACCTGGTGATAATGCTACCCTGAAACCTGATGGGACAGTAAAAGAGCCTGCCCATATTTCATGCACATTGCCTGAAATTTTTAACGATGTAAAAGAAAAAGAACCCATCTATTTTGATGATGGAAAAATTGAAGGCATTATTGAAAAAGCTGATGAAGATAAGCTCACAATAAAGATCACTTATGCAAAAGATACTGGAGGAAAATTAAAATCAGACAAAGGGATTAATTTACCAGATTCAAATTTAAAAGTAGGTGGGTTGACTGAAAAAGACAAGCAAGACCTGCAATTTGTTGGACAATATGCTGATGCCGTGAATTTTTCATTTGTAAATTCTGAAGAAGATGTAAGTGAACTCCTTTCTGAGTTGGAAGAGCTAGATGCCAACATTGGGATCATCCTGAAAATTGAAACACAGAAAGGATTTAAAAATTTACCCTTGGTTTTGCTGAAAGGTATGCAAACCTACCCCATTGGGGTGATGATTGCCAGGGGAGACCTCGCCATTGAAACTGGGTGGAAAAACTTTGCCTCTATACAGGAAGAAATCCTAAGGGTTTGTGAAGCTGCCCATATACCTGATGTTTGGGCAACACAAGTGTTGGAAAACCTGGCAAAGAAAGGGGTTCCCTCAAGGGCTGAAATAACTGATGCTGCCATGGCTCAAAGGGCTGAGTGTGTTATGCTGAATAAAGGGTATTACATTACCAAAGCTGTAAAAATGCTGGATAAGATTTTGCGTAGGATGCAACGCTTCCAGAAGAAAAAAGCTTCATTATTGCCTAGGCTTGAAAATGCTGAAAACCTGCAACTTTCACATCAGCAGTTTGATATATAAAGAAAAGCACACAAAAATGAACCTTATTTATGATCAATTGATAACTTTCTCCCTTAATTTTAGGGGAGATGTCCATCACATAGGCAGAAGCGTTAAGCAATGTTGTGTATATGAATTTAACTTTTGGTTATATAGCCAATTCAATTGGGTTCATTATCTAATATACCTCATAAAGTTTGACCTTGGTGTCTTTCCCAAGGAATTTTACATCATCAACAAACTTAGAAGAATAGTTAGTAGGTAATTGTGCCAGGTTGAAAATAAAATCCTGAGTTGCCAGCAAAGGTTTCCTATACCTTTTACATTGTTTTTGGATGCGTGCAGCAGTATTTAACACATCTCCATGGTAAGCCAACTCGTGCTTAACATCTCCCACTTCAACTGCCATTACTTTTCCTGAATTAAGTGAAGCTGTGAAGACTGGCACCAGCCCATATTTCTTTTCAAAATACCCTGCCTTACTTTCCAGGTGGCTTGAATACATAAAATAAAAATCCACTGCTTTCTTAAAGTTTTTCTTCTTTTTAGCATTCCAGGTAATAACCACCTCGTCTCCAACATATTGGTACACCCTGCCAAAAGTTGCCAACAAGGATTCTGTAAGCATCCTGAAACAATCTTGTATAAAATCACTATAACGTGCATGCCCCAACCTCTCAGCACATATGGTAGATGATTGCAGGTCAAGAAACAAAAATATCTTTTCCTCCTCCCTTGGTATCCTGTAATAGCCTGCCATAAGCCTCCACAGAACACCATAACCAACCTGTTGGAAGAGAGTATGGATGAGTTGGAAAACAAAACTGACTATGATGACCACAACCAAAAAAAACAAGATAGTTGGATTGAACAAAAAGTCCTCCATTTTTGAAAAAGACTCAGAGAGGGTAAGTCCCCTTTCAATATTATAATGGGCCATTCCCAAGCCAACTCCCATGATAATAAATATCAGGGTGTCAATAAAGAATACACTTATTAGGATTTTGCGAACATCACGCCTCTGGATTATTTTATCAAATACAAAATAGTTTAAGAACCAACTGAAAATAGCAAATGCAGTAACAATTACTGAAGCCCACAAAATTTGCTCTTCAAATAAAACCAGCCCTTTGGGGAGTTCACTTCTGAAATCATCATTCCCTGATCCCAGGAATTTAAGAAAAATAGCTACCCTGATAGCAATGTTCCAAAATAAAATAGAATAGATCAGAAGGAAAAAATAGAACCTTGTTTTTGAGCCAATCTTTTTATGCTTGCCCATATATATAGCTATGTTTTTGGGAACAGGTTATTTTATAAATAAATGAAAAACAAAAAAGGTAAGTACTGCCAAAATAAAACCATACATAAAAAAGTTATAGGCAATGGTCAGCAACCTGTATTTTTGTGACAATACTTTCCCAAGGTTATACTGGTCTTTTATCAGGTTATTATATAAGAAATCATAATCATTGATCATTTCTTTGATCCCTGATTCATATTTTTTATATGGCATATCATAAAAGTTGCCAAAAAATAACAGGTTTACATCCTTCTTTTTTAAGTCTTCTACAGCAAACCTTCCTGTTGATATTTTGGGCCTAACAGATAAAATGGCAAATACTAAAGATATTAGGCAAGCCACAATCAATATCATCCCAGGTACCAATATGCTGATATCCTTGTTAAAATTAATAGCACTTGTACTCACTAAAACTGAGACTAGGACTGAATTAATGGTCAGCATAATGTTGGCCTTATTATCTGCTATTGAGCTTAGGTTGATCTGGTTCCTGGCTGTCAGGCGGAACATGGTTTCTGTTCCACGCGCAGTTGACTTTGCATTTTGGTTTGGGGCTAAGTTTTTTTTACCCATCTCAATTTTTTTTAAACGTTTTTTTACTTTTTCAATATTGGTAATCCTAAGTGGTTCAAGGTTTTCTTTAGCATAATCAGTATAAAACCTGACTTTCTCAATAAAGCTTAATGTTTTCTCCCAATATTCCTGTTTTGATTGTTTTTTGCCATTTAGGTTGCAAACTTCTTTCCTATACAGGTTTGACACATCCATAAAATTTTCCATCCCTGTATGTGAAAGGTCAGCATCTGACAAGATATTTTCATTTAAAGTATTAGGTTCAACCCCAAATTTGGTAGCCCTTATGCAACCTTCAACCTCTGCAATAAAACCCTCTTCAGCACCCTTGCTTTCTAGGAACCCCCTTGCTATCCTGCAACTTTCCTCTTCATGCTCTTTTGATGATTTTGAATACCCAACATCATGAAACCAGGCTGCTGTTACCACAATGTCAAGGTTATTGTTAGCAAGCCCTTCTGCCTCACCAATCGCCCTTGCCATGTTGGCGACAAACCTTAAATGTTCAATAGAATGGTATACAAAAGTCTCAGGAACATGTTCCTCAAAATACTGGATAACATAACTTTCAACCTCATTAACTATCCCCATTAGATATCTATTCTAAGTTAGTATTCTTTATACGAAATCTTTACAATGATATTTTCCAAATAACCTGTAATTTCCTTAAGAAAAACTAAATTTAGTTAATTTTGTTAGAATAGAAAATTTCATTATGTCTTCATCTAATTTATTGAAAATACTGTCTTTCTCCATTATCAATGTATGCCTGTGGTTGTTTCATTCTTCAGCCCAGGACAAAATCAGCCATAGCATCTACCTGGCAGGAAATACCATTGGGAATACTGATAAAAATATAAAGGGTTTTCTCAACCAACTTGAAGAAACAAGCCAACCATCTTCTTTTGTTTTCCTGGGTGATTTCAGCCAACCCCATGAGGCTTTAAATGAAAAGAAAAAAAAGGAATTTATTATTTATCCTGATCAATTTATTGTAGGAAGCCAGTCTTTGGTTTTTGCTATGGGGCCAGAAGAATGGCTAAATGGGAAAAGCAATGGCAAAAAAAATGTAAAAGACATTGTAAAATATGTACACAAAAAATTTGATGGCCAGCAAGTATATATCACTGACTGGGGATGCCCAGGACCTATCGAGATTGAGCTAAATGATCAAGTCACCATCATCCTCATTGATACCCAATGGTGGCTACACCCCAATGATACCAGGTTTGGTAAATGTGGCATTGAAGAAATGAAAGATGTATATATCTGGTTACAGGATGCTTTGCGCAGGAATGAAGGTAAAATTACCATAGTTGCAGGGCACCATCCTGTAAACTCATTTGGGGTGCATGGAGGAAGCCTTCCCCTAACTACCAATGTATTGGCTTTTCCATATGCCATTTATAAGAATGCCATTGGAGGAAGGCAGGATATGGCACACCCTGAGTATAAAAACCTGTCCAAGCAGTTACATGCATTATTTAACCAATTCCCCAACCTGATCTATGCTTCAGCCCATGAAAACAGTTTGCAGTATTTTATGAATGGAAAATACCACCAGGTTATCAGTGGCTCTTTAAGCAAACAGTCCTATGTCAACCAAAACAAAACAGAATTTGGCAGCAACCAGGCAGGGATTGCCAGGATAGATGTTTATGAAAATAGCCAGGTAGTTTTGAATTTTTTTTCACTGAAGAATGGGGCTAAAAAACCTGTTTTTAGCAAAACATTGTTCCAAAAAAAGCTTATAAAAGAAGAGGACATTGCAATAAAAAGGGATAACCTTTTTGCCAGTGAAACATATACAACTTTTGCCAGCAAACAATACCTTGGAAGTAAATCCTATGAAAAATGGATGGGGAAAAATTATCGTGATGTGTGGGCAACACCTATTGAAGTTCCTGTATTTAATATCCTGAAAGAACAAGGAGGGTTGGAGATTTTAAAACGTGGGGGAGGACAGCAAACCAAGTCTATCAGGATGGAAAATAAGGATGGGCAGCAGTTTGTATTGCGCTCATTGGAAAAATATGCTGAAGGAGCATTGCCTAAAGAGATGGAAAACACTTTTGCTGTGGATATTGTACAGGACCAGATATCAGCCTCCAACCCTTATGGGGCATTGCCTGCTGCCAGCCTTGCAGAAGCTGCAGGAGTATTCCATACCAACCCTAAAATTGTTTATGTACCTGAAGATCCTTTATTAAAACAATATAAAGCTGACCTGGCAGGAGGGCTGTTCTTATATGAAGAAAGGCCTGCTGGCAACTGCTCTGAAATTAAAAGCTTTGGCTATTCAAAAGATGTTGTAAATACGGCTCATGTGATTGAAAAAACGACAGAAAGTGAAGATCATAAGGTTGACCAATATGCTGTCTTAAGGGCCAGGCTGCTTGACTTGTATATCAATGATTGGGACAGGCATGATGACCAATGGAGGTGGGCTTCATTTAAAAAAGATGGGTTAACTACCTACCAGCCTATCCCACGTGACAGAGACCAGGTATTTTTTGTAAACCAGGGCATCATACCAAAACTGGCTTCCATGAAATGGCTGATGCCCAAAATCCAAAATTTCCAACCCAAAACAAAAAATGTGGAGGGATTAGCATTTAATGCACGTTATTTTGACAGGACATTCCTCAACCAAATGGAGTGGAAAAATTGGTCTGACATGGCTGATACCCTGGTTGCCAGGATAACCAATGAAGACATTGAAAAAGCTATGCTGGCTTTCCCTCCTGAGATAAGGCCATTGTGTGCTGACAGCATCAAAAATACCCTGATTGGACGCAAAAAGTACCTAAAAGAAATGGCTTATCAATTATATTCTTTTTTATCAGAAAAAGTAAACATAGTGGGTACCAATAGGAAGGACCTTTTTGAAATAAACAGGATAAATGACCAAGAAACTGAAGTATCTGTATGGCACCTGAAAAAAAAGGGGGAAATAGGCAAGCAGGTATTCCACAGGGTATTCAAAACTAATGAAACAAAAGAATTGGTTTGTTATGGGTTGGATGAAGAAGACAAGTTTGTGATAAAAGGGAAAGTGAACAAAGGCCCTTTGGTAAGGATCATTGGAGGGACAGATAAAGATGTAGTGGATGACCAATCAAAAGTTAATGGGTTGAAAAAAACTGCCAAAATATATGACCTGAAAAAAAGCACTGTGATAAACAGTAAAGGAGAGGCAAAAAAAATACTTTCTAATAACAAAATAATTCATGATTATAACCGTAAATCATTTAAGTATGATTTAACAATGCCAATGGTTTCAATAGGGTATAATATTGATGATGGGGTATTCTTAGGAGGTGGTTTCTCTACTAAAGTGCAAAAATTCAGGAGGGAGAACACCACTACAGTTGCTGCCAATTATGCAATCAAAACTTCAGCCTTTAACATAAAATACAGCTTTGAATCATTTTCAACAACCAATGGCTTTGATGTAGGTTTTGATGTTGATATTAAAGCACCCAATTATACATCCAACTTTTATGGGCTGGGCAATGAAACAAAAAATGAGTTTTCAGGGGAACATAAGAATTATTTTACTTTAAGGCAGCAGCAATATTTTTTTACAGGGAAAGTACAAAAACGTTTTGGGAAAACAACCTGGGAACGTTACGAGGAAGATGAAGCCAATAAAGACCACCCCATCAATGAGCACAAGATTGGGTTTAGTACTTCATGGCAAACCACTGAAACAGAAGATACAAGAAGTCGTTTTATTACCAATTTTGCAACTAATAGGCTCTCTCCAGATGACCTGGAATTATCACAATACCTGGCCTTTAAAGCTGATTACCTATACAGGAATGTAAACAAAAGTTTTATGCCCACCAGGGGTTTTGAAGCATATGCAAGTGCAGCACAATACCTTAACCTGGATGGTAATGCCCATGATTTTAGTAAATTAAGTGGGTACTTTTCTACTTATATAAGTTTCAGGAAGAATCCAAGGACAGTTTTTGCAATCAGGGTAGGTGCAGAAAAAAATAGTGGGAATTACCCATTTTATGAAGCAGCCAAACTAGGAGGGAAAACCAACCTGAGGGGGTTCAGGAAAACCAGGTTTTATGGTGATGAAAGTGCCTACTTAAATGCTGAGGCACGTTTGAAATTATTGGATTTCAAAAACTACCTTATAACTGGCGAGATGGGGCTTTTGCTATTTAATGACCTGGGCAGGGTTTGGTTTGAAAATGAACCTTCAACCCAATGGCATCAGGGATATGGTGGTGGTATATGGATATCTCCTTTTAAAATGGCAGTGCTGACAACTACTTTCAATTCAAGCAAGGAAGACAATTTATTCCAGTTCAATTTTAAATACCTGTTTTGAAAATCAAGTCCATATTCCTCTATATAATATTTGTAACCCTATTCCCTGTTTCATTGCTGAGCAAAGAGGTTATTTTGATCAGGCATGCTAAGGTTGATTTAGAAATAAAAGGCTGGATGACAGCAAAAAAGGCTGCCAACTTACGCCAGAATTATGACACTGCTCCCATTACCAATTTTGCTCCTGATACAGTCCTTTCAAAGCTTCCCCAAATTTTAGCAGACACTGTACATACCAGTTTATTGTACAGGTCAATGGCCACTGCAGGTATTTTATTTGATGGTTCTGTTACTTATATAGCTTCTCCCGTGTTCAATGAATTTAACCTCCCTGTATTCGGGCTTCCCTTGGTTCTACCTTACAAAGGTTGGGCTATTATATCAAGGGCTGCATGGTTGCTGGGATGGAGCAAAAAAGATATAGAATCACATAAAGATGCAAAACAAAGGGTGCAAAATGCCGTTCATTATATTGAAGAATTAGCAAAAACAAACAACCAGGTCGTGCTGGTTACCCATGGTTATATAAACAGGAATATAAAAAATGAGTTGAAAAAAAGGGGTTGGAAAGTGAAGCAAAATGAAGGGAAAAAAAACCTTGGGGCTACCATCCTTATTAAATAATCAAAAGAAAAAAAGTGAGGTTCAAAATAGCAATAATACTATTATTTATTCCATTTTTTAGCTACGCTCAAAAGAACAGTTCAACAAACTGGATGCCTATTATGGAAACCAATTTCCCCATGCGTTTCCTTACATTCAGCATGGATGCAAACCGTGGATATGGGATTTCCTCAACATCCACAATTGATGAAATTGGAAGTGGTTCAACAGAAATTGAAGCCAACAGGACAGCCAAAATAAAAATGAAATTCCCTATTGTGTATAAACCAAATTTTATACTCACGGGCAGCCTGGATTATGCTGATGAAAAGTTCTTTTTTGATGATGAAGAAGACATGGATTTCCCCCTCTATGTGAGCCTTGAAGACAGGAACCTAAAAAAGCTGGGCTCCAACTTCAATGCACTGATACACCTGAAAGGAAACAGGTCATTAGTGGTAAGGACAAACCTTTCATTGGCTGGAGATTTTTATCGTGACAACAGCCATTTTACACTGAAAAAATACCTTAAGTTTTCATTGGCAGCAGGTTATGGGATAAAAAAGAACAACAGGCTTTATTATGGTTTTGGTATTTATTATGGATATACTTTTGGCTCGCCTTCTGTTTATCCTGCCATTATCTGGACACAAAGGTTTAACAATAACTATGGGTTAGATGCCCTTTTGCCTCAAAGCATCAGGTTATGGAAAAAACTAAATGAAAAATCTTTTATCTATTCTGAAGCAAGGGTTATTGGAGACAGCTATACAGTGCACCTTGATAATTCAATCCTATCTAAAATTGAAAGCCTACAACTCAGGAAATCAAGCCTGCTCCTAAAGTTGGGTTACACCCATCAATTAAATGATTGGGTATGGCTGGAAGCCAAACTGGGATATACTGAAAACCTCAATTTTAATATTTCAGAAAGTAATTTCTCAAAAGGAAGCAAATTACCTAAACCTGACAATGACTACATTCTTAAATCAACAGTAAAAGGTGCACCATTTATTGGCCTTTCTGTTTTTATCTCACCTCCTGCCTATTTTATTGATAAGCTTAAAAAATAAAAGCCTGAAGTTCTAATGGTTGAATGAACTGGACAAGAAAAGAGCACAGGTTTTAACACCCTATAATTAAAACATTTATGTAACAAAATTTTTGTGATTCTTAGTGTTTTTGTGGCGAAAGGATTGATCTGGATATTGCCACTAAGGCTTACTACAAATTTTACTTTTGGGTAATGAATATTTTTATACTTGATCCTGGATTTTAACCAATAACTGAAAAATAAATAATACCTTCAGCCTGTATTAAAAAGTAGGAAAACGAAACGAGTCCCAAGCATACGGGACGAGTTACATCTTATACCTTAAATAAATAATTTAATAAGATGAAAAACTTATATGCCTTGGTTTTAGCAGCTTACCTCCTGGTTTCGTGCACCCCTGAAAGCAAATTTATCCACAACCAGGGGTTTGTGTATGGAACCATTTACAGCATTAAGTATGAAAGCCCCAAAGGGAAAGACTATCATAAAGAAATTGAAGCTGAATTCAGCATTTTAAATAACTCATTATCCACTTTTGTTGACACTTCTGTTATCTCAAAAATAAACCAAAATGTGCCTGTTACTCCTGACCAACATTTCCTGAATGTTTTTAAAAAATCAATGGAAATTTCTAAAAAAACAGGAGGGGCTTTTGATATAACAGTTGCCCCTATGGTCAATGCCTGGGGATTTGGCTTTAAACATAAAGATTCTATTACCACAGAACTGATTGACAGCCTAAAAAAAATAGTGGGGTATCATCAAGTCCATTTAGAAGGCACTAAAATTATAAAAAAGAACCCTGCTACCATGCTTGATGGTAGTGCAATTGCCAAAGGGTATACCAGTGATGTTATTGGTGAATTACTACAAAAGAAAGGTTGCAAAAATTACATGGTTGAAATTGGTGGGGAAATTGTTGCTAAAGGGAAAAATTCCAAAGGAAAAACCTGGACCATTGGCATTAGCAAACCTATAGATAGCCTTGTTCCCAACCAATCAGATTTGCAAGATATCCTTAGCCTACCAGATAAAGCCATGGCCACTTCAGGGAATTACAGGAATTTTTACATTGAAGATGGGAAAAAATATGCGCATACCATTGACCCAAAAACAGGATATCCTGTGCAGCACAGTTTACTAAGTACTACAGTGGTTACTAACACCTGCATGGCTGCTGATGCTTATGCCACAGCATTTATGGTTATGGGGCTTGATCAAAGCATTGAACTATCAAAAAACATCCCTGATATGGATATCTACTTGGTCTATGCTGATGAAAATGGGGATAATGCAACTTATATTTCAGAAGGGTTTAAAAAATATTTGGTAAACTAGCCAGAAATTGGCAACCAGAACTTAGAAGAAAATAATTAATCCTATTATTTCCCCTGAAGGAAAGTAAGGTTTTTATAATTAATTTTCTTTTTCACTTTGTTTTGTTCAATCTTATCCTGGGTTTGGGCACAATAAACTCCATTTCTTTTCAAAAATTTATTACCACCCACATGTGTATTGGGGAACTGTCCTCCTTTTTTAAGAAGGATTTTTGTTGCCAACCCAAAAACAGCTAATGTAACTAAAGCTATCGCCAGTAAAACAATTTTTATGATTTCCATGGATATCCCTTTCCCGTTTATGCCTGCAAAATTAAAAACAATAAGTTGTTTCAAAAAAGTTTTTGTACATAAATAACTTGATTAACGAAAAATTGTTGCTGTTGGCCTAAAAATAAGTATGTTATAAAGTTAAGTGGCTTCTTTTTAGTAAATTTATAAATCATTAAAAAACATCACCATGGAAAAACACATCAATATAGTTGCTGCACTTCAAATAGGGCTTAGTATCCTTGGAATTATTATTGGGATTGTTGGTTTTGTTGTCCTTAAGATGGTTGGAGGTTTTGCAGGAGACCCTGAGGCTAATATGATCTTGTCTATTATTGCCAATGTAGCCATCATCTTTTTCCTGGTAATAAGCATCCCTGGGTTAATTGCAGGTTTTGGCTTATTCAAAAGGAAAGAATGGGCCAGGATTTTAACCTTGATCTTATCAGTACTTGACCTATTTAATTTCCCTCTGGGCACTGCCATTGGCATTTATTCAATTTGGGCACTCTCAAACCCTGAAATAGTAGAGGCTTTTAAGTAGCCTGCTTTATTTTTTATCCCCAAGTTTGAAATGTCCAGGGTTGCTGAAATAACAGTAAAAGGCAAAGTCCAGGGAGTTGGGTTTCGCTATTTTGTATTGCAAAAAGCATTACAGTACAACCTGAAGGGGTATGTACAAAACCTGGTAAATGGGAATGTGATAGTTGTTGCTGAAGGAAACCATAAAGATGTGGAAACCTTAATTGATTGGTTAAAGTTCGGGCCACCCAAGGCAAATGTCACCTCTGTAAAAACTGTTTGGGTTGAAGGAGGTAAGCCATTCTCAACTTTCAACATAAAATCTTGTTATTAAGGTATATTCTATTTATCAACTTTTCCTGGCATGGATCAAAAAAGCTATCACATGACACCTTCTCAATTCCGTGAAGAAGGTAAAAAAATGGTTGACTGGATTGCAGATTATTATGAGAATATCGAAAGCCATCCTGTCCTTTCACAAGTAAAACCAGGAGAAATATATAACAACCTCCCTGATGCTGCACCTGTTAAAGGAGAAAGTGTTGATCAGATGCTGGGAGATGTGTATAAAGATATTTTTCCAGGGCTTACCCATTGGCAATCACCTAACTTTTTTGCTTTTTTCCCTGCCAATGGTTCTTTTCCTGGCATACTGGGTGATATGCTGTCCTCTGGCCTGGGAGTTCAAGGGATGATATGGGCTACAAGCCCTGCCTGCACTGAAGTAGAAAGCAAAGTGATGGATTGGCTGGTGGATATGATGCAATTACCCCAGGTGTTTAAAACCACTTCAGAGGGTGGTGGGGTTATCCAGGATAGTGCTTCATCATCGGTGTTGACAGCAGTGATTGCTGCGCGTGAAAAGGCAACAGGTTACACATCCAATGAGGAAGGGACTCATAATAAACTAGTGGCATATGTTTCAACACAAACCCACTCTTCAGTTGAAAAAGCAGTTAAAATTGCAGGGATAGGGCTGAACAACCTAAGGAAAATTGAATGTGATGGAAACCTGGGCATGAATGCCAAAGTACTACAACAACAGATCAGGGATGATAAAAAAAAGGGGTATATACCATTTTTTGTATGTGCTACTATGGGCTCAACTTCTTCCAATGCTATGGACCCTTTGAGAGATATTGGGGAAATTTGCCATACAGAAAACTGTTGGTTACATGTAGATGCTGCCATGGCTGGGACTGCCATGCTATGCCCCGAGTTCAGGTACTTGTTGGATGGGGTTGATCTTGCCCACAGCTATTGCTTCAACCCACACAAATGGATGTTTACCAACCTGGATTGCAGTTGCTTTTATGTATCAGATAAAAGACACCTGATCAATACTTTTTCAATCTTGCCTGAATACCTGAAAAACAAAGCCACTGAATCTGGTGCAGTAATAGATTACAGGGATTGGCATATCCAACTGGGCAGGAGGTTCAGGGCATTAAAGCTTTGGTTTGTGATCAGGCACTATGGAGTTGAAGGGTTGCAACACCACATCAGGGGACATGTAAGATTAGCTCAGGAATTTACACAATGGGTCAGCCAGTCTGATGATTTTGAACTGGTTGTACAGCCACCTCTCAACCTGGTATGCTTCAGGCACAAGGCTGGTGATGATTTTAACATGAAATTGATGGAAGCTGCAAATGCCACAGGAAAGGCTTACTTCACCCACACCAAAATAAAAGGGCAGGTTGCTTTAAGGGTGGTAATTGGGCAAACCAATACTGAAGAAAAACATGTAAAAGCAGTTTGGGAATTGATACAAGATACTGCCAAAGCTTTGAAAGGGCAGCATCAATAAGTTAATCCCCCACCCCAAGGGTTTGGGAATCTCCCAACCTGGTTGCACATGCAGGCTGGTTTTTCAATAAGTGAGGCTATTTTATGAAGGATACCCACCTAACATGGCATTATTATTGTTAAATACAATCTCCAAATTTTAGCCATGAAAACAAATAAGGCCATATCCCTGGTATTAGCTGCCACACTATTTTTTACAGCTTGCAAACCTTTTGAAAACAATATTTCCTTAGCCCCATTCCACCCACCAGTTTTACGTGGTGACATTAGTTTTTCCTATTCTTCCAACCAATTGGAAAACCCCAATTTGCACTTGAAGAAAAATTGGGCCAAACGCAAAAATATCCAGGTGCTGAATATCAAAATCATCAATAATTCTGAACAAGCCATACATGGCACCCAGTTCCAGTTCCTTTCAGGAGGCAAGCCCTTAAAGCTTGTTAACAATGAACTTGCATGTGAGAAGCTTGGTACAAGGAAGTTTCCCAAAGCAGTATACATAATCCCAATAGCAATTGTTGGAATTGTACTTTATGCAGCACTCATGGCAGCAATTGAAGGGGATGATGATGGTTATTTTGAAGAAGATGAAGACTGGGGGCCCAGAATTTCGAGCAGTAAACAGAAGGATAAACTAGAAGGCTTAAACAAGTTGCAGAAGGGGCTTTATTCCTTCAATATTGCACTGCACACTTTATACCCAGGGGAGAAACTGGAAGGCTTAATTGCCTTTGAGTCTGCAACAAAGATAGAGGAACTGGATATTAAAGTTAAAGAGGTTGGTTTTAGGGTCATTGCCCCTACCAGGTAAAAACCCTTAGCCCTTTTTCAAGTTTTATTGGAAATTTACAGCTTGCTTTATTGGGCTACCACCCTGAAGCCAACATCTTCAATGCCTGTCCTCTCTATCATTGATTTCCTATTTGACACCAAACATTCTGCATAGCTTGACCTATTTGACCCACCCCTAATTACCCTGGAACTGCCTGAATAAGGGCCAGTTGGATTAGACTTAGGGCTTGATTTGTAATAATCTTCTTTATAATAATCCATGCACATTTCCCAAACACTGCCAGTCATATCATACAAACCAAGTTCATTTGGTTTTTTGCTACCAACATTAACGTGTTTATAAGCGTTGCCAATAGAATTGGCCTTATACCATGCAACTTCATCAGGAAAAACCTCAGCACCACTAAAACGTTTTTCTGCTTTAGGGTCATTGTAAATGCCCCCCCTGGCAGCATATTCCCATTCAGCCTCATATGGTAGGCGTACTTTTTTACCTGTTACCTTTGTTAACCATTTGCAATACCCAATGGCACTTTTCCAGCTAATATCTGTTATGGGTTTTTGGTCATCATCAAAACCTGAAAGGGCAATAGGCACATCTTTGCCTGTTGCAAATAAATAAGTTTTGTATTCCCCAATGGTTACTTCAGTTTTGCCCATGTTAAATGAAGATATTTCTACTTTGTGACTGGGGAATTCATCAGAAGGCCTTGTCTTTTTTTGGTTGTTCAGTGCACCCATCTTAAAGCTTCCCCCAAAAACCATAATATATTGGGGGTACATAGGGTTAACTGAATAGTATTTTTCATAAGCCCTGTGCAAATACCTATGTATATTCTTGCCTTTGGTTTTAACTACCTCTGGCCACTGCCCCTGTACTGTGTTAACATATGTTTTATATGCTTCAGGGGTATTCAAACCAGATGCTTTTTTCCAGGCTTTTTGTACTTTTAACACCTTTTCATGGAACTTCCAGTTTGCTTCAATCTCAGCCTTTTGTTTCTCTTTTTCAAGCTTAATTTTCTTAAGCCTTGCCTCCTCTTCCTTTTTTTCTTTTGCCAGCCTTATCCTTTGGGCTTCCCTGGCACCTTCCAGTTCTTCTTCCACCTTAAGGATTACAGGGGAAAGTTCTTTTAATATGGTATTGTTTGGGTTGAATGTATAACATTTGTCCAGGGCTTTGTTTGCCTCAATCCAGTTTTCCATGGCCCCATGGCATTGTGCCTTGAGTGATTCAATATAAGCATTGGATGCACCCCCAATTTCCTCTGATTTATTTAGTAGCTGGAGTGCTGCTTTGTAGTTTTTGTTTTCATAATTTTCTTTGGCTGTGAAATAATATGCCTTTGATTTTATTTCATTGTTCTGGGCATTGGCACAAATTCCAAAAAACAAGCTAAAAATGATAACCATAAATTTTAGCACCATGTTATTCATGCTTCTCTTAGTTGATACCATTTTAATTTATTTACGTTCAACATTTATAATTAGATAAGGGATATATTTTTTAACAGATGTTGGGTCAGCCAGCCAGTTTCCATGGTTGTCAACAATACCTTCATGATACTCATAGATTTTATTTTTACCAGAAGCATCATCCCTAACATCAATTAATTTTCTGACTTTAGCTATGTTGGTATCAGGGTAATATTTAACAACATCCCATTTTCTAAAGGGGATTAACACCTGCCCTGTATTTTTATCTACCACCCCCTGTTTATCTCCTTTTATGGGAATTTCAAATGAGTTGTTCTCACCAGTACTTTCATTTTGCCCTTTTGCTCCCTGTGTATCAAAATCCCATGAATTATCCTGGGCTTTTTGTCCTTCAGCAGAACCCCAATTATCCTGTTCCATTTTTTGGGCTGCACTGCCCCATCCATCATCAGTTGCCTGAGGTTCATCCCCTAAGTCACCCCAATCATTTTTTGGTGGTTTTTGCCCCATAGCCTTGTTTTCATTTTCTTCATTTTCAAGCTCAGCATTTTCTTCAGGCCCTTCCCCATTTTCCCTTTTCAGGTATTCACCCACTATGGCATCAATTTCATGCTGTGGCACTTTTATTTCAAGCACCTGGAGGCCATAAAATGTAGCTTTATATGACTTTTTGAAAATGGAATATATTTCTTTGGAGGTAGGGCTGCAATGCAACTCTGGGCTTGAAAAATTAAGAAAGGCTGCCCAGTTTTTAGGGCTGGAAGGAACCAAATCATCCCCTGTTTTACCAGGCTTGTCAATAAACAGGTGGGTTAAAGAATTAACTGTCCTGGTTGCTGTCAAACTCAAAGAGGGCCTTTTTAAGCAATCACTAAATTCAATGGATTCTATATCCTGCCCATGCAATTGGAAAACCACATGGAACTGCAAGGTTATTTTTGAAGGTTTCAATTTCTTATACCTGGATGCTAAATCAGGATACTTTGATAATTCATTTTCACTGACAGGGATGCCATGCTTGCCCGAAAATACTGAACCCCCTTTTTCCCACCTAAACAAGTACTTTTCAACTGGTTCCCCAAGTAGGCTCCACCATTCAATACCCAGCTCAATGTTTTTTACCAAACCACTTGGTTCAAGTTTGCCTGCATAAGGGATTTCTTCACTTAAAGTAGTTATGTACCTTTTGTCTTTTGTTTTTTCTACCTCTTGTGAAAACTGTGGGAAACCCCAAAAAGGGATAAATAAAAAAGTGGTGAGTAAAACCCTGAAACCAATACCTTGGAAGGTGTGCTTTTTGCTAGCCTGTATTCCCATAGTTTAGTTATAAAATGAATTGTTCAAAGGATTAATTTTACAAATTCCTTTACCAAAACAGTAGGATGTGCATATTGTTCATTTGTTCATATAAATAGGCTAATCTTTTTTATAAATGTAACTTATGTCCACCTCCAAGCTGAAATCATTTGATGAAACAAAAACCTATATCTTCCCCTCACTAGAATGGCATTTAGGAAACAGGAATGGTAATCAACCAACAGGGAAAGTACACTTCTCTGCTACACTGGACTACAGGAGGATACCAGATTCATTTACTGACTACCTGGAAAATTGACAGGAGGCCTGTAATTCAGGTTGCTGTACAAAAGGAAGTTATAGTGAATTAAGCTGATTTTAATAATTCTATTTGATCCAGCAGGTTGCCCTTTTTATAAAACCCCTCGTGCACATAGTTTATGAATTTCAGGATTTTAAAAGCATTAAACAGCTGGAAAAAACGTTTTTGAAAAACTTTCACAGATGAGCAATTGGCATTTAATTCAGCCAGCTGGCTAAAGAAGTTATCCTGTAAAAGGAATTCTTTCAATGGAAGAGGCAAAACCTTGAGAAGCCTGTTATACCCTTTTTCTGATATTCTATATAAGCTTTCTATCCTATCCAAAAGTTTTTTTAAGTCAATAAATGCCTGGAAGTTATAAGTTAGCTTTAAGTCTTCCTCCCCATCCAACCACTTTTGTAAGATAGGACCAGTACCAAAAGGCACCCTATTTGATATCCTGGCTGAAGGGTGAACACAAGTGCTGCTGACCTCACCTATTTCACCAAGAGATGTAAGCTTGTGCAAAAAGTAAAAATCTTCCCCTGCTTGGTGTTTGTTCATCCCCCCTTGTTTGACATAAGCCCCAGCCTGAACTGCAAAAGCTGACCCAATGGTAAACATGGAATATGGAAACCCTGTAAAAGCCACAGCTTCTTTATAATATTTCATGTATTGTTCATACAATTCTATCCCCTCTTTTTGTTTCCCTGAAAGCTTGTTTTTCTGGTGTTCAAATTGGATAGTAGCTGCAACATGGCCTGGGTTTACAGTAAAATGCTTTTCAACTTCTTGTAAATAATTCTTTTCAACCAGGGTATCAGCATCCAATGAAAGGATGATCCCATTTGGATTAGCCAAATAGTTAAAACGCCTGATAGCCTCATCCATGCCTGTTTTGCGGGCCAGGCCTGCCCCTGCCCATTTTTTAGGAAACGAGCCCGGGTAAACAGGGTAAAATTTCATGAAAGTATGTTCATTCACTTTTTTCCAACCCTCAATTTTTTTTATGGTTTCCTGGTTAGCCTCTTTTACTTGTTGGGATGCAGCTTCTGATTCATTCACAACAACAATAACCTCCACATAGGATACAGGTTGAATACACTGGTTTAAAGATTCTAATGTCAATAATATACCTGGTTCATCTAAACAGGGGATCACAATAACAATCCCTGTTTTTTTATGAGGGGTATCCTTAATTAGGGCAGGGTAATTACAGTTCTTATGAATATATTTTTCAGCAAACACAATATATAAAAATAAAAAAATCCAGGCAGTACCTGGATTTTCAATCTATACTATTTTGTAATTTCTAATTATCAGTGCCAGCTTTAGATGCCTGGTATTCTTCATTCAAAGCTTTCAATACTAGAGCAGTAATGTTACTGGACTCATCCCCAATCAGGATATCTCCTGCATTCAGGATGTAGTCATATTGATGTGTCTCATTATACTTTTTAAGGTATGAAATAACATTATCCAGTAATTTTTGGTTATTTTCAGCCTGTATATTTGCTAATTTTTTAGAAAGCTCCTGGTCCAGTCGCACAATTTCTTGTTCTTTCCCAACCAACCTGTCACGTTCTTGTATTGCCCTCTGTTCAGTTAAGAAACCACCACGTTGCAATTTTTCCTGAAATTCACCTGCTTCTTTCTCAAAAGCACTTCTTTTTGCTGCATATTCACTGGTATATGCTTCCTGCTTTTTAGTGAATTCATCATGTAAATCCTGTGCCAGGTCATAGTTCAAGATCAATGAATCTGTTTTGACATATGCTATTTTTAAGCCTCCTTTTTGAACCTCTGTTGATTTTTCCTGAACAGCTGGTTCATCCTTTTTTGAACCAGTAAAATGAATAACATAAATTGCTGCAATTGCTACAAAAAGAATAATGTTTACAACTAGTGATGTACCTTTCATTTAGTTAACTTTTTAATTCCAGACAAAGATAATTTTTTCAATTAAATGGTATATAGAATATACGATTTTTTTTCATGCAGCTAATAATCAATGTGTTTCAAAAAAAACCTGCATTAAATCATACTACCATAGTGATAAACATCATTGAAAACTTTTTACTTCTGTAACTAATTTTATCCCAACTAAAATAATTTATCATTAAAAAGACCAAATGATTAACAAATTAATAGCCAGCATACTGCCTTACATGCCCAAAAAACTTATATGGATTTTTTCAAAAAGATACATTGCAGGAGAAACACTTGAGGAAGGGTTAAAAGTATCAAAAGACCTGAATAAACAGAATATAGTGGTCACTGTTGATTTATTGGGCGAATTTATTAAAACCCTCAAACAAGCTGAAGAAAACAGGGACAGCTATTTCAATATAATTGAAAAATTCACTGCAGAAGGTGTTAATGGTAACTTCTCTATTAAACCTACCATGTTTGGCTTATTAATTGACAAAGAGGCTTGCTATATTTATATTAGGGAGATTGTCCAGAAAGCTGCCGAAAAAGACACATTTGTAAGGATAGATATGGAAGATTCACAATGTGTGGATGATGAACTGGATATTTTCAGGAGGCTGAAAAAAGAGTTTCCTGCCAATGTTGGGTTGGTAGTGCAATCTTATTTGAGGCGCACCCTGAATGACCTGGAAAATTTGAAAGACCTTAATTTAAATGGACATCCCCTTAACTTTAGGTTGTGTAAAGGGATTTATGTTGAACCTGAAAAAATTGCTTTTAAAAAGTATGCTGAGGTTAGGGAACATTTCCTTGTTGACCTTGAATTTATGTTGAAAAACAACATGTATGTTGGGATAGCCACGCATGATAAATACCTTGTTGATGAGTCATATAAATTATTGAAGAAGTATAATGTCCCCAAAAGCATGTATGAATTCCAGATGCTATATGGGGTTACTCCTGAGTTACGTCAATCAATTGTAGATAAAGGCCACCTGATGAGGGTATATGTCCCTTATGGAAAAGATTGGTTTGGATATTCAACCAGGAGGTTGAAAGAAAACCCAAAAATGGCTGCACACATTATTAAGGCCTTATTTGTAAGAGGTTAAGGTTTATTATAGAAAGGGAGGTACTTGATTGAGTCCTCCTTTTTTTATATGCTTTTAACAATAATTTCATCAAGTGGCCTTTTGGGGACATGATGCACGCCATCTTCAGCCCTCCAATATTTAATATCACTTTTTTTTGCATCATCAACTACTGATACTTCAGAAGGCTTACCCAGTGCAATGACCCATAATATTTCCAGGTTGCCTGGAAGCTTAATAATTTTTGCAACTTTACTTTTATTCACAGAGCCAATTATGCACCCTCCAAACCCATCTTCAACAGCCCCCAACAATATGCTTTGAGCTGCAATACCATCATCACAATAGTGCCCTTCAGCAATATTTTTATCATGAGCCATTATAATGTATGCTGAAGGTTCTTCTTTTTTATCAGGGCCTTTCCAGTCATTCAGGTAACCTGCCCACCCCAGGCAGGGAAAAATCTTATCTATAATTTCCTGGCTGGTACACAGGATATATTTTAAAGGTTGCATATTCCTGCCTGAACCTGAAAACCTGGCAAGCTCAACCCATTTCTGCAATTGTACAACAGGTATCTTTACAGAATGGTCAAACCTCCTGTAACTCCTGTTTTTGAGTATTAGGTCACGAATCATAAATTTTCTGTTTTGGTTTTTATGGATGGATAAAATTACAAAAACTTCAGCATAAAAGCCATTTCAATAATATATAACTTTGCCCTAAGTAACTGTTAAGAAATTTGTTAAATATATATTTTTGAAAAATGCTGTAATAAGTGCAAAATCTTATTGGCAATGTCCAGGTCAATCCCTTCGCCACTAAGGCTCAAAAGTTCTAAGAGTCACCAAAACATAGATTTTTGATAATCAGAAAAACTAAGATATCCATACCTTAATTATTCCAAATATTTTGTGTGATCAATGAAATAGAAAAGAAAAAAGGATAAAAGGAAAAATATAGATATTTTAATACTGACCAAACTTAACCACTTGATAAAGAATTTCCTCCTATCCTTTCCAATTAAACGCCATGCAATTTAAACTATTGCCTGTTTAGTTTATTTTAACATTTTATATCATTTTCAATTGAAATATTATAGTTTTGTAGAACAGAACAGAACACCAGTATAATTAAATACCATGCCAGGATTAAAATTTACTATTGACTCCAACTCTAATGTTTTAAAATTCCAACAATTGGTTGATGCTATCCTGAATGCAATCAATAGTAACATACTTAATGAAGGGGATATGTTGCCTTCAGTAAACCAGGTGATGAAAGAGTGCCAGGTTTCAAGGGATACTGTTTTTAAAGCTTATGCTGAACTAAAAAAAAGGGGTGTGGTTAAATCTGTCCCAAACAGGGGATATTTTGTTGCTGGTAAAAGTTCTAAAATTTTCTTGTTCCTTGATACTTTTAAAGCTTACAAAGAGGTGGTTTATGCTTCATTCCGGGAACACCTGCCTGGTTCAATAAATGTTGACCTGCATTTCCACCACTATAATATCAACCTATTTGAATCTGTTATCAAAGAAAGCATTGGCAAATACAGTAAGTATATTATTATGAATTTCAACCACCCCAGGGTTGAAAAGATCATTGACCAGATACCTGAAGAGAACCTTTTGGTGATTGACTGGAAAATATTTGCTTCTGATAGCCACTCTTATGTAGCCCAGGATTTTGGAGAACCTGTTTACCATTGCCTTAAAGAACATGTAGATAAGATCAGGAATTACAAAGAGTTTATTTTTTATTACCCAAATTTTACATACCATCCTAAAGATGCTATCCATCATTTCCTGAAATTTTGCCAGGAACAAAACATAAAACACAAGGTAATTTATAACCCAAAAGAGTTTGTTGTGAAGGAGGGAGACCTGTATTTCCTGGTTAGTGACCGCACATTGGCAAAATTCCTTGACCAGTGTGAAGAACAAGGTTTTCAGCCAGGAATGGAAGCAGGGGTCATTTCTTACAATGAAACACCCATGAAAAAATATGTAAAAAATGGGATCACTGTCATTTCAACTGACTTTAAGCTTATGGGGCAAAAAGCTGCTGAATTTGTAACTTCAGATGATAAAATGGCTGTGACCATCCCTACTTCACTCACAATGAGGTCATCCCTGTAAAACCTGTTATAAAACACATAATTGCTATTTTGCCAATTCAACTATTCCATCTATTTTTGACCATACCAGAACAGAACAGTTCAATTCAAAGTAAGTTATAAGTTTATCTATGTTATTATTAGGATTTGATATTGGCAGCTCATCAGTAAAAGGGTCACTGGTTGATGGTGAAAGTGGCAAATGCCTGGCATCTGCTTTTTACCCAAAACAGGAAATGAAGATGGTAGCCCACCAGGCAGGTTGGGCAGAACAAGACCCTGAGCTTTGGTGGGAAAACCTAAAACTTGCTCTCAAGGATATCCTGAATGAATCAGGGGTTTTGCCTGCAGACATTGGGGCTATTGGGATTTCATACCAAATGCATGGGTTGGTTTTGGCAGGCAAAGACTTTAATGTTTTGCGCCCATCGATTATCTGGTGTGATAGCAGGGCTACTGGCATTGGGGAAAATGCTTTCCGTGAAATTGGGAACCAAAAATGCCTTACTAACTTGCTTAACTCACCTGGTAATTTTACAGCTTCAAAATTAAGCTGGGTAAAAGAAAATGAGCATGAGCTATTTGATAAAATCCATAAAGCCATGCTACCTGGCGATTTCATAGCCATGAAAATGACTGGTGAAATAAAAACCACCATCAGTGGTTTATCTGAAGGGATCATGTGGAATTTTAAAGAAAATTCAATTGCTACCCTACTGCTTGACCACTATGGTATTGACGGTGATTTGATTCCTGAACTTACTGATACCTTTGGGGTGCAAGGGCAACTATCAGAAAAAGCAGCTAATGAGCTGGGGTTAAAACCTGGCATTAAAATCAGTTACAGGGCTGGAGACCAACCTAACAATGCTTTATCATTGAATGTTTTAAACCCTGGAGAGATTGCTGCAACTGCAGGTACTTCAGGAGTAGTGTATGGGGTTAGTGATAAAATCAAATTTGACCCATTGTCCAGGGTAAACACATTTGCCCATGTTAATCATTCTGATGTATCCCCACGCCTGGGGGTATTGTTATGTATTAATGGCACAGGCATCCTTAACTCATGGCTAAAAGCCAATGTGGGAAACAATTCATTCAGCTATGAAGAGATGAATGAGCAAGCTTCAAAAATCCCCATTGGATCAGAAAACCTGGCTATTTTACCCTTTGGGAATGGTGCTGAACGTGTATTGAAAAATACAAGCCCTGGAGCGCAAATCTCAGGGTTGAATTTCAATATCCACCATTCAGCCCATCTTTTCAGGGCTGCCCAGGAAGGAATAGCTTTTTCATTTAAATATGGCATGGATGTTATGGAAAACATTGGCGTTAAAGCCCAGGTTATCCGCGCAGGACATGCCAATATGTTCCTAAGCCCAATTTTTAGGGAAACACTGGCTTGCATAACTGATGCTACCATTGAGTTGTTTAATACTGATGGATCAATTGGTGCTGCCAGGGGTGCTGGAATAGGTTGCGGTTATTACAAATCAGAAAGTGAAGCTTTTTCAAACTTGCAAAAACTGGAGGTGGTACAGCCTGATATTGCATATGCTACTGCTTACCAAGCAGCTTATTTAAATTGGAAAGAAATCCTTGAAAAAAGTATATAATATTAAAGATCAATAAAATGAATGTATTAAAAGGTAATAAAGAATATTTCCCTTCAGTAGGAAAAATAAAACTTGAAGGGAAAAGCTCAAAAAACCCATTGGCTTTTAAATGGTATGATGAAAACCAAGTGGTTGCAGGTAAAACCATGAAAGAACATTTGCGTTTTGCTGTGGCTTACTGGCACACCTTCTGTGGTGTAGGTGGTGATCCATTTGGACCTGGCACAAAAACGTTCCCTTGGGATGGGGCAGCTGACCCAATGGATGCAGCCAAAGAAAAAATGGATGCAGCCTTTGAATTCATTACCAAAATGGGCATCCCTTTCTATTGTTTCCATGATACGGATGTAGTGGGTGATGGATCAGTCTTTGAAATTGAAAAAAGGCTGGAGAAAATGGTGGATATTGCCAAACAGAAGCAGGATGCATCTGGTGTAAAACTGCTTTGGGGGACTGCCAATGTTTTCTCAGCACCAAAATATATGAATGGTGCTGCTACCAACCCTGATTTTAATGTAGTGACTAATGTGGCTGTACAAATTAAAAATGCCATTGATGCTACCATTTCACTGGGTGGTACCAATTATGTATTCTGGGGTGGGCGTGAAGGATATATGAGCCTGCACAACACAAATATGAAAAGGGAGCTTGACCATTTGGGCATGTTCCTGGCTATGGCACGTGACTATGGACGCAAACAAGGTTTTACTGGCACATACTTGATTGAGCCTAAGCCTATGGAGCCCACAAAGCACCAATATGATTATGACACAGCAACTGTAATAGGCTTCCTTAATAAGTATGGATTGGCTGATGACTTTAAGATCAATATTGAAGTAAACCATGCTACCCTGGCCGGGCATACATTTGCACATGAATTGCGTGTTGCTGCTGATGCAGGTTTACTTGGTTCAATTGATGCCAACAAAGGTGATTACCAAAATGGGTGGGATACTGATGAATTCCCTACCAATATTTATGAAGTTACAGAAGCCATGCTTGAGATACTTCAGGCAGGAGGCTTTGTAAATGGAGGTATCAACTTTGATGCAAAAACTAGGAGAAACTCTACTGACCTGGAGGATATTTTTATTTCACACGTATCAGGAATGGATGCATTTGCCAGGTCACTGGTTATTGCTGATAAAATCCTTACAGAATCAGACTACCTTGAGAGAAGGAAAAACAGGTATGCTTCATTTGATAATGGGAATGGAGCTAAATTTGAAAGTGGTGAACTGACTATTGAAGACCTAAATAAAATTGCCACAAGGGTTGGTGAACCTGCACAAATAAGTGGCAAACAAGAACTTATTGAGCAATTGATAAACTCATATATTTAAATACATTAACTCATTGAGAGGCTGTCCAACTATCTATTCAAAAGAAAACATTGCTATGTTGTAACAGAAGAAAAACTGGTTATGCAGGTTATAAATCCGGGGAACCTGCCTACCTATTCCAACTGGTTACACAAGCTTTTAGGACAGCCTCTTAAACAAAAAATTGGCATATGTCTAATCAGGGAAACAAATCATTTATTCTTGCCTTAACACTTGTGGCCACATTAGGGGGCTTATTATTTGGCTATGACACTGCAGTAATTTCAGGTGCAACAAAAGCACTGAAAGATTTTTTTGTTATTCCTCTTTATGATAACCCACAAATGGCTTCTACTGTGATACTTCAATATAAAGTTATTATATCCATCTGCTTTGTTATTGTTGCATTACTGGTTGGAAACTTTTTGGTAAAACTTTTTGGCAAAAAAATGGGGTTGGTTTATACTTCCATTTTGATTTTTTTTGGGATTGTATTTCTTTATACCCAATCATGGAACCAACCCAATGTGTTAACTGAAAATATTGCCAATTCAATAAATGGGTTTACCATTTCAAGTGCCCTGGTTGGATGTATTATTGGTGGGGCAATAGGTGGGCTATTGAGTGATAAGATTGGGCGTAAAAATGGGCTAATTACGGCAGCTATATTATTCACCATTTCTGCCATTGGTTCTGCCATACCTGATAAGCTAAATTTTATGGGGTCAGGAGTAATAAGTTCCTTTATTTTTTACAGGGTTATTGGAGGGATTGGAGTAGGTATTGCTTCTATGTTATCACCCATGTACATTGCTGAAATTGCACCAGCCAATGCACGTGGCAAGCTGGTTTCTTTTAACCAGTTTGCAATTATATTTGGGATGTTGGTGGTTTATTTTGTGAACTATACCATTGCCAGGCAAGGTGATGACCAATGGATTATGCAAACGGGCTGGAGGTGGATGTTTGCTTCTGAAACCATCCCCGCTATCCTGTTCCTCATTTTTCTGATGTTTGTACCTGAAACACCACGCTACCTGGTGAAAACAAATAAATCAGAAAAAGCAGAATCTATCCTGAACAAATTGGTAGGGGCAACCCGTGCAAAAGAGGTCCTTACTGAAATAAAAGAAACCCTTGTTGAAAAATCAGTACCCTGGTTGTCATTTGGTGGGTTGATCATTATTATTGGGATATTATTATCTGTATTCCAGCAGTTTGTTGGTATAAATGTAGTGTTATACTATGCCCCTGAGATCTTCAGGAATATGGGTAGTGGAACTGATGCTTCTTTGCTTCAAACCATTATTGTTGGGGCAATAAACTTAACTTTCACAGTGGTAGCAATCCTGACAGTTGATAAATTTGGGAGGAAACCTTTGATGATCATAGGGTCATTGGGAATGGCTGTGGCCATGGTTAGCCTTGGCTTCTCATTCTTCCTTGAAAAGCAAGGGCTGGCAGCACTTATTTTTATGCTGGTTTATGTGGCAGCATTTGCTGTATCATGGGGTCCTGTTACATGGGTAATGCTGTCTGAAATATTCCCCAACTCAATCAGGGCAGCCATGTCAATTGCTGTGGCAGCACAATGGATTGCCAACCTGGTAGTTTCATGGACATTCCCAATTATGAATGATAATACCTGGCTAACTGATTTGTTCCACCATGGGTTCTCTTATTGGATTTATGGGATTATGGGGATTATATCAGCTATATTCATGTGGAGGGTAGTTCCTGAAACTAAAGGGAAAACATTAGAAGAAATGGAAAAGCTTTGGAAAAAATAAAATAATCAGGGTTTCACTTGAAGTGAAGCCCTGGCTATTTTTGATCCTACTTAGGCTCCCAATAACAAAACTTTGGAGAAACAATTGCTCCTTCAGCTTTCAATGCCTTCATAGCTTTATCAACTTCTTTTTTGTCCATTCCTGAAGCCTGTGCAATTTCACCAGCTTTCATTGGCTTTCCAGCCTCTTTTAATGTTTGCAATACTTTTTCAGTGCTCATAATAATTCTATTTTAAGATTTTTTTTTAAACTCCCCTCCTTTGGAGGGGTAGGGGGAGGCTAGTATCTCTCACTAACAACTTTCCAATCTAATACCTTCCAGAAATCCTCAATATACTTTGGGCGGGCATTTTGTTTGTCAAGGTAATAAGCATGCTCCCACACATCACAAGTCAGTAGTGGTCTTTTGCCTATTTTCAATGGGTTTCCTGCATTACTTGACTGCACAATCTCCAGCTTCCCATTCTCATCAACAACCAACCAAGCCCAGCCAGAGCCAAATAAAGTAGCTGCTGCCTTGTTAAATTCCTGCTTAAAAGCTTCAACAGAACCAAAAGCTTTTTCAATGGCAGCTTTTAGACCATCCTTTGGCTCCCTGCAACCTTCTGGGGAGAACTGCTCAAAATAAAATGTATGGTTATACACCTGTGCCCCATTATTAAAAATCCCCCCATCTGTTTTAATAATAATCTCTTCCAGGGTTGCATTTTCAAACTCGGTCCCCTCAATTAAGCTGTTTAAATTATTTACATAAGCCTGGTGGTGTTTGCCATAATGGAACTCCAATGTTTGAGCACTAATATATGGCTCTAATGCATCTTTTGCATAAGGTAGTGGTGGTAATTGATGTTTCATTGTTTTTGGTTTTAATTGATAAGTTTTGAAAATAAATGTATAAATGCAGTTACAAATTTATTTTATTTTTGTTCACCCAAACAAAATATTGAAAATAAGGTTACACAAGAATTTTATTACTCTAAAACACAGCCTTAATCTTTCTGTTTAATGTTATATTTGAAACAATAAATACATGTGAGCTAAAAAACTACTACAAAAATGAAAATTTAAAAATGAATAAAAAGATAATAATTATTGGAGCAGGACCAGCAGGATTAAGTTGTGGATACGAATTGGCAAAATCAGGGAAAGAGGTTCATATTTATGAAGCATCCCCTTTCATAGGTGGGATGTCACGAAGTTTTGATTTATGGGATCAACGAGTTGATTTGGGTCCACACAGGTTTTTCTCCAAAGAAAAAAGAGTTAACAATTTTTTTGTGAATCTGATAGGTGATGATTATACACTTGTTAATCGTTTAACCAGGATTTATTATAGGAACAAATTTTTTAATTATCCTATAAAACTTTTCAATGTACTAAAAAACCTTCCTTTTTATACCATCTTTAGAATCTTATTGGAATATTTTAGGGTAAGACTGTTCCCTATTAAAAATCCAATCACATTTGAAGAATGGGTATCTAATAGATTTGGAAGAAAATTATATGAGATTTTTTTCAAGAATTATTCTGAAAAATTATGGGGAATCCCTTGTACTAAAATTGATGCAGACTGGGCAGCCCAAAGGATCAAATCCCTTTCATTATGGGCAGCAATAATTAGTTCGCTGGTTGGAAATAAAAACAATAAACATAAAACCCTTCTAGATCAGTTTGCCTATCCTAAAAGAGGGACAGGGACACTTTATGAAAGAGCTGCAGATTTTATTCAAAAAAATAATGGGAAGCTTTTTTTAAAAACAGCTGTTAAGAAAGTCATTCAAGGACAAAATGGGCATGCAACTGGAATTGAATTATTTAATGGAGAAATTATTGAAGCTGACAATGTAATATCAACTATGCCCATTACACAACTAGTCAAAGGATTAATAAATGTTCCAAAAACTGTAATTGAAGCTTCAAAAAAACTTTATTTTAGAAATACAATTTTAGTCTATTTAGAGGTTGGCTCTATGGACTTATTTAAAGACAACTGGATTTATGTGCATTCTCCAGAAGTCAAACATGGTAGGATTACAAATTTCCGAAATTGGAGTAAAGAATTAAATAACAATAAAGAGTCTACTATTCTTTGCATGGAATTCTGGGCTTTTAATGAAGATGAAATATGGAATTCTGAAGATGAGAAAATAGAAAAGCAAGCTATTCAAGAAATTAGGAAGTTAGAACTTTTCCCAAAAACTGTTCAGATTATAAATTCAAAGGTATTGAAAATCCCACGCTGCTATCCAGTATATGAAACAGGTTATCAAAAGTATTTAAAGGAGGTTGAAAATTATCTAAATACTATTCACAATTTAATCCCAATTGGCAGGTATGGAGCTTTTAAATACAATAACCAAGATCACTCGATTCTTATGGGCTTACTTGCTGCTGATAGGATAGTTAAAGGAATAAACATTGATCTTTGGGAAATAAACACAGATGTAGAATATCAAGAAGAAGCAAAAATAAAAGATGTTTTACATCATGAACAGGCTCCTTGAATGGATTTTACGACCACAAAATTAAAGACCTCATATAGAGCAGTTCCAAACAAAACAGATTTTACTTAAATGAAAGATTCTGTGGTTAAGCTTCTTTTAAGCAAATGATCTCAAATATTAAATTGACAGAAAATTATGAAAATATTCACTTACAATCCACACCATAACAAAATAGTATTTTACGTTATAGCAATAATAATTTTTGCATTAACTATAAAAATGAGCTTGGACTCAGGAATATCTGGTGATGAATATGTACATCATAAACATGCAGAATATGTAAGTAAATATTTCCAGGGCGAAAAAGAAAATAATAAAGCATTAGAAGACAATAAAACACTACTACACTTTTATGGTCAATCTTGTGATTTTATTGCGTACGTATTATCTACCCTACTAAACATTGAAGATTATTATAAGTTTAGACATTTTTTTATCTCTTTATATGGCTGGTTACTTATGCTTATCACTGGTCTTCTTGTAACAAAATTATCTTCATGGCGAGGCGGTATTATAACATTGATTTTAATTTTTCTCTCACCAAAAGTATTAGGTCATTCATTTAACAATCCGATGGATATTCCTTTTGCTATGGCTTTCATCTTTGCAATATATTACATGTTGAAATATAGTTTGTCCTTTCCTAAGATTTCAATTGCTTCATCTATAGGTATTTCAATAGGAATAGGAATTGCCCTTAGTATAAGAGTGGGAGGATTATTACTGTTCGCCTATTTAGCATTCATGTTGGGCATTAATTACATGTTTAAGATAAGAATAAAAGATTGGTTTAAGAAACCCAGTTTATTGCTTTTGTCAAAATTACTACTAGTCGTTTTATTGATTTCTGTGTTTAGCTATATAATAGGCATTCTTTTTTGGCCATATGCTTTGGAGAATCCATTTACAGGAGTATTAAACGCATTAAAATCAATGACTAATATACCCGTTGGTTTGAAACAATTGTTTAAAGGCGAATATATTTTATCTTTTGATTTACCCTGGTACTATTCTATTAAGTATATTTTGATGACTACCCCGATTGTTATTTTTGTTGGGTTAGCTATTTTTATTGGAAGTATTCCTTTTAGGAAGGAGCCAAGAAACAATTACCTTTTTTATTCTTTCCTTGCTTTTGCATTTGTTTTTCCCATTACGTACACCATTTACAAAAATTCAAACCTATATGGAGGGTGGAGGCACCTGTTATTTGCTTATGCCCCAATTGTGGTTTTAAGTGGTGCAGGTTTTAATTTCCTCTTATCCAAAAAAAATAAATACATAAAATATGGCACTTTGGCATTGTTGGGTGTTTTACTTGTTCATCCTATAAAACATGTTATAAAAAACCACCCTTATCAATATGTCTATTATAACGAAATTGCAGGTGGTGTTAAAGGAGCTTATGGGAATTATGAATTAGATTATTATTACCATAGTTTAAAGAAAGGTGCTGAATGGCTAATTGAGAATGAGCTTAATGGAGATAGTGTAACTGTAGCCACTAATCATGGAAGGATTGCTTCTTATGCATTTAGGAATAACCCAAATGTAAAAGTTGAGTATTCAAGGTATTACGAAAAGAGCAAAGAAAACTGGGACTATGCAGTTTTTGTAAATACACATATCCATCCACACCAACTTAAAAACAATTTTTTCCCACCTGCTGGTACCATACACACTGAAGATGTAGACGGGATGCCAATTTGTGCAGTAATAAAACGAGTTTCAAATGAGGACAATCTTGGTTTTGAAGCCCTAAAAAAGAGAAAGTTGAATGAAGCTGAAAAGCATTTTAACAACTACCTTGAACTTAACCCTCACAGTGAAGAGGTATTGGGATATAAAGCCCAATCTTACCTTATGCGCAGGAACTATAAACGTGCATTGGAGTTGGCTGATAGTTCATTGGCATTTCACCCAAGTTATTTTGCTTCACTGTTTTGGAAGGCCAGTGCATTAAATGGCTTAAAAAAATACAAAGATGCACTTGCTGTAACCAATAAGTTAATAGGACAGAAAAAAGACCATGGGGAAAGTTATTACAATGCAGGTTATGCTTTACATCACCTTGGCAGGCCTAATGAGGCATTAAGGGAGTTGCAAAAAGCCATGAACTTCAAGAAAAATTATTATGATGCCTATATGCTAATGGGGGAAATATTCCTGAATTATAAAAAATATAAGGATGCTTTGGACATAAGTTATAAGAAAGTACTTGAGTTTAGGGAGAATGACATAAAAACCAAAGCTAAAATTGCCAGGTGCTATTATCATTTAAAGGACCAGAAAAACTTTCAGGATATGATGGCTGAACTGCAAAAAAGGGGAAGCAACCATTTTGAAGTTATTAAATTGCAAGCCCGGATACATATTGATAATAATAAACTACCTGAAGCCAGGAGCTTAATAATGAGGATGAGGAATGTTAATACTAGTTCAAAGTTAGATGTAATCAGAGCCAAGTATAGCATTAAAGCCAATGATTTGGCTGGAGCAAAAAAATTCCTTGCCAATGCTATTGAGCTTGACCCCCAAAACAATGAAGCCAAAGAATTGCAAAAAGAATTGCAACCAAAAACAAAAGCTCAGCAAACCAAAACAAAAGAAAAGCCTAAACAGCAGCAGTCAATCATGTTTCAAAAGAAACAGAAAAAGAACACAAACATCCTTAACCAGAGGAAATAAAATATTTATAAGGAACCGTTCTCTTTCTAAAGAACGGTTCCTTTATTTTTTCTACTGCATCAAAAGAGGCTTCTTATTTTACATAATATATTAAGAAAGAGCAATAAAAACCCCGCAACCTCTGTTGCGGGGAAAAAACCAAAAATCAACTAACCTTTAAACCGACTGGAAACGACGTCCCAGTTGATAAGGTACCAAAATGCGTTAATATAATCAGGCCTACGATTTTGATAGTTCAAATAATAGGCATGTTCCCATACATCAATCCCAAGGATAGGTGTCCCCTGAACTTCAGCTACATCCATCAATGGGTTATCCTGGTTTGGCGTTGAAGCAACTACCAAACCACTGTCTTTTTTAACCAACCAAGCCCAACCTGACCCAAAACGGGTAGCTGCTGCTTTTACAAACTGCTCTTTAAAAGAGTCAACTGACCCAAAAGCAGTGTTAATTGCCTCCAGCAATTCTCCTTCAGGGGTTTCTGCACCACCAGGAGCCATTACATCCCAATAGAGGTTGTGGTTATAAAAACCTCCCCCATTATTCCTTACAGCAACTGAATGTTGAGATACACTTGCAAGGATTTCCTCAATACTTTTCCCTTCCAGATCAGTGCCTCCAATTGCATTGTTCAGGTTGTTTGTGTATCCAGCATGATGTTTTGTATGGTGTATTTCCATTGTCCTAGCATCAATATGTGGTTCTAATGCTGAATAATCATATCCTAATTCTGGTAATTTAAATGCCATTTTTTAAAAATTTAAGAGTAATTTGTCTTTTATCTATATCAACAAAAATAAGTTCTATTTTTATTCAGTCCAAATAATAATTGTAAATTTTTATCAATATAATTTATTACTCATAGCCAGCATCAATAACAACCCATTTTCAGGATTGTTCAAATAGTGTACTTTTGCATCACCAAATTGATAAAATGAACAAAGAAATACTTCGCCTGGCCATACCCAATATTATCAGTAATATTACCATACCCATATTAGGTATGGTTGACTTAGCATTGATGGGGCATCTTGGCTCTGAAGTATTTATTGGGGCTATTGCCCTGGGAGGTGTTATTTTCAATTTTATTTACTGGGGGTTTAGTTTTTTAAGGATGAGTACATCTGGGTTTACAGCCCAGGCTCTTGGAAAAGAAGACCATCAGGAGTCTTTTTACATTTTAGTAAGGGCATTGATCATTTCTCTGGCTATCAGCATTGTTATTTTACTTATCCAATACCCAATTGAGTGGGCAAGCTTTCAGGTACTGGGAGGAAGTGATGAGGTAGAATCACTTGCAAAAGAATACTTTAGGGTAAGGGTTTGGGCTGCCCCTGCATCACTATCTTTGTTTGTTATTACTGGTTGGTTTCTGGGCATGCAAAATGCCAAAGACCCCATGATCATTGCCATCACAGTTAATATTATCAATATCATACTTAGCTTCATTTTTGTTTTTCAATTTAAAATGGATGTAAAAGGTGTTGCCCTGGGAACAGCCCTTGCACAATATGTCGGGCTGATCCTTGCTTATTTCCTTTTCAGGAAGAATTACCATCAAATCATTATTAAGTTGGAAAAAAAAGCCATCCTAAATATGGTTGCTTTAAAGGATTTCTTCAAGGTTAATTCTGATATTTTTATCCGCACATTTTGCATCATTGCAGTTTTCACCTTTTTCACCTCTGAATCAGCCAGTGAGAATGATTCAATCCTGGCTATTAATTCCCTGCTTATACAGTTCCTGCTTTTCTTTTCATTTTTTATTGATGGGTTTGCTTTTGCAGGAGAGGCTATGGCCGGAAAGTATTATGGTGCAAAAGACCTTCTAAATTTTAAAGAGGTAGTCAGGAAATTGTTTGGGTGGGGAGTAGTTTTGGTGGTTGTTTTTACTATTACTTATGTATTTGCAACAGAATTTATTTTGAAGTTGCTTACCAGCAACAAAGAATTAATTGAGCAAGCCAGGATATTTTACCCATGGGTAATTGCCATTCCTGCTATTAGTTTTGCCTCATTTGTATGGGATGGTATTTATATTGGGGTAACTGCTTCAAAAGCCATGAGGAATACCATGTTGATTTCATCTATTACCATATCCCAACCTATTTTATTTTTTCTGAAAGCTTGGGGAACCATGCCCTTTGGCTGGCAATGGCTTTATTTATGGGAAGCAGGGGAGTTATTCAAACCATTTTATATAAACCAAGTATTTTAAGGAAGTTGGCAGGTTAAAAAAAGTGAAAAAAGGCACGTTCCCTGTGCGAAAGGAACGGGTTTTTTAGGTACCTTTTTTAATAGGCAAAACTGCTGCCTCCCAGGAATTCCCTAAGGAGGGATGTGGGTGGTATTTCAAAATCATCGATGGGTTTGAAATAGGATAAGAACCTTAACAACCTGGTTGCCTCTCCATATTCAGGCTGGTTTTCTAATACACTATGTAGCAATGGGTCAGCATATTTTTTCAATACCCCCAACTCATAAATAGTAGCTGAATTAAACATCATATCAGCATTTTCCTGGAATGGGAAGATGTTTTTTTCTTCCCCCTTCCTTACTGATGGCCACCTCCTGATGGTATCAGTAGCTGAATACCCACGATATTTACTATCCCTGATCAACCTCCTGAATAACCTGTTATCAGCAGTAGAAATATGGTTTTGTTCATCAAAGGAAATCTGGGTGAGTGCTGATAAAAATATTTTAAAAGTACTTTCAGAGCTTATATGTGGCAATAAATTAGGGTTCATCCCATGAATACCTTCAATAATTAAAATATCATCCTCTTTTAATTGCAATTTCTTTTTGCTTTGAACACGTTTGCCTGTGCCAAAATCAAATTTAGGCAAGGTAACTTTTTGCCCTGACAGGAGTTGTTTCAGCTGTTCGTTAAAAAATTGTATATCAATGGCTTCCAGTGCTTCAAAATCATATTCTCCGTCTTCATCTACAGGGGTATTTTCGCGGTCAACAAAATAGTTGTCAAGTGATATCTGGTAAGGATGCAGCCCATTAACAGCCAGTTGCACCCCCAACCTTTTGCTAAAGGTTGTTTTCCCTGAAGCTGATGGTCCTGCTACTAGTACAACCTTAACCTTATCTGCCCTATTGCTGATTTGGTTGGCTATTTCTGCTATCTTTTTTTCATGAAGGGCTTCTGAAATTTTAATAATATCCCCACTCTTTCCCTTTAATGTGAATTCATTCAGGCTACCAACTGTTGCCACATTTAAAATTTCAACCCAATCTTTATGTTCCTGGTATATTTCAAACAATTTATTCTGGACATGTATTTTCCCCAGTTTATTGGGTTTTTTGCGCCTAGGAACACGCAATAAAATACCATCAAAATAGGGCACAAGGTCATATAAGTGGATATATCCTGTTGATGGCAGAAGTTGCCCATAAAAATAGTTAGCATGGCTATTCAAAAAGTAAATATATGAATAGATCCTTCCTTGCTGTTCTTCCAGTTTTGCTTTTTCTGTTAACCTCTCTCCCCTGTATTTTTTAACCACCTGCCCAGTGGGTAACCCCTTGTGTACAAAAGGGATATCCTTTTCAATCAGCATATCCATTTCTTCCTTAATAGAAAAAATATCCGATTCTGTAACAGCCCAGTCAAGACTTTCCAATTCGCAAAAGAAGCCATTTGAAATCCCATGCTGTATTTTAAGGTTAATGGCAGGAAATACCTCTTTTAATGCTGAGAACAAAACAAAAATTACTGACCTGATGTACATCCTGGTGCCATCTGGATGTGAGATATCAATGAATTCAATGGTTTTTGATTTTACCACCAAAAAGGAGAGTTCTTTTAGCTTATTATTCACAATTGCCCCACAAATCTGGTATTCAAGTTTAATATCCAGGTCAATGGCTATATCTTTCAATGTGGTTCCTAAGGGATAAGATTTATAGGTTTTCGTGTTTACACAATATATTTCAACAGTGGCCATATTATCTATATTTACTGAAATTCCATTTTTAAATAGTTGGCAGTATAAGAGCCTTTGTTCTTAATTAACTCTTCAGGTTTGCCTGCACATAGAACCTGGCCACCTTCTTTTCCTCCACCAGGTCCCAGGTCAATGATATAATCTGCTGCTTTAATTACATCCATGTTGTGTTCAATAACTATTATTGAATTCCCTTTATCAACCAGCCTGTTAAGCACTGTGAGCAACACCCTGATATCTTCAAAATGCAACCCTGTTGTAGGTTCATCCAGGATGTAAACGGTTTTTCCTGTGTCTTTCTTGCTTAACTCTGCAGCTAATTTTACCCTTTGTGATTCCCCTCCTGAAAGGGTAGTTGAAGGCTGCCCAAGAGTAACATATCCTAACCCCACATCCTGCAACATTTTTAGTTTTGAAGCAATAGAAGGGATGCTTTCAAAAAATTCAACGCCCTGGTTTATAGTCATATTCAGTACATCACTAATTGATTTTCCCTTATACCTCACCTCCAGGGTTTCCCTGTTGTACCTTTTTCCATAACATTTATCACAGTGGACATATACATCAGGAAGGAAATTCATTTCAATTAGTTTTAACCCTCCTCCTTTGCACTCTTCACAACGCCCACCTTTTACATTAAAAGAAAACCTCCCTGGCTTATATCCCCTGATCTTTGCTTCAGGCAATTGTGCAAACAATGAGCGGATATCAGAAAAAACACCTGTATAAGTAATTGGGTTTGAGCGTGGCGTGCGCCCAATGGGCGACTGGTCAACCTGAACTACTTTATCAACATGTTCGAGCCCTAAAATTTCTGCATAAGCTAAAGGTTCTTTCACTGACTTATAAAAATGCTGGCTTAAGATTGGCTGAAGGGTTTCATTGATAAGGGTAGATTTTCCACTTCCTGAAACACCAGTAACACAAACCAGTTTTCCAAGAGGGATTTCCACATCCACTTTTTTCAGGTTGTTCCCTTCACATCCTTTTAGCATCAGCCTGTTTCCATTCCCATTTCTGCGCTCATCAGGTATTTCAATCTGTTTGCGCCCATTCAAGTAATCAGCAGTTAATGTTTTGGCAGCCAACAACTGTTTTGGCTTTCCTTCTGCAACTACTTCTCCCCCATGCCTGCCTGCATAAGGTCCCATATCAATAATATGGTCAGCATGCAACATCATTTCCTTGTCATGTTCAACCACAATCACTGAGTTGCCAGTGTCCCTCAATTGTTCCAATGCCCTGATCAATTTCAGGTTGTCTTTATGATGTAACCCAATGCTTGGTTCATCAAGGATGTAGAGTACATTCACCAGTTGTGAACCAATTTGGGTAGCCAACCTGATGCGCTGGGACTCGCCTCCTGAAAGCGTTTTTGCAGGCCTGTTTAATGAAAGGTAATTCAGCCCTACACCCATCAGGAAACCCAGCCTGTCACGAATTTCTTTAACTACCTCTGTGGCTATTTTCCTCTGTTTATCTGTTAACCTTCCCTCAAGCCCAATAAACCATTCATTCAGGTCAGTTAAATCCATTTTAGATAATTCAGAAATATTTTTCCCATCTATCCTGAAAAACAAGGATTCCTTTTTTAGCCTCAACCCATTACATTCAGGGCACTCGGTGGTTTTTACAAATTGGTTTGCCCATTGCTGTGCCCTTTTTGATGGATTGTCATCACGTTGGCTGTCAATGTATTTTACTACCCCCTCATAGGTGATCATGTAATTAAGGCTTGACCCTAAAGGTGTATTCTTCAATTGTATGCGCTCATTTGTACCAAATAAAACATCATTGAGTGCCTCTTTATCAATATTCTTTAAAGGGGTATCCAATGTAAACCCATGCTTTTCTCCAAGAGCTTCTATTTGCCAGAATATTAATGAATTTTTATAACTCCCAAGAGGTGCTATTCCTCCCTTCTTTATACTTTTTGAACGGTCCGGGATGATCTTGTCCATATCAATTTCAGTGATCCTTCCCAACCCATTGCATTTTGGGCAAGCTCCTTGTGGTGAATTGAATGAAAAATTATGTGGTGCAGGCTCTGTATATGAAATGCCAGTGGTTGGGCACATTAGCTGCTTGCTGTAATACTTCACCTCATTGGTTTCATAATCCATTACCAGCAACACTCCATTTCCTTGTTTCATGGCTGTTTGCATGGAATCTTTCAAACGTTTTTTGGCATCTTCATTTATTGATATCCTGTCAATAACAATCTCAATAAAGTGGTTTTTATACCTGTCAACCCTGAAGCCCTGGGTAATTTCTTTTATTTCACCATCAACCCTGGCATGCAGGAACCCCTTTTTCCTGACCTGCTCAAACAGCTCCCTGTAATGCCCTTTCCTTCCTTTTACAACTGGCGCCAATAAAAAAATTTTCTTCCCTGTGAAATCTTTCAGTATCAGGTTAATAATCTGTTCATCAGTATATTTCACCATTTTCTCCCCTGTGTTGTAAGAATATGCTTCTCCTGCACGCGCATACAACAACCTGAGGAAGTCATAAATTTCAGTTAAAGTGCCTACTGTCGAACGTGGATTCCTGCTGGTAACTTTTTGCTCAATTGAAATAACAGGGCTTAGCCCAGTAATTTTGTCTACATCAGGACGTTCAAGGTTTCCCAGGAATGACCTTGCATAAGCTGAAAAAGTTTCAATATACCTGCGTTGTCCTTCAGCATAAATGGTATCAAAAGCCAGGGAAGATTTTCCTGAACCACTTAACCCAGTTATTACAGTAAGTTTATTCCTGGGTATTTCAACATTAATATCCTGCAGGTTATGCACCCTGGCCCCGTATACTACAATTTTATCTTCTTCTTCAATTGTAGCTTCCCTGGTTTTTTTATTTGTTTTTATTTCTTGCATTGAAAATTTTCCTTCAATTGGATAATTCACGCCCTTTTTCAACAGGAACTTTAATCATATACTTTTTGCCACTGGTATTGGTTAGGTAACCTTCCCTAAGCCATGGGTTCAGGTATTTTAAAATTTTATAATTGGTCTCATGTGTTTTGGCAAAGTCTGCAAAATTGCTCACTGTACTATCCACCTCAACCTCAACTGTTCTAATAATAGGGTATTTTTCATTTCCCTTTACCATAAACCCATAAATCTCAGGATTTTCCAATACCAGTTTCAATGCCATTATCCTGAAAAGGTAGCGTTCAGTTTCTTCTCCTAACAAAAGGTTAAAATAGTTGTTTTCTTTCTGTTTTTCCATTTGTTGTTTAATGAAATTTACCCCACCATTATAAGCTGCTGCCACTAAAGCCCAATCATTGAATGTTTCATATGCTTTTAATAAATATCTGCATGCTGCCCTGGTTGATTTCTCAACATGGTAACGTTCATCAACTTCCTTAGTTACTTCCAACCCATATTCTTTTGCTGTGCCTTCAAGGAACTGCCACATACCCACTGCTTTGGCAGGTGAAACAGCTTTAGGGTCTAAATTGCTTTCAGCTACTGCCAGGTATTTAAAATCATCAGGGATACCCATTTCTTTCAAGATGGGTTCAATGATGGAAAAATACCTGGGAGCTAGTTTTATAAACCTTATTGTTTGAGAGTGGAAGTGGGAATTTACCAGTATTTCACGCTCAAGGCTTTCCCTGGTATCAAAAAAACGCAAAGGGACCTCAACATCAGCAAATAACAATGAATCAGGAATATATACTGAACCAAATTGTGCACTCACTTCTTCTTTTATTGCCTCCTGTTTATTTAAAAAACCTGCTACACTGAACCCTGCAATAACTATAATTGCAGGAAATATCCATGGCCACACTTTTTTATGCTTCATCCTATCTTATGTTTAACGTTCAAAAATACCTATAATTTAGCTTAAGCCCATAATAAAAATGGGGTATTGGATTATGCAATATTTAACAACTTAAACTGTATGGATAAAGTTCAAAATAAAAAGGGCTATCAATATTAAGCCCACGCGAAGCAAACAACCCAATTTAACCTTTCCTTTAAAGGACAAATATCATTCTAAAGAATAATTTAAGAAGTTTGTAGCATGAAGCTTATCTTATAATCCCTTCCTGTTTAAGCAATTGGAATGCCTTTATCATCTGTGGTTCTCCTGCAAAACTGGAAATATTATTTCTTCGAAAAGCTCTTTTTATTTTTCTTTTTTGTCCTGGGAATAATTGTAAAAATGAGGCCCTGTTTGATGCAATCTTTATATACCCTTTGTCTTCTGTATGAACAAAATAAACCTTTGTTAGAACCAGCTCTGAATCCCTCAATATATTGTTGTTATCTTTGTAAGGGTATGTTTTCATCTCCACTGTATGGTACCAAACATACAAGGAATAAACCCCATCAAATAATAGCCTGAAATACCTTTCTCCTTTAGGAAACCTGTTATAATAAATTTTCTTGTAAATTTCCTTTTCTCCTTGTTCATTTACAACATTGAATTCTTTAATTGAATGCTTGTCAATGGTTATGGTTGCCTTTACCCTTTTGTTGTAGTAAATTAATTGGCCTTCATATGAGCAAAGCCTTAAATCAAGGTTCTTAAATACTTCCCCATTTTCTAAAAATACATTGCCTTTCAGCCATTTGTCATGATAAAAAAATGACCCTTTATAAAAAGGCTTTAGGTAGTACCTTTCCCCTGTTATCTTGCTAGCCAGGCTATTTGACTGTTCCGGTAATTTTAACCAAAGACCAACTGAATCCTGGCATTTTCCTTTATTTGCCAGGAATAAACCTGCAATTAATATTATTAAAATCTTCTGGCTCATTGAACAGTAATTTTTTTGCTATCAACATACAACTCATTTTCCTTCCCAATCCCAATTACTTCAATAATAACATCACCTTTTATATCAGATGCCTGAAAATTAATTTCAAGAGATTTATCATTCTCAAAGTAGGTTTTATGATATAAAACCTGCCTGAAATCAGGGATATTCTTACCAACAGCTTTAGGCTTTGGTCCTTGCCCCTTCTGGTTCACCTGGACACACTCATACCTTAAATTAAACATATTGGGAACCATATTGATCCAACTATTTGATTTATCTTTTGTATATACAGCCAAAACTCCTTTGAAAACGAGGTCTCCAAAATACCTTTCATTTAAAACCAGTTCAACACGTTCAATCTGGTTTGTGCCCAATTTAGAAAATTTACTGCCATCAAACACAGGTATCCCATTAATAAGTTTTAGAGGTTCCATATCAAACAACATATTTTGAACCTGGTTACTTACCCTGATAGCATGATCCTGTTTTATCCTGTATTGTACACCAAACAATAATTCCCTAGCAATTTCAGTAAAATCAGATAGGTCAATGAATAACTCAGGATAAACTATTTTTGTTGGCTCCCCATAAAATGGATACCTAAACCCTATATCCATGCTAAATGTGTCTTCAGGGCTTTGCATGGTTTGATAAAAAAGCCTGTTGTAATAAGCTGCATCAATTAAATTGTTTATATAGGCTACCTGATCATTTGCAAGTATCCTCAATCCAGTTTTTTTGCTTTTTTCAGGCACCAATACATTTTCTTGTAGCTCAACTATATATTCTTCATAACTCCCTGATACAACCTGGATATACAAATTGGCAACTCCAATAACATTTTTCAGGTAAAAGCTGAATGCTCCATTTGAATCTGCAATGCAATAATCAAAATAAGGTAAAGTGCCAGAAATGCTCAACAGCACAACAACATTGGAAGCCTTTTCCAATGTTGCCTTGTTATAAACATTCCCCCTTATCAGGATTGCATCATTTTCTATAACAACCCCTGTATCTTTTTTTATTAACGCCTGGGCTGAAGTGCTATAAAATGGTAGGGTTTCAGCCAGTGGGTCTGCCATCCCTACATTAACAACAAGAGCTTTAAGGTTGCCCTGAAGAGATGATGGTATTTCCACTTTCAATTCAGCCATGCCCCTGGTTTTCAATGAGCCAGCAGATGTAGAAATACCCATACCTACCTTTTGGTAATTAACTGTTTGAGAACCATTATATGTGGGCATACTTATTTCGCTAATTTGTTGGTCAAACCTGTTATAAACAAGCACATCTTTTTGGATAACCTTAGATTGAGGAGTATGTTTTTGCCTGTTTGTAAAAGCAGAGATTATATAGTTGCCTGTTGACAAAGAATCAGGTACAATCAAATACCCATGAGCCCAGTTGTTATGGCATTTTACAGTTGAGTGGGTAACAGAAGATTCCTTGCTACTTAAACAAACATGCACCATGTTGCTTCTAACTTTCCCTTCTGAATCAAATACCATCACATCAAACCATATGGTATCACCAGAAACACAAGAATTGCGGTCAGGGAAAATATATACCATTTCCTTACACTCACTTTTCAGGTTTGCGACAAAAATGAATAAAAACAATAGGCTCAATATGTTAAACTGCTTTTTAATCATTTTCCTCCTGGATATATTTTACCATAAGTTTCCCAAAAATCAGGAGGAGACATAAGTACCCTCCCCCTTATTGGGATACCATAAAAATAGGGTATCTTCTTAAGCGAAAATTCTTTCCTATGCCTGTAATAATTTAAAAAATAGCGATGTTCTTTATAAGAAACTATCTCAAAATTCCCCATCACTTTAACCTCTGGGCTAGTGATGCATTGGACATTACCTTCAGCCTGTACATAAACAGGGTCGAATATCTTTCCTTCAGAGCCAAGCTGGCTGTTCAGGCTTTCATAATAATTGTATGTACCCTCTGATAACCCAAATTGGTCAATAATATATATCCACCCTGCAAAATACTGGGTATCTGCAATAATTTTGTATACATCATTGTCAAAAAACTCTAATGGGTGTTTATATATATCATCTGAGGTACTATAATCAGGAGGACCTGCAATGTTATATATCCCAGTGGGATAAAATGATTTCCAATTATAAACTGGAATGGGGATTGGTTCTGATTCTCCTGGAGGCATTGAATCAAAGAGATAGACAAATTGGATTATTTTTCGGGCATAGAACCTATAATGGTTATGGTTACCCTTTTTCATGATATCTGCATAAAGCCTGACACCATAATCAGTAGCTAGCTCATTATTTTCATCAACATATACATTTGAACCATATTCTCCATATATACTGTCAATATGTGGGATTTCAGGAACCACCTGAATTTCTGATTTATATACTTCACCATCCAATTCAATTTGCAGGTGGTATTCCAGGTTTTCAACAAGTGTATGGTTTATCTGGTATGCCCCTGGTGTAGATTCATGAAATGCATATTCCTCTCCTGTGCCTGTTACCAGGAAAACTTTTGCCCCTGCAACAGGTGGGTAAGCCTGGTTACTATTAATGAAATTCAGTGAATTGTGCAGCAAAACTGTATTGGTGTGCTGGTTTGCCATTAACCTTCCTTCCACAACCAGAAAATCATCTGCATTATCCAGGTCTGGGATATAAACTTCTTCACATGATGAGATGATCAAAAGCAGGATGCAGCTATATAGGAAATACTTTTTCATCTAAAAAGTAAAATTATAGGTTAATGAAGGTACAGGTATCCCAATCACTGAAAGTTTGTACAGGGAATGGCTCCTGTAATTTGTGCCTGACCCTGCCTGGGCTTTCCTGTAATAAATGGAATATGGGTTTTTCCTTCCATATAAATTATAGACTGAAAGGGTCCAGCTTCCTTTCCACATCCTTTTCCTTCTTAAGTTTTCATCAAAAGTTATGGAGATATCAAAACGATGGTATGGAGGCATCCTGTATTTACTCCTGTCTGAATAATACACCAATGTTTCTCCAGCATATTTATAGGTAACTTCAGGCAATGTTACAGGTCTACCTGATATCAACACAAAATTCCCTGAAACCCTCCAGCGCCTGCTAATGTTATAATTAGCAACTACTGAAAGGTCATGGGGCTTGTCATAAATAGATGGGTAATATTTCCCTTCATTGATCAGGTCTTCTTCAAACCTGTTATCTGTTTTGCGCATAGTGCGCGCAAATGTGTAGTTCATCCAACCTGTGAGCCTTCCCGATGGTTTGTTAAGTGATAACTCAATACCATATGAGTACCCATCAGCATTGATCAGGCTGGTCTCAAGGTTAGGATTCATAATAATTTCAGCACCATTCCTATATTCAATAAGGTCTTTCAGGTTTTTATAATAGAGTTCTGCTGAAAGGTCAAGCCCATGAACCAACTTGTTATTGGTGACCCCAAAAGCTACCTGGTCATTTATCAAAGGTTTTAAATGATAATCACTGGCTTTCCATGATTCAGCAGGTGAAATCACAGCATTATTACTGATCTGGTTAAAATATTGGCTTGTTCTTTGGTAACTCATTTTAAGGATAAAATCATTTTGCAATTCATACCTCAATGAAATCCTTGGCTCAAACCCTGAATAAGTTTTAATCACCTGGTTTGAATCAAATATTTTAGAATCAATTACAGTTTCAGGTGATTTGGGTTTATTCTCATCATACATAAAAACAGTACCTGGTCCAAACAGGTCAAACCTGCTGTAGCGCAAACCAGCATTTAATGTTACCCCAGGTGAAATGTCAAATTCATCACTCAAATACAGTGCTGTTTCCAATGCCTTCTCTCTCTCAAGCTTTTGTGGGTTAATAATGGTTTCAGGGCTATAAGCAATTATTTCTCCTGGGTCAGACAAATAATAAATTCCATTTGCACCAAAATGTATATTATGGCGTGCATGTGGATGCCAGTTAAAATGGTATTTTGCTGAATGGTACTGAATTTGGTTGTCCAGGTAATAGGCTTTTACAAGCACACTATCAGCCAGGTCAGTTAAACGAAATGTGTATTTGCTATATGAAAAAGCTAATTCACTTGAAAGCTTTTCTCCCAGTTTATTCCTAAGGTCCAGGTTTAACAGCAGGTTTCCATATTTATTGATTGATTGTGCACTTGTACTATACTCATCTTCACTGATATATGCCATTAAACTTATGCTGTTATGCAAATTAAAATCATAGGTTATATACCCACTTGCATCATAAAAATTGGTAACACTTTGTGAAACATTTTCATCAGGTATTTCCTCAAGTATCCAATCAGTGTAAGATGAACGAAAACCTGTCAGCAATTTTAATTTTTTGTTTTTTATTAAAGGGCCATCAATGGTAACCCTTGAATTTATTAAGCCAATCCCTCCATAAGCTTTCAGGCTTTTATCATTACCCTTTTTCAAGTCGATTTCCATCACTGAAGAAATTCGCTCACCATACCTGGCAGGAAGCCCTCCTTTATATAAATTAATATTACCAACAACATCAGGGTTGATCATTGAAAGGAAACCAAACAGGTGTGAGCTGTTAAAAACAGGAGCCCCATCAAGCAATATCAGGTTTTGGTCTGTATCCCCCCCACGCACATTGAACCCTGAAGCCAGCTCCCCAACAGTCTGTACCCCTGCCATCATGGTGACTCCTTTGATCACATCAGTTTCACCCATCAAAACAGGTAATTTCTTCAGTACTTTTGAGTCTACTTTCACCAAACTCATTTGAGTTTTTGAAGTAGTAGCATCATCTCCCACAACAACTACCTCTTCAATATTGTGGATTTCTTCAAACAATTCAAATTCAACTTCACCTGTTTCAATGAGCTTGATTTTCCTCGTGCTTTCTTCAAATCCCACGAATGAAATTTGAAGGGTATGCTCTCCTGTTAGCAGGTCAAACTCAAAATATCCTTCTGAATTGGTTGAAACCCCTTTTTCTTCTTTTGGGCTGTATACCACTGCCCCAATTAATAATTCACCATTTTTCCCATTAACTATTTTCCCTTTTAAAATTGCCCTTTTATAACGCCCTGTATTAATAGGGTCTCCAATTACTTTAATCTGTTCTGTAAAATCCACATCTTGAAACCTTTCGATGGTACTTGCAGGAAACAGTATGATTGAATTCTCCTGGAAGAACCTGTAAGCTATTTTTTGGTTTTGGAAAATCCTTTCAAGGGCTGTATTAAGTGGTACCTGGTTAAAATATTGGTTGATTGTAATGGTATCAATCCAGGTTTTTTTATAAAAAAACCTGATAGGGTATTTTCCTTCCAGGCTTTGCAAGAAAGAAACCAATGATGCATTTTTATATTGCCCCTGCAATTTTATTTCCTCCACATCTTGCCCAACTGTTTTTAATGAAAGGACAAAAAAGGCTAATAAAAATGCGAAATATGCTAATTTGCCAGGTTTAAGTTTGCTTTTCAAGGTTAATACCTAATTTATTTGGTTTAGCTTATTGCTAAGTTAATCCTATTAGATTGATTTAAATAGTAAAAATTACATGTTACAGATAATTCTTAATAAAAAAACCTTCTCCAACATAAAAACATCAACAAACAGCATTTATCAATGCCTTAAAAACATAAAATTTGAATCAAAATGAAAAAATAAAGCCCTGGACTTTTCCAGGGCTTAGCGTTTAGAATTAACCTCATGGGCCTGACTTAGCAACTGGTATTGAACTCAGTTGTGTTATATTCTGTATATCAGAATAATCATATTGATAGAAGCCATCTTCTCCTATCAGGAAAAGGTTGCCATTAACAGGGATTACATCATAAGCATTTATGGATGGATAGGCCTTTATTAGGTGCTTATCAATGTTCAGCTTATCTGATATATTGTAAATTTTTAACCCCTTATCCCCATCACACACAAATAATACTTCCCCATCAATCCCCAAGCCATATGGACCATGCATTGGATAAGATGCTACCAGGGTATTATCAATGTAATTATTTGAAAGTTCTACAACATCCAGCCTGTTCACGTTACTTCCACAAAGATTGCCTCCCCTTAAAGTAATATAGGCATACCCATCCTGGACAACAACAGGGTCACATGAAGTTACATGCCAAAACATACCAATTTGCTTAGGCACAGTAGCTACTGCAAGGCTATAAATAAGCATCCCATTTTGTGAGCCAAAAAACATATGCCCATCATAAATAAACATGGTTTCAATAGCCCAACCTACATATTGTGAGCCAATATCTTTAGGGTTTTCAGGATCAACCACATTAAATATATAAAGGGTATTTTCATTTACTGTATACAAATAGTCTTCATACAAGCCAAAACGAGCCATTGAGCCACCTATCCCAAATGATGGGCCTGACCCACCTCCAGAGGGTGACCCTGTAATTAAATCAGCAGTATTCATTGCCAGGTATTCCTTGTAAACAGGATAATAATGTTGCTCAAGTTCTTGTTTTACTTTTTTTACCTCCCAATCAATTACAACTCCTTTCTCCTGGTCAATCTCTGCTACCCTGTATTCTTTATCATAGGGGGGCAGGGTGTATGGAAAGACATCTGTAACCCTGCTTACTTCATGGATATTATCCAGGTTAGAAACATCAATAGCTACCATATCAACATAGCTGTCAGCATATAGGGTTGTGTTTTTAATGGCTATATCAACATTTCCTGGAATTTCAATAAACCCCTTGTTTACAGGGTTTGATGGGTCTGAATTATCAATAATGTGTACCCCTTTTAACTGTTCATTAATAAAAATGAAGTTATCCTTGAAATATATTTTACCTGTATTTTTAAGTTCCCTTGCTGATGAAAGTACTACAGCATCCCTAAGTTCTTCATACCCCATGTAAACTGGGGAATTAGCCATAAATTCTTCTTCAAATGTATCCATGCAGGAATACATTGTTTGTGAAATGAAAGCTATAAACAATACTTTTATGAAATTTTTCATTTTTATCCAGGTTAAGTTTAATTAAAAATGATCCCAAGCTTTAAGGTAAGCCTGTTATAATCAGCATTAAGAGAATATTCACCTTCACCTTTATACTGCAAACGGCTAAAACGGTAACCAAAAGAAAAGGTCATCCCAAAATTTTGGGTAAACATAGTTTTTATACCAATCCCAGGGTTTATAAGAACTCCTCCTTTTGCATCCAACTCCTGAGCATCAGGATATGGCCAATAAGAAGAATATGAATAATAAGGTACAATGTGATAATATTCCCTTGACTCCTCAATTGGAAATGCATAGCCAACTTGCAGAAATGCATAGGGAGAAAATTTCGTATTCCTGAAGCTGTATTCTGTATTCATAAATACAGGCATATGGGTTTCCTGTAGGAACTCCAGGCCTGCGCCCAGCCCCATGGCCAGCTTTTTGCTGATTGAGTAATTTGCTGACCCTTGAAACGAAAATGGGGCAAATTGTTCATTATTACTGTTTCCTGCAAGCACCCCTATTTCTGTGTGGAAATATATTTTACTTGCTTGTTGCTCTACCAAAAAATCATCCTTTTCATTGAAATAGGATATTTTTTCAACCTCAGCCTGAGGGAATACCCAGAAATTCCCTGCTGAACTAATGCGCACAATACCAGAGCCTGACTCCAGTATTTTACCTTTTATAATTGATCCATTTTTCAGGAAAACTTGCCCTTTGTTTTTTTGGCCATGGGCAGAAATGAAAATTATAAAGGTGAATAGTAACAGAAATGCTCTTTTCATAGATGTTTGATTTATATGAATCTTAGTTAATTTTATTTAGTATTCATACCAAATAGCTAATAACACCTGACAGATGTACCAGAATCATAAATGGTTGCGTGAATGGGCAACTTTTTATCTGAGATTTTTGTTATGACCACATTAACAACAATTATTTTATTAAATTAGATGGGGCTTATTTTCATCCCAATTTCCATATAATGAAATGTCCACATAAGTTTTGGGATAAATTGCCTGCCTATCCTTCAAAACATGCAGGTAATGCTTTTGAGAAACAAACTATTTCAATTATGAAAAATCTGCTTGCTATTTATTTCTTGATCCCCTTTTTGTTCATGGTATCTTATGCCAGGAGTGAGATGAGCTATTTCCTACCTGATAATGTAACCTATAACAAAAAAATACCAACCCCTGAAGAATTTTTTGGGTACGAGCCTGGGCAATTGCATTTAACCCATGACCAGGTATTAAATTATATGGTTGAAATAGCAGGTTTGTCAGAAAGGGCGATTATTGAAGAATATGCGCGCTCTTATGAGAACAGGCCTCTTGTCCATTTAATTTTTTCTTCTGAAGAAAACCATAAAAACCTGGAAAAACTTAAGCAGGCACACATCAGTTTTTCAGAACCAGGAAGTAACATCAGTATCAAAGATGTACCTTTGGTTATTACCCTGGGATACGGTGTCCATGGCAATGAATCAAGTGCAACAAACTCATCAGTTATTACTGCCTATTATTTGGCTGCAGCACAAGGTGATAAAATTGATAGCCTGTTGGCCAATACAATAATCCTGGTAGACCCATGCCTCAACCCTGATGGTTTCACGCGCCACAGTACCTGGGCTAATATGCATCAAAGCCAAACAGTAGTCCCTGGCTCAGAATCGCGCCAGTTTGCTGAAGTTTGGCCAGGTGGCAGGGGTAACCATTATTGGTTTGACCTGAATCGTGACTATATTTTACTGGTAAATCCTGAAACAAAAGGAAGGGTAGCCAAATTACATGAATGGAAACCTAACATTGTTACCGACCATCATGAAATGGCTTCCAGTTCTACATTTTTCTTCCAACCTGGGGTACCTTCAAGAAATAACCCTTGGACACCAGAGAACAACTATATATTGACCAAAAAGATAGCAGCATACCATGCTAACTACTTGGATAAAATAGGCACTTATTATTTTTCAGAAGAAAGGTTTGATGATTTCTATTTTGGGAAAGGCTCTTCATATCCTGATATCAATTCAGGTGTTGGGATACTTTTTGAACAAGCTGGTTTTCGTGGACGCGAAAGGGAAACCCCTGAAGGGATAAAAACATTTGCCTATGCCATAAAAAACCAGTTTACAGTTACCTTATCAACACTTGATGCTGCCATGAATTTCCGCGAAGACCTGTTGCAACATCAACAAGCTTTTTATATTGAAGCATTGGCTCTGGCAGAAAATGACCCTGTAAAAGGATATGTTTTTGGAGACCCAAATAATAAAGCTCTGGTTTTCAAGTTCATTAACCTCCTCAAACAGCATCAAATACAAGTTTCTGAAATCAAGGAAGATATCACTATTAATGGGAAAACATTTCACGAAAAAACTTCATTTGCAGTTTCCCTCAACCAAAACCAATACAGGCTGATAAAATCCTTTTTTGAAGAATCTTCTTCATTTAAGGACACCACTTTTTATGATGTCTCTACCTGGACCTTACCCTATGCTTTCAATATGCCTTTTGAAAAATTGCCTTCAAAAGAAAGTGGGAATATTGGTGGCTTTTCAGATGTGGGATCCCCCTCTGGCAATATATTTGGGAGTGAAAATGATATTGGCTTTGCCTTTAGCTGGAACAGCCATTTTGCACCAAAGGCTTTATACCAACTTCAGCAAAAAGGGGTTGATGCCAGGGTAGCTACCAGCCCTTTTACCATTGTAGTTGATGGTACTTCAAAAGTCTTTAAAAGTGGCTCTATACTAATTACTTCTAATAACCAACCTGTACCTAAAAAAAGGCTTTCCCAAATTATTTCTGAAGTAGCAAACAACACAGGGATACATTTCTATGGGCTAAAAACAGGCCTTACAGAAACAGGTATTGACATGGGAAGTGGTGGTTTTTCTAAATTAAAGAAGCCCAAAGTCCTTATGTTAGTTGGGAACAGTGTTAATAGCCGTGATGCAGGAGAAATATGGCACCTGTTTGACCAGGAGTACCATATCCCAGTTACCATGCTTGATATCCATTCTTTTAACAGGGCAAGCCTGGAAAAATACAATACAATTATATTGCCTGATGGGCTATATGAAATATTTGGAGAAAAAGAAGCCAAGAAAATTAAGGCATGGGTTAAAGCAGGGGGGACCCTTGTTGCTTGCAAAAATGCTGCTAAGTGGGTTGCATCTAACCAATTGGCAAATGTTAATTTTAAAAATCCTGTTGCTGTTGATTCCACTTTTAACCAAAGGTATGCTGACAAGAGAAAAAATTATAGTTTGAATGTGATCAGTGGTTCTATTTTCCAAACTGAAATTGATGTTACCCATCCTCTTTGTTATGGCTATGTCACGAATGAACTTCCAATTTTTAAAAGTGGGTCATTGGTTGCTGTTAGTACAAAAATACCTTATGCTGAACCTGTAAAATTCACTCAAACCCCATATATAAGTGGATATGTTTCTGAAGCTAACTTGAACAGGATTGCAAATTCACCAGTGGTTTTTACTGCTTCTTATGGAAGGGGTAGGATAATCAATTATTATGAAAACATGAATTTCAGGGGGATTTGGCTTGGTACTAGCAAGCTTTTCTCAAATGCTGTATTTTTTGGTCCTGTTATCAGGTAGTTATTCAAAATTTGTAATTCACCCCTGTTAAAATCCCAATCCTGTATGGGCGGAAATTAACATCAGGGCTATTGTTTATTGAACTTAAGAAATAATTAAACCTGGGTTCAACTGATAAAGAAATATTTTTACCTAGTGCATATTCAATGCCAAATCCTATGGTGCCTGAATAGTTAGCAGATGAAATATTCTGTGTTTTACCAACTTTTTGGGAAGAGCCGTTATCATCAAGAAATACATTGTTACCAACCACAAAGTTTGTACTAACACCCCCCATTAGTTGAATATTAAAATCTGACTCTATCAAATTATACCTTACATACAATGGCACTTCAACAAAATCAAAAACCTGGTAATATTCACCAGATGAAAGCAATACCACAGCTTTTTCATCAGGAGCTGCCAGGTTTGCATAGAGCCTCACATCTGAAGGGGTATTATTAATTTGTATCACCCCAGCAGTACTATTCATTAACAGGTTTCCCTGGGATAATGATACAGGTGTATTGGAGATACTATTATCATAAGCCTCTGGTGCTGCTGATGGTAATACCCTGCTGGCATTGCTTGATTTCTGCCCATTCTGAGAATAATACACACCACTTTCAAAACTCCATTTTTTATTTGCTTTGTATTTCACAGAAAAGCCACCTCCAACTTTGGCACTCCCACTTGAAGTTTGCCTTGTCATTTCTTGAGTATAACTATTGGTGTGTGAGGCTGAATGAGAAGAATATTCAGGAGAGACATGGAGGCCAACCCCCCAGCGCGATTCCTCATTGCCTTGTTTCAAGTTCATAGCATTCATTGCAATAAGTTCTCTTTCAGCATCTGTTAAACCTATTTCTGTTTTGTTCTTTTGCATAGCTTTCAAAGCCTCCATATGGCTTTCAACAGGTAAGAGTGATGCTATTTTTGTTTTAAGGTATTCATATGCCATAATTGGGGCTGCTTGCCTAACTGTTTTCCCTGTTTCAATGGGTTGGTTATTTGCTTCAGGCAATTTTGTAGCAATAAATGTATTTTCATAGGTTGAAGCTGCCATCAGCCTTTCCCTTTGTTCCTCAACTTCCCTAATATTGTTTTGTATTTCTTTTTGTTTTTCTACAGGTTCTTGTGATATATTTTGCCTGTCCTCAATCGGGTTGTTTTCAGTAATTACTGGTTGAATATTCCCATTGTCATTTAGTAATACAACTGTTATAATGCCAATGGCTAAAGCAGCTGCAACACCAGCCACCTGCATAAACAAGATTTTTCTGCGCCCTTTTTTATGAGCCATGCTACCCTGTATCCCTTCCCATACATTAGGGGAAGGAGGAGGGCTAAAGTCCTTCAATTTATCCTTAAACAACTTATCTATTTCCTGTTCCTTCATGCCGAGTAATTTCTGGTTGTTTTCAACTCGCTACAAAGTTCAACTACTTTGTTTTGCAATATATTCCTGGCCCTTGCCAGGTTAGATTTTGATGTCCCCACAGATATATCCATCTGTTCACTGATCTCTTTATGGTTATACCCTTCAATCACATACATATTAAATACCATCCTGTACCTTGGGGGCAGTTGCTGGATTAGCGCCAACAAATCTTTTTCAGGTATTTTAACTGCACTTTCATCCATATCATATACTTCAGAATCATATGCACCCATATCTTCAACAGGGTAAACCATGCGTTGCTTCCTATATTTTTCTAAAGAAACATTGACCATGATCCTGCGCATCCAACCTTCAAAAGAACCCTCTCCCCTAAACTTTTTTATGTTTGTGAAAACCTTCACAAAGCCCTCATGCAAATTATCTTCTGCTTCAGTTTTATCAGCAGAATACCTCAGGCAAACCCCAAACATTTTAGGAGAGAACATATTATACATATCTTCCTGTGCCTTTTGGTCACCTCTGGCACAACCTTTTATAATATTTTCAAGGTCTTTCAAATCAAGCTCTCGTTTTTCTTCAAAATTAAGGATTTAACAGTTGCTTTTCACACATGTTAATGTTCCTTAACAATATTGGCTAAAGTCTAAACGTTTTTTTGAGGTATAAATCTCACATAGCAGACGTTAATCTATTAAAAGGGTTGCGTTTAAAAAAATATTTCCCAACGCAACCTTTGCAGTTTAATGCCATCTATTGAAAAATTAAACAACAAAATAATGAAACCACTAATTGCAGTTTTTTTCGTTTCCATCCTATTCTTTGCCAGTTGCAACCTTAATGATGATAATGACAATATTGAAAAAGAAATCAATCTTACAGAAAAAGCAGCCCAAATAGTTGAAGCAGACAATAAATTTGGATTGGAATTATTCCAAAGGGTTGTTGATTATGATGATAAAGATAACATCATGGTCTCTCCTTTAAGTATTTCTTTGGCATTGGCTATGACCTATAATGGAGCTGATGGGGAAACTAAAACAGCCATGGAAAAAACTTTAAAGCTACATGGGTTAACCACGCAAGAAATAAATGAATCTTATGAAATGCTGGTTGATGCCTTAAAATCAGTGGACGAAAAAGTATTGCTTGAAATTGCTAATGCTATTTTTTATCGCCAGGGCTTTATAGTTGAGCAAGATTTTGTTTCAACCAACCAAAATTATTACAATGCTGAAGTTTCACCCCTTGATTTTGGCAATCCTACCTCAGTTGATGTAATAAACAACTGGGTTGCTGATAAAACACATGATAAAATAACTTCTATAATAGACCAGATTTCACCACAACATGTTATGTTCCTGCTAAATGCCATCTATTTCAAAGGTGTTTGGCAAACAGAGTTCAACAAAGAAAGTACAATTGATTACCCATTCAATTTGGAAAATGGGTCAAACCAAATGGTAAAGATGATGTCACGCCTTGATACCCTGGATTATTCAAAGAATGATTTATTCAGAGCCATCAGGCTCCCTTATGGTAAAGGGAATTACAGCATGTATGTTTTCCTGCCTGAACATGGGAAAAGTGTTGAGGACATAACAGGGCAATTAAATAATGACAATTGGAAAAACTGGATGGCAAATTTTAAAGAAACAAATAGTGTGGAAATTATGCTTCCAAAATTCAAATTCAAATATGATATAAAATTGAATGATGTTCTTATTGATATGGGAATGGGGGTTGCTTTTACAGGTGCTGCTGATTTTACAGGGATCAATAAAGCAGGCAACCTGAATATTGATTTTGTAAAGCATAAAACCTTTGTTGATGTAAATGAAGAAGGTACTGAAGCTGCTGCTGTAACTATTGTTGGCATTGAACTCACATCAGCAGGTGGAGAGGATGAAATCCCATTTATTGTTAACAAACCATTCCTTTTTGCTATCACTGAAAAAGACACTGGGTCAATTTTATTTATAGGAAAAGTTTCCAGCCCAGAATATTTGGAAGATTAGAACGTTACATTTATTGAACCTGGCCAGTTCAATAAACAGGAAACAATTAATATAATACAATACCATGAAAACAATTGTGAACATCTTAGTGGTGTTTACACTCCTTGCAGTTGTTGTTGGGTGTGAAGACACGGAAGACTTGTCTCCCATACAAAAAACAGGTACAGTAGTTGATTATGCAGGCTCGGGAAATTGTGGGTTTGTAATTGAACTTGAAGATGGGAGCAGCATCCTTCCCATACATTACCCTGAAAATTTCACATTTGGGCATGGGCAGCTAGTTTGGGTTGAATTTATAAAGATTCCAAATGTCAACCCCCTTTGTGACAGGGGCATGCCCTGTGAAATATCTGCTGTTGAAGAGCTTACTTGTGCTTCTTATACCAACCTGAATTTAAATAATTACGACAGCCTCTCTTTTGACGCTGTATATATCCATGAAATTTATCTTGATGGAGATTGCCTCCATATAAAACTATCCTATAGTGGGGGTTGTGAAGACCATATCATAGATTTGGCCAGAATACATAAAGAAGGGCAAGGAAATACAGCTGTATTTGAAATCCGCCATGAGGACAATGGAGATGTATGTGAAGCATACATAACTAAAAACTTCAGGTATGACTTGTCAGCCCTTGCAAATGAAGGTATCCATGATTTTACCATTTATGCTAAAATGTTTAATGAAGAACTGTATAGTGAATCTTTTTATTATGCTTATTAAAAAAGGCTAACCTTCTTCACTGAATTCAAAGTTTAACTGGTATTTGAGCGCCCCCAATACAAATGAGCTTTGTACATTCTGGATATTTCTGATCTCTGAAAGCTCGCGCACAACAAAATTCTGGTATTCATCAACATCACCAACCATTACCTTTAAAAAGAAATCAAAATTTCCGGCTACATGATAAGCTTCCATAACTTGAGGCAGTTTTTGAATGCTTTGTTGAAAAGCTTTTACATTTAATTCGCCATGCTCTTTCAATGAAACAAAACAAAATACTGACAATCCTTTATTAATCTTTTTAGGGTTTAACAGGGTAATGTACCTTTGGATTATCCCTTTTCTTTCCAGTTTTTTTATGCGTTCAAAAACTGGTGTCCTGGTCAAATGCAGCCTTTTTGAAATTTCTTTATGAGAAATTTTTGCATCCTGTTGCACCAGGTTTAATATTTTTCTGTCAACTAAATCTATTTCGGCCATAAGGCAATTTGTCTATATTTTTTATTACTTCATGCCAATGTGAGACATTATTCCTTAAATATAAAACTAAACCAGTTAATAAGACTTAATATTTGTATTTTACTAGTAATATTAACTGTTTTTAACATATATGATATAACTTTAATCTTTATTAATCATAAAAATTATATCATGTTTGCAGAACCACATAAAATAAAAACAATCAGGCAGTTATACATAACTCCCTATTACGAAAAAGAGGTCATTATCCGCGAGGCAGGGCTTAATACCTTCAATATCCCCAGCAATAAAGTCACTTATGAAATGGTAAGCCAGGGAACAAGTGCAAAAAGCCAGGAGCAGGAAGCAGGTAGCCTTATTGGAGATGAAACCTATGCAGGTAGCCGCAATTTTGAAAACCTGAAAGATTCAGTAAGCAAACTATTTGGGTATACCCATGTTTGCCCAACCCATAACCTTCATGGAGCCATAAAACTTATTGTAAAAACTATGGTAACTGAAGGTACTCATGTGATTTCTAATTCAAGGTTTACTGAGCTAATGGCCAAGGATCAAATGGCCACATTTGATTTGCTAGAAGCCCAAAATGAAAAACCATTCCTGGGAGATATTGATTTAAACCAATTTGAAGAAATTTCTTTACCTAAACAGAATGTACCATTTATTTACCTTGACTTGTTTACAGATGGTTATAAAGCCATCTCTGTTGGGCAGTTAAGAAAAATTTACAAATTGGCACAGGCCAACAATACAGCCCTTGTGCTGAATATCTCACAAATAGTAGGTTATTGTATGTTTGTGCGAGCACATGATGCTGCATTCAAGAATATACCCCTTGCAGATTTAGTAAATGAGGTTTCACAATATGCAGATGTAGTTATCCTTGATGCAGCCCAGGACCCAAGGTGCAACACAGGTGGGCTGATTGCCTCAAACAACTATTCCCTATATGAAAAATACATGAATGAAGTTGTGGTTTATGAAGGGCTGCACACTTATGGAGGAATGGCAGGAAGGACTATGGAATCATTTTCCAGGGGAATCATTGAAATGGTTTATGAAGAGCAAGCCCAATGGACATGGGCACAAATCAACTACCTCAGTAATGAGCTTGGCAATGTCCCTCACCACATTGGTGCTGATGGGGTTTACATAAAAGCTGATGAATTCCTCCCACATATTGAAAACAACCAGGCACAAGCCCTTGCTGCACTTTTATATTTAAAAGCTGGCATTAGGTGTGTGGTTTGTGGGAAATACAACAACAGCACTGTTTTACCTGTTCAAATCCCAAGGCTTGGATATACCAACAGCCAATTGTTACATATAGCAAAGCTTATAAAGGAAGTATATGATGAAAAAGAGAAAATTACATCATTTAACCTAACAAACTTACCTGAATGGGAAGATGAAGCTTTGTTCACTTGGAATAACCCAAAACTGGAAAGGTTTAATTTCGACTGTGAAGCTTACAGGATATCTACCATTGAATATGTGGGTGTCAATACCAAAGCAGGCAGGAGGAAGTTGATTGAAGAGGTTGGGTTTAATACATTCTTGTTACCTTCAAAAGATGTAACCATTGATTTCCTTACAGACTCAGGAACTTGTGCCCAAACCACAACACAATGGTCAGTGTTTAATGAAGGTGATGAAACCCCTTCTTCAAGTAAAGATTATTACTCAATGGTTGAAGCCTTACAAGAGATAACAGGGTATAAGTATATTATCCCAACACACCAGGGAAGGGCAGCAGAGCACATCATGTCACAAGTATTGATAAAAGATGGTTATGTGCCAGGCAATATGTACTTCACTACTACCAAATTGCATCAGGAAATGGCAGGTGGTACTTTTGTAGATGTTATTTGTGATGAAGCACATGACCCTACTTCAACATTCCCCTGGAAAGGGAACATTAATATATCCAAAATCAAAAAAATACTGGATGAAAATGGTGAAGGCTGCATCCCTTACATCAGTTTTGAACTAAGTGTAAACCTAGCTGGTGGGCAACCTGTTGAAATGGAAAATGCAAAAGAGGTTTATGAGTTCTGCAAAAACCACAACATCCCTGTAATGCTTGATGCTACAAGGGCTGTAGAGAATGCTTACATGATCAAAAAGAAAGACCCAAAATACAAATATGCCAGCATCAAAGAGATATTGAGGGAACTTTTCAGTTATAGTGATGGGTGTACAGTATCCAGTAAAAAAGACTACCTGGTAAATATTGGAGGCTTCCTGGGTATCAGGGAAGACCAGGATTTTTATGCCAAAGCACTTTCTATGTTAAGGATATATGAAGGTACACGCACAAATGGTGGCATGTCAGCAGGTGATATGGCAATGCATGCCAAAGGAACCTATGACATGATTGACATTAATTATATACAAGCCAGGGTAGAGCAAACCCAATACCTGGGCAATAAGCTGCTTGAAGCAGGAATACCAGTTGTTGAACCTATTGGTACCCATGCTGTATTTTTAGATGCTAAAAGATTCCTCCCTCATATTGACCAGGATAATTACCCTGCACAGGCATTAGCTTCAGCACTGTTTGTTGAGTCAGGGATCAGGGCAATGGAGCGTGGGAATGTGTCAAGTGGAAGGAACAAAAAAACCAACCAAAATTACAGGCCAGCCCTTGAGTTGGTAAGGCTGACCATCCCACGCAGGGCATATACTAATGCACATATGGATTTGGTTGCCAACAGCATAATCAACCTGTATAAAAACAGGGAGAAAATAAAAGGGCTTGAATTTGTATATGAGCCTGAAAACCTGAGGTTTTTCCAGGGTAAATTCAAAGAGCTGGGTTAAGTTAATACTAAATATGGGCTACCTGAAAGGCAGCCTTTTAACAGGGTACTGATATGACCAATTTAAACTGGGCTTATAAGCAAAACCAGTGCCCTGCTTTTTAAATTGTTGAAAGTGGATCCACTTTGTCCAATTGCATCTGTAGATTAGCATTATTAAGGTAAGTCCTAAGCCACAAGGGCATTAGAATTAACAAAAAGCCACAATTGCAAGCATAAAAAAGGCTTGCTAATTGGCAAGCCTTTAATATTATACTTTAAAAAGCCCTTTATTTAAATATTGAATAGCTTAAGCCCACTGCAATTACATAGTTTGCTTTATCATAGTTTTCAGTATAAGCTCCAAAAACTTCACTATTGAAGTTTTTATCAACACTTTCATAGTTGGTTACTAAAACGCCTGCATCCAATGTAAACTGGTCAGTTACTTTCCATTCAAAACCCACAGCACCAGTATATGATGAATTGCTATAGCTAAAATCACTGTTATACTGCTCTGTTGCACCAGTATTTGAGCGCAATGCCCCAAAGCTTAGTGTAAATGCATCAGAAATATGATACTGAACCCCTACTGCAATTTCCCAATAGTTGTGGTCCATTGTCCTTTCTTGTCCATAAATATTATTCCCCCAATCAACATCTTTGTCAAAATAGGTATTGTATGAAAGGGCAGCATCAAATTTATCAGAGAATTTATAATCAACCCCTGCAGTAAATATGGCCGGGATATCACTAGCTGACTCAGCCCCATCAGGGAACAAGCCAAGGTCATCCTGATCAGTATCATTGGTAAGGGTGAGTTTGGTTTTAAACTCATACTTCAGCCCAATATTCATTTTTTCATTTGGGGAGATATTAACTCCAAGAATTGGTGAAAAACCTGTCCCTGTTTGTTTTGTTTTAACCTTTTTATCACCTACCTGTGTTGAGGTTTCAGCCAAAGAAGCAGAGGTTTGCCCAAGCATAACAGCATTTGTGCCATACTGGGTAGCAGCACCAGCTAAAATCTGTGCAGCAGCACCATTATTAAGTTGAGTATGATCTTGCCCCAATGCTGATAAAGCACCAATAAGGTTAACGTCAGTAACTGCTCCATTTGCTGGATACATGCCTGCCAGTGTTGCAGCACCAGAAAAAGTTTGGGCAGCAGCTGAAGCCTGGTCAGCCAATGTGCCTAATGCTGCAGATGTGCCGGTCAGGAATGAAACAGCATTTTGAGATTGCCCACCTACAACTACACTAATATCTTTAATATGGCCTTCATATGTATTTACAGCAGGCAAATACCTTGCACCACCATATATAGAGAATACATCATTCAACTTGGCACTAACACCTAACTGGATGCCCCAGAAAACTGATTGCCCTTCCAAAAATAGGTCTGCGCTATAACCAGTTACATCATAGCCCAGTACTCCTAAACCTTCCAGGCCTGGCACTAAATCGGAAATACCTTTTTCAAATGAAGGCAGCCCTGTATCATATTTTGCTGAACCACCTCCACCATTAGGTCCAAATCCCAGAGAAAGGGCAATATTATCTGTTTTATATACAGCAAATGCAGAAGGGAAAAGAGGAGCTGAAATATCACCCTCATATTCTGAATTATTCAAATTAGGGTAATTGCTTACAACAGTCCTGGTTTGGAATATGGTTTGATTATGAAATGCAAAATGGAACCCATTCTCCATTTTCATCAATCCTGCAGGGTTAAAATATACAGCATCTATTTGGGTTGATGCATTCCTTGATAACATGCGCACATATTGTGCACTTTGGTTGGCATTGGTCAAAATACCTCCTGCTAAGGCAGCTTGAACAAATAAAACAAGAACTACCAAAGTAATTGTCAGTTTTTTCATAAATTCTTGATTTTAGTTTGCAACAAAATAGTAACAAATCATTAACCTTCAAAATTTTACAAATGAAAATGTTATGACAAACCAGTTCTCAAACAAAATGGCCATTGGTTCAAAAAAAGGATTTTTGTTGTTTTTAACAAATGTTTTCAAAGAGAGGAATTCTCAGAGGGGTATAACATCCAAAAAACAAAAAAAAAGAACACCCCTGCCATAAAACAAGGGTGTTCTTTCAAAAAGCTTATATAATCAGCTTTGCTTTAAACTTTTTTTCTTATCAAATATGGATCACTTCATCATAAGCAGCAGCTGCTGCTTCCATTATGGCTTCACTCATGGTTGGATGTGGGTGGATAGACTTAATCAACTCATGCCCTGTTATTTCTAATTTCTTAGCAACCACCAATTCAGCTATCATTTCCGTTACATTTCCTCCAATCATATGTGCCCCTAGCAACTCTCCATATTTAGCATCAAATACCAATTTAACAAAACCCTCTTTTTGCCCTGCTGCACTAGCCTTACCACTTGCTGTATAAGGAAATTTACCCACCTTTATTTCGTAACCTGCTTCTTTGGCTTTAGCTTCAGTTAACCCAACCGAAGAAACCTCAGGATTGGTATAAGTACAACCTGGTATATTCCCATAATCAACAGGTTCAACATCAAGCCCTGCAATTTTCTCCACACAAACAATCCCCTCTGCTGATGCCACATGGGCCAGCGCTGGTCCTTCTAGGATATCTCCAATAGCATATACCCCTTCAACATTGGTTTGGTAGAAATCATTTACTTTTACACGCCCATTCACTGTTTCAATGCCCAGTTCTTCTAACCCTATGTTTTCAGTATTAGGGGTGATCCCCACTGCCGAAAGCACCACTTCAGCTTCAACAACCTCTTCCCCTTTTTTAGTTTTAATGGCTACTTTGCACAAATCACCTGAAGTGTCAACACTCTCCACAGATGAACCAACCAGCACTTTCATTTTCATCTTTTTAAATGACCTTGCCAATTGTTTTGAGACTTCCATATCCTCATTGGGAACTATTTCAGGCATAAACTCAACCAGGGTAACCTGCGTGCCAATAGATTGGTAGAAATAAGCAAATTCACTACCTATGGCACCCGACCCCACTACCACCATTGATTTAGGCAGCTTGTCAAGGGTAAGTGCTTTCCTGTAACCAAAAATTTTCTCCCCATCCTGAACCAGGTTAGGCAACTCCCTTGAACGTGCCCCAGTAGCCAGGATTATATGTTTAGCCTTTACAGTGGTAACTTTCCCCTTGTCATCAGTTACTTCAACTGTATCTTTTGTTGTAAGCTTGCCAAACCCATTAATGGTTTCAATTTTATTCTTTTTAAAAAGAAACTGGATACCTTTGCTCATCCCATCAGCTACATTCCTGCTGCGTTTTACCATAGCCCCAAAATCAGGTTTCACTTCCCCTTCAATTGAAACCCCATAATCAGCAGCATGTTTTGTATATTCATATGCCTGGGCACTTTTCAGCAATGATTTTGTTGGAATACACCCCCAGTTAAGGCATATGCCCCCAAGGTTTTCCTTTTCAACAACCCCAACTTTCATTCCTAGTTGTGATGCCCTGATGGCTGCTACATACCCACCAGGTCCACTACCTATTATTAGTACATCATAATCCATTGTCTTGCTATTTGTTTTGATGATAATTTAATTACAACACCTAATCAATTGAAAGGTTTTCAGCTTTATACTTTCTTAAAGTTACTTAATCTTTTTATTTTACAATAACTATTTAAATTACTTACATATTTGTTTGAAATCAAATGATTTATTCAGAAAATTCAAAAAAAACAAAAAACATTAAAATATTATCCTGAGATAATCGTCTGGAAAAACAAAGGCAGGAAACTATGCAAAACAAGGCAGAATACATTGAATCAACCTATGCATCTTTTAACCAAAAGCTGCTGAACTTTATTGGGAGATATGTCCCAAGGGTTGAAGCTGAGGATATCCTTCAAGATGTGTTTACCCAATTATTTACAGGATTTGAGCAAATCAGGTCATTTGAGCATTTATCATCCTGGCTTTATAAAACTTCAATGAACAGGGTTATTGATTGGAAAAAGAAAAAGAAGCCTGAGCTGCTGAACAACAAGCCTATAACCTATTCAAATGAAGAAGAGTTATACCTTGAGGATATCCTCCCTTCATTATCAGACAGCCCTGAAGATGGGCTATTTAAGGAAGCAATTTGGAAACAGGTTGAAGAGGCACTGGACCAACTGCCTGAGGAACAAAGAGAAGTTTTTGTTTTGCACGAGTTTGAAGGCAGGTCATTTAAAGAAATTGAAAAAATCACTGGTGATAAAATAAATACATTGATCTCAAGGAAACGCTATGTAGTTGTTTTCCTGAGGGAAAAATTAAATGAATTGTATAATCAGTTAAAATTTAAATAGTCATGAAAAAAACAGGTTTTATTGCAGGAGCAATATTTTTAGGGACATTGGCATTTGTTGCATTTACATTTGCAGTTATGCTTTTATGGAATTGGTTAATGCCCCTTATTTTTAATTTGGGTGAATTAACATTCTGGCAGGCAGCAGGTATTTTGGTATTATCCAAGATTTTATTTTCTGGTTTTGGGCGTGAGCATTGCTGGCATTCATCAAACAGGAAGAAATACTGGCACAGCAGGTTTGAAGAAAAATGGAGAAGAATACCTGAAGAGAAAAAAGCCCATTTTGCAGAAAAAATGAAGGAAAGAGGGTATGTGCCTTCTACTGAAACAGATGAAAAAGAATAGGGATATTTAAAAGGCTGTCTCAAAAGACACGAAAATGTCATTAGTAACAAACTGAAAGCAATGGAACTCAGAAAACACAGATTGAATAAATTTACACTGATTTTATCTGTGGTTATCTGTATTATCAGTATCAATAGTGTGCTATCTATTTTTTATGCTTACAATTTGTAGTAAGTTCATAAAACAGGATTTTTACTTTTGAAACAACTCTTGCTGAAATCAAGAGTGCCGGGCTTTAGCTTTTAAGTTTATTCTTTATCTGAGCCAGCCTTTTTACTTTTTTCAAAAATCTCAAGCAATTTGCCGGCTGCTGTAAATGAACTTATTTCATCATTCAGCACTTTGCCTTCAAATTCAGGCAATATACTTTTTATTTCAGGAGACTGGTAAAACTCATTCTTCAATTTTTCATTAATGGTTTCATACATCCAATAATAGGCTTGCTTATTCCTGTTTTTTGCGAAATAACCATTTTTCTTAGCCAGCTCCTGATATTCTACAATTAATTGCCATATTTCTTTTATGCCTGTATGCTGGGCTGCTGAACATGTCAACACTTTGGGTTCCCAGTTGGAGTCTTTCATGGGGAACAGGTGCAAGGCATTAGCATATTGCACACGTGCCATTTCTGCTTTTTCTTTGTTTGCCCCATCTGCTTTGTTGATAGCTATGGCATCAGCCATTTCCATAATACCCCTTTTTATCCCCTGAAGCTCATCACCAGCCCCTGCTAGCATAAGAAGCAAGAAAAAATCAGTCATTGAATGCACTGCTGTTTCACTTTGACCAACCCCAACAGTCTCAATAAAAATGGTATCAAAACCTGCTGCCTCACAAAGGATAATGGTTTCCCTGGTTTTGCGTGCAACCCCTCCTAAAGAGCCAGATGAAGGGCTGGGCCTTATGTAAGCATCCTTATTACCTGATAATTCTTCCATGCGGGTTTTATCGCCCAGGATACTGCCTTTGGTGCGTTCGCTGCTGGGGTCAATTGCCAATACAGCAAGCTTGTGCCCAACAGAAGTTATATAACTTCCAAGTGATTCAATAAAGGTGCTTTTTCCAACTCCTGGCACCCCTGTAATCCCCAGCCTAACAGATTTACCACTATGTGGAAGGCATTTCAGGATTATCTCTTGTGCAACCTCTTGGTGTTTTGGGTTTGAACTTTCAACCAGGGTAACAGCCCTGCTTAACAAGGTAATATCCCCTTTCAATATACCATCAACATATTCTTCAGGAGAAAGGAGTTTGCGTTTTTTCTTTAGGAACTTTTTAACTGAATCCTGGTTAACTGAATCAGGCTGTTCAATCCCATCATTCACTGCTAACCCTTTAAATGCAGGGTTATTCTCAATATGTTGTGATTCTTTTTTCGGCATCAGGATTTCTTTTTGCGAAAATACTATTAAAAAAGACATAAAAAAAGTGCTATGGAGTTTCTTCCACAGCACTTGATATATCTATAAAGTATTATTTAGCTCTGCACTTTTACCTGGCTTGAAACCCTAAGTGTAGATGTAGGGTTTTTGGGGTCATTGGTAATCACAGTAATTGATTTTGTCTGGTTTCCTTTTTTACCCCTCGAGTCAAATACAACTCTAATAGGAGCTGTTTCACCTGCTGGAATAACTTTTTTAGCAGGGGATACTGCAGTACAACCACATGAAGAACGCACCCTTCTGATAATTAAATCATTCTTGCCAGCATTTTTGATCTGGAATGTATGTTCTACTTTGTCGCCCTGGTTTATCTGCCCAAAGTTATGTGATTTGGTATCAAAAGAAACAACTGGTGCATTGGCCAGGTCTTCTTCTGAAAGGTGTGAAAAGTCCTCTACAATTGTGGCACTAACACCCACTGAGTTTTTATAGTTTTTACTCCCATCAACAGTCAAATATATCCTTTTTGAAACCAGCCCAAATGTCCTTATTTTGGTTGCATCCAATGTTACTTTAAGCATTCCCTTTTTACGGGCAGGGATGGTGTCCATAGTTAAACTTGCCTGCAACTCTTTGGGCACTGATTTAAAACTTATAGCAACAGGCTCATCAGTATCATTTACTAATTCAATTTCCTGGGTTTTTACTTCAGTATTTTTCATCTTCACAAATGAAATGTGGTTCCTTTTTACACGTAATTTCCCAATTTTGCGTGGATAGAGTTCAGCAACAGTTTTTTGCCTGGGCTTTGTATTGCCTTTAACCCTTAGCATTACATTAGAATTTGATGCATTTGACTGGACTGTCACAGTTTTGTTAAATGAACCTGGCCTGTTTTTAGGGTTATAACTTACCTTTACACTGCCCTTACCTCCAGGTGCCACAGGCTCACGAGTCCATTTTGGGGTAGTGCAGCCACATGATGCGCGTACATTGTTTATAACCAATGGCACAGAACCTTCATTTGTAAAAACAAAATCATAGTCTTTAACACCTTCTGATTCATTGAATGTGCCATAATCATGGACAATCTTTTCAAAGGTAATTTTAGGTTTTTCCTGGGCATTTACCACAAAACCTGCTACGAAAAATGCAAGAACAAATACTGTTGAAATAATACGTTTCATATTGAATAAGTTTTAAGTGTTGTTTACAAATTAACATCTTAAACAAATGTAAGGATGTACGCTAAATATGCTTGTTAATCAAGGCTGTTATTTTGTTAATAAGTTGTTAAATGGGGGCTAAATTTGAAAAATTTAATAGTTTAGCTAAAAAATGGGGAAGTAATGAAAAGGAAAACATTGAATTCTATTGTGCTGTTAGCTACCATTTCAATCATTGGTATTTTCCTGGTACAATTCTTTTTCTTGCGCAATTCAATAACCCAAACTGAAAACCAATTCCATGATGTGGTTTCTGTTGCCCTTGAGGAAGTTACATTCCAAATACTTGAATATAATAAAGATGCCTATGGGCAATCAACTGAATTTGACAAATACACACTAGTTGACAGAGTTTCAAACAATTATTATATAGTCAATGTAAATGACAGGATTGACCATGAAATTTTAAAGTTCCACCTCACCCAGGAGTTAAAGGCCCATTACATTAACACTGATTTTGAATTTGCTATTTATGACTGTGACAGTGACCAGATGATTTATGGGGCATACATTTGTGCTGATACAGACTCATGCAACCATGAAAAAACATATGATTTTCCTAAAAGTGAAAAGTATACCTACTACTTTGCTGTAAAATTTCCAAAACGTTCCCAATATTTTAATTCAAGGCTTAAAGGCTGGTACCTTACCACACTGGTCATAATCATTGTGGTTATGTTTTTTGGGTATTCCCTGTTTGTTATTACCCGCCAACGCCAGCTAACTGAAATTCAAAAGAACTTTATTAATAACCTGACCCATGAATTAAAAACCCCCATCTCGTCCATTGGCTTATCAGCTAAAGTGCTTAATGACAAGGGCATTGTAAACTCACCTGAAAGATTGTTCAAATATGCCTCTATAATTAATGAGCAAAACCTTAGGTTATCTAAAAATGTAGAAAAAGTGTTAAACCTGGCATCTCTGGAAAAAAATAAAATCCAATTAAAATTAAAAACCTTTTTACTGGACGAAATAATCCAGGATGCAGTGTCCCACTTAAAACAAAATGAAACAAATGGCACATCCAGCATTGAGGTAATAAACCAGGTTCCTGGGCTATCAGTTTTTTGTGATAAATTACACTTTTCAAATGTACTTCACAATATCCTTGAAAATGCCATAAAATATTGCACGGTAAAACCAATTATTAAAATCAATGTTGAAGAAAAAAACAAACTGCTTTATATACAGATTGTTGATAATGGCATTGGGATACCCCAACATGCAAGGAAAAAGATCTTTCAAAAATTTTACAGGGTCCCCACTGGAGATATCCATGATGTAAAGGGGTTTGGGCTGGGGCTCGATTATGTAAAAAAAATAATGAAAGCACATGGCTGGAAAATAAAGGCATGGCGCAATTCTGAAGAAGGAAGCACTTTTGAAATAATAATACCCTCTAAATCATATGGAAAATAACCAGGTTGCCATATTATTGGTTGAAGATGATGAAACACTAAGGTATATTGTTAAAGATAACCTTGTGCAAAACGACTACCTTGTTGAAACAGCAATTGATGGGGAGCAAGCCCTTCAGAAATATAGTGAAAATAGTTATTCCATTATTATCCTGGATATCATGCTTCCTAAAATGGATGGCTTTGCAGTGGCAAAAAAAATCCGTGAAAAAGATGTAGCCACACCCATACTTTTCCTGACAGCCAGGTCAATGACAGAAGATAAAATACATGGGTTAACTATTGGTGGCGACGACTACATAACCAAACCCTTCAGCATGGAAGAACTGCTTCTAAAAATCAAGGTTTTCCTGAAAAGAAGTGTTTTTGCCAAATCCACCAGCCAAGATTTAAGCATGGTCAAAATTGGGCAGTTCAGGTTCTATCCCAATGATTTGTCTCTTGAAATCAATAGCACAAAAAGGAAGCTTACTTTAAAAGAAGTTGAATTGATCAGGCTTTTTTCTGAAAACAAAAACAAAGTACTCAGCAGGGAGGATATCCTGGAAAAAATTTGGGGGTCAAACGATTATTTCCTGGGGCGCAGCCTTGATGTTTTTATATCCAGGTTAAGGAAATATTTCAAGGAAGACCCATCCATTAAAATTGTGAATATCCATGGGCTGGGCTTTAGGTTTTCTGTTGGTGATAAAAATTAAAACATAAAACAAAATATTATGAACATTACACAATTGGCAATACTGATTGTAGTAGGGCTGCTTTCGGGTATGCTGGCCGGGGTTTTTGGGGTTGGAGGTGCTATTATTGTTATACCTGCCCTGGTTTTTATATTGGGGCTTTCACAGCACACTGCCCAGGGAACCAGCCTGGCTTTTATGTTGCCTCCTGTTGGCATATTGGCCACATGGAACTACTGGAAAGATGGGTATGTAAACTGGAAATTTGCCCTGGTACTATCCCTGACCTTTGTTGTTGGTGCATACCTGGGGTCACAGGTTTCCCTAAACATCCCTGACAAAATGTTGCGCAGGGTTTTTGGGGTACTAATGATGGTTGTTGCCGTAAAAATGATCTTTTCCAAGTGACAGGGAAACAACATCTTTAGTGCCTATTTAACTGGGTTATGCCTGGCTTACTATTTCTAAAAATAACTTGGTTTCTCAAAACCAAGAGACTGTTTTGAATTCATTTTTTAGAAATATTATGAAGTATTTTTTGCTTAGACAATGTAAATATTGACGCGAATAGCTTTAGCTATTTAAGGAAATTTTGCGGCAGTATAAGTGAAAAAGACAATTAATAGAATAAATAAATAAATTCAAAACAGTCTCTTAGCAAACATTTACACCCAAGTATATTCCTTTGGGCTGATTTTTCTGAAACAAATATCCAGCATGTTTTGGAAGAAAAGAAAAAACGATTATTTTTGCAGTCCAAATTTAAACAGGACTTTTTATAAGTAAAGATAAAACGCGATGAAAAGGACATTTCAACCATCAAATAGGAAAAGGAAAAACAAGCATGGCTTCAGGGAAAGGATGTCAACTGCAAATGGCAGGAAAGTTATTAAAGCCCGCCGTGCAAAAGGAAGGAAAAAATTAACTGTGTCTGACGAACCCAGGCATAAGGTATAATTAAGATATTTTCACTTGATTTCACAAAAGGTAAAGGATTTGATCCTTTACCTTTTTGTATTTAAAAACTTTTCAAATTCAGGCTTGATTCAATACCAAAGCCAATTTGCGTTTTAATAAATTAGAGTTTGTTTAAATTATATTATTTAGAAATATTATGATGCATTTTTTATATAGTCAAGGCGAATTTGACGAGAATAGTACCAACTATTTAAGGAAAATTCAACGCAGAATAGGTAAAAAAGGCACAAAATAGAATAAATGAATAATTTTTAAACAGGCTCTAAATATCCATTAATTTTTCCATTTAACCCTTCCTTCATACTATTTTTCATTTATTTTTGTTTGGTAATTACACATCAACCAAAAAGCATGAGTTTAAAGAAGTTCCTGTTAAGCCGCGTTTTCTTAAAAAACCTGTTTCTGGCTATGTCCATATTTACAGCCATTATTATCATTACCATGGTAAGCCTGAGGATTTATACCAGGCATGGGCAAGCTTATCCCCTGCCCGACTTTACAGGGTTAGCTCAGGAAGAGGTGCAGGAACTCGCTAAAGGGTCAAAACTTAGGGTTCAAATTATTGACTCAGTTTATAACAAAGAAGCATTACCTGGCAGTGTAGTTGACCAGATACCAAAACCAGGTTTCAGGGTAAAACAAAACAGGACAGTTTTTTTGACCATTAATGCTATGTCTCCCGAGCAGGTAATAGTACCCAAATTGCGTGATATTTCCTTCAGGCAGGCAAAAGTGCTAATTGAAAACAGTGGGATGGAAATTGGTTCCATTATCTATAAACCATCTGAGTATAATGACCTGGTACTTGATGTAGTAATTGACAGCACATTGGCCTATGAAGGGGACAAGTTCCCCAAAAGCTCAGAAGTTGAACTGGTGGTTGGGAAAACTTCACCCAATGAAAAGACCCAGGTCCCCAACATTATTGGCATGACCCTTACTGGTGCAAAGTCAGCCATATTAGATGCCATGCTAAACCAGGGGGTAATTATTTATGATGAAACTATCCTCGACGGCCAAGATTCACTGAATGCACGCATTTGGAGGCAAAGGCCTGACCCCAGGATCAATTCAACCACAGAGCTGGGCACTTCAATAGATATGTGGCTCACAATTGACGAGCTAAAAGTAACTGATGCCATAGATTAAATAGGGAAGATGCAGGAAAAACCACAACAATATAATAGGATTGAAGAGCAGGAAGAGGAAGGCTTATTTGAACACTACCAGTTGCTGGTTGACCCTGGGCAGTCATCCTTAAGGATTGATAAATACCTGGTTAACAGGGTTGATAATGCTTCAAGGAACCGCATCCAGATGGCTGCTGAAGCTGGCAGTATCCTGGTAAATGGGAAAGCTGTTAAAGCTAATTACAAGGTAAAGCCAGGAGACAATATCCAAATTGTAATGGACTATCCGCGCAGGGAAATTGAAATCATCCCTGAAGATATCCCTTTGGATATTGTGTATGAAGATGATGACTTAATTGTGATCAATAAACCCCCAGGTTTGGTGGTACACCCGGGACATGGCAATTATACTGGCACCCTGGTTAATGCCCTGGCTTATTACTTCAAAGGCATGCCCTTTTTTAACTCACAAGACCCACGCCCGGGGTTGGTACACAGGATTGATAAAGACACATCAGGGCTGATGGTAGTCGCCAAAACTGAACTGGCAAAAAATAAGCTGGCTTTGCAGTTTTTTAAGAAAACCTCGAAAAGAAGCTACCAGGCTTTGATTTGGGGGGCACTAAAAGAAAGCTCAGGAACCATTACTGGCAACATTGGCAGAAGCCCTAAAAACAGGCAGGTATTTATGGTCTTCCCTGAAGGAGATTATGGAAAGCATGCTGTTACCCATTATAAGATCATTGAGGAACTGGGATATGTAAACCTGGTTGAATGCAGGCTTGAAACAGGAAGGACACACCAGATAAGGGTACACATGAAATACCTGGGGCATCCCATTTTTAGTGATTCAACTTATGGTGGTGATCAAATTTTAAGAGGGACAACATTTACAAAATACAGGCAGTTTGTTACCAACTGTTTTAAAATACTCCCACGCCAGGCATTGCATGCAAAAATGCTAGGGTTTGTGCACCCTACTACTGGCAAAGAAATGGTCTTTGAATCAGGATTACCTGATGACATACAGGCTGCAATTGAAAAATGGAAGAATTATATTGCCAACAGAAACCATTAATTTTAAGAGGCATTTTATATAGAAATCACAGGATAATATCAGTTTATGGACGAAAAAAAGAAGCAAAATATTGCCATTGTAGCAGGAGGGAATTCTTCTGAAATTGTTATTTCAGTAAAAAGTGCTGAAAACTTGTTTAATGCCATTGACAGGGCAAAATTTATCCCTTGGCTGATACATATGGAAGGTGATAAATGGAATGTTTTTGAAAAAGGTAAAGAAATTGCTGCCATTGACAAATCTGATTTTAGCTTCCTGTCCAATGGTAAAAAAACCAGGATTGATTATGCCTATATCACCATTCATGGTACACCAGGTGAAGATGGTATCCTCCAGGGCTATTTTGAATTGCTGGGCATACCCTACTCAACATGCAATGTTACCTCATCAGCATTGACTTTTAACAAATGGATGTGCAATAATTACCTGAAAAATTTTGATATCCCAATTGCCAATTCAATGCTACTGAATAAAGGGGGTGAAATCAATCCCTCACAGGTTGTTGGCAAGCTTGGCTTGCCCCTGTTTATCAAACCCAATGCAGGAGGGTCAAGCTTTGGGATAACCAAAGTGAAATCAGAAAATGAAATTGAAGGAGCCATTAAAAAAGCCTGGGAAGAAAGTAGCCAGGCAATTATTGAACAATTTATTGATGGTGTGGAATTCACCTGTGGGCTGGTAAAGCTTTCTGGTAAAGAATTAATTTTCCCTGTTACTGAAGTACTTCCCAAAAACGAATTTTTTGATTTTGAAGCAAAATATACACCTGGAGTAACTGATGAAATAACCCCTGCCCGGCTTCCTGAACATCTATTTAAAAAATGCCAGGAGCTTAGTTCATATATTTACAGCTTATGTGATTGCTATGGGATTGTAAGGGTTGACTTTATTTTAAAAGATAACCAATTCTATTTCCTTGAATTAAATACTGTGCCCGGAATGACTGATACCAGCTTTATCCCTCAGCAAGTCAGGGCAATGGGACATACACTCACTGAAGTATTAAGCCTGGTCATTGAAGACAAATTAGGGCATTGTTAAAAACTTAATTTCGCGATTTTAACCAAGGCAGTTGGTTTTTTTCTTAATTTTATTTTTCAGGCTTTTCATCAAGAATTTCATGGTCTGAAATTGCCCATCACTAAGTGGAGAGGACTTTAAATTAGAAAAATGGCAGGAGAAAAAAATAAGAGTACATCAAAATTAACGATTGAACAAATAAATGCCCAATATGGGAAATTACCCCCTCAGGCTATTGAGGTTGAAGAGGCTGTGCTGGGTGCCCTTATGCTGGAAAGAGATGCCTATGTAACCATAGCTGATATTATCAACACTGACAGTTTTTACAAAGAAGAACACCAAAAGATCTTCAATGCCATAAAACATTTGTCTACCCATGAAAAACCTGTTGACCTGTTGATGGTCACCCAGGAATTAAAAGACAGGGAAGAACTTGACCAGGTGGGTGGTCCAGGGTATATCACCCAACTTACCAGAAGGGTGGCCTCTGCTGCTCATATTGAGTTCCATGCCAGGATCATTGCCCAGAAATATATCCAAAGGGAGTTGATCAGGGTTTCTTCAGAAATACAGGTAAAAGCATATGATGACACCATTGATGTAGATGACCTGATTGATTATTCTGAAACATCACTGTTCAGGGTAGCTGAGAGCAACATTAAAAAAGAGACTGTACCCATTAAGCCTGTATTGCGTGAAGCTGTTGAAGCTATTGAAAGTGCTCGGAACCGCCCTGATGGGTTAATTGGGGTGCCATCAGGGTTTACTGCCATTGACAGGATCACTTCAGGGTGGCAAAAGACTGACCTTGTGATTATTGCTGCACGCCCATCGATGGGGAAAACAGCCTTTGTATTGTCAATGGCCAGGAATATGGCAGTTGACCACAGGAGGTCAGTGGCATTGTTCTCACTTGAGATGTCATCACAACAATTGGTTACCCGTTTGATTTCTTCTGAAACTGAGCTGGGTTCACAAAAAATAAAAACAGGGAGGCTTGAAGACTGGGAATGGGAACACCTGAACAGGAAAATCTCAAACCTTGACAAAGCGCCCATCTTTATTGATGACACCCCTGCCTTATCTATATTTGAATTCAGGGCTAAATGCAGGCGTTTGAAGATGCAGCATGACATTGATATTGTGGTTGTTGACTACCTCCAGCTTATGACTGCAGGTTCTGACACAAAGGGAAGCAGGGAACAGGAAGTGAGCATGATCTCACGCTCATTAAAAGCCATAGCCAAAGAGCTGGATGTCCCTATCCTGGCTTTGTCACAGCTAAACAGGTCAGTTGAATCAAGGGAAGGGAAACGCCCACAACTGTCTGACCTTCGTGAATCTGGTGCTATTGAGCAAGATGCTGATATTGTTACCTTTATCCATAGGCCTGAATATTATGGGATAACTGAAGATGAATCAGGTAACTCCTTACTGGGGATTGCTGAGATCATTATTGCAAAACACAGGAATGGTGCCACAGGAGATGTGCATCTATCATTCAGGAAAGAACTTGCCAAGTTTGCTGATATGGAATCAAGCATTGACGATATTGCTGCCATGGAAACCACATTCAGTTCAAAAATGAATGAAGACAGTGACCTGATTGATGCAGGGTTCAATTCTGGAAACCAGGATTTTGACATGGAAGGAAGTAGCAATGACACGCCATTCTAATGAAATTCTGTAAAGTTTAAACTTGCAAGGTTCATCTTAAGCTAAGATTCAAAATAAAAACAGTTGCAATTTTATTCTTTTTTGCACCATCTTTTAGGGTGGTGTTAGGAAAAATATAATGTTATAAAACCCTGGTTTTTGATAATTCCACAATACGGCCCTGCAGCCAGCATATAAAGAGCTAACCAACTAATCAAGTTAATATTTAGTGCTTACAAGCTACATGGTATAATTTTACAAATAGGTTACCCTTACATGGCAAAAATGAAACCTCAATTAGGTATATATTGAAATCCCAGAGGGATCAAATATTTATAATGTTTAACTAGAAAAGTTTTCAACCCCTTTAGGGGTTAAATATCACTTGGCATATTCTTCCTTCACAGGATATATGTTTAGTATTTAATAACCTGAGTTCGACTTAAAATATATCATAGCTTTGGTGCAAGCATTGGTTAATGTTAACATTTTGAGGGAAAAATCTAATTTTGGCTTCTGACAACTTTATGCCATAAAAATATGTTGAACTAAAGCAATTAGGTGAATCCTAATTTAGACCTTAAGTTTAACCATACAGTAAAGAGTTTCAACCTACAAGAATATTATACAATTTCATTTGAATAAATTAAACATATTCACGTTATTTGAGTTGTATTGATAGCATTATACATTATGAAGAAATTAGGCATTCTTACTATATTATTCTTTTTACACATTGCATCATGGGGAATTGATTTGCTGATCCCAATGGATGATTCCCAGCAGAACCACCTTAAATCATATGGCATTGCTTATTGGGTTTTAGAAAGGGGGATTGAAGTAAAATGGCTTTTAAATTACCGTGGGGGAAGTTTCTTAATGCAGCATACTCCTGACATTGAAAATGAATGCATTGTAAGGGGTGTTACCTATGAATCCCTCCCTGTTAGCAAATCCAATGCAATTTTAAATGAAATTGCCCAGCCTGAAGTAAACCAGGATGCAATCAGCATGAATAAAGCCCCAAAAATTGCTGTGTATTCACCTCCCAATAAGCAACCCTGGGATGATGCAGTTACCCTTGTACTCTCTTATGCTGAAATCCCCTATGATATAATTTATGATGAAGAGGTACTGAATAATGAACTATCAGGTTATGATTGGTTGCACCTCCACCATGAAGATTTTACAGGGCAGTTTGGGAAATTTTGGAGGAGTTACCAGCAATACCCATGGTACAGGGAAGAAGTGGCTGTTAATAATGAAATGGCAAAGAACCTGGGGTTCCTGAAAGTTTCAGAAATGAAACATTCTGTTGCTAAAGAAATCCAGAAATATTTGCTAAATGGTGGTTTCCTTTTTGCCATGTGTGCTGCTACTGATACTTATGACATTGCCCTGGCAGCTGAAGGGGTAGATATTTGTGAGCACATGTTTGATGGAGACCCTGCTGACCCCAGTATGAATGAAAAATTGAATTTTGACCATACCCTAGCATTCAGGAACTTTAAATTGGTAAAAAACCCATATCAATATGAATTCTCAAATATTGATGTAACTGACTCCAGGAAAGTTGCCATTGAGAGTGACTATTTTACCTTGTTTGAATTTTCGGCCAAATGGGATCCTATACCAACCATGCTGTGCCAAAACCACCAACAACTTATAAAAGGTTTTATGGGGCAAACAACTGCCTACAACAGTGACCTGCTAAAGCCTGAGGTTTTGGTCATGGGTGAAAATAAATCAGCCAAAGAAGCCAGGTATATCCACGGAGAAAAAGGGAAAGGTTTCTGGACCTTTTATGGAGGGCATGACCCTGAAGATTACAGGCACCTTGTTGGCGACCCTCCAACAGATTTAAACCTGCACCCAAATTCGCCTGGTTACCGCCTGATCCTCAACAATATCCTTTTCCCAGCAGCCAAGAAGAAAAAAAGGAAAACATAAACAAATTTTGAGGTTAATTATTTTTCAATTGTTTGCTATTCTTGGAACTTATTGAAGCTGATTCAAATGACCTAGTAATCTGAATTTCAGGAGTATTCATGTACATTTCTTGTAATTTGGGAAAGTTGCCAGTATCAATTGATTTCATTAATTCACTTATCTTATCAAGTATTTCTTTATGCTCATCTGCTAATTGGTAGTCATTCTCAAAAGCATAATCCAATATAGGAGGATATTGAAAAATGGTGTGTTCAGTTCCTAATACTGATGCTAAATCTGAAAAAACTTTTGCTGCTACTGAGACCACTCCAGTATATTTCCCAGGTATCCCACATAGGTTAGGATCTATTTCACCTTTTTGCATTTCTAACCATAATTCATTGCTGAAATCAAATTTTCCCCTGGGAAAATCAATCATACTTGTGCCTGGATCAACCAACATCCAACGTTTTTCATCTTCATTCCATACTTCACAGATTACATGGCTGGTATGAAAGTTTGGAATTAAATATGTAGCATGGCCACAACGAACTCTGGTTGGAATTCCACGATATTTTAATATGGATGCCAGTAAAATAGAATATTCTCTGCAACCGAGTACCAATTTGTTTTCAGGTTTTCGATTATTCACCAAGCCAGCAGAATCATAGGATAAAAGTCCCTCCAATATAGATTTTACTGTTGGATATTTAAAAAATTCATCCCATCTCTCTTTTGGGATCAGTTCTCTATATTTTGGCAATTCAGCATAAGGATGTATAAACTGGGATTTTATTAAACTACAAAGTTCAGATAATGGATCAGGAAGGTTTTCATATAAATATTCATATTCTCCTGGATCAGTAAATGAACTGTATTTACAATAGAAGTCCACAAGCATAGTGCCAGCAGTTTTACAGGTACTTTTCTCGGAGAATACCCCACATGTAGACATGTTTGTTTGGGCACTACAAATTTCCAATGTTGCAGAAATAAATAAGATAAATAGTATATTTTTCATGGTTTATTAAATTAAGTTATTAATATTATTAACTAAATTGATAAAAAATGATTACTTTGGGTTGATGTATTTTTTTAGGTCATTTACATAGGTTTCAAATGCTTTAGCCCCTTTGTGAGTAATTGATAACATGGTTTTTGGGTAATTATTTTTAAAGGTTTTTTCAACTTTAATATATCCTGCTTCATGAAGCTTTTTAATCTGTATACTAATATTACCTGCAGCAGCTTCAGTTACTTCCTTTATATGTGTAAACTCCACTTTTTCTGTGCTCACCAACATAGAAATAATTGCCAAACGCAATTGGGAGTGAAGCAGAGGATCTAAGTTTTTGTACATTTCCTATTCTTTAGCTGATTTTAAATAATATCCAGGTATAAGGTAACCACAAATTATAGAAGCAGCAACAACTAATGCAATGTACTCATTTGATACAAATGTTGAAGCAATACTGAATACAAAAAAAGATGTACCCCCAATTGTAAGAGGCCTAAATTTAATAAGCAGCCCTGATGTAGTGGTTGCAATACCTGCAATTAACAACATAATTGGTGGTGGGTTTATTTCCAGTTTAAAACAGAGAATTGTTGCTATAAAAAAGGAAGAAGCTGCAACTGTCCAAAGGTTTTTGAAATAGGTTTCTAAATGACTGTACACTTTTTTAGTCCTGTTTGTTTTACGTTCCAGGAAAAACATCAATACAAATCCTACAAGAGCAAATACTGACCAATTAGCTAGGCTAAACAATCCCATTTGCCCATATGCTTCTTGGCTATACAAAATCTTCAATATGAAGAAATTTGACAAGCTCGCCAACATCAATATCCACCCCCAAAGCAGAAAGGTTTTTGCACTTTCTTTATAATTTATTTTAAAGTTGGAAATTGCTTTATTGATTATTGAAAAGCTTTCTTCTGGTGTTAATTCATTTTTATCCATGGCAAAGAATCTTAATTAAATTTAAATTGTCACAAATATAAACTAGTTAATATTATTAACAAAATAAAATGATATTTTTTTATGTATTCAAAGAAAATCCTTCAACTGTGCCAGGTTTTCAATAATAATTGTCTGATTTTTTTTAGATGGTTCTTTTTTATCTTCTGCCAAAGCTGGTTCTTTGTTATTCTCACCCATATAGTACACCTGATCCATCCCAACCTGCATAGCTCCTATAATGTCAGAGTCCCATGAATCACCTATCATCAAGCTCTGTTTTTTGGTTGAATTTGTAGATTTCAGGGCATAGTCAAATATCTCCCTGTTTGGTTTTGGAGATTTTACATCTTCTGAAATAAACACTTTGTCAAAATAGTTTTTCAATCCAGAAGTTTCCATTTTCCTGTGCTGCACTTCATGAAAACCATTGGTAATGATGTATAATTTATAGCCTTTGCCTTTTAAATAATCCAATACATACTCTGCTCCATCAACCAGTAATTTTTGTGAGGGCATTATATCCAAATAATCCCCATTAAATTGGATGGTATCTACACCTTCTATTCCAAAATGGTCAAAGGTATCCTGGAAACGCCTGAAAATCAGCTCTTGTTTAGTAATCTGTTTATCTCTGTAGGCTGCCCAGTAATTTTCATTAAACTGGCTATATACCTGATAGAATAGGTTATAATCTTTTACCCAATTGCCAAGCTGATATTTTGAAAAGGTAATTTTAAGTGCCTCAAAAGAATTCCTTTTAAAGTCCCATAAGGTATTGTCTAGGTCAAAAAAAATGTATTTATATTTTTTATTCATAAAATAAATAAAATATTGTATTTCAACTTATTACAAGCTATACTACTTATAGTTGAAATTTTAATTGACTATCAATTCTCTCTATCCTGAGGTTTAACCTAAATCCAATTTCATTTCTTTTCATTTCTTTTCCTAGATGAAAAGAAACGAAACAAAGAAAAATCATGTCAAAATTAACCTTGGAGTTTTTTCAATGTTATCTAATGATCCGCCTGACGGAATCTTGACAGGCACGCATAAATCTAAAAGATTCTATTATTCCTAAATAAAATTATTTTTAAATCGCTTTTTTTTACCCATCCCTTCTACAACAATTACAATTTCTCCTTTTACAGTTTTTTGCAGGAAATGCTCTTTGGCTTCAACCAATGCCCCCCTGAATATTTCCTCATGTAGCTTGGTAAGTTCCCTGCAAACACAGCAGTTCCTGTTTCCACCCAAAACCTGTGAAAGCTGGTCCAGTGTTTTTACCAACCTGTGGGGTGATTCATAAAATACAATGGTTCTGGTTTCAGTCTCCAACTCTTGTATTTGCTTTTGCCTACCCTTTTTTACAGGCAGAAAACCTTCAAATACAAACTTATCAGTAGGTAACCCTGAAACGACCAGTGCAGGGATCAGGGCAGTAGCACCAGGAAGGCATTCAATTTCGATCCCTTTTTCAATGCATGTCCTAACCAAAAGGAAGCCTGGGTCTGATATTCCAGGTGTGCCAGCATCTGAAATTAATGCAACAGATATCCCACTTTCAATTTGGCTGGATATTGTTTCCACTGTTTTATGCTCATTAAATTTATGGTGTGAGCTTAATTTATTCTGAATATTGTAGTGGCTCAAAAGTTTTGAAGAGGTCCTAGTATCTTCAGCTAAAACCAATTCTACTTCTTTAAGTATCCTGACAGCCCTGAAAGTCATATCCTCCAGGTTGCCAATGGGTGTTGGGACAAGGTATAATTTCCCTTGCTTATCCATTTGAAAAACGCCTTTTTACCAGGTCAATAAACTTAAGGCTGGTCTCATTTTTTTTCCACTTAAAGTTATTCTTCAGGAAGGTAACTGCCTCATTAATTGAATTCATTTTATCCAGGCTTTTAATGGTATCTGTGTAAAGATCACCATCCCCATCAAACAACTCCCTGATAAATAAAAACCTGTCATTTATCCCAATTGAAGATTTAAGGCTGCTTACAGGGCGGTTTGACAAAGTATTTTGGGCATTTTTTTGTTTCTCTGAGATCATATCATTTAATGATTTTTCAGAAGTAAAAGCTTCTCCAATAGTAGCTTTTGGTACTTCCTCCTTCTCTTCATCCTCTTCAATAATTTCTTCTTCCTCCTTTACATGCCCTCCTTCTACCTCAACTACAACTTCTTTTTCATCTTCTTCTTTCGCTACCACTTTCTCTTCTTTTTCTCCTTCCTCTTCAACCACAAATACTTCTTTAGCCTCCTCTTTCACATTTTCATCTCCCAATTTTTCAAGCTCTTTTTCCTTTTCCTCTACAACTTCTTCCTCCACAGGTTCATGTTCTTGGGCTGGTTCAATTTCTTCCTTCACGGGGATTTCCTCAACTTCATTTTCTACAGGCAATTTAATTCCCTGGTTTTCCAACAATTCCATTAAACTAAGCAATGCTTTTGCCCTTGTATGAAGGAATTCTATTTCAAGCTGGTCATATTTTTTCCTGTTTTTGATTTCAGCAATCAATTCCTCCAATTCGCGCATATCTTTTACCAGGATACCTATCAGTTTTTTATTTTCCATTTTTATCAGGGAATAAATTCTTTCCTTATCTTTATTTTTGTAAAAATAGTAATTTATTGCTCAATAATAACGGTAAATGTTTATTGAAAAGGATGTTAATAGTGGCAAAAAAACAGGAAGCATTGAAGTTGTAGCAGGCTCCATGTTTTCGGGGAAAACTGAAGAGTTGATCAGAAGGCTGAAGCGTGCAAAAATTGCCCGCCAGAAAGTTGAAATTTTCAAGCCCAAAATTGATGTCCGCTATTCAGAAGATGAGGTTATATCCCATGACGAGAACAGCATTAGGTCTACCCCAGTTGAAAACTCAGCAAATATTTTATTGCTTTCAGGTGATGTTGATGTTGTTGGTATTGATGAAGCCCAGTTTTTTGATAAAGGGTTGGCTGATGTGGTCAATAAACTAGCAAACTCGGGCATAAGGGTAATAGTTGCAGGCCTGGATATGGATTTTAAAGGAGAGCCTTTTGGCCCTATGCCTGCACTGATGGCCATTGCTGACCACATTACCAAAGTGCATGCCATTTGTGTAAGGTGTGGCAGTATTGCACAATTTTCTCATCGCCTGGGAGTTAAAGAGCAAGTAGTGTTGTTAGGCGAAAAAGACATTTATGAACCTTTGTGCCGTTCATGCTTTTTAAAAGTATCGCCAAAAGGTGGTTAACCATTACATAAAAAGTAACAACACCATATAAATTTCCTTCTGTCAGAATTTAGGTTTTAAGCAAAGATGCACATATACACTGCAAAACACATTTCAGAAATTATCCAAGGCAAGGCCATTTTTAATGGGAACCCGGGCAGCAGCCCCGTAAAAACCATATCTATTGATAGCAGGACTGTACTAGCTGGTGGGCAAACCCTTTTTTTTGCTTTAAAAAGCCATAGGAATAATGGGCATAAATACATCCTTGAATTGATTGGAAAAGGGGTTAAAGCATTTGTAATTTCTGAAAAACACACCAGTTACATTTATGAAGAAAATGTGGTATTCATATATGTAAAAGATACCCTTTCAGCTTTGCAAAAGCTGGCCAGCTGGAATCGCCAACAATTTGAGCACCCAATAATTGGCATTACTGGCAGCAATGGAAAAACCATTGTAAAAGAATGGCTTTACGACCTGTTAAAAAGCCAATACAGCATAGCCAGGAGCCCCAAAAGTTACAACTCTCAAATTGGTGTCCCTTTATCTGCCTGGATCATTCAGGAAAACCATGACCTGGCTATTTTGGAGGCTGGGATTTCAAAGCCTGGGGAAATGGAAAAATTACAGCCCATTGTTCAGCCACAAATTGGGATATTCACAAATATTGGAACTGCCCACCAGGAAAACTTTACAAGCCTTGAACAGAAAATAAATGAAAAACTAACCCTATTCAGGGATACCCAACATTTGATTTTCTCTGTTGACCAGGAAATGGCTACAGGCATCATAAAAGGCTTCTGCATCAAAAACCAGGTAAATATGTTTAGCTGGAGTAGTGTGGGAAATGAAGCAGTAGTTAATTTTCACTATTCCAAAAAGAAGAATTCTACCAAATTCCAGGCTCATTATAAAGAACAAAGTTATTCTTTTACAATCCCTTTTACTGATAAATCAGCCATTGAAAATGCCTGCCACTGTTTTGTTGCAGCCCTTGCCCTGGGAGCTTCCTTGCCACATGTAGGAAACCAAATGCAGCAGCTTTCAAATATAGCCATGCGCCTTGAGATGAGGCAGGGTAACAACAATTGTTTGCTCATCAATGACTTTTACAACTCTGATATTAACTCACTGGCTATTGCATTGAATGTTTTGAATAACCAGGCTAAAAAAAGCCATCTGTCCAAAGTCCTGATTTTATCTGACATACAGCAATCAGGGGTTAAACCAGCAAAGCTCTATAAAAAAGTTAACCAAATGGCAGTTGATGCAGGTGTAAATGAAATTGTTGGGATTGGCACTGAGATATCCAAAAACCAAGGTTGCTTTAAAATGCATGGTAGTTTTTACTTATCAACTCCTGATTTTTTGCAACACTTAAATGGTAAACCTTTCCAAGATGCTGTGATTTTATTAAAAGGGGTAAGGTCTTTTAATTTTGAGGACATTGCTTCAAAGTTACAGCAAAAAGCCCATCAAACTGTGTTGGAGATCAACCTGGACGCTATGGTGGAGAACCTAAATACTTTCAGGTCATTATTGAAACCTTCAACCAAAATCATGGCAATGGTGAAAGCTTTTTCATATGGTAGTGGCAGTAGTGAAATTGCTACATTGCTTCAATACCATAAGATTGATTACCTGGCTGTTGCAGTTGCTGATGAAGGCATTGAATTAAGGAAATCCGGGATTACCATACCTATTGTTGTGATGAACCCTGAAATACACAGCTTCCAGAATATAATCGACTACAGGCTGGAGCCAAATATTTACAGCATACAGCTATTAAAAGATTTCATTTCCTATTTAAAACTAAATGCCTCCTTTGATTTCCCTATCCACATAAAACTGGATACTGGGATGAACAGGCTTGGGTTTAAAACCCTGGATGAAATAATTGAATTAACAAAACACATCAAAGATTCTGGCAACATAGTGGTCAGTTCTGTCTTTTCCCACTTAGCTGCCAGTGATGAACCTAATATGGATGAATTCACCCTGGGGCAAATTGGGGCATTTAAAACATTGAGCAAAGCGATTACTTTATCTTTCAATTATAAAATAAACCTGCATGTCCTCAATTCAGCAGGAATTGAACGTTTCCCTGAGCATCAGTTTGATATGGCAAGGCTGGGTATTGGCCTCTATGGGATAAGCAGTACAGGCATCCCTTTAAAAAACATCAGCACATTAAAAACAACTATTTCACAGGTGAAAGAAGTCAGCACTAATGAGACCATAGGTTATTCCAGGAAAGGTATGCTTGGCAAAAAGGGAGAAATTGCTGTAATACCCATTGGCTATGCTGATGGGTTGTCAAGGATATTGGGGAATGGCAATGGACGCGTTTTTATTAATGGCTACTATGCACCAATAGTTGGTAATATTTGTATGGATATGTGTATGCTTGACATAAGCCACATCAATGCAGAAGTTGGTGATGAAGTTGAGGTTTTTGGCAGCCATGTACTTGTTTCTGAACTGGCGGAAAAATCAAATACAATCCCCTATGAAATCTTAACAGGGATATCTCAACGTGTAAAAAGGATTTATACCCAGGAATAAGCCAACTAGCCTAATTTGCTTATCCTTTCGAGGCGTTGGATATCCAACACTTTAATTTTGCGCCCATCAATTGCAATCACTTTTTCACTGGCAAAAGTTGACAATGTGCGGATTGCATTGGATGTGGTCATATTTGAAAGGTTCGCAATATCTTCTCTTGAAAGAAATACTTTTAAAGTGGCCCCATCAGTCTCAAACCCATATTTTTCCATTAGCAGGATCAATGACTCAGCTAACCTCCCCCTAATATGCTTTTGGGTAAGAGTTACTGTCCTTGCATTTGAGAACCCCAGCTCTTTAGCCAGTTTGCGGATCATCTTTATTGAAAAGTCTGGATTTTTCAAAGCCCGTGAAAAGACAAATTCTGAGCTTATTATACAAATTAAAGACTCTTCAAGGGTTACTGCAGTAGCAATGTGGTTTTCTTCAGCCATTAATGCCCTGAAGCCTATAATCCCCAATGGTTTTGCCATCCTGATTATCTGCTCCCTTCCACCAACTCCTTCTTTAAATATCTTTACCTTTCCATCAATTAGCATTAAAAAGCCAGTAGGTTTGTCGCCTTCTTTAAAAACAAACTCGTTCTTTTTAAAATTTGATAATGAAATATGGTTTTGTAATTCTTCCTTCTCCTCAGCAGCTAAAAGATAAAACACTGATTTTGGGTTATCAAGTATATCTTTTATGCCTAAATCTGAATTTAACATATTATTTTGCTTATATGTTTTACAGCATCAAAGTTAAATATTTTTGTTAATTTCCAGCTATTTACCCGTGATATTTTGCCCTAATTAAAGCTAATATTGAATTTCGATCAAAAAACAAAATGGTTGTATTTATAAAGTCTCAATTACTTTAATATTTTGCCACTAAAGGCATTTTCCTACCAAACCCAAAAGCTTTTGAACTTACCCTGAGAATTGGGGCTGCCTGAAACCTTTTGTACTCATTGATATTAACCATATGTACAACCTTTTTAACCATTTCAGTGTCAAAGCCTTTGGCAATAATTTCTTCAGGAGGCTTGTTCAACTCTATATAATCAAACAATATCTCATCCAATAAGTTGTAATCTGGCAATGAATCAGTATCCTTTTGATCTGGTTTCAGTTCAGCAGATGGAGGTTTGGTTATTGAGTTTTCAGGGATTATCTCCTTTTCCCTGTTTATAAAATGTGCCAGTTTGAATACATCAGTTTTATACACATCTCCTAATACAGCAAGCCCCCCATTCATGTCACCATACAGGGTACCATAGCCCACTGCACATTCACTTTTGTTGGTAGTATTTAGCAAGATGCTGCCAAATTTATTTGACAGGGCCATCACAAAAATACCCCTGGTCCTGGCCTGGATATTTTCTTCAGTTACATCCTCTTCACGCCCTGAAAAAATGGGTTGCAAATCTTTATTAAATGCATCAACTACATCCTGGATTTTAAGTATGTCATATTGTATGCCCAGGTTTTCGGCCAATTCACGTGCATCATCAATTGAATGTTGTGATGAATATTTTGAAGGCATTAGTAGTACTCTCACGTTTTCAACACCAAGGGCTTCCACTGCCAACACAGCAGTTACTGCAGAATCAATCCCCCCAGACAAGCCCAATGTGGCACTTTTGAATCCCATCTTTACAAAATAATCTCTTATTCCCAGCACCAATGCATCATGGATCTTTTCAATATAACCAGTCTTATCCTGAAGTTCTTTTTTCCCTATGTACGAAGTGTCAACAATTTTAAACCCTTCCTCAAAATAAGCGAGTTCTTTTACCACCTCTCCTTCTGAATTTATAAAAACTGAGCCTCCATCAAAAACCAATTCTGTTTGTGCACCAACCTGGTTTACATAGACAATGGGAACCTGATAATTTTTGGCTTTACTGATCAAAATGTTTTTCCTCCAGTTTTCCTGGTTATATGAAAAAGGTGATGCAGAAAGGTTTAGCACCAAAGTAGGGTTAAGCCTGCTTAGTTCCTCCATAGGCGAGGTTTGGTATAGTTTATCCTTTCCAAACTCATTGCTGGTAGGTTGCTCATCCCACAAGTCTTCACACACTGTAATAGCCAGCCTTTCACCCTTAAATTCAACTACATCAAATTTATTGTTGGGTTCAAAATGCCTGTATTCATCAAAAATGTCATAGGTTGGCAAAAGTGACTTATGGTGCAAGCTGGTTATCTTTCCATCCTGGATAAAGATTGCTGAATTAAAAAGTTTTTTGCCCCTTTCTCCTTCATTGATTGTTGGAGCCCCTATGACTGCTGCAACCCCTATACATTTTTTAGCTATTTCGTTAACAAACAAATTAGCTTTAGCAACAAATTCTTTTCTTTCGAGCATGTCATGTGGGTAATAACCAGTTACTGAAAGTTCAGAAAATAAAACTAAGTCGGCTCCTTCTGACTTTGCTTTTTCAATGTACTGGATTATTTTTTCAGTATTGCTTTCAAAGTTCCCAATGTGGTAATTTAGCTGTGCTAATGCAATCTTCATCTTCAGTAATTTATTTGCCTAATAAGAAAATGGCTTTAACTTGTGCAAATCTCTGTTTTTTACTTCAAATTCGCAATATTATTTTTGTAATTACGTAATTGATAAAAAAAACTTTAACATATGAAACGAGTCCCGGGCACTCGGGACGAGTTACCTGTCTGACTGCGCAAGCCAGGCAGGCATGAGTTACCATTGAAAATTAATAATATAAACGAATGAAAGGCCTGAAAATTTCTTTTCTACTACTAGTTGCGTGCATTGCCTTTTTTTCCTGCAAAAGGAATAAGCTGAAAATTGATGTTTCTGATGTAAAAATTGATTTACAGGTAAAACACCTGGATAACAGCCTTTTTGAGATAGACACCACATCTTTTGAAAACAGTGTGGAAAAAATCAAGGCCGAATATGGTGAGTTTTTTGACATTTTTACATATAAAATAATCAATATTGGAGGAATCAATGACCCTCATTTCTTCTCTCTCCTGAAAATGTATACCACTGACACCATGATACTTAACACCCGAAAAGAGGTGCGAGCTGTATTTGGCAACTTTTCAAGGACTGAAAAACAACTTACAAAAGCCTTTAAGCATTACAACTATTACTTCCCAGAAAAAGAAGTGCCTGAAATTTATACATGTATATCAGGTTTTAACCAGTCTCTTGTTACATCAGCTGGGCTAATTGGGATAAGCCTTGACAAATACCTGGGAAAAGATTTCTCCTATTATAAAAGGTTGGATATACCTAATTACAAACTTCAAAAAATGTATAAAGAAAAAATAGCTGCAGATGTAATGTATAGCTGGGCACTGACAGAGTTTGAAAATAAAAGTACTGAATCAACCTTGCTAAGCCACATGGTTTATGAGGGGAAATTAATGTATTTTGTTGATGCCATGTTACCCAAACAGCATGATACACTGAAAATTGGGTATACTGAAAAACAACTGGAATGGTGCAAAAATAATGAAGCCCAAATGTGGTTTAAACTGGTTGAAGATAAAAGGCTTTATATAACTGGCAGGATGGACATCAAACGTTTCATAAGTGATGGACCATACACCAATGGATTCCCCTTGGAATCACCAGGAAGAACAGGAGTGTGGCTAGGCTGGCAAATCGTAAGGAAATTTATGGATAAACACCCTGAGGTTACCCTTCCTCAGTTAATGGAAATGCATGATGCCCAAAAATTATTAAATGCTTCCGGGTATTTCCCTGAATAAAAAAGGGCACCAACCTTAAGGTAAGCACCCTTTTTACTCATATTGAAAATATCTTATAATTCTTTGATTTTGATATTCCTGTACCAAACATCATCACCATGGTCTTGCACTGCAACATAACCTTTCTCAGCTACTTTGTGCCAATCTGGATTTAGCCCTGGGAATTTTGAACCAGATACCAGTTTGTCCCAATCATCAGTCCATAAATGGTACTCTAGAACAATTTCACCATTCATTTTGTGTACAACAGTACCTTTGTAAACTACTATTTCCACACTGTTCCACTCGCCAGCAGGTTTTGCATTTTGTGGCTTGGCAGGGATCAGGTCATACAATGAACCAGCTTTCCTGTTGCCATCTTTACCTAAGAATGAATCAGGGTGCTTGGCATTATCAAGTACTTGCATTTCAGGAGCAGTTTTCCAAATTGGCCATCCTTCAACTTCCTGCCCTAAATAAAAGATACCAGAATTCCCCCCTTCAGAAATTTTCCATTCCAATTTCAGGATAAAGTTACTAAACTCTTTGTCATACAGTACATCACCCCCATCATGAGCACCAGCCTCTCCTTTGCCAGACCCTTTGCAATGTAAAGTCCCATCAACAATAGCCCAGCCTGAAGGGAAATAATCTTTATTCACCCCACGCCAACCTTCACTGGTTTTACCATCAAACAACAATACCCAGCCATCAGCTTTCTCAGAAGCAGACAATTCATTTATTGCTGCAACTTCAGCCTTTGCACCAGATTTTGAAATGTTTTGTGTGCTTTTGCATGAAACCATTGCAGCAACCACGCCCAAAATAATTAAGATTTTAAAGTTTCTCATTTTATTAAATTTAATTGATAAGGTTATTCTTTAACACAAACAAAAATACAATTTTATATTAAAGCTGTTTGATGTAAGACTGAAAAACTATAAGTAATATTTTGGGCTATTAATACTTTCGGGTTTAAAAAAAAGGATGAACTTTGCATGCCCAATAAAAAAATCTTTTTTGTAAATTAGATTTAAAATTGGAAGAAAAATAAAAAATTAGGAGTATTTGCTAAATGGATGCACAAGCAAAAAAAATTGGGATATTGACTGCAGGGGGCGACTGCCCTGGCTTAAATGCTGCAATTCGTGGAGTTGGGAAGACTGCAATTGTAGAATATGGGATGGAAGTTTTAGGTTTCAGGGCTGGGTTCCTGGGGCTGATCAATAATGAATACATTACACTGGAAGAATCCGCCCTTTCCGGGATATTAACATTGGGCGGGACTATACTTGGCACCTCAAGGGAAAAGCCCTATAAAATTGTCAAGAATGGAGACAATGGAAGGGAAAAACCAGAGCTTATCAAAAAAAACTACAAAAAATTAGGGCTTGATTGCATAGTTTGTATTGGAGGGAATGGAACCATGAAAACTGCAAACATGTTGTCAAAAGAGGGGCTGAATGTAATTGGCATCCCAAAAACCATTGATAATGATGTATGGGGAACTGATATTACTTTTGGTTTTGATTCAGGTGTGCAAATAGCAGTAGAAGCTATTGACAGGTTACATACTACGGCCAACTCCCACCAGCGTGTAATGATCATTGAAGTAATGGGGCACAATGCAGGCTGGCTTGCACTTTATGCAGGTATGGCAGGTGGTGGCGACATTATTTTAATCCCTGAACTGGAGTACAACATCAGGTCAGTATGTAAGAAAGTTGAACAAAGGTATGAAGACAACAAACCTTATTCAATTGTAGTAGTTGCCGAGGGCATTGACCATCCTAAAAATTCATCAGCAGCCAGGCATATTGCCAATGCAATCCATACATATACTGAACTTGAAACCCGTGAAACTGTCTTGGGGTACATCCAACGCGGAGGAAGCCCTACACCAAATGACAGGATACTGGCAACACGTTATGGTTCATATGCTGCACAGTGTATTGCACAGGAATGTTATGGCACCATGGTGGCTATGAAGAATAACCAGATAACCACTGTCCCCCTTGAAGAAGTTGGAGGGAAGCTCAGGCTGGTCAAACCTGATTTTAGACTGATTGCAAAAGCGCGCAAAATGGGGGTTTCATTTGGTGATGAGTATTTATAGGCTAAGATGGATTACCTTCTTTGTTTCAAAAAAAGGTTCCTCAAAAAAATCGCTTATGGGGTAAACCATTGCCCTTTTCCCATAGCGTGAAATTTCATTTTCGAAATCACCCCCCTTTAAATAAAGTATGCCATTAGGAAGAGAATTTTTATACCTGGCATGTATGTTTTGCTGCACCCACCCCACAAACTTTGGGAAAGCTGTTACAGCCCTGCTGATAACAAAATCAAAAGTTGTTTTGATTGCTTCCACCCTAGTTTGTTCAGCTGTTACATTACTTAAACCCAAAGAGCTTGAAACTCCTTTTACCACTTTAATTTTCTTACCTATTGAATCAACCAGGTGGAATGTTGCTTCAGGAAATAAAATTGCCAATGGAATACCTGGGAAACCTCCACCTGTACCTACATCTAGGATGTTAGTCCCAGGGTTAAATAAAATAACTTTTGCAATAGCCAGGGAATGAAGTATATGCCTTTCATAAATTTCTGAAATATCTTTCCTTGATATAACATTGATTTTTTCATTCCACTCAGCATATAGTCCACCCAACTGCTCAAACTGCTCCTTTTGCCCTGCTTGCAAATTAGGAAAGTACTTTAATAAAACATCCATAAATTAATCTTTTTCCCCTATCTCAGTTGATTCAATTATTTTAAAAAGCATTTCTCGTGCCCTGAATAGTTGTGCCTTTACAGTTCCTAAAGGCAATTCCAGCTCTTTGGCAATTTCTTCATAAGAAAATTCCCTAAAATAACGTAATTCAACCAATGTGCGATACCTGGGTTTCAGCCTTCTCACAACTTTCCTTAGTAAAATAGCCTTTTGCATCCTGATCAATTTTTCTTCAGGGTTAGGCTCTTTGGATTTAAGTTTAATAGGCTGCTCATTATTTTCATTAGACTCCAGGTTATTTTCAATAGAAATATGCATACCCCTTTTTTTCCTTAAGAAATCAATGCAATTGTTTGAAGCTATTTTAAACAACCAGGTACTAAATGCATAACTAGGAGAATATTGGTGGAGGTTTTTAAATGCTTTTCCAAATGCTTCAAGAGTGAGGTCTTCTGCATCACTTTTGTTGTTCACCATTTTTAACAACATAAAAAATATGGCATCCTTGTAACGGCCAAGCAATTTGGCAAAAGCCTTTTCGTCACCAGATAAAGCAGCCTGAACAAGTAAAAAATCTTGTTGGGCTTTTTCTGATAAGTTATGATTCAAGGGTTTCATCAGCCTTTAAATGGTAAACGATTTATTAATCTCGAAAATGCCAGGAAATAAGGCATCAACAACTCATACAATAACGAAGGTATAAATATTTTTTGTTCATTCAAATGTTTTAACACACTGATAACAATAAACATATGTAGAATTATCTTAATACCAATAAGAGAAAACACTGGTATTAAAAGAACAGGGTACAAAAATGCTACTACAAAAAAGAGCAATGGCAAAAGGAATTTGCTGGTATCATTGATTGCAAGTACTACCCTTTTAAAAAAAGTAAGTTTTCTTTTTATGCGCGTTGATTTGGTTAATAATTCAAAAAAGCTTTTTCTGCCAACATGCCCTGAATCAACAACCTTAACTGTTGGCGACAAAATTATTTCTGCCTTTTTTTTCTGTATGAATTTATTGGCTAATAACTCCAGGTTAGCATATTCTTCTGACATTTCACCTTTAAACCCACCTAACTCAAAATATTTTTTAGTCGCAAACATGACATTAGCCTCATTCACCACATAGCCAAGGCCAATTTTAATAAAGACAAAACTGTTTAGCTGCTGGAAAAATAGTTCAAGGCGTGATAAGAGGTTGTAAAAACCTTTTTCTTTTTTGAATGTATAATAACCAATTACTGCTTCTGTACCCTTATGCACATTTTCCCGAAAGCCTTTAATCCAGCTATCTCCATTAACATTACATAAAGGGTTTAATGCCAATGTCCATTCTCCTGCTGCTGCTTTCATCGCAACATTCCTGGCTAGTTTTGCAGAATAGCGCGCCTCCTGGTTTAATGAACTGAATTTAAGTCTTTTATTATCCTTCCTTAATAAACCAAGTATGGTTAATGATTGGTCCTGCGAGAAATCATCAATCACAATTACCTCATAATTTGTGTCTTCGAGTCCAAGGATTGAAGGCAGGTTTTCTTTTAGCCCTGTTTCTTCATTCCTAACAGCCATAATTACAGAAATCAAAGAATTATCGCGCTGAAGTTGTTTTTTCTTACCATAAATAAGGGTGCTTAATGTGATAATGTCAAACAGAAACCTTACAAGTAATATGATTAAAAAACAACATATTAAGGTGATTCCAACAGGGTCAAGTTTTTGCAAGAAATCAATAGCTGGCCAATCCATTCCAATTTATTTATGGCAAAAATAGAAGTATAATATAAATTCCCTTTAATCAAAATTAAATATAATTAACAAGTCCCTCATTTTTTTATGCCTACTGAATTAAAGTTTAATAATTATCTTTGAAGCCACAATTTAGGGACATGAATTTTGAGCTGATTACAACATCTTCAGGATCAAGGGCAAGGGCAGGTAAATTAACAACAAGCCATGGACAAATTGAAACCCCAATTTTTATGCCTGTGGGCACGGCAGGGTCAGTAAAAGGCATTCATTCACGTGACCTTAAAGATGATATTAAAGCTCAAATAATCCTTGGCAACACTTACCACCTATACTTGCGCCCGGGAATATCAGTAATTGAGTCTGCAGGGGGGTTACATAAATTCAATGGCTGGGATGGGCCAATCCTGACTGATAGTGGAGGTTTCCAGGTTTTTTCATTAGGTGATATCAGGAAACTTACTGAAGAAGGAGCCAGGTTTCAAAGCCACATTGATGGGTCATACCACCTTTTTACGCCCGAAAATGTTATTGACATCCAGAGGTCAATTGGTGCAGACATCATTATGGCTTTTGATGAATGTACACCTGGTGATGCTGATTTTGATTATTCAAAAAAATCATTGGAGCTTACCCAAAGGTGGCTGGAAAGATGTTTTAAGCAATTTAACAACACCCAACCCAAATATGGCTATGAACAGTCATTATTCCCCATTGTGCAAGGGAGCACTTACCCAGAATTAAGGAAAGCTGCTGTTGCCCATGTTAAAACTTTTGAAGCTGATGGTTACGCAATTGGTGGCTTATCTGTTGGTGAAGAAGAAAAGATAATGTATGAAATGGTTGAAGTGGCTACTGCTGACCTGCCAGAAAATAAACCCCGTTATTTAATGGGGGTTGGCACTCCTGTGAACATCCTTGAAGCAATAGACAGGGGAATTGATATGTTTGATTGTGTAATGCCAACCAGGAATGGGAGGAATGGGATGTTATTTACATCAGAAGGGGTTATAAACATCAGGAATAAAAAGTGGCAAAATGACCATTCTGAAATTGACAAAAATGGCCATTCTTTTGTTGACCACCATTATTCTAAAGCTTACTTGCGCCATTTGATTATTTCTGGAGAAATGCTTGGGGCACAAATTGCCAGCCAACATAACCTGGCTTTTTACCTTTGGTTGGTACAAGAATCCAGGGAAAGGATATTAGATAGTAGCTTTGAAAGCTGGAAAAAGGAGATGACATTAAAACTTATGCAACGCATTTAAAATGAAATTTCTAAAAACAATAGATAAATACATTATCAGGAAGTTCCTGGGAACATTCTTTTACACAATTGCTTTGATAATAAGTATTGTCCTAGTATTTGACATGGCTGAGAACCTCGATGAATATTTGTCAAAAAACATTCCAACACAGGCAATTATTTTTGAACATTATGTGAATTTTGTACCCTACTTTGCAAACCTGTTCAGCTCGCTTTTCACGTTCATTGCAGTGATCTACTTTACCTCAAAAATGGCATACAACACAGAGATTATAGCAATCCTGAGCAGTGGTGTATCTTTCTGGAGGCTGATGCGCCCATTTCTTATTTCTGCATTTGTAATTGCTGTCATATCATTTACCCTGGGACATTACATTATCCCTCCTGCCAATAAAAAAAGGGTAGATTTCTATAATACTTACATCAGTAAAAATAGTGTCCAGACAGAAAGGCATATTCATCGCCAGATTGACCCGGGTGTATATATATATATCCAAAGTTTCAACTCCAATAATGTAGGTTATCGTTTTACCCTTGAAAGGTTTGAAGACCATAAGCTGGTTGAAAAAATTTCGGCCAATAACATACGCTGGGATGAAGAAAAAAACCTGTGGGTACTAAACCAATATTGGAAAAGGCTTTATTTTGAAGACCATGAAGAAATTATCCAAGGCTATAGGCTTGACACTATGTTAAACATGAAACCAGAAGAATACAGGAAGGTTAAAAACGAGATAGAAACAATCCCTACTCCTGAGATTTCAAGGCAAATAAAAAGTGGCAGGATAAGGGGTGTCAATACCACTGACCTTGAGATTGAGAGGGAAAGGCGCAGCAGTGGACCTTTTTCAGTATTTATATTAACACTAATTGGGGCAGGGTTGGCTTCGCGTAAAGTAAAAGGAGGGCTAGGGTTGCATTTAGGGTTGGGGTTATTGTTTAGTTTTTCATATATACTTTTTGCCCAGGTATCTACTGTGTTTGCAATAAATGGGAACATGAATACAACACTGGCGGTGTGGATACCTAATATGATTTATGCAGTAATTGCCCTGGTAATTTACAGGTGGGCAGCCAGATAGTTTCAATTTTCAAACCAATAAGAAAATTGTTTAAAAACAAGTTATTGAAGATTATTTAACTTACTTAGTTAAAATAATTAAGAAATGGAAAGCACAATTTAAAAAAATTATAATTTAGCCACATCAAAATCAAACAAATTGCTGGGTTTTATAGCATTAAATTATAAAACCTGCTAACAAATATTTTTTATATGTCATTGAGAAGCAACATACTCGACCTTCGCAAAAGGAAGAAAGAAGTTCAAAAGGGTGGTGGAGACAAAGCCATTGAGAAACAAGCAAAAATGGGTAAACTAACCGCCCGTGAAAGGATATTGGCCATATTGGATGATAAATCTTTTCATGAATACGACCTGTTTGTTGAGCACAGCGCCAAAGACTTTGGGATGGAAGAAAAAGTACTCCATGGTGATGGGGTAATTATTGGTACAGGAACCATCTTTAAAAAACCAGTTTGCATATTTGCACAGGATTTTACAGTAGCTGGAGGTTCACTTGGTTTGGCACATGCCAGGAAAATAACCAAGATCATGGATCATGCACTAAAAATGAGGGTTCCTTTAATTGGGATCAATGACTCTGGTGGGGCACGTATCCAGGAAGGTGTAAATTCATTGGCTGGGTATGGTGAAATTTTTTTCCGCAACACCCTGGCATCTGGGGTTATCCCGCAAATTTCAGTAATCCTGGGACCTTGTGCAGGAGGAGCTGTCTATTCACCTGCATTAACTGATTTTGTTTTTGTGGTTGAGAACATTTCCAAAATGTTTATTACAGGGCCAAGTGTTATTAAATCAGTACTGGGTGAAGAAATCTCTATGGAAGAATTGGGTGGAGCCAAGGTACATGCAGAAATTACTGGAAATGCCCATTTTTATGCAAAAAGTGAACACGAATGTTTTGAACAGATCAAAACCCTGATCTCATTTATCCCAAGGAACAATAAAGGGAAAGCAATGCCATTCCCTAAAAAAACGCCTAAAAAAGATTTTAATATTGAAGAAATTGTTCCTATGAACCCAAAGATCCCTTATGATATGAGGGATATTATCAGGTCTATCACTGATGGGTCTGAATTTTTTGAGATCATGGAGCACTTTGCACCAAATATTATTATTGGTTTTGGACGTATGGATGGTGAAACAATTGGTTTTGTTGCCAACCAGCCTAAAGTCCTTGCAGGGGTTCTCGACACAGACAGCTCAGACAAAGCAGCTCGTTTTATCAGATACTGTGATGCATTCAATATCCCTATTGTAACCCTTGAAGACTTGCCAGGATACCTTCCTGGTGTTGACCAGGAGCATGCTGGGGTTATTCGCCATGGGGCAAAAATCCTGTATGCATATAGTGAAGCTACAGTTCCTAAAGTAACAGTTATTTTGCGTAAAGCATATGGTGGTGGCTACATTGCCATGAATTCAAGGCATTTAAGGGCTGATTTTGTATTTGCATGGCCAAATGCAGAAATTGCTGTAATGGGACCTGAGGGCGCAGCTAACATTGTTTTCAGGAAAGAAATTGCTGAAGCTGAAGACCCTGAAGCAATGCGCCAACAAAAGGTGGAAGAATACAAACAAAAATTTGCCAACCCATTTGTGGCTGCAGGACAGGGGTATATTGATGAGGTAATTGAACCAAAACAAACTAGGTCTATGATACTCCATGCATTAAAAGTTTCTGAAAATAAAGACATTTCAGGACCTAAGAAGAAACATGGGATTCCTCCATTTTAGTAATCTTCAATATTCAAATTTATGGCTGAAGAGCAAAACTTAAAGACATTAATAGTGGAGGGAGCCAGATATAAGACTTCCTTTACCAAAAAATTTGAGAATAGGGTAAAATGGGAAAAACCCAATTTTAACCATATTTATTCTTTTATACCTGGAACCATCATTGACATTTATGTAAAAACAGGGCAAAAGGTAAAAGAAGGTGAGTCCCTATTAATGTTAGAAGCAATGAAAATGCACAATATCATTCGTATGCCTTTTGATGGGAAAATTGTAAAAATACATGTACAAAAGGATCAGGTTATTCCTAAAAGCTATCTTTTAATAGAGATCAAACCTATTTAAAAATATACAAGAGGGTAAGAAGAAGCCATCAGTCAATTGATTGATGGCTTTTTGTTATAATTCAATTGAAAAATTACTTTTTTATTTCCCTTACAAAGTTTTTCATTCATCAAACACCTTATTTTACAAACCATCTGACTATATTTATCAGTTTTAAAACTGGAAGATGAAAATACTTGCCATATCTTACCTCTTTTTAATCCTTCCTTCCCTTGTTTTAAGCCAAGTTGATGATAACTGCAAAAGGTCAACAGAGGGTACAGAATTTTGGTTTGCCTTTATGGAAAGCAGGACCTACCACAATAGGCATTTTGTTGAAATTACAGTTACAGCCAGGGAAAGGACAAAATTTGTACTGTATTATGGAAAATATACTCAAACATATATAGTTGAAGCTAACAGTAATGTGCGTGTAAAGCCCTACCACTGGTATGATGTTGAAGCTGAAGGTTCTGAGAATATCCAACAAAGGGCTATCCACCTTGTTGCCGAAAACCCTGTTAACGTGTATGCCTTAAACTGGGACAGGAATTCTGCTGATGTGGCAGTAATATACCCCATTGAATCATTGGGGTATGAATATTTTGCCATGTGTTATGCCCCACATATCCACACAAATGGGATGAACTATGGAAATGGAAGGAATAGTGAATTCCTGATTGTTGCTACTAAAGATGAAACCACAGTTGAAATTACCCCATCAGTTGTTACTGATGGAGGCAAGCCAGCAGATTCAGTTTTCACTGTACTACTTGACCAGGGCGATATTTACCAGGTTCAATCCATGAATGATTATGATGCACTGGAAGGTGAAGGAGACCTTACAGGAAGCCATGTCAAAGCCGATAAACCCATTGCATTTTATTCTGGCTCACTTGCCACAACTGTACCTGCTGATGATGGAGTCACTGCCTGGGACCACTTATTTGAACAAATACCTCCCTTATATTCTTGGGGAAAAGAGTTTTATGCTGTTCCCCTGAAAACCAGGGAACAAGACAGGTACAGGATTATGGCCGCACAAAACAACACATCTGTTTTTATAACCGGGCGTGAACCTATTTATTTAAATCGTGGCGATTTTGCAGAGTTAACTTTACAGCATGATGACCCTAAACGAATTTATGCAGATAAACCTGTGATGGTTGCTCAATTTGCACAATCCAGGTCTGTTGACCAAGATTTTACAGGAGGAGATGGTGACCCTTTTATGATCATTTTAAGCCCCACTTCACAATCCAAAAATGATGTAACTTTTGTGGCTTATGATTCTGACCAAATTGTAAATTATTCTGTAAATATTGTAACACTCACTGAAGAAACAGGGAATATGTTTTTGGATGGCAATAACATCCAATCTGAATTCAAACCATTTCCTGAAGGAGATTATTCATACACCCAGATATCTATTACACCAGGTACTCATAGGATAAACAATTCAAACCCTGATCGTGGCTTCCTGGCATATGTTTATGGGTTTGGAGGGGTTGAATCATATGGATATGGGGTCGGCTTTAACCTGGACATTATTTTGGATATTAGTGAAAGTATTGGTTTTTCAGGTGATTCAGTACAGCTTTGTTATGGTGATTCTGAACTGCTGGATGCAGGCCCATATTTTGATGACTACCAATGGAATACAGGTGACTCATCCCAAACATTGTTGGTTTCAGAAGAAGGTAAATATGCATTAACTGCTACCACAGCAGATGGATGTATCTTAACAGATTCCATCTATATTTTTGTAAGCCACCCAATTACAAACATAGGGGTTGATACAGCATTTTGTTCACCCAATACATTGCAGCTAGATGCTGGTCCAGGTTTTGAAAGCTATATCTGGCAAACTGGAGATACAACGCAAACCATCATTGCAGGAGAAACAGGCGATTACCATGTTGTTGCCTATGATGAGTTTGGTTGCTCTGCAAAGGATACCATGCATTTAGAAGTATATCCTTTGCCTGATATAACATTAGATGGAGAAACCCATTTATGTGGAGAAAGGCAGTCTAGCATATCAGCAACCATTACCAATGCCCCTGATTATGTATGGGATTATGATGGAGGTGTTGCATGGTCAAGCAATAAGCCTGATTCTCTCAATATTTTACAGGTAGACAGGGAAAATGTTAACCTGTCTTCAGATTATTGGGGGGAATATGAAATCTCTATGGATATCACAACCATAAACCAGTGTAATACCCATGCAGTGCACAAGGTTGGCTACTTTGAAATCCCTACTTCTGACTTTGAACCAGTTGAAAACCCTGATTCTACCTGCCATAAATATAACAGGGAGATCCAATATATTGGGAATGCTACTGAAGGTGCCAACTTTTATTGGGATTTTGGAGGCCTTCACCTGTTTGACACATTAGGTTTTCAATATTATGTTGTTTCTGTACCTCCATTTTCTACTGCCTTAGACATAAGCTTGCATGTTGAACAAAATGGTTGTATTAGCCCTGATACATCTTATCTCACCATTGGAGCCAATCCAGATTTTGAGTTGCTAACAGGAAAAAGCAGGGGTTGTGACTCAACCACCATCTATTTTGAAGGAAGGCTTGGGCATGAAGATGACCTCCTTTTTGAATGGGACTTTGGGGACGGGTCACCCATAAGCAATGCACGCCAGCCCATACACTTTTATGACCAAACAGGCTTTTATGATGTTGGTTTAACCATCACACAAAACCTTAGTGGATGCCAGATTGGATTCACTATTGACAGCATGATCAAAGTATTCCCTACCCCAACAGCTGAGTTTTCTATTGACCCAACAACCTGCTACCCAGACACAACTGAAGTTATTTACCTTAATGCCATTGACTCTTCAATTTGTTACTGGAGCTTTGAGGATTGCCACCAGGTAGGTGGGAACAACCACACTATTGATGTCGCCATTGATGAACCTACAGCATCCATTACATTGGTAGTTGATGAATATGGATGTTTTAGTGACACTGCTACAAAGGCTTTAAAAAGAAATCCCCATTTTGATTTTTATACTGACAACCTGGAAGGATGCCAACCTTATACCCTGGAAATATTTGCAGACCCATTTGATGAATTCCTTGAATTTACATGGATCACTGATTTTATGCCTTACCCTGAAGGCAATTCTCTGCTTACAACACTTCAGGACAGTGGGGCTTTTGGGTTTGAACTGGTGGGAACTTCAACTGAAACTGGTTGTTCTGCCACTGTAATTAAAGATGGTTGGGTATTTGTCCACCCTAAACCAATTTCTAATTTTACCGTAGATTATGAGGTTGCTACTATTGAACACCCCACCATTCAATTTGCTGATTCTTCAATATTTGGTTTTAATTATTACTGGGATTTTGATGATGGAAATACTTCAGAAGAAAAAAATCCTACAAATGAATACTTAGAAATTGGGGAATACTACCCTCAGTTAATTACTGAATCAGATTTTGGTTGCCTTGACACATCAACCATGCTTATACAGATTTTGCCATTTGATGTGTTTACACCCAATGCCTTCCGACCAGACAGTGACATTCCTGAAAACCGCGTTTTTATGCCAGTAGGTGTAGGTGCTGACCCCAACAGGTTCCTTCTTCAAATATTCGACAGATGGGGGCAAATTGTTTTCGAATCAAAAAGTTTTGACCATAAATGGGATGGGAAGATGCAAAATGGTGATAATGCCCCAATGGGAAATTATGTTTGGATTACCCATTTTTTTGATATTCAAGGATATGAGCACTATCAAAAAGGGCAGGTGCTCCTTGTGCGTTAATATTCTCCTGGCAGCCTGAAAAATGGAAGCCCCGAAACCTTTGTTACATCCTTTAGCAGGAAGGACAGGGCTATTTCACTCGACCCTCCTGTTGCTCCTCCCAACCCTGAAATAGTCCAGTCATAGCTGTAAGTAAGCTGCCATCTTTTTTTGATAATGCCTACCAAAAATATAAGTGCATCATAATCAAAAGTAAAATTTTGCCTAAGCCACACTCCTGCAGATAAGCCTTTCCTGTTAGCAAATAACCCATAATTGAATTGTTTAAAATCTCCTTGCTGCTGCAAAATAACCTGAGGGGCAATATTAAACTTTTTGCGCAAATGCCCATGGAGGAATATGGGTAATTTTGCCCCAAAATGCAGGGTATATTTCCTGTATAAAACCCCTGTTTCTTCCTGCCCTGAATAATAGGACAGTTTAGGTTCATTCAGGTGATGTGCTGCCAGCCCAAAAAAAACTTTCTTACTAAATAAAAGTATCCCAGTTGATGCATCAAGAAAACTATAGGTAGGGTTTTTTATGGGTTTTTCTAAAGTGGTGCCATGCTGCCCAAAGTTGGCATCCAGATTATCAGGAAAAACCAGGTCATTCCACTTTAATGAATTATGGTGTACTCCCAATTGAAGCCCCCCATATAATCTGAAATCCTTATTTAACTTTGTAAAAGAAGAATACATAAAATCGGCCTGGAACATGTTTAATAAACCACTTGATTGTGCATCATTCATTACAAGTACACCCAGCCCACCTTTTAATTTTTCCACTGGTAAATCAACAGATATACTGTAAGTATTGTAAGCATTATTAATTGTCGGCCATTGGTTCCTGTATTGAACTGCTACCCTGGGTACCTCAATAGAACCAGAAAAGGCCGGGTTTAAATAAAGAGGGTTTGAATAAAACTGGGAAAAGGTAACATCTTGCCCATTCACCAAAATAGGTATGCAGAGGTAAACAACTACTAAATGCCATAATAAAGACTTCAAAATAATTCGCGGAATTTAAAACACAAGGCAATAAAAATAGGCTTTTTATTGGCATTCAATGCTATCCAACCAGAATAATTCTATGAAATGCAAAAAAAACTGCCCACCTTTTGGTGGGCAGTCACTAAACTAAACCAAACTAACTAAAAATTCATTAACTGCCTTTTACAGGCTGTTATTAATCTCCCAAAAATTCGCGTTATACATCCAGGGCTCTAACTCTAGCTCCTGTTCTTTTTCTGTTACAAATAAATTATCTTCTGACTTTTCCCATTTTGATTCATCTAACATCCAGCACTCCAACTGAAGTGGTTTTTCTAACTCCAATTGGTATTCTGCTTGAGTTGTTTCCCAGAAGCTATCTTCTAACATCCAGTTTTCCAATTGTAAGGTAGTTTCTATTTCGTTCCCATGGCTTGAGGCAACTTCTAGTTTCGTTTCATGCGCACTTGTTGTGGTCGTAACCAAGGCAAGAAGTGCAATAAATAAAATTTTGCTAATTGTTTTCATCGTTTTCTATTTTCTGTTTTCTTGTTTTCTTGTTTTCTAACTTAATTTGTTTCTTGCTTTCGTTTATATAGACTAATTACAAGTGCAAATGTTACATTACATTTTGTTAAAAAGTACAAAATATTTGTTAACGAAATCTTAATGACGGTAAACGGCTAAAACGATCGGTAAATGAAATTGGTGGAAGGAAACAGACTGTCGATTTTTGCCGGTAAATGATCGAAAATAGCAAACACTGCTGAACCACTTCCAGACATGGAAGAATAAACAGCTCCATTTTCATACAATACCCCTTTGGTCTTTGCAATTTCAGGATAAGTTTTGAAAACTACTTCTTCAAAGTCATTCAACATATATTCTTTCCAATCTGAAACAGGGATGGAGTTAATTTGGGTTAAATCAAATTTTGAAACTTTTGGTTTTATGCCACCATAAGCTTCAAAGGTTGAAACAGCAATAGGAGGTTTAATAATCACTATGTGGTAGCCTTTCAAGTCCAATTCAATAGGTGAAAACTGGTCTCCTATGCCCTGTGCATATACTGCTTTATTCTTTATAAAGAAAGGGCAGTCAGCCCCTAACCTCCCAGCATAACTTTCCAATTGTGCAACTGACAGGTTTAATTCAAACAACTCATTCAGCATTTTCAGCATAAAAGCAGCATCAGATGACCCCCCACCTAACCCTGCACCAAATGGGATGACTTTATGGAGGTGTATTTTAATGGGTGGTAATTTAAAATCTGCTTTCAAAAGTTGATAAGCTTTAACCACCAAATTATGTTCAGCAGCTCTATCTATCTTCAGCCCTGATGATGTGAAAGTAAATTGGTTGGCTTCAACTATTTCAAGGGCATCCTTTAATTGTACAGGATAAAAAATTGTTTCCAGGTTATGGTATCCATCCTGCCTTTTTTCAACAACATGCAACCCAAGGTTTATTTTGGCATTTGGAAAAGAGATCATATAAATAATTGCTGGTAAAGTATCAAGCCAAAAGTAGGAAAATTTATCTTATCCCATAAAGCAAAAAAAGGGTGGGCTTTTTAGCCCACCCTTTGGATTTTATTCCTCATTAAAAATCTCATATTCTTCAGGAGAACCACAAGTACAGATCAGGTGGCGGTCGCCAAAAGCATTGTCAACACGCCCAACAGGTACCCAATACTTATTCTCCTTGATCCAATCAAGAGGGTAAGCTGCTTTTTTGCGCCCGTAAGAATGAGACCAATTATCATCAACAACCATTTCTGCTGTATGAGGTGCATTTTTCAACACATTGTCTTCTTGGTCAGCCACACCTTCCTCTATTTCTTTTATCTCTTTATAAATAGCATTCATGGCATCAATAAATCGGTCAAGTTCCTGTTTGCTTTCGCTCTCAGTTGGCTCAACCATAAGGGTGCCATGCACGGGGAATGATAATGTTGGGGCATGGAAGCCATAGTCCATTAAACGTTTGGCTATATCAGCTTCTGTAATGCCCGAGGTTGCTTTAAAATGGCGGCATTCCAGGATCATCTCATGGGCTACCCTGCCATTTTCCCCAGTGTAAAGTATACCATAATTATCTTTCAAAGCTTCAGCAATATAGTTGGCATTCAGGATGGCCATTTTAGTGGCATCAGTTAACCCATCAGCCCCCATCATTTTTATGTAGCCATAAGTAATGGTCAGTACTGAAGCACTACCCCATGGTGCACCTGCCACAGCAGTTATACCCACATGCCCATTATTCATTACAGGATGAGAAGGAAGGAATTCCACCAGATGCTTGGCCACAGCAATAGGACCTACCCCAGGACCTCCCCCGCCATGGGGGATAGCAAATGTTTTATGTAAATTCAGGTGGCAAACATCAGCTCCAATGAGGCAAGGATTGGTTAACCCAACCTGGGCGTTCATATTAGCACCATCCATGTATACCTGCCCCCCATTATCATGGATAATTTTACACATCTCAATAATAGATGATTCAAATACCCCATGAGTTGATGGGTAAGTAACCATAAAAGAAGATAATGTATCTTTATACTCTTCAGCTTTAGTTTTTAAGTCTTCAATATCTACATTGCCATTACCATCACATTTCACCACAACCACTTTCATGCCTGCCATAACTGCACTGGCTGGGTTTGTACCATGTGCTGATGCTGGGATCAGTACCACATCACGCTCAGTATCACCCCTGCTAACATGGTATTCACGAATTACCATAAGCCCTGTGTATTCACCAGAAGCTCCTGAATTTGGCATCAGACTAACATCAGACATGCCTGTAATCTCAGCCAGGTCGCGCCTCAATTCTTCCATCATGATGTGATAACCACGTGCCTGGTTTTTAGGCACAAATGGATGGATGCCATTAAACTCAATCCAACTTAAAGGTAACATCTCAGTGGCTGCATTCAACTTCATTGTGCAAGAGCCTAATGAGATCATTGAATGGGTCAATGAAATATCTTTTAACTCCAGTTTTTTAATGTACCTGACCATTTCAGTTTCAGCCCTGTACTTATTGAAAACTTCCTGAGCCATAAAATCTGATGTCCTGGCAAATTGCTCAGGGACCTCATACCCCTCAGGGTATTTTTCTACAACACCAAATCCTTTATTGGCTGCTTTAGCAAAAACTTCAATGATCCAACCCATATCTTCGCGGTTGGTTGTTTCGTCAATGCTTAAACCTACTTCACCATTATCAAAATACCTGAAGTTCATTTCCAATTCATGTGAGAGCCATTCAATATCCTCCCTTTTCACATGTTTGGGAAGTTCAAACCTTATGGTATCAAAATAATTAGTATTTATCTGTTTATAACCCAGTTTTGATATTTCTTCAGCCAGGAATACAGCAATATTAAAAATTCGTTTTGCAACTACTTTTATCCCTGCAGGACCATGGTAAACACCATAAAAACCTGCCATTGTAGCTAAAAGTGCTTGTGCTGTACAGATATTGGAAGTAGCTTTTTCCCTTTTTATATGTTGTTCCCTGGTTTGCAAAGCCATCCTTAATGCCCTGTTCCCATTGGAGTCTTTTGTAACACCAATGATCCTTCCAGGCATGTTTCTTTTATATTCATCACGTGCTGCAAAATAAGCTGCATGTGGGCCACCATACCCCATTGGGACACCAAAACGTTGGCTGTTTCCAAAAACAATATCAGCTCCCCATTCACCTGGAGGTGTCAGGATAGCCAGGGACAATAAATCAGCAGCAACTGCTACTTTAACCTCTTTTTCATGGGCTTGTTTAACCATCCCTGAGTAGTCAATAACCTCTCCATCTGAGTTTGGATATTGTACAATGGCACCAAATGTTTTTTCAGTAAACTCAAACCCTGCAACAGGTAAAACCTTTAAATCAATACCCAGAGGTATAGCCCTTGTTTTTAATACATCTAATGTTTGTGGCCATGTTTTTTCATCAACCAGGATTTCATTCACCCCAGCTTTCACCATTTTGCGTGAACGCATGTTATACATCATACACATAGCTTCAGCAGCAGCAGTTGACTCATCTAACAATGATGCATTGGCCAATGGCATGGCTGTTAATTCACAAACCATGGTTTGAAAATTCAAAAGGGCTTCAAGCCTACCTTGTGATATTTCTGCCTGATAAGGGGTATATGAGGTGTACCATGCTGGGTTTTCAAGGACATTACGCAAAATTACAGCAGGAGTAATGGTATCATAATACCCCATTCCAATGTAAGTATTGAATACTTTATTCTTGGAAGCAAGGTTCAATATTTTCCTGAAGTATTTCCTTTCAGTGATGCCCTGCCCTAAATTCAAAGGTTTACTTAACCTTATGTTTTCAGGTACTGTTTGGCTTATTAATTCATCTAATGTTGAAACGCCTAATTTTTCAAGCATTAACCCAATTTCGTGAACCCTGGGACCAATATGCCTGGCTACAAATTTATCATTAATCATTTCCTGGTTGGTTATATTTTATTTAAAACAATTATATATGTTGCAAAAATCTTAAAAAATGATTTTTCCCCTGAGGGTTTATTTAAGTTAAAAATGGGTTGTTCATTTTTTCAAACCCCACTGTTGTTTCAGGTCCATGCCCACAATATATTACAGTATCCTCTGGCAGAACCATCAGCTTTTCTTTAATTCCAGTAATCAATGTATTGTAATCCCCTCCTGGCAGGTCAGTCCGTCCAATGCTACCATAAAAAATAATATCCCCGGCAATTAGAATTTTATGTTTGGCTGAATAAAGTGCCACATGCCCTGGAGAATGGCCTGGGACATGGATAACTTGTAATTCTGTATTCCCAAACTTAATGATGGTATCTTCTGTAATATAATTATCAATCCCTGAAACAGGTTTCATTTCAACCCCAAACATAGCCCCCTGGGCAACTGCCCTTTCAATGAGGAACTCATCTTCCTGATGGGCTTCAAAAGGGGTATTGTATTTATTCTTTAAATATTCAACCCCCAATATATGGTCAAAGTGGCAATGGGTATTAATTAACTTCACCAGTTTTAGCCCATTCTTTTCAATGAAATAATCTACCTCATCTTCTTCCTCTCCATAATAAAACCCTGCATCAATAATGATGCATTCATTTGTTTCATCATAAACTAAAAATGAATTTTCCTGGATTGGGTTTACAACAAACTTTTCAACTTTAAGCATACTTATAATTTTACTACCCCCTTAAGCATTGGGACAAAGATAAAACTTCCAAACTTCTCTGATTTAAATTCAGTTTCATTTACCCTGGTTACCAACATCATTTCCTGCCTGGTTTTTCCTCCCACAGGAATTACCATTTTCCCACCTGGTTTAAGTTGCAATTTTAATTTTTCAGGTATAGAAGAAGCTCCTGCTGTAACTATAATTTTATCAAAAGGTCCATAAGTGGGTAACCCAGTATAACCATCTCCAAAAAAAAATTTAGGGAAATAACCTATTGGGGGTAACAATTGTTGTGATTTAATATAGAGTTCTTTTTGCCTTTCTATGGTATAAACAATGGCTCCCATTTCAATTAATACAGCAGCCTGGTAACCTGAACCAGTGCCAATTTCCAATATCTTATCATGTTTGTGTATATCAAGCAGCTGTGTTTGGAAAGCTACTGTAAAAGGTTGTGAAATAGTTTGCCCTGCGCCAATGGGGAAGGCCTGGTCTTTATATGCAAAATTAATGAATGAGCTTTCCATAAAAAGATGCCTGGGGACTTTTCTAATAGCCTCTAAGACCTTATCATCCCTGATCCCCTTGATTTTCAGGCCATCTACAAGCTTTTTACGTAATCCTTTATGTCTCAAACTATCATTCATTAAGACCTAATTAAATAACCTGGTACAAAATTAACCCAAATTAACATTTTTATAGGCTACCTGTATCATCAATATTAACAATTAACGTTAATAAATTCCCTTTCGTGAAAATTTGTGCGCATTTAAAAAACTTTACCTTTGTTTTATGCTGAATATTGGGTTAATAGGAAAGATTGATTCCCTTGAACAACAGGTAAGTGAATTAAAAAACCATGAAGGAGTTGTTATTCAGGGTAAATCGTCAGTTGGTACCAAAGACAGCCCTTCTGAATATAGCTATTCAATTCCTGAATATAACAGGATTGAGCTTTTAGAAAGGTCTGATGCCCTTATCCTTGATGACCATACCTTGCTTCCTTACCCCCTTATAAAAGATGCCATAAAACGCAACAAGCACCTTTTTTTTGCTGATTACCCTGAATTCAGCAATGAGCAGTTCAGGGAGCTGATCAAACTTATTGAAGAAGCTGGGACTACTATACAAATAAAAAACCCATTTATTTATAACCATCCAATCCAGTGGATTACAAAAAAGCTTTCATCTTCATCATTCATTGATGTTAGTATCCATACTGAAATTAATGACCATTTTAACCTGGTTGAGGTTATTTTACTTTTACTGAAAATGGGAGACCTGAAGCTTAAAAAAATCAGGCCTTTATTTTTCAAAAATGATGAAAAACAATATCGTTTTAACAATATTAGGTTTGAATTTGATAACTCATCAGTGATTAACCTGAGTTTGCTAAAATCATCTGCTGATGAATCATTCATTATAAAGGTCTTCAATAATGAAGAAATCATAACTGCAAATGTCCTTAAATCAATTGTTGAGGTAAACTCAAACCCTGTGAGTTTAAAAAGCCACAAATTCTCCAATGAATATGACTCATTCTTTAAATCAATCAGGAAAAAACAGGCTCCAGATACCAGCCTAAATGATTTTTACATGGCAAAAAATGCCCTGGATGAGATCATAAACAATGTGGCACACCCTACAATTTAACCACTTTCCAAAGCCTTCAGGAAGAATAATATTTTTAAGCTATAAGCCTCTGAATGGAAATCACGTTACTATTTTTAACTGGCTAACATTGTATTTTTAAAAACAGCATATATCATAAAAAATTATTGAATTAAAAAATTACTTTTGCCGCAATAAATGTGGGTTAGTATCGTTTATAGTAAGCAAACTAAAAAACTGCTTGCATTAAAAGCTTGACCACTTTTAACCATGTAAACTATGAATAGGAGGCGCCAGGTTGCTAAATACCTGATATTTGACTTTTTAGCTGCTGCAATAAGTTGGACAATTTTCTATATTTACAGGAAAGAGGTAATTGAGCCTCAAAAATTTGGGATTGATATCCCTGTTGAATTCACTACGCGTTACTATTTAGGAGCTGTTTTAATCCCTTGTTTCTGGATCACTTTTTATTACATTACTGGTTTTTACAAAAATATTTATCGTAGGTCAAGGTTATTGGAATTGGGGCAAACAGCACTTTCTTCCATATCTGGGGTGGTGGTCATCTTTTTTGCTTTCCTGCTTGATGATACCATTGAATCATACAAAAATTACTACCAGCTATTTTTTACTTTGCTGGGGTTGCATTTTGTACTGACATATATTTTCAGGTTGATTTTAACTACGCGCACAATCCATAAAATCCATAAACGCGAAATAGGTTTTAGCACCCTTCTTATTGGGAGCAATGAAAAAGCCATCAAGTTGTATGAAGAAATGACCACACAGGTGCGTCCTGCAGGTAACCAATTTATAGGATTTGTTAGTGTTAAAAACAACAATGATGCTTTGCTAAGCAAGTATATACCAAAACTGGGTGAAGCATTAAACCTCCATGAAGTTTTAAGCAATAATGCAATTGAAGAGGTCATTATTGCACTTGAAACTGTTGAGCATAAAAAGTTAAGTGAAATATTAACAGTTATTGAAAACAGGCAAATTACCATTTGGGGTATCCCTGACCTGTATGATTTTTTATCGGGCTCAGTAAAACTGAACACCATTTATGGTAGCCCTTTGATAAAAATATCTAATGGGCTATTGGTTGGTTGGCAAGAAAACCTGAAACGTTTGCTTGATGTTGTGCTTTCTATTATTGCCCTGGTTATTTTTTCACCATTAATCTTTGTGTTAAGTATTGCCATTAAAAGAACCTCGAAGGGCCCTGTTTTTTACCGCCAAGAAAGGTTGGGGAGGTTTGGGAAACCCTTCACCATTTACAAGTTCAGAAGTATGGTTGTAACAGCAGAGGAAAATGGGCCTGCTTTATCAAGCAAAGAAGATGAAAGGATCACCCCTATTGGAAAATTTTTAAGAAGGACACATCTTGATGAAATACCTCAATTTTATAATGTGATCAAGGGAGAAATGTCATTGGTTGGGCCAAGGCCTGAACGGAAATTTTATTGTGACCAGATTGTGGAAAGGGCTCCCCATTACAGGCATTTACATAAACTGAGGCCTGGGATTACTTCATGGGGGCAGGTCAAATATGGCTATGCTTCAAATGTTGACCAAATGCTGGAAAGGCTACCTTATGATATGATGTACCTTAGGAATATTTCCCTGTACCTTGATTTCAAAATCCTTATTTATACCCTGATGGCTTGTTTTAAAGGCAAGGGCAAATAGCCTAACCAAGTGTAAATTTTTCAATAGGTTTATATATTGGTCCTATTGGCTGCAATATGCTTTCATATAAAATAACTTCTGCAATTTTTTCTTCCTGGAAATGTTTCCCTTTAAACTGATGGATAGCATCAACAAATGTTGGGTAATCTTTTACTCTTTTGACCCTCCCAAGGGTTAAATGGGGTTTAAAATCTTTATTGGACATAAATACCCCTAAAGTTGCCAACTTTTCATTAATTAAAGAAGCAAAGTACCCTAATGTTTTTTCAGCATCAATTTTAGCAAAAATCACTGATGGGCTATTATACTTTTTAAAATATCCAATACCTTCAATCTTGATTTTAAATGGGCTAAATCCTTTCACTACCTCACTGACCTCATTGATTATGGCTGATATGGCTTCTTCTTTTACCTCTCCAATAAATTTGAGGGTTATGTGCATGTTGTTTAAATCAACCCATTTTATACCGCTATCATATAATTGTTCCTTCAATGCAAAATATGCATCTTCTAGTTCAATGCCTGCCTTAATTTTAAATGCTACAAATAGCCTTTTCTTCATAAATACAAATCCTGGAAAAACTTAAAATGAAACTTTGATCACCCCTTGCTCAATAAGCTTAACCACTTCTTCAACCATCCTGTCTTCACCCACAGGGTCATATTCAGCTTTCAGGTCATTCCCAAAAAGCCTGGCTATTGATTGCCAGAAAAAAGCTGCAAACCCACCCCTAAAATCTTTAATTAGGGTGTATGAAGTCCTGCTGGTTTCCCTGTCAATTAGTTTTATTAGGATTCTCCCTTCAGAGATAGTTAATCTTTTCAGCTCGTTTTTGTATTCAGCCATCAGCTCTTTTTCAACACTTCTTATCAGCCTCCTTTTTTCCCTTTGTGTTTCCAATGCCAGGTATTCGGGTTCATGTTGTTCAAGCAGCTCATTTATTTTTATGGCATAAGGATACACTTTTTTTACTTTGTGTACATAACGCCAAAACCTTCTCACATAACGTTTTCCCTTATAATTCCTATCAGGAAATACAATTATTTCTTTCACCTGTTTTTGAATAATGGTGTCATTCCCTTCAATAATGCCTATTACAAATTCTGTTGTGTCACTTCCTTGTGAACTGGCTGAAAGGCAGAAAAAGAGAAAAAACAATATGGAAAGTAAAGTAGTTCTCAATGGCTTCCGTTTTATGTTGCAAAAATAGAACGAATAATCCACTATCCAATTATCCATCTGAAGAAGTTTATATCTTTGCAACATTGTACAATGGGAGTTGTTATGGCATCAAAAATTAAAACAAACATTAGTTCAGAGGTGGGCAAGCTGGAGGTTGTGATCATCCATCAACCAGGATCAGAAGTTGAAAATATGACCCCAATAAATGCTGAAAGGGCTTTATATAGTGACATTCTGAATTTAACTATTGCCGGAAAAGAATACCAACAATTAAAAGGAGTTTTGGATTCAGTATGTAAGACCTTTGAGGTGAAGGATCTGCTTGAAGAAGTATTGCTGGATGAGAAAGCAAAAGAAGCACTACTAAAAAATATTTGTTTCAATGAATCTGTGCTTGAGTCATTGGATACCATTTCAGGATATTCTGCAAAAAAATTAGCTACTTTGCTTATTGAAGGTGTTCCTCTTGAAAAAAATAACCTTACGCGTTACCTGAGCCATAAAAGGTTTCTCCTACGCCCATTGCATAACCTCTTCTTTACCAGGGACTCTGCCATGGGAATGAACAACTCCATGTTAATTGGGAGGATGGCTAATGTAGTAAGGGAACGTGAGTCAATCATTATGGAAGCCATTTTCAGCCACCACGGAATTTTTGAAACCAATGTGGTCAATCCAGTAGATTTTTCTGGTGGGAAAATTATAGACAATACTATTTCTTTTGAAGGAGGAGATTTCCAGGTTGCACGAGATGACATTTTTGTTATTGGCACAGGCATTAGGACCACTACACAGGGGATTGATTTTATCCTGGAAAAGCTTAAAGGTGAACCTTCTAAAAAATATCATATAATTGTCCAGGAATTGCCTTCCTCCCCAGAATCATTCATCCATTTAGACATGGTTTTTACTTTCCTGAGCCAGCATGAGTGTATGGTTTATGAACCCATCATTTTTGAGCTAAACAGGTATAGGACAATACATATAACAGTTGAAGGTGGGAAAGTGACCTCAATAACTGAACAACCTAATATCCTTGAAGCACTCAAAAAACTAGGGATGGATTTGAAACCTATTTCATGTGGAGGGAAAAAAGATACTTGGGTTATGGAGCGCGAACAATGGCACAGTGGTGCTAACTTTTTTGCCATTGCCCCGAGAAAGGTAATTGGTTATGAAAGAAATTTCAACACATTGAATGAATTAAATAAAAATGGCTTTGAGATTATAAAAGCAATTGATGTTATTAAAAGAGATAGAAATATTGGAGACTACCATAAATGTGTAATATCAATTGCTGGGTCAGAACTTGCCAGGGGGGGTGGTGGTGCAAGGTGCATGACTATGCCCATTAAAAGGGCTAAGGTAAATTGGTAATTTGAAGCCTCTGCAATTTTAAATTTGTTAAATAAGTTTACAGTTATTCAACACAATATGAGGAAAATTAGGAACAGTGAGCTTAAACGTTTGTCAATTGAGGAATATAAGTCAACTAAAAAAATCCCATTGGTTGTGGTTCTTGATAATATAAGGAGTTGCAACAACATTGGCTCTTTTTTCCGAACCTCTGATGCATTATTGGTTGAAAAGATTTTATTATGTGGAATAACTGCCACACCTCCAAATAAAGAAATCCATAAAACAGCCCTAGATGCTGAAAGATCAGTTGATTGGGAATATTTCAAAGAAACAGTTGATGCTGTAAACACCCTAAAAAAACAGGGATATAAAATAGCAGCCATAGAACAAGTTGAGAACAGCATCCAGCTTCCTGATTTCCAACCACCCAAACATGAAAAATTTGCTGTTGTTTTTGGCAATGAAGTAAAAGGGGTGCAACAACCTGTCATTGACCTTTGTGACCATGGTATTGAAATCCCCCAATATGGAACCAAACATTCATTTAATGTTTCAGTTTGTGCTGGAATTGTTTTATGGGACCTTTTTATTAAAATGAAGTTGAAAAGGTAAATTAAAAACCAACTATCAATTAACATAATATTATCATTATGTTAATACTATGTCTTTATTAAATAATCTCCACTCTTTATTTTCATTGATTTCCAAGTATAAGCAACACAAAATAAATTATTTATCAATTTTATGTTAATTGTATTGGATTTTATAAAAGAAAGCTGTAATTTACATTTTGTTAATTCTGCTATTTGTCAATACTAACTAATGGGCCATAAAGTCTTATTTGATGTAAACACAAATTACTTGTGTCTTAAACTAACAGGGGATCAAACTTATGATGATATGGTTAAAGCCAGGGATGCTGTTAAAGAATCTCTTCTGGTGAATAACCTAAAAAGAGTCTTGGTTGATACCACTGGCCTTATATCCAGCATGGGGCAGGTTGATGATTATAAGTTTGCCTCAGGGCTTCAAGAAACATTTAATTTTACCACTAAAATTGCCTTTCTTATTCTTCCTGATTTCTTTGAAAAATACAAGTTTATTGAGAATGTAGCTTACAACAGGGGCATTAACCTCAAAGTTTTCACTGACAAAAGTGAAGCTATTAAATGGATTAGTAGTAAGTAAAAATACTTGTTTCTAAATTTTCAGTTATCCTTAATTGCACCTCTTTTTATTTTTTCTTATCTTTTTGAAAAAAACTCACAAACATGCCTGAAGAATTTTTACATTACATCTGGACACACCAATTATTCAATAATCAGTTATTGCAAACTACCACAGGAGAACAGGTAGAAATCAAATCAGCAGGCCAAGCCAATTATGATTCAGGACCCGATTTTTTCAATGCCAAAATAAAATTGGGTGAAACTACCTGGGCAGGAAACATTGAAGTGCACAAAAAAGCTTCTGATTGGGCTATACACAAGCATGGCCATGACAAAGCATATGATAATGTTATCTTACATGTGGTGGAAATACCAGACAAAATAATCAAAAGAAATGATGGTACTGAAATCCCAACATTGGTTTTGCATTATCCCAACAAGTTAAAATCAAATTATGAGGAATTGTTAGTTTCAAAACAATGGATACCATGCATGGGCAAGTTCCACAAAATTGACCTTTTTGCTTTTAAGCTGGGCTACAACAGGTTAATGATTGAGAGGCTTGAATATAAAACCAACCATATTATTGAAAGCCTGGGCAAAAACAAAAATAATTGGAATGAAACATTTTACCAACACCTGGCTTCCATGTTTGGCTTCAAGGTAAATTCTGTTCCTTTTGAATTACTGGCAAAATCAACTCCTTTACAGGTTTTGTCAAAACATAGCTCAAATTTGTTTCAAGTTGAAGCTTTGTTATTTGGGAATGCTGGGCTGTTAAACACCCAATTGCTGGGTGATGATTATTTCCTTGAAATAAGGGAAGAATATTCTTTCTTGTATAAAAAGTATAAACTCACCCCCATTGAAAGCCATCTTTGGAAATTTATGCGTTTGCGCCCGAGCAATTTCCCAACCATAAGGATTTCACAGTTTGCTGCATTGATCCATAATTCAAGATCCCTGTTTTCAAAGATCATTGAAATAGAAAGTTTAACCCAACTGAAAAAATTATTTTCTGTTAATGCTTCCAGCTACTGGACTACCCACTACCAGTTTAATAAACCATCAGTAAAAAGGATCAAAAAATTGGGGGAGAGTTCTATTAACACCATTATCATCAACACAATTGTACCTTTTCTTTTTGTATATGGTGAGTCACAGGATAAGCCTCATTTAAAAGAGAGGGCTATCATGTTCCTGGAGGAACTACCACCTGAAAAGAACTCAATTATATCAAAATGGGAAATGCTGGGAGTTAAAGCCCGTTCAGCTTTTGAAACACAAGCCTTGCTTCAATTAAAAAATATATATTGCGAAAAGAAAAAATGCTTAAATTGCCAGATAGGAACCAAAATCATAAAAGACCCAGAAGAATTAGCCAATGAGCCAACAGGTAAATAAATTTCAGGAAGTTTCGAGCAGGACGATAAAAGTTGGGATTGCACTATTGTTTTTTGTTATGACTGCAGGAACTGTCGGGTATATGCAAATTGAGGATATGACTCTTATAGAGGCCTATTTTATGACTGTCATAACCATTTCAACTGTAGGTTTTAAAGAGGTACGGGATCTGTCAGATAATGGGATGGTCTTTACTTCGGGCTTGATTATTACCAGCCTTGGTAGTTTTGCCTATGTAGGTTCAACTATGGTAAGGTTTATTTTAGATGGCGAGTTAATGAACTATATTAAAACATACAGGGTGGACAAAAAAATACTAAAACTCAAAGACCATGTGATCATAGTTGGTTATGGCAGGAATGGCGAGCAGGCAGCCCTTGAGCTGGCAGCACACAATATGGATTTTGTTATTATTGACAAACGTGACAATGTAATTTCCAGGGTTCGCGAATACCCTGAATTACTTTACATTAAAGGTGATGCAACCCATGAAGATGTCCTTGCACAAGCTGGGGTATATGAAGCCAGGGCACTGATTGCCACTACCCCAAATGATGCTGACAATGTTTTTGTAGTGCTGACAGCAAGAAGCATGAATCCAAACCTCACCATTGTGAGCAGGGCATCAGAATTGGAATCTAACATGAAACTAAAACGTGCAGGGGCAACCAATGTGATCATGCCTGAACGCATTGGGGGGCAAAGGATGGCTAAATTGGTTACCCAGCCTGATGTGGTGGAGTTCCTTGAACACATCCTGATGCAAAAAAGCAAAGATGTGAGTATTGAAGAGGTTTCATGTAAAAACATGGACCAATCATTTGTGGGGAAATCAATTGCTGAATTAAAATTTCGCGATATCTCAGGTGCCAACATTATAGGGATAAAAGTAAGTGGGGCTAGGTATGTTTTTAACCCTGACCCTAATATGATCATAACCAGGAATGACCAGCTTTTTGTGATTGGCAGCCCTGATCAGATTAATACCCTAAGGGCTGAAATTATACAGGGAAAATAATTGACACCTACAAAGGAGGAGCCATTTTATTTTAAATTTTCAGGTTCAAAGGTTTCGTGGAAATCAGTTGAAAGCACCCTAAATTCTGTCCGCCTGTTTATCTGCCGTGCCATATCTTTCTGAGCTTGGGTTTCAAGCCCATTTATAAATTCTTCTGTCAACACATTATTCCTTTTCAGGAAGCCATATTGTTTAGCCATTTTCCTGGTGATCTTTTTGGGCCATGTTTCACCATACCCTTTAGCTACCAAACGTTGAGGGTTGATCCCTTTTTCAATTAAATAATCCACAACACTTTGTGCCCTTTTTTGAGATAGTTCAGAGTTAGCCTGGTCACTGCCAATGTGGTCAGTGTGTGACATTAACTCAATGATAATGGTTGCATTCAATTCTAAAATGGATACCAGTGAATCTAAGGCAACTTTTGATTCAGGCAATAAATCCCATTTAGCAAATTCATAATTAATATTATCAATCCTGATAGGTGCATCAGTGGGTGTTAGAAAGAGTTCTACCCTGAAATCTTTGCTATCATCCAAACCAACTGTTGTTTCCCTTACTTTATCATTTAAAAAACCATCCTTAAACCCTGCAATGATGTATTCAACTTCAGGCTTCAATTTCATCTGGAATTTCCCATTTTGCCCCCTCATTTTCAGGTAAGTACCATCAGTCCCTATTATCCTGACAGTAGCTCCTTGCAATTTATTGCCAGTTTCTTTATTAAATATCTCTCCTGTAAGTTGGTATATTTTTGGTGGAACCACAAAAGAATAGATATCATCTGACCCTGCAAATGAACCTTTCCTGTTTGATGAAAACATCCCCTGGTTCTTATCAGTTACATATGAAATACCAAAATCATCAGCAGGTGAATTTATAGGAGAGCCCATATTGGCAACTTCCCACCTGCCTTCATCATTTTCTGTGGCAACAAAAATGTCATATCCACCCATCCCTAGATGGTAATTTGATGAAAAATATAATTCTCCATTGTCACGCACAAAGGGGAATATTTCATCTCCTGCTGTATTAATGGTTGGGCCCAGGTTTACTGGGTTTTTATAAGCACCCCCACTTTTTTCAGCTACATAAATATCTTTTCCCCCAAAGCCACCCATTTTATCTGACACAAAGTAAAGTTTTGACCCATCAGGTGAGAGAGCAGGGTGAGCTGTTATAATGCTATCACCCATTAACTGGATTTTTATGGGTTGTGACCATGATGCCCTAGATTGTGAAGTTGCATAAATTTCAGCCCCCATGTCCATGCTTTTGTCATACCTGCAACGCGTAAAAAACATTTGGTCTCCATTGGCAGAGAGGGTTGCAGCCCCTTCTTCATCACCAGTATTCACAACCATGTTTATATCAACCAGCTGGGGTTCAGCCCATTTTTGCCTTTGTACATCAAACTGCCCCCTGAACAGGTCAGCATAATCCTCACCCGTGATCATGCTTTTCTTTTTCCCTGTGGCGGCTTTCCTAGTTGAAGTAAAAATGATCTCATTGTCGCGCCCACCAACAAAAACAGGCATATAGTCACTGCTCCTTGAATTTAATTCACGAATTCCATTCACAATGTGGCGTGTTGGGTTTTCAAGCCAATCCTGGGTCATTTTTATTGCCTGTATCCCTTTCAAAGCTTCAGGGTCACTGGGAACAGAATCAAGGTATATCCTATAATTTTCCAATGCATCTTCATATTCCTGAGTAGCCCTTAACATTTCTGCATTATGTAGCAAAGCTATAGGATCAGGGTATTTTCTGCGGATTGCCAGCTTATAGTGCATAGCAGCCAGGTCATATTCTCCAATGTACCTGTAACATTCAGCAATAGCAAAATAATTTTCTGTGCGTTTATTCCTGTCTTTTTCTTTTCTATTGGCTTTCTTGTATTTCTCAATAGCCTTATGGTATTCCCCAATTTGATGTGCCCCTTCAGCAATCCTGCCAAACTTTGAAGAATTACAAGCCCATATGCTTAAACCTATTATAAGTACTACAACTAACCTTATGCTTTTCATTTTAATCCTTTATTCAGGGAAGTAAAAATAGTTTTATTTTACCAGAGCCTTGTTGCTTCCGGTTTTATTTTTACCAGTTGCTTTAATCTTTCCCCTGGCAAAGATAATAATAACCATCTGTCAGGGAAAACAATAAAGTAACGTCATAATTAAGGATTAAGTATTTCAATAAATAAAAGTTGTCAAAAGTTAAAATATATTATACCATAACCTGTCCTTTGGCATATTTTTCACAGGATAGATAGTAACCCTCCTATTTCAAAACCATTTTCCTGGTTTCAACAACACCTTTGGCTTCCATTTTATAAAAATAGATACCATTCTTCAGAGACCCTCTGTTGAAGATAAAACTGTGGTTGCCAACTGGGTATTCTGCATTTATATATTCTCCAACCAACCTGCCAGTTATACTATAAACTTTTAAAGAAACACCTGAATTTTCTTTTAAACTGAAATTTATGGTAGATGAACTTATTACCGGGTTTGGATATATTTGCCCCAGGTTGAATACCCTGTTATTTTCTATGAAACCAGAAGATGTGGTTAGATTATCCAATGCTTCTTCAATAGCTTCTTTTGCCTTGCTAATATCAGATGATGCCCCACGTGTACCCTTAAATGCCATGACCCTGTTTTTATCAATTACAACTAGCCTGTCATAAGTTGTACTCCAACTACTAGCGACCCCACTTCCTTTAACCAGGAAATTCATATCAAGCCCAGTTGTATTTTTAAAATTCTGGACTCCTGAATTGTTGCCATCCCAAGTATCAATGGCTATTGGCTGGAAGTTGCTGCGCGACTCAAATTCATTAACTAAATTTTTCACATCAGGGGCTGCTGCCCTGCACAATGAACAATTGTACCCCATCAAAAATACCAGGATTACATCACCTTCATTATCAGACAGTTTGTAATCCTGCCCATTTAGTTGTTTCAATGTAAAGTCTGGAGCAACTTCACCCTGGTTTTGAGCCAATCCTGAAATTGCAAATATCAATACAAATAAAAAAGTAAAAATTGTTTTCATAACTTCTGTTTTTAATTTATAACTTCATAGCCCAATGCAATTCAACCCCTTTAAAATCAAGGACTTCATAACAAATCCCTGAAGTACAGGCCGGGCCTCCCCTCCTGTTCCCTGCAAACAATGAAAAGGTGTTTTTCCTGTTGGGCTTATATGTAAATGCCACACTTAAATAGTGCCTGCTTTCTTCTATTTTTTCTGTTTGTTGAAGGTCAGCAACAACAGGGTCAGTGGTGAATTCCCAGATAAATGCCCCTGAAAATTTAGTTGTTTTATTAACAATAAACCCCATATAAACATTATACAAGTTTTCTTTTTCAGAAAACTCCCTCTCTATTTGCTGTGCCTCTGATTCAATAGAGAATGACCAGTTTTTAGCCATCCCCTGGGTATAATAAATACCTGTGGCATACCTGTTTTTTTCTAACAACAAGTTGTCGCTTGAATAATCCCCAAAAACCTTTAGCTGCCTTTCATCTTTTAGTTCAATACTCCATTCCAGGAAGTATTCATTAAACACAAATTTTGTATCACCAAATTGATTAATGGCTTTTGATGTATTGAAAGTTAACAGTTGGTTTTCACGGGGTACAAAGAATGCTTCAACCTGAAAGCCACGCTCATCCACTAAATTGGTTACATGTGTGCTCCTGTTCAGCAACCTGTAATAATGCTCCTTCACCAATGTTGGGGGGTCTGAAATACCTGAGCCTATAAACAGGTTGTGATAGTCTTTTATTTCAACACTTGCCCCAAACCCACTGGTAGCATAATTCAGGTTAAAATAACCACCATACCCATCTTCTTTTTCATGGCCAAAAAATTTCTGCCCATCTACCCTGTGGGCATACTCACCATAGTAACCAAGGTTTTGGGTTATATCTCCTTCCAATGAAAAAGACATGTATTGTGCTTTCTCTGCAGGGCTGTCATTATACAGGTATATTGCCCCTACCCTCTGATTTTTAATCCTTACTTTAATTTCAGAAGCTGTTGCCTGGTCAACCCTGTTATCATCAAAAGTTGGGGGTAATTCTGTTGATAATGAATTCCCATGCAGTATTTTAATAGAGATATCTTTGTTTGAATACCCTCCAAAAATTCCCCTGGTATCCCTAAAGAATGAACGCCTGACCCTGTATACCTGGTCTTCCAGGATTGAGTTTTTTATTTCAAACCCCCTGTAAAGCAATCCTTTCCCTAAGGTCTCATAAAAATTCCCTGCCTTAACTTTAAACCCTTTTTTTGTAAAATTCAAAGAATATTGGGTAAACTGGGTATACTGGCTGCGCTCAGGCACTGTTGAATAAAAATTCTCAATCCTTGTTGAAGCTTTTAAAGATTTCCACCTGTAATTCAGGTTAAACTGCCCATAAATTGTACTGGCATCTTTAGGGTCAGTTTCCGGGATATTACCCAGCTGGTATTCTACAAGGCTATTCCCCGAAAATTGGGCATTAGCGGGATTATATTGCAAAACAAGCAGTACCATAGAAATAAGTATGTATTTTCTCATAAGGATTCAAGTAGTTTAGAAATTTCTTCACGGATAATTTTCTCGTCTCCCTTAACAAAACCTTCATGCGTAAAAGCCAGTTCCCCTTTCCTATCAAAAATAAATAAGGTTGGGAAAGCAGTTACATTGTACTCATTAACCAGTTCATTGTCTGTATCAAGGAGGATGGGGTAGTTAATACCCAATGTTTTAACCAGTGGTTTTACTTTGGCAATATTCCTGGGTCCATCAGTGTTTATACCAATAAACTCAACCCCCTGTTCCTGGAACTCCCTGTGTATTTCAGCCAGCTTTGGCAAAGCTGTTACACAGGGCTTACACCAGGTAGCCCAAAAGTCTACAACTGTTAATGTTTCTCCTTTGAGGCCATCAATTGAAACCCATTGTTGATCCAGGGTCTTTAGCTCAATATCAGGATGTTGGGCTTTAACCTCAATTATACTAACCACAAAAAATAACAAAATAAAATACTTCATACTCTTTTTATTTAGTTATGTATAGTCGTGCATAATGGTAAAACCTTACAGTTGTATTTAGAAAATCTTAAAAAAAGCTCTTGTGAATAGGACACAAAAGTTAAATCATAAAGAATGATAGTATGCCGATAAAAATAATCTTTCTGACTCTCCCTTTTATCCCTCTCTATGCATAGAGAGGGACGATCTCGAGCAATAGGGACCAGGGTGAGTCGATATGTGAAAAATGTAACATTTTTTTAAAATTATTAAATGCAGCATTTCAGGTGATTACGAGCATTTTTAGCATTTAACTTTAAACAAGTCCACAGTTTAATAATAAAATCAGCAAAAAATCCCCCCCCCCCATATTTTTTTTGAACTGTAAAACCTGTATATTTGATACCTGAATATTGAATGTTTAACCTCTGGTATAAACTTGCCCGTGTTTTCCCAGAGACCATATAATTTTACGAAATATTAACCTCGATAAAATAGGCAGCAATGGATTGTGCTTTAAAGATTATTCATTATAAGCTAAGGGGTACAACAAATTAAACAACATAAGTTCAAGGGCAAAAAGCAACCCAGCCCTTTAAAAGAACCAGGTTGCAGCATTTTGTTTTTTAACCAGGGCGAGGGAGTTGGAGCTCCCTTTGCCCATAAAACTTTTAAAATTATGAAAATAATTTCATTGTTGTTCATTTTTGGGTTTACAATCCTAACCATTAGCGTTTATCCTCAAGTTAAAATTTATGAGGATAGCCGGGTAAAAATCTTTGGAGACAGGCCAACAGATGATTTAAACAAAGACCTTTCTATGCAGGTTTATGGCGAATATGGACAATACCTTGCTAACGGGAAAATTGGGTTTGGGGAGGATTACCCCAATGGACCCGAAGTCTATATAGGTGAATATGGGCAAAATTTAGATTCTGATAAATTAGAACTTTATGGTAAAAAAGGTGTATATTTTACCTGGGGGAGAGGCTATGGCTATAGTAATATTTTGGGGAGTATCCAGGATATCCCATACATTATAGAAGATGCTTTTTCATTTCAAACTGATGTGACAGCAAATGGGGTGTTATTAAATTCAGATAAGAGGTATAAAAAGAACATTAAGCCTGTAACAAAATCGTTGTCAAAATTGATTAATGTAAAAGGGGTCAAATACAATTTAAAAAAGCCCAGTTCAAAAACAATTGAAAAAACCTATCCGGGAATAGAACTTTCTGAAAAGGAACAAAAAGACATTGCCCATTTTACTAACTTGGAAAAGAAATTAAAAGAAATTAAAAAAGAGAGGCTGGGTTTTGTTGCACAAGAATTGCAAATAATTTTTCCGGAATTAGTTGTTGAAAACGAGGAAGGTTACTTTTATGTAGATTATGCTGGTATGATCCCTCTTTTAATTGAAGCAATAAAAGAACAACAAGCAACAATTTCCAGGCTACAGGCTTTTTATCAGAAACAAAATTAGTTCATCATCAATACATAAAAATTAAATATAAAAAAATGAAACGAATAACTATATTAATAAATATTGCCATCATTGCATTACTATCTTTTAACACACAAGCACAAATTAAAGTATCCATTGGAGGACAAGTAAAAATTTTTGGAGACAGGCCACAAGATGACCCTTTCAACGACCTCTCTATGCAAGTATATGGCTCAATTGGAGAATACCTGGCAGGAGGGAAATTAGGGATTGGCGATTATGGTAGGAACGAAAATTGGGGAGCTAATGTATACATTGGCGAACTAGGGAACACTGATACTGATAAATTAGTCCTTCATGGCAAAAAAGGTATTTACCTTACATGGGGACAAGGGTATCCAACAGGTGGGATTATTGCCAGGTGGGAAGATTCAGACCCTACAAAATTCAAATTTGAAACAGATGTTTATGCAAAAGGTATTTTATTAAGCTCAGATAAAAGGTTTAAAGAAAATATTAAACCCATAAGCAAAAAACTTTCAGAACTTCAAAAACTGAATGGCGTTAGCTATGTACTGTCACAAAGTTCTCAAAATGATGTACTAACCCCAAGAGGGGCACTAACTGAAAAAGAACAAAATGATATAGCTCATTCTAAGGAGGTCAACAAAAAAAGAAAAGAAAAAAAGAGGACCCGCCTTGGTTTAATTGCCCAAAATGTACAAGCCGTATTCCCAGAATTAGTTGAAGAAGACTCTGAAGGATATTTATCTATTGATTATATAGGGTTAATTCCTGTACTGGTTGAATCAATTAAGGAGCAACAAAAGCAAATTGAGCTTTTGGAAAAGATGGCTAAAAAGGATGGGTATATTAAAAACTAATCTTGGAATGATAATTGAAAATAACAAAATATGAAAAACATATTTATTTTAATATTGACACTGCTTTTTGTAACTCATATAAAAGCTCAAATTATTTATGATGAATGGGGTGATATTATCCCTTTTTCATTAACGGAAAAATACAAAGATATTATAAAGAAAAAGGACATTCATTCATTGGTTTTACCTTCATTTGATAATGATTCTCTTTGTAGAATATATAATAATGGAAAAGCATTACATGAGTTGGGAAATACTGCAATTGCTGGTTTCCCAATTGATACGTTGGTTAATTTTAAAGAAAGTGCTATTTCATTCAAAATTGATGAGGGTACCATTTGGATTTATACTGTTGAAAGTCAAACTGCTGGAGCGCTAAGAATTCACATTAAGGATTTTGATGTTCCTGAAGGTGCATATTTTAGTATTATCCCAGGAAATATTCCATATGAAATTCAGGAACCAGAGACTTATATAAAAGGTGAAATTCCGGACAGGATAAAAAATAAGGGGCTAACAGCAATGGTTTATGACCAAAAACTAGTAATTGAATATTTTGAGCCAATAAATATTGAAATGAAAGGAAACTTTATAATCGATCGTGTAGACTATTGGTTTGAAGGTCCAAGTAAAAAAAAAGCTCTAAATAATAATAACACAGAAAATAAACTTAAAAGTGGAGGTTGGACCAGCAATCCGGCGCTATCTTGTCAAAAAGATGTTGTATGCCCCGAAGGGCTTGCTTGGCAAAATGAAAGCAAAGCCGTAGTCTTTGTTAGAATCGCATATACATATAATGGAAATCCAAATTTGCGTAGTGATGGAAGTGGCTATTTTCTTAATAAAGAAGGTAATTATACAGGGACAGAATATCCAATTATGGTCACTTGTGGGCATCTTTTTACTCCAAAACCTGACGGTGTTAATGTATATGATATAAGCACAAACTTTGATGATATTGATATTAGAGTTGACTATGAAAATCAAAATTGTAATGAAACAAAATCTCGCTATGGGAAATTGCTTCCAGGAACTTTTAATTTATTAGATTTAGGAGACTCCTATAATCCTGAGGAACTTTTCTACACTGCAAGTGAAGATTATGCTGTACTCCAAACTTCTAAAAATATTGATAAGCTTGCAAAGTATAATATATTGTATGCTGGATGGACAACAAACCATAATTATACTAACCAAGGATATGCAGTAATAGGTCATCCCAGAAGTGACGTGAAAAAAGTCTGTATTGATAATGATAGGGCTTGGGCAAATTCAGATAACTTTGGCTTATATTTGGATCAAGGAGTTGGCGAACCTGGTTTATCTGGGTCCCCATGTTTCAATTCCACTAAAGAAGTTGTTGGTTGGATTTGTAGAGGTAGTGGAGATTGTACTACTGTAGGACAAGACAATTCAAATAATCATACCACGTATGGTAGATTTGATAATCTACACTTGTCAATTCTTTATTTAATTGATCCAAATGTTCAATATAGTTCTCCAAGTTCGAATCCAGCACCACCCGCACCTCCTTCACATTGTAATAATTGTATGAAAGATGGAGATGAAACGGAAATCGATTGTGGGGGAAGTTGTTATCCTTGCGGGATGCAAGATGTTGTCACATTAAAAACCCTTCAGGATATACCCTCAAGGACCGTACAAAGCAGGTATGAGCTATTTGCAGAACCTAACCCAAATACGCTTTTAGCATTAAAAAGCGGCACTTATACATTTGAAGCAGGTTTACACATTACTCTTGCAGGTGGTTTTGAGGTTAAAAAAGGAGTCTCATTTAGTGCTGATATTGAGCAAGAATTAATGACAGAACCGGATATGGGATGTCAAAGTTCATGTATTTTTCCCCAACCATCTGGTTTCACTCCCGATGGTGACGGACAAAACGATTACTATCAAATCAGATTTGCCTTCATCACAGAATATAATATAGTTATCTTTGACAGGTGGGGTCAATTTGTCTATGGGGCAAACGATCAACCCGTTTTTCAAAATGGAACAATAAATGTATGGGATGGCACTGGAGCGTCAAGTGATGGATATTATTCAGGAATTGTGACCTATTATGATTGTTACGGAACATTTCGTCAGCAATCTTTTTCAACTAATATTTATGGATTAAAATCAGGAAATATACTTGCCCAAGGAGAAATTTTAACTAACAAAGACAATATGTTAAGAACTGAAGCAGAAATTGAGGTTTTCCCAAATCCGTTTAAAAATAAAATTACAATAGATTACAAAGGAGATATATTTCCTTTTAAATATAGCATTATTGATATTAACGGGAAAGAAATTATTAGCAATATCTCTAAAAATAAAAAGGAAACTATCGACCTATCCATATATTCACCCGGCACATATTTAATAAATGTAAAAGCAGGAGAATATAATTTAATTCAAAAATTGATAAAGAAATAAAATAGAGTAAAAGGGGGTTGTAAAAAAACAACCCCCTTTCTTTTAAATCAAATATACCTTTTCCCTATCTTACAAACAGTAATTCCCTATATTTAGGCAATGGCCATAGCTCATTGTCTACAATCAGTTCAAGCTTGTCAATATGGCTACGGATATCGTCCAGGTATGGGCGCACAGTATCATCATAAACTTTAGCTTTTTCAATGGCATCCTCAACAATATTTGCCTTTTTGCGTGCCTCAACCATCTCTTTTACTTTAGCTTTAATTGATGTAATATGCCCCCCAATTTCACGTATCAGTTCTTTCCTTGCAGAAGCCAATGCATCAAATTCCTCTTGAGAGAATACCTGCTTCAGGTTTTTCACATTCTCTAGCAGAACTGTCTGGTACTGCACTGCTGTAGGTACAATATGGTTAATGGCCAAGTCACCTAAAACACGCGCTTCAATCTGTATCTTCATAATGAACTTTTCAAATTCTACTTCTACGCGCCCTTCCAGCTCTGACTCATTAAATATGCCAACCTCTTCAAACAGTTTCTTGTTCTCATCGCGCAAATAGGCTGATAGTGATTCAGGGACACTTGTAATATTTGTTAATCCCCTGCTTGCAGCTTCTTTGACCCATTCATCACTATAACCATCACCATTAAAACGGATTGGTTTTGAATCAATGATCAGCCCTTTTAATACCTGGAAAATGGCTTCATCCTTTTTAACCCCAGATTCAATCAGTTTATCAACTTCAGCTTTGAAATTCTTTAGCTGCTTGGCAACAATAGTGTTCAGTACAATCATTGCAGGGGCATTATTGGCAGATGAACCTACTGCCCTAAATTCGAACCTGTTTCCTGTAAAAGCAAATGGGGAAGTCCTGTTCCTGTCAGTATTATCAAGGATAATTTCAGGAATACGCCCAATATTTAGTTTCAAGGCTGTCTTTTCATCAGGTGTCATTTTACGGTCAACCACAGCCTCTTCCATCAGGTCAAGCATTTTTGATACTTCTGACCCAAGGAATACAGACAAAATAGAAGGAGGTGCTTCATTAGCACCAAGCCTATGCGAGTTTGAAGCTGTAAGGATACTTGCCCTTAACAGATCCTGGTTATCATAAACAGCTTTCATGGTATTCACTACAAATGTCAGGAACTGAAGGTTTGATTTTGGGTTCTTGCCCGGAGAATACAAGTTAACACCTGTATCAGTGGTCAAAGACCAGTTATTATGTTTCCCTGAACCATTGATCCCTGAAAATGGTTTTTCATGGAAAAGTACACGGAATTTATGTTTACGTGCTACCTTTTTCATTAAATCCATCAACATTTGGTTATGGTCATTAGCGAGGTTTACCTCTTCAAAAATTGGCGCAAACTCAAACTGGTTTGGGGCAACCTCATTGTGGCGTGTTTTAACAGGAATCCCCAGCTTATATGCTTCATTTTCAAGGTCGATCATAAAAGCTGTTGCCCTGCTAGGTATTGAGCTAAAATAGTGGTCATCCAACTGTTGGTCTTTTGATGATGCATGCCCCATCAGTGTGCGCCCTGTTAACACAAGGTCTGGACGTGCCATATACAATGCCTCATCAATAAGGAAATACTCCTGTTCCCATCCCAGGTTAGCTTTTACATTTGATACATTTTTGTCAAAATATTGTGCCACCTCTGTAGCTGCATTATCAACTGCATGCAGTGCCCTCAGCAATGGTGTTTTATGGTCAAGGGCCTCGCCAGTATAAGAAATGAAAATAGTAGGGATTGTAAGTGTTGTCCCATTAATAAATGCAGGTGAAGATGGATCCCAGGCAGTATAACCACGTGCTTCAAATGTTTGCCTGATGCCCCCACTAGGGAATGAAGATGCATCTGGTTCTTGCTGTGCAAGCAATTTCCCCGAAAAAGCCTCCACAACATTTGAACCTGAGGTATGTTCAATAAAAGCATCATGCTTTTCAGCTGTACCATCTGTTAATGGGTGGAACCAGTGGGTATAATGTGTCGCTCCATTTTCCATTGCCCATGATTTCATACCCTGAGCTACCTGGTCTGCCATCTTCCTGTCAATAGTAGTGCCATTTACAATAGCATCCATAACAGCTTTGTATGCCTCACGTGACAAATACTTCTTCATTTTTGGCTGGTCAAAAACCAACATCCCATAATAATCAGAAGTCAAGTTCTCTTCTCTTTCAATCTGTACTGGCTTACGGTTTAATACTTCTTCCAGTGCTTTAAATCTAAATTCTGCCATAACTTATTTTTTTGTTTTTGTTGTCTGTGTTCAAAAATATTAATTATTTCAACAATACACCTAAAAAATAGGGTACATGTTCATAATTTTTTATTTTTTTCTTAACAAATACCATATTTTTGATGCTGTTTCAGAAAATTTCATGATTTTTCCCAATACACCCCTAATTGAAGCATGCCATAAAGAATAATACAAAAAACTTGAATCCATTCATAATTTATTAAATTAGCTCCTAACTTAAGGTAAACAATGTTAGCATGACATATGCCACTGATTATTATATTTTTCATCTGTATATTGTAATTATTTTGTAAGGCATTTACATATAAAAAGGAATAGACTCATTTATACTCTATAATTTAAAACTAAAGATTTAAGCTATTTTCTAACTTTACACTATGACTAATGTATATTAACAGGCGACTTTTTTTAAAAACAAGTGGCACTGCAGTTGCAGGAAGTGTGTTGCTTCCTCCATTTATGCAATCGTGCCAGGGAAATCAAATTTCTTTAGATGTGAAAGGATATTTGGACCACTTTGAGGTATCAACTGAAATGCTTCAAAAAGTTATTGGAGCAGCCATGTCAAAAGGAGGCAATTATGCAGACCTCTTTTTTGAACACAAAACGACTAATAGTTTAGCATTGCAGGATGGAAAAGTAAATCGTGCTTCATCCAATATTGATTTTGGGGTAGGTATTAGGGTATTGAAAGGCGACCAAACGGGTTTTGCATATTCTGAAACAATTACACCAAATGCTATGTTGAATGCAGCCAAATTGGCAGCCAGTATTGCAAACAGCAATAGTTCCTACTCTACTGCTCCTTTTACCGAAAAAATTCCTGCTGATTTTTATAAGATAAACAAAAAGTGGGAAGATATTTCTGTAAAAGATAAAGTCCCATTTGTTCAGAAAATAAATGATAAAGTTTTTGCCCTTGATGAAAAAGTAATTAAGGTAAATGCTTTTCTGAGTGATGAAACTTCAATAGTACTTTTCTATAATTCAGAGGGCAAACTCAGCTATGATTACAGGCCAATGGTAAGGTTTGGTGTTGTTTGTATAATGGAAAAAGATGGGCAAATTGAAAATGCATATGCTGCAAGGTCGTTCCGTAAAGGGTTTGAGTTTTTAAATGAAGGGATTGTTGACCTTCTTGCACAAGAGGCAGTAGACAAAACAAATATCCTTTTCAAAGCAACAAAACCAAAAGCAGGCGAGATGCCTGTTGTTATGGGGGCAGGAGGGTCAGGGATCCTTCTTCATGAAGCAATTGGGCACACTTTTGAAGCTGATTTCAACAGGAAAGGAACTTCCATATTCAGTGATAAAATGGGGAAAAAAGTTGCTGAAAGTTTTGTAAATGTTATTGATGATGGGACACTTCCAAACAACAGGGGTTCTATAAATATTGATGATGAAGGAAATGAGTCACAAAAAACCTACTTAGTTAAGGATGGCATATTAAATAGTTATATACACGACCGCATAAGTGCCAACTTCTATCAGGTCGACCCAACAGGAAATGGGCGCAGGGAGTCATTTAGGCACGTCCCACTTCCAAGGATGAGAGCCACCTATATGGAAAATGGAAGTGCATCAAAAGATGATATTATACAGAATGTTGATTATGGTGTTTATGTTGATAATTTCAGCAATGGCGAGGTTAAAATTGGGGCTGGCGATTTTACATTCTTTGTAAAATCGGGCTACTTGATTGAAAAAGGGAAATTGACCCAACCAATTAAAGACATTAATATAATTGGCAATGGACCACAAGCACTTGCAGATATTTCAATGGCTGCATCTGATTTCAAAATTGATAATGGGACCTGGACTTGTGGCAAGAGTGGGCAAGCATGCCCTGTTACATGTGGTTTGCCTACTGTATTGGTTAAAAAGTTAACTGTTGGCGGCACCAATGCCTGATTTTAATAATTGAACGCAAAAAAGAAAATCATGACAAAACAAGAAAAATACAAACTCGCCAAATGGGCAATGGAATATGCGCTTAACAATGGTGCCCAGGAGGCCAGTGTTTCTATTTCAAACAGTTGGAGTAGCAGCATAGAAGTCAGGGAAGAAAAAATTGACAAACTGGAACAAGCTAACCAAAGCAATTTATCTATCCGCCTGTTTGTTGATAAAAAATATTCATCCCATTCTACAAACCGCTTGAACCAGAAAGAACTGGAACGATTTATATCTGAAGCAATTGAAGGGACAAAGTTCCTTTCAGAAGATGAATTCAGGACCCTACCCGACCCCTCATTATATTTCAAAGGCAAAGGTGATGACCTGAAAACAATGGACGATTCAATTGAAAACATAGAACCACAGAAGAAAATTGACCTTGCTTTTGCTGTTGAAAAAGAAGCTTTAGGGAAAGATGAAAGGATTATTTCTGTTTCTGCAAGCTATTATGATGGCATGGATGGAACTGTGATGGTAACCAGCAATGGCTTTGAGGGAGATACTGCAAACAGTTATTTCGGGATATATGCTTCAGTATCAGTCAAAGGAGGCGATGCCAGGCCAAGTGCCGGCTGGAGTGAAAGTGCATTGTTCTTTGATAAATTAAAAACCAAAGAAATTGGCACTACTGCATTAAAGCGTGCCATAAAAAAACTGGGGCAAGAAAAAGTTGAATCAGGCAATATGCCAATGTTATTAGAAAACAGGTCAGTTGGGAGGCTTTTAGGACCTATAATTACTGCATTGAATGGTTCAGCAATACAACAAAAAAATTCATTCCTTATTGACAAACTGGATGAAAAAATAGCTTCTGATAAATTAACCATAACAGATGACCCATTCATTATATCCGGATATGGCTCAAGGCTCTTTGATGAAGAAGGGATAGCATCTAAAAAACGTCCTGTTGTTGAAAATGGGGTATTGAAAACCTATTTTATTGATACTTATTATGGCAAAAAGCTGGAAATGGAACCAACATCTGGAAGCACATCTAACCTGGTATTCAAACCGGGTAGCAAAGATTTAAAAGAATTGATAAAATCCATTGATAAAGGGATTTTTGTAACTGGCTTCAATGGAGGTAACTGCAATGGGTCAACAGGCGATTTTTCTTTTGGTGTTGAAGGGTTCTTAATTGAAAAAGGGGAATTCGTCAAGCCTGTATCTGAAATGAATATCACGGGCAACATGAAAGAATTATGGATGAACCTTTCTGGTGTTGGCTCAGATGTGCATAAAAACTCTTCCTGGCTAACACCTTCATTACTCTTCAACAATGTTTCCTTTAGTGGAGTATAAGTAGTTGCTTTTTCAATAACTACCACAGATAAAAACAAAAGGGTGCCTTAATCAGCACCCTTTTTTAAGATTGAAAAAACTTGACCTATCTTATACTTTAGATCAATATCATACTAAGCCCAAGTTATCAGGCTCATAATTTCAAAAAATAAGTGGATTAACATAACGATTTTTTGAGTAACCATGTCTCAAAAAAACTCCTGTGTTGATACGCCGCAGTTTCTATTTCCAATTGACCAACCACCAAATATATAATTTTCAGTTAAGATAGCTTATTTCAAACCTTTAAGCGTGTCAATTTAAAATGTTTCCAAATAATTTGAGCTAAATCAAGATTTATACAACTATTTGATTTTGTGAAAGATAATAACTACTTTGTCCAAAATATCCTATATCATAAGCCTTCCAAACAAATACTGAGAACAAACCAAAGTTGAAACAAACACAACTGTAAGCACCCAAAATCTAATGTATTTAACCAAGCAATCGATTTTTCTTATGCACTACTCTAACCTACATATTAAAATAAATTATGTTAGTTAGAAAAATTATGAACGGGCTAATAAATTGAATGAAATGGCTTAATCTTTCTATCCTCCAACCTTTTAAGCAACAATTAAAACAGAATACATTTGTTAATCAAAGGAATTTACCTATTTTTGCGCAGATTTTGGAGAAATTAATTTTAAGTGGTGGTTATTGAAAGCAATGCTGCAACTTAAATATTGTATAACCAAGTTAATTAAAATATGTATTTAACAGGAGAAAAGAAAAAAGAGATTTTTGCCAAACATGGCAAGGATGGACAAGACACTGGTTCTGCAGAAGGGCAAATTGGATTATTCACTTATAGGATTAACCACCTCACAGAACATTTAAAAACCAATACAAAAGACCACAGTACACGTCGTGCTTTAATTAAACTGGTCGGGAAGCGTCGCAGCTTACTTGACTATCTCAAAAGAAAAGACATTGAACGTTACCGTGCAATTATTAAAGAACTCGGATTACGTAAGTAAAAATATTTTAGGAAAAGGCAATGCTTGATATTGCCTTTTCTTTTTCGTAAATTACACCAAATTCCTCACCACCCATTTTTATTAAATACAAAATTCAATTTTAAAACATTATGGTAAACGAAATTATTAAAACAATTGAGCTACAAGATGGCCGTACAATTACCATTGAAACAGGTAAACTTGCAAAACAGGCAGATGGTTCAGTTGTTGTTCGAATGGGTGACACCATGTTATTAGCCACTGTAGTTTCTGCTAAAGAAGCTAGAGAAGATGTAGATTTTATGCCTCTTTCAGTTGATTACCGCGAAAAGTTTTCAGCTGCAGGAAGGTTCCCTGGAGGTTTCTTAAAGAGGGAAGGACGTCCTTCTGATGAGGAAATCCTTGTTGCCCGTTTAGTTGACAGGGCACTTAGGCCTCTTTTCCCTGAAGACTACCATGCAGAAACTGCAGTAATGATCTCATTGATTTCAGCAGATAAAGAATCAATGCCTGATGCTTTGGCTGGCTTAGCTGCTTCTGCTGCAATTTCTGTTTCTGATATCCCTTTTGAGTGCCCAATTTCTGAAGTAAGGGTAGCACGCATCAATGGAGAATTTATTGTCAATCCTGGGTATACCCAATTACAAGATGCAGATTTGGATATCATTGTTGGTGCATCTTCTGATAACATTATGATGGTCGAGGGAGAGATGGAAGAAGTTTCTGAAGAGGTAATGCTTGAAGCCATAAAAATTGCACACGAAGAAATTAAGATCCATTGCAAGGCTCAGGAGGAGTTAATAGCCGAGCTTGCTATCAGCAAACGTGATTACTCACATGAAAATAATGATGAAGAGCTAAAAGCCAAGGTAAAAGAAGACCTTTATCAGAAATGTTATGACCATGCCAGGAAACTGGTTTCCAATAAGCAAGAACGTTTAGAAGGGTTTAAAACCATTGTTGATGAGTATGTTGAAGCATACATTGAAGCAAATGCTGAAAATGAAGAAATTGACCTGGTCCTTAACGAAAACCTGATCAGGAGATATTATCATGAGGTAGAAGGAGAAGCCATGAGGCGCATGATCCTTGATGAAGGAATCCGCCTTGATGGTAGGGCAACAGATGAAATCCGCAATATATGGGGAGAAGTTGATTACCTTCCTGGAGCTCATGGTTCTGCAATTTTTACCAGGGGAGAAACACAGTCATTAACTACTGTAACCCTGGGCACAAAAATGGATGAAAAAAAGATTGACAATGTAACATTCCAGGGAACTGAAAAATTCCTCCTTCATTATAACTTCCCACCATTTTGTGTGGGTGATGCAAAAACACCAAGGGGAACCAGCAGGCGAGAAATTGGCCATGGGAACCTTGCTCACAGGGCGTTAAAAAGGATGATCCCTGAAGATTTCCCATACATTGTCAGGATTGTATCTGACATCCTTGAATCAAATGGTTCTTCATCAATGGCTACTGTTTGTGCAGGATCTATGGGGCTTATGGATTCAGGTGCAAAAATTAAAAAGCCTGTATCAGGAATTGCTATGGGATTGATCACTGATAAGGACTCAGATAAGTTTGCTGTCCTTTCTGATATACTTGGAGATGAAGACCACCTTGGAGATATGGACTTTAAAGTAACTGGTACTGCTGATGGAATCACAGCTACCCAGATGGATATAAAAGTGGATGGGTTATCCTATGAAGTACTTTCACAAGCCTTACAACAAGCAAAAGAGGGGCGCCTCCACATTTTAAGTAAAATGCTAGAAACCATCCCTGAACCAAGAGAAGACTTCAAACCCAATGTGCCAAGGATTGAAACCATTGAAGTCCCAAAAGATTCAATTGGGGCAATTATTGGACCTGGAGGAAAAGTTATCCAGCAAATGCAGGAAGATACAGGTACTGTAATTGTTATTGAAGAAGTAGAAAATGTTGGCCTTGTAGAAATATCTGCACCTGATGCAAATGCCATTGAAGCTGCAAAAGCAATTATCAGGGGAATTATTGCAGTTCCTGAAGTTGGAGAAGTATATAAAGGAAAAGTAAAATCAATTGTTTCATTTGGAGCATTTATTGAAATACTTCCTGGCAAAGAAGGGTTATTGCATATCTCAGAAATTGCATGGGAAAGGGTAGACTCTGCTGAAGGCATATTCAAAGAAGGTGATGAAGTTGAAGTTAAGTTAATTGGAGTTGAAGACAGGACAGGAAAATTAAAACTTTCAAGGAAAGTACTTCTTCCAAAACCTGAAGGATATGTAGAACGCCCGCCAAAAAGGAATAATGATAATAGGGGCTACAGGAGGAATGATGACAGAAGAAGGCCTCCTAGAAGAGATAACAGGTAAAAAAACATACAAACCGTTCAAAATTTTGAACGGTTTTTTTATTTAAACCTTTCAGGTATTAAGTTCGTTTGATAATCACAAAACAAAATTCTACCAATTATGGGAGATTGGGCTAATGGATTAAAATCAAAGGTAAAAGAAAAGCTCTCAGATACCAAAGAACGTGATTTGAGGTTTTTCAGGATTGAAGAATTTTTGCGTAATGTTACGCGGACAGGGGAATTCTCAACCAAATGCCCAAGGTGTGCTTCCTATAAAATTGACATTGAAGCAGTTGTTGAAAAAATTGATGAAGCCATCCAGGTTCCCGGAAAATCCAGGAGGGAATATGACGGGCTTATCAGCATGTTATCAACCCATATGAGAAAGGAGCATGATTTCTACCCACCATATTACTACACTTACTTATATTCTTCTGTAGGTACAGTCCTGGGGTTAATACTGGGGTTTTTGGTTTATAAGTTTTATCCTTCAAGTGATTTCATCACTTTTGTAGTTGGGTTTATTATTGGGATACTGTCAGGAAATATGGTTGGGACAAGAAAAGACAAAAAAATCCGTAATGAAAATAGGTTAATGTGATACAAATCAATTAGCTAAAATTCATCATGATTTATGAATTTAAAAAACTGTATCTTATCTGCTTACTTAATAAAATTTACCACTTATGAAAAAACTACTTGTTTATTTGTTCGCTGCAATATTATTCACTACATGCACAACCCAGACAAAAATGGAATATCCAGAATCAAGAAAAGAGAATGTTCAAGACACTTATTTTGAAACAGAAGTAGAAGACCCATATCGTTGGCTTGAAGATGATAACTCAGAAGAAACTGCTGAATGGGTAAAAGCCCAGAATGAGGTTACATTTGGTTATTTAAACAAGCTCCCAAACCGCGACAAAATCAATACCAGGTTGACTGAACTGTGGAACTACCCAAAAACATCCACCCCATTTAAAGAGGCTGGCAAATACTTCTTCTTCAAAAATGATGGGCTTCAAAACCAGGATGTACTTTTTACTGCTGAAACCCTGGATGCTGAACCCAAAATTTTACTAGATCCCAATACCCTCTCAGAAGATGGCACAGTAGCCTTGTCAGGTATTGAAATATCACCAGATGGGAAATACCTGGTATATCAGATTGCCCGTTCAGGTTCTGACTGGAATGAAGTGTTTGTAAAAGATATTGAAACAGGAGAAATGCTTGAAGACCATATTAAATGGGTAAAATTCTCAGGTGTTTCATGGTATGACAATGGATTCATTTACAGTGCTTATGATGCTCCTGATGAAGGTGATGAACTGCAAAAATCAAATGAAAACCAGAAAGTAATGTACCACAAACTGGGAACTCCCCAGGAAGATGACAAACTGCTTTATGAAGAACCTGAAAACCCAAAACGATTGTTTGGGATGGGCATGACTGATGACAAACGTTTTATGATATTGGCTAAAATGGAAGCATCTAATGGAAATGCTGTTTCAATAAAAGATTTGTCAAAAAAAGGATCAGGTTTTATTCCACTCATGGAAAGTTTTGAATATGAATTTTCAATTGTTGATAACATTGATGGAAACCTATTTGTACACACAAATTACCAGGCACCCAAATACAGGTTGTTAAAGATAAACATTGACAAACCAGAAGAAAGCAACTGGGAAGTATTGATCCCTGAAAAAGAAAATGTTTTAAGCTATGCTAACCTGGCAGGTGGTAAAATTGTAACTGAATACATGAAAGATGCCCACAGCATTGTGGAGATATATAATGTTGATGGCAGCTTTGATTATGAAATTGACCTTCCTGGCATAGGCAGTGTTGGCTCTTTTTATGGGAAAAAGAAGGAAATGGAAGCATTTTACAGCTATACTTCATTTAACACCCCAGGGGAAATCTACAGGTACAATTTTGAAACCAAAGAAACCAACCTGCATTTCCGCCCTGAGATAAAATTCAACCCTGATGAATTTGAGGTAAACCAGGTTTTCTATGAAAGCAAGGATGGCACTAAAGTGCCCATGTTCCTATTCCATAAAAAGGGGATAAAAATGGATGGTAAAAACCCGGTTTTATTGTATGCTTATGGAGGATTTAATGTCAGCCTAACTCCATCTTTTTCAATTACACGCCTGAATTTTGTTGAAACAGGTGGTATTTTTGCCCTTGCCAACATCAGAGGTGGTGGAGAATATGGGGAAAAATGGCACAAAAGTGGCACAAAGCTGCAAAAGCAAAATGTATTTGATGATTTTATAGTTGCTGCTGAATACCTAGTTGCTGAAAAGTATACTTCACCTTCAAAACTTGCCATAATGGGTGGGTCAAATGGTGGGTTGCTGGTTGGGGCTGTTATCAACCAAAGGCCTGATTTATTCAAAGTTGCCATCCCTGCTGTGGGAGTTATGGATATGCTCAGATACCACAAATTTACTATAGGTTGGGCCTGGGCTGGTGACTATGGGACTAGTGAAGACAGCAAAGAAATGTTTGAATACCTTTATCAATATTCACCCTACCACAACATTATTGAAGGAGGCCAATACCCTGCTGTGCTGGCCACCACTGCTGACCATGATGACAGGGTAGTTCCTGCCCACACTTTCAAATACATGGCCAGGCTCCAGGAACTAAATGGTGGCAAACTGCCTGTGCTTGTCAGGATTGAAACAAAAGCAGGGCATGGTGGTGGAAAACCAACTGAAAAAATTATTGAAGAGTATACTGATTTATGGGCTTTCACTTTCTATCATTTAGGAATGAATCCATAAGGATTTACAACTCTTTTTTCAATAAAAAATGCTAAATTTGAATTCCTGGGAATGACCTTCTTCCGGGAATTTTTTTAGCATGGATATTCGATTTTTAGTTATTGAAGGAAATATTGGTTCTGGCAAAACAACCCTGGCTACTAAATTAAGCCAGGAGTTTAATGCAAAGCTTGTGTTAGAGCAGTTTGCTGATAACCCTTTCCTGCCAAAGTTTTATGAAAACCAGGAGAAATATTCTTTCCCACTTGAACTTTCATTCCTTGCTGATAGGTATAACCAAATAAAAAAAGAAGTCTTTAACCTTGACCTGTTCCATTCATTGCTGGTTGCTGATTACTATTTTTCAAAGTCTGCCATTTTTGCTAGGAATACCCTTCAAAAAGATGAATACAACCTGTTTAGAAGAATTTTTTCAATCATTTTTGAAACCATGCCAAAACCTGACCTTTATGTATACCTACATTTAGATATTGAACATCTGCTAGAAAACATAGAAAAAAGGGGGCGAGATTATGAACAACACATAACCCCTGAATACCTTGAAAAAATAAGGCAGGGTTATATTGACTACCTAAGGCAGATCACCCAATTCCCTGTCCTGATTCTTGACACAAATAATATTGATTTTGTTAATAGTGAATCACATTATACCCTTGTAAAACAGGCCATATTCCAAAGTGATTATAAACTGGGCCTAAATAGGGTAATTTTGTAGGATTTTCCATTTCAATCTCTTTTTTTAAAGAAAAGCTTTATTATTTTTGTGTGCTTAAGACTGGAATTGACAAAAATCAATATTTTAAATTACTGTTCATTATGAAAAGATTCAACTTAATACCTTTAACTGTAGTTGCATTGGTTGCAATACTTTTCTCAGGATGTGCTGGACTGCAAAAAATGAAAAAGAATGCTGGCCAAATACAATTTAATGTTGCACCTGAGGTACTGGAAGCCCATGAAGGGAAAGTAGATGTGGCAATTGACGGGAAATTTCCTGCAAAGTATTTCAATAAAAAAGCAACAATTGTTGCTACCCCTGTTTTGAAATATGAGGGAGGAGAGACTGCTTATGGACCTGTTACTTTACAAGGAGAAAAAGTAGAGGCTAATAGCAAAGTGATTAGTTTTGATAATGGTGGCAATTTCAGCTACAAGGACAACATTGGGTATGATGATGCCATGAGTGTTTCTGACCTTGAGTTGAGGATTAAAGCATCAAAAGGAACAAAAACATTAGACTTTGACCCTATAAAAATTGCTGATGGTGTTGATGCAACAAGCACCCTGCTTGTAAATTTCCCAAAACCTATATTGGGTGTTGTTAGGGAAGCAAACACAACTGGGAAATATGACCCAAATATTGACGTTTTCCAAAGGATTGTCCCTGATGAAATGATGGCAGACATCCATTACCTGATCAACAGTGCTTATTTGAGCAGGGAAGAAAAACTTTCTGAAGATGTTAGTAAAATCAAAGATTACACTAAAGAAGCTTTTGATGCAGAACGCAAAAAACTAAAAGGTGTTGAAATTTCAGCATATGCTTCTCCTGATGGGGAATTAGAATTTAATGCTGACCTTGCTGAAAACCGCCAGGAATCATCAACAAAATACCTGAATAAAGAATTAAAAGATGCTGGTGTTGATACCAACCTGAAAGCTAAATACACACCTGAAGACTGGGATGGGTTTAAAGAGCTAATGGAAAAATCAAACATCCAGGATAAGGAGCTTATTTTAAGGGTTCTTTCAATGTACAGTGACCCTGAAGTGCGCGAACGCGAAATCAAAAACCTTTCAGCTGCTTTCACTGATGTTGCTGAAGATATCCTGCCAAGGTTAAGAAGGGCTAAAATTATTACCAGCATTGACCTGATTGGTAAAACTGATGAAGAGATTGCAGCTTTGGCTGACTCTGACCCAGCTTCATTAAACCCAGCTGAACTGTTATATGCAGCCACTTTAACTGAAGACCTAAACAAAAAACTGGCTATTTACAACTCGTTCTCAAAAGTGTACCCTAAAGACTGGAGGGGACCAAACAATGCTGGTTTGGTATTGGCAATGCAGTTCAAATTTGACCAGGCTAAACCTCTGTTTGAGAAAGCTGAAAAGTTAAACAACAATGAGCCAATCATTAAAAATAACCTGGGTGCTGTTGCACTGTTTGAAGGCAATGTACAAAAAGCAGAAGAACTGTTTGGTGCAGCTGCAGGTGCTGGCAATGAGGTAAATTACAACTTAGGTATGGTTAGCGTGAAAAAAGCCAATTATGACCAAGCTGTAAGGTATTTCAAAAATCATGCTGACTTTAACACTGCATTAGCTAAAATATTAACAGGTGACAATAATGGTGCTTTAAAAGACCTGGAGAATTTTGACAACCCAAAATGTTTCATGAAAGAGTACTTTAAAGCTATTATAGGTGCAAGGACTGCAAAAGAAACATTGCTGTTTGGAAGCCTTACAAAAGCTGTTGAAATGAATCCTAAATTAAAAGCAAAAGCTGCCAAAGACATGAACTTTGCCAAATATTTTGCTGACCCAAAATTCAAAGCTATTGTAGAATAATCAATCATATTCTGTATTACACAGAAAAGGCATTTGCCATCTGGCAGATGCCTTTTTTATTTGCATTTTTTAAAATAAATAGGTTGCCTTTCCCTGGCAAAAATGGGTGTTTACTCATTTGTACATAAAATTTATCCCATAAGGATATAATATCTATAAAAAAGTTATACCCTAAAATGTAAAACCCCTTTAAGGGTTAGGTATCACCTAATTTGGCATATTGATCCCTCCTTTGAAGAAACTTTACCTTTACATATTTCCAAAAATCCTTTTTATTTCCTTTAAGAAACCCTATTTTTCTTGTTTGAAAAAAATGCATTAATAGAAAAGATCATGGATTACATTAACAATTACATTGAGGAGAATAAGGAAAGGTTTCTGGATGAATTATTTGGGCTGATAAAAATCCCTTCCATCAGTTCTTTGTCTGAACACAAGGGAGATATGTACAAAGCTGCTGAATATTGGAAGAAAACCCTCCTTGAAGCTGGGGCTGATAAAGCTGAAATATTTGAAACAGAAGGCAACCCTGTTACTTATGGAGAAAAAATCATAGACCCATCACTACCAACAGTAATGGTGTATTCACACATGGATGTGATGCCAGTTGACCCACTTGATTTGTGGACTACCCCACCTTTTGAACCAGAAATAAGGGATGGGAAAATTTGGGCACGTGGTGCTGATGATGACAAAGGGCAAGGCATGATGCATGCCAAAGCATTTGAGTTGATGGTAAAAACCAATACCCTCCCTTGTAATGTGAAATTTATGATTGAGGGTGAAGAAGAAATTGGCTCGCCAAACCTTGGGAAATGGTGTGAGCAAAACAAGGAAATGCTGAAAAGTGATGTGATCCTGGTTTCTGATACATCCATGATTGCACCTGACATCCCTTCCATTACAACTGGGCTAAGGGGATTAGCTTATTGGCAGGTTGAAGTAACTGGACCCAATAAAGATTTACACTCGGGGTTATTTGGAGGCACTGTTGCCAACCCAATCAATGTACTTTGCAATATGATCAACCAAATGGTAGATGAAAATGGCAAGGTTACCATCCCTGGTTTTTATGATGATGTACTGGAAGTTTCATCAGAAGAGAGGGAGTTATTGGCAAAAGCCCCTTTCAATGAAGAAGAATATAAAAAAGCCATTGATGTGGAAGAACTGGCTGGAGAAAAAGGTTATTCTCCATCAGAGAGGACAGGCATCCGCCCATCATTTGATGTGTGTGGTATTTGGGGAGGGTATACTGGAGAAGGGGCAAAAACTGTATTGCCTTCAAAAGCATTTGCAAAAGTATCCTCACGCCTGGTACCTAACCAGGACCATGAGAAAATTGCCCAGTTGTTCAAAGAACATTTTGAATCAATAGCCCCTAAGCCAGTGAAGGTTGAAGTTACCTCATTGCATGGTGGGCAGGGGTATGTTTGCCCAATTGGTATACCTGCATACCAGGCTGCTGAAAAAGCCTATACTGATGTGTTTGGTAAACGCCCAGTACCAGTTAGGTCAGGTGGCAGTATCCCAATAATTTCAACTTTTGAAGAAGTGCTGGGTGTAAAATCAGTATTAATGGGGTTTGGGCTTGAATCAGATGCCATCCATTCACCTAATGAAAATTACCCTTTGGAGCAATTCTTTAATGGTATCAAAACCATCCCCCTATTCTATAAATACTTTGCTGAAATGAACAAGTAATTTTAGGAATTACAATATTTAGTAAGGGTTTCACTTGAGTGAAGCCCTTACTTTGATATAAGCTTATCTTATTCTCGTCTCTCCCCTATCGCTTTCAATAAATTTTTTCTCCGATTTAAAAAACTCTATTATTTCATGCTGAGCCATTTTCTTTGTTTCAAGTGTATTAATATTATTTACATATTGATATGATAATACATTTAATTTATCATCCTCAATAAATCCATAATGTAGTCCTGATCCAATATTTAATACAAATAGTTTTCTTTTAGCATTTCTTTTAATAATATTAAAAAAATCACCCGTTCGATAAGATAATGGAGCTGTGAATTTAAAAGGAAATTTTTGATCGCCAGATTTAGTTACCATAAAATATATTATTGGCTTATTATTGTAATATCCACCCAGATGAAAACTATTAGGATCATATAATAGGTAATCTTTCGGATTTTCTATCATATCAACACTCTCCAACTTTGCCTGATGAAGTTTATAAACTGGAAGAAAAATTTCCCAACTTATTTTATCCCATTTATCTTCATTAAAAGCTAGGCTTTTATCCTGAGTTTTATCTCCAAGATTATAATCCTTAACAATTATCCACCATTTCCGATCTTTTATAAACTGGAGAAATTGATCTACTAAATGATTCATTTGGTATTCATCCACAAATTCATTTAATTCTAAATCTTTTAATTGGTTTTCCCTATCCTCTGAACTATTGCTGCAGGACACAAACACCATGATTAAAATAAAAAAAGCTCCTATTTTCATTATTAAATAATTTTATTTATTAATAAGATTGAATATATTGAAAATCACAAAAATAAGTGGAATTTTCTCCAAGTTCCGGATCAAAGTAATTAACTAATGAGACATCAGGGAAATAAAAAATTTCATAGATTACCACTGCATGGGCGTCAGAGCCTGTAGATTGAAACCATATTACAGGATAACCACCCTCTAATGCCATAAGAACCTGCCCCCATTTGTGCTTTCAATATATGTCAAAAGTAATTGCTCACGACCATATTGCTTAGCTTCATAAAATCCAACCCCATTACCGTTCAAAGCGTATGGAAACATTTCTTGTATTTCTTGAACTATTCTAGGTTGTGTCTTAGCCGTCAACGTGCTCCAGATGCAGGATAACACCAGTCAGACTCTATTTGATAACACTTAGATATTTGTACAATAGCATGCTCTTGCGGTTCTTGTGCTTTAGTTTTTGTTATATAACTCACAAATAAGATTATTAATATATAATGTAATCCTTTTCATTCAGGTGCTTTTTAGGTTAAAACTACAAATTTGAATATTAGTAAAGTGTTTTCTTAACTGAATCTTTGTTATGCTTTTAATAAAATTTAGTGCATCTTTACAAATAATTAGTAAGGTAATAAATCAAATTTTAACTGTCAATGTTTTTGATTATTTTTTACTGAATTGTAGTTTACTAATGGTTAAAATTATATGCTTTGGTGGGTTAAACATACGGGGTATAAATTACATTAATAAATAAACTTCCTATCTAATAAAATTTTGGGCTTTTCACTTATGCCATGTAATAACCCAAAAAGTTTTTATAAAATACATTCACAAATTTTCATATTTACTTAGGGTTTCACTTGTGGTGAAACCCTTACTTTTTTATCTTAGCGTCCAAACAATCTTTGTCCTAATGAAGAAAATAATCCTTTTAATCCTGGCACTCCCAATCCTAATTAGCTGTACCATAAAAACACAGCAACCCAACTTTGTTTTTATTTTGGTTGATGACCTTGGGTGGGCTGATGTACAATGCAATAACCCTGAAAGTTTTTATGAAACACCCAATATAAACAGCCTTGCTGAAAGTGGGATAAGGTTTACCAATGCATATTCTTCAAACCCTGTGTGCAGCCCTACACGTGCCAGTATAATGACAGGAAAGCATCCCAATAAAGTAAATATCACAGATTGGATTCCCGGGCTTGACCCAAAAAATAAACCTCTTTTAGGTCCTCAGGATGGTGAAGAATTGGCACTGGAAGAAATCACTATTGCAGAAGCCCTTAAGGGAAAAGGATATAAAACCTGTTTTATTGGCAAATGGCACCTGGGAGATACTGGTTTTTTCCCTGAAGACCAGGGATTTGATATCAATATTGGAGGGCATCACAAGGGCAACCCTCCTGGAGGGTACTATTCCCCATATAAAAATCCCAAGCTGAAAGACGGCCCTGAAGGAGAATACCTTACTAACAGGCTAACTACTGAAAGCCTTCAGTTTATTAAAGAAAATAAAAACAACCCCTTCTTATTGTACCTTTCATTTTATACTGTACACACGCCCATACAAGCCTCTAAAAAACACATTGAAAAATATGAAGCCAAGCTTGCGGAACTGGGTTCTAAGTATCCCCGGTTTAAGAAAGAAGGTGATGGCATGACAAGGCTTGCTCAGGATAGTGCCCCTTTTGCCTCAATGGTTGCAGCCATGGATGAGAATGTAGGCAGGGTAATTAGCATGCTGAAAGAAGAGGGGTTGGATGAAAACACATGGATTATTTTTACCAGTGACAATGGTGGTTTATCAACAAAGTTCAGGAAAAACTCACCAACTTGTAATTTGCCATTAAGGGCAGGAAAAGGCTGGTGTTATGAAGGAGGCATCCGTGTGCCTTTAATTGTTTCAGGCCCTGGTATAAAAACACAGGGGCAGGTATCTGATGTTCCTTCAATAAGTATGGACCACTTTGCAACCATTATGGATATAGCAGGAATAGGCCATAAGGCTGAAGATGGGATAAGCCTGTTGCCTGTTTTTGAGGATACCCCTACCCCAAGAAGAGACCTTTTCTGGCACTTCCCCCATTACCATGGCAGTGCATGGAAACCTGGGTCAGCAATTAGGAGTGGTAATTGGAAATACATTATTCATTATGAAGATAACAAGGAAGAGCTTTTTAACCTGAAAGATGACATAGGTGAAACAACTGACCTTTCGGCTGCTAACCCTGAAAAACTAAATGAGCTAAGGCAAAAATATAAAGGGATGTTACAATCAACCAATGCAAAACTCCCAACTATTAATGAAAATTATGTAGCACCAGAAGAGTAATTTTAAATGTTTAGGTTTCCCAATCTTGAGGTTTAATCATCCTGGATAATGGTGAATTTTGCCACTCGCCCATTACTTCCTGCTGCAAAACCAGACATTTTTCCTGGTATTGCCCTAATGGTATAATAACCAATAGGTTCCCCTTTAACCCAACTGTGCCCTTTGTCTACAGAATAATCAAAGCCAGTTTTACCCATAGCTATGGCAATCTTTGAACCACCAACAAATTGGACACACGACCTGAAACCAGAAGGCATATCTAATGGAAGTTTCCAGGTTTTTCCACCATCAGTGGTAAATGCTGCCACATCTTTTACCAATCCTGGAGCATTATATGTACCTCCTGTAATTACCCCATTCTTGGAATCAGGAAATACCACAGAAAAAATCCCTGAAGTTGGGTTTCCTTGAACAATTGGTGTGTTGGCAACATCCCAGCTTTCTCCATGATTGGTCGAATAAAACACCCTGGCTGTTGCACCTCCTGTAGCAATCCATATATGCCCTGATGGATGGTATTCAATACAGGTATTGGATGCAGCAAAATTGGCTTCCCCTTCCATTGCTTTAGGAAGCTGTTCCAGTACCTGCCAGTTTTTCCCGCCATCCTGTGTTTTGATAATGAAAAATTTTTCCTCAACTGGGTCACTTACTGCAATCCCATGTTGGGCATCAGCAAATTCCATGCTGCTAAAAAAGATCCCTTCCTTATTTTTTTCAAAAACTTTTTCCCAGGTTTTACCCCCATCTTCAGTAAGTAAACCAATAGCAGGGTTTCCAATCCCAAAAAGTAGTGCTTTATTTTCATCCCAGGCATAGATGCTCCTAAAATCATTCTCCTCCATTTCGGGAACCTGCCCAACTTTCCAAGTTTTTCCTCCATTTTTTGTGACCAGAAATGTACCTTTTGAACCACTTGCCCAAACAACCTGCCCACTAACCACATGCAACCCCCTTAAACTGGAAGTTGCCCCAGTTTTCAATTCTTCGAATTGTACCTTTAAAACTTTTTGTGATATTTTTTTAGTAGGTACCTGGCAGGAAGCCAAAATGCATATCAGGGAAAAAATACAAAAACTTGTTTTCATTAAGTTGACTTTTAGGAAAATTGCACTTTGTAAATTTACCTAAACCCAACCAAAAATTCATCTTGTAAACTATATTATACCAAATTTTATTACAAAATGCCGTGTTGGATGCATCATTATTTTTTGATTTATCAGGCAAAAAATTATAGCACCAGCTATGGTTTCATTTTTTAACACTGAGAAAGCACAAAAGAATAAGCTTATATGCGGCATTTTGTGGTCAATTTAGTATTACTTTAGCTTTAATGCTTCAACAGTTTAAAAGCATGGTTCCATTTATTTTCCCTAAAACCTGGAATACACCATAACATGGCCAATGGTTCAATGGCACGTGCTGCTTCTGCTACCCCCATATCCTCAACTTCCCAGCCAAATGTATACAATATAGAAGCTACCTCAGCTTTTGCATGGCTATTGTTTCCACAAATAAACATGCTGGGTTTCCCTTCCTCAAAATTTGGGTCAACCATAAAAGCACTGCCCACACAACTAAATGCTTTCACAAAGTTAGCTTCTTTGTATTCTGCCAGAAGGTATTCCATTAGTGAAGCATTTTGTTCAGTAAAGTAAGGGATAACCCCACTAACACCTGGCATATCATTGATGGGGTTGGTTGTATCAATAATGATTTTATCCCTAATGTTTTCTTTCCCTGCCAACAACAAAGCATCTTTGGCAAAAATCCCTTTCACAGCCAACACCATAATATCTCCATGTTTTGCTATTTCATCAAATGTGCCTACCCCTATTTCATGCTCTTTACCAAAGTCCTGTAATTTGGAAACATCCCTGCTTCTTATTTTAACATCAAAACCATACTTTTTAAACCCCACTGCAAGGGCTTGCCCTACTGCTCCTGAACCAATAATTCCTACTTTCCTGTTTCCCATAACACAAATATTTATAATTTCTGCTATAACAAACAGTTAACATAAAAAGTTGATAATCAATGCCTACACAACCTGAATAATGATAACTGGCTTGTTGTTTATCTGAACAGTATCTCCAGCTTTATTGCCTGCAAGCATTTTTGCCACTGGTGATGCCCCAGAAAGGGCAAAATAGGTTGACCCATCTAAAACAATTTTCCCTGCACTAATTGAAATATAGAAATTTCCATTGCTTGTAATAACCAGGCTGCCTAATCCAACAGTTTTTGTTTCTTTATCAGGGTTCAACAGGGGTAAAACCTTTTTAAGTTTTAAAGCTCCTGATAACTGTTTTGAATACTTTTCCTGTTCAAGGTGCCTCATGGCAACCTCTGTCTCAAACTTATCACCAGCACTGCTTTTAATGTCACCTTGTCCTGACTCCTTAATAGCATCCAAGGCTGATTTTGAAGTAGCTATCCTTGATTCAATGTATTCTTCACACTTTTTAAAAAGTAGAGCCTTTATTTCAATTGAAAGTTCCATTTCAATTCCACTGCAGTTTTATAAAATTTCTATCAAACGAATATCAAATGTTAGCACAGCAAAAGGAGGGATTTTTTGGCTGGAACCTTTCCTCCCCCAACCAAGTTCTGGTGGTATCCAGAATTTATACCTACCGCCTACTTTCATCAGTTGTAAACCTTCTCGTAAGCCTTCAATTAATTCTTCTATTTTTACCTCAACAGGTTGGTTTTGCTTATAGGTATCTTCCAGGATTTTCCCATCTAAAAGCATTGCCCTCTGGTGGATTATAACATTATCATACAATCCAGGGTTACGCCCTGATGATTCATCTAAAACTTTATATTGAATCCCACTGGGTAATTCAGTAACACCATCTTTTGACCTATTCCCTAAAAGAAAATCTTCTCCAAATTTTCTATGGTGACCTGCAGCCCCACGTTTCTTTTTGCCCCTTTCCTGTTTAGCCAATTTTCGCTTTTTTATGTAAAAATAGCAGATTTACCCAAATAAATTTTGTTAATGATTTCCTAATGGATGTATTTCATACAACTTTTAAAAGGCTATTGGTTATTTTTAACTGCTAATTTTAAAATTACTGTGTTTTGGAAAGTCCATTCCCAGAAATATTTTTAAAACAGTATACTTCCATTATTGAACTCAGGCTTAAACCAAAAAGAATTACCCAATGGCTTTTAAATACTTTCTTTTTCTCTATTTCATCTGTATTTTATCATTCCCTTCCATAGCTGGGAGCAGTGATACTAAATCTAATATTTCAGCTTTTAAGTCATATGATAAATTAAAAAATAAGCCTAAAATATTTATTGAAGGGGTTAGGCTGGATTTTGATTATATGCGCAGGAATATGCGATTTGTTGATTTTGTAAACGAGCCAACAGTTTCTGATGTGCATATTATTATTACCCAACGAATAAATGGTGGTGGTGGAAAAGTTTATTCACTGATGTTTAACAACAAATCATTTGAAAACATTGGGGATTTTACATTAACATGCAGCTCTTCACCCGACAATACCCAGGAAGAATTACGGAAAATAATCATAGATGCACTGACTATGGGCTTAATGCCAATAGTTAATGAAACAGATATTGCCAGAAGGATGGCCATCAGGTATAAAAAAGATGATGATTCAAATGAATTGCCTCTTACTGACCCATGGAGAAACTGGACATTCCGCGGCGATTTTAATGGAAGTATTGACCTGGAAGAAAGCCGCAAAACATTCAATTACCTTTACTATTTAAGGGCTGATAAAGTAACTGAAGACTGGAAATTCAGGAATGCTGCACGCATGTCAGTACGAACCAGGGAGTATACCAATGATGGGGAAAAATACCGCTCTGAGAATATTTCCAACTTTGTCTCTTCAAGCATTGTTAACAGCCTTTCACCAAGATGGTCTGCAGGGGCGTTTAGTAGTTACTACAATAGCAATTACAGGAATACTGTTTATTCTATTTCATTTAAACCTGCTATTGAATACAACATTTTCCCCTGGGATATTTCTGACAGGAAGGTATTTACCATTGCCTATTATATAGGCCCTGAATGGAAAAAATATTATGAAGAATCCATTTATGGGAAATTGCAGGAGGGGCTTTGGGAGCATACCCTAAAATTGAATTTGCAAATAGTACAAACCTGGGGCGAGATTGAGGCTGGGCTTGATGCCACTAATTACCTGCATGATTTCAGCAAAAACAGGATAACTTTTGATACTGACCTATCTGTGAGGATAGTAAGGGGTTTCTCTGTCAATTTTGATTTCAGGGTTGAAAACATACACGATCAGATTTACCTCCCAAAAGGTGATGCCTCTTTGGAGGACATTTTATTGAATAAGGTACAGTTGCCTTCTACCTTTGAGGTAAGTGCTGCAATTGGTGTGAGGATACAATTTGGCTCTATATACAATAACATAGTAAATAACAGGTTGTAACCTTGCCAACCTGATGGTATTTAGTATTAAAACATTGGCTTTTGGAATCTCATTCTTTACCTATGGGCAGGGTAATGATGAACTAATAAATATTCGTTAATTCAATCTTGCCATATACATTTTCATTTCTTCAGCTTCTTTAAAAAAGATATTTTTGTCCCTAACCTTTAAATGGAAGGTTCTTTTATTAATTATTTTAAAATAAAACAGATTATGCCAAATATAAAAAAAACGCTCTTAATGATTCTTGATGGATGGGGAATTGGAGATGGAACAGACAGGGATATTATTGCTACTGCACCTACACCATATATGGATTCTTTATTGGAGGAATATCCAAATTCCCAATTACTTACTTCAGGTGAAGATGTAGGGTTGCCTGATGGGCAGATGGGAAACTCTGAGGTTGGCCACTTAAATATTGGAGCAGGCAGAGTCTTATACCAGGACATGGTAAAAATCACCAAAGCAATCAGGGACAAATCATTATGGGAAAACCCTCAAATTACCAAGGCATATTCATATGCAAAAGAAAACAATAAAAAAGTACACCTTATTGGGTTGATAGGACCTGGTGGTGTTCATGCACTCAGCACCCACATGGTTGCATTATGCCAAATTGCAACTGACATGGGGTTAAAAGATATTTTTGTGCATGGGCTTACTGATGGAAGGGATACTGACCCAAGGTCAGGTTATGGATTCCTTGAAACTGACTTGGTTGCACTTGAGCCAACCAATGCCAAATTTGCCTCCATCATTGGCCGTTACTATGGCATGGACAGGGATAAAAATTATGACAGGCTAAAGCTTGCCTATGATATATACACCAAAGGGGAAGGTGAAAGATCAACTGACTTGCTTGCAACCATAAAAAGCTTTTATGAGCAGGACATTACTGATGAGTTTATGAAACCCATTGTAATGGTTGATGATAATAACCAGCCTGTTGGGATCATTGAAAAAGGTGATGTGGTTATCTGCTTCAATTTCCGTACTGATAGGTTACGCCAAACCACCATTGCTTTCACACAAGAAAACCTTCCTGAATTTGGTATGAGAACCATGGACCTGCAATGGTACACCATGACCAATTACAAAGCTGATTTTAAAGGCATCAATGTCATCTTTGACAAGGAAAATGTGACCAACACCATAGGTGAAGTGGTTTCAAAAGCAGGGCTCAAACAAATTCGTATTGCTGAGACAGAAAAATATGCCCATGTTACTTTCTTTTTTAGTGGTGGGCGCGAAGAAGTTTTTGAAGGAGAAAGCAGGATACTGGTACCTTCACCTAAAGTACCTACCTATGATTTACAGCCTGAAATGTCAGCCCCTGTTGTAAAAGATAAAATTGTTGCTGAACTGAACAACCAGTCAGCTGACTTTGTTTGCCTTAATTTTGCCAATGGTGACATGGTTGGGCACACAGGGGTTTATGATGCTATTTATAAAGCTATTACTGCTGTTGACCAGTGCATCAAAGAAGTTGTTGCAGTTGCCCGGGCCAATGGCTATGATGTACTGATTATTGCCGACCATGGAAATGCTGATAATGCAGTAAATGGGGATGGGTCAGCAAACACTGCACACTCTTTAAACCCTGTTCCTTGTGTTTATGTTAGTGATAATAAGAATGCAAAAGTTGAAGATGGGATATTGGCTGATGTAGCACCAACCCTTCTTAACATAATGGGTTTGGATATCCCTGAAGAGATGGCAGGTAAAGTTTTGATTACACCTGTTTAAGATTTTTTGGCTATAACTAATTTGATATAGTTGATTTGGATAGTTAACTTACAGGCCCTCTCTCAGAGAGGGTTTGTTATTAATATCCTTTTATGCTCGAAATAGGAAAAACAATCATAAGCCTGGATGTGTTTGAAAAACACTTCCTTTGTGACCTTTTGAAATGCAAAGGGGCATGCTGTGTTGAAGGGGACTCAGGAGCACCAGTTACCAAACAGGAAGTAAAAAAAATAGAAGAGGACTACCACTTGGTTGAACCTTACCTCCCCGAAATAAATAAAGCAACCATTGAGGCTGAAGGAATTTCCTATATTGATAGTGATGGTGACCTCGTAACTACCCTCGTCAATAACCGCGAATGTGCATTTACTTTTCGTGATGAAAAGGGGATACTGAAATGTAGCATTGAAAAAGCCTATTTTGATGGCAAGATTGATTTTAGGAAGCCAATAAGCTGCCACCTTTTTCCAATCAGGATCACTGAATACAAACGATTTGATGCTGTAAACTATGAAAAACTGAAAATCTGTGAACCAGGCAGGGAGTGTGGCACTGCCCAACAGCTTCCTTTATATAAATTCCTTAAAGACCCCCTTATAAGAAAATATGGGGAAGGGTGGTATAAAGAAGTTGAAGTAGCAGCTGCCCATCTATCAAAATCAAAACATTTATAGGTTTTGTAACTTACTATCATAACCCCATTCACTAAAAAACCTGATAAGGTACTGAACCATAAAATCATGTCTTCCCTGGGCGACTTTTTTTGCATAACTTGTATTTATCCTTTCTTTCAGGAGCAATAATTTTTCGTAAAAATGGTTGATTGTTGGGGCATTTGACTTTCTATATTCTTCGAAACTGTTGTATTTAATAGGTTCAATACCTGGATGGTAAAGCAGCCTTCCCTTGCTTCCGCCATAAGCAAAAGCGCGCGCAATGCCTATTGCCCCAATGGCATCCAACCTGTCTGCATCCTGAACAATTTTTGCCTCAAGGCTCATGTTTTCATCTTTTTGCATGCCACCTTTAAAAGATACCTGGTTGATAATTTCCTCTATTTGGTTTACCAAGTTATTGTCAAGACCAACCTGCATTAACCAACTTTTTGTTTTTGAACCTGTTTCATGCTCATTACCAAATAACTTGTCATCATCAAGGTCATGAAGCAATGCAGCCATTTCTATAATAAAAACATCCCCACCTTCATGTTCAGCTATTTTTAAAGCTACATTCCTTACACGTGAAATATGCCACCAGTCATGCCCACTACCCTCATTTTCAAACATGTTTTTCACATAATGAAAAGTGTCATCCAATATTTTTTGTTTGTTCATCCTATAATTTCTTATTTCAATGATATGAAAATACTAATAGGTATGCTAAAACCTTTAAAATTCCTTAAAAGAATATGATTAAAATCAGTTCAACTAAAAAAAAATCCTACTTTTGCTTGTTCAAACTTTTTCTCACTTCAAGTGTTATTCACTTGAAATTTAGGGAAGAAAATAAGATTTTATGGGGAATTCATCAAAACTTACCTTACCCAACCTAATTAATGAATCAGTTATTAAATATAAAAACCATTTATCACTGGTTTATGCTGGGGAGGGAAGTTACACATATGGAGATTTGGGAGAAGACATTAACCTAGTCTCTGATTATTTAAAAGAATTAGGAGTAAAAAAAGGGGATAAAGTAGCCATATTAAGCACAAACATGCCTAACTGGGGAATTGCATTTTTTGCTATCCAAGTAAGTGGAGCTGTAGCTGTTCCTATCCTTCCTGATTTTCATGAAAAGGAAGTCTTTACAATTCTTGAACACTCTGAAGCTAAGGTATTGTTTGTTAATAAACAACTCTATAGTAAAGTTCTCAAAAACCTTCCCAACAATTGTGAACATACCATCCTTATCGAAAATTTTGCCTATATCCCTAACAATACACCAACTGAAAACCTTTCTTTATTGGCTTCATCAAAACCTTTAGAGCCAATGGGTTTCCCTGCAGTTAATGTGGAAGAGGAAGACCTGGCATCTATTATTTATACATCAGGAACAACTGGCAACTCAAAAGGTGTGATGCTCACCCAAAAAAACCTGGCATGGACTACCCAACAGTGTTATGAGCTCCAGGAAATTAAAGTTGAAGACAGGTTTATTTCAATACTTCCTTTGTCCCATACACTTGAAAACACTGTTGGCTTTTTGCTTCCAGTAAAATTTGGGGCTTCTGTGCATTACCTGAAAAAACCACCAACAGCACCTGTGTTGATGGCTGCCCTTGAAAAAGTGAAGCCAACCATTATGCTTTCAGTGCCACTGATCATTGAAAAAATATTCAGGGCAAAAATACTGCCTGCATTCCAAAAGAACTTTTTGATCAAAAGCTTATACTCTGTTTCTGTTATCAGGAAAAAACTGCATAAAATTGCAGGTGCCAAGTTATTAAAATCATTTGGTGGAAAATTACATTTCTTTGGTATTGGAGGGGCAAAATTGGATGCCACTGTTGAACGTTTCCTTTCTGAAAGCGAGTTCCCCTATGCTGTAGGGTATGGGCTCACAGAAACCTCTCCTTTGCTTGCTGGTGCAGTTGTCAAAAATACAAGGATTGGATCAACAGGACCTGCTATGCAGGGGGTTCAGCTAAGGCTTGCCGACAAAGACCTTAAAACAGGTGAAGGTGAAATTCAGGCCAAGGGACCCAATGTAATGAAAGGTTATTTCAAAGCCCCAGAACTTACCAGCTCTGTATTCACTGAAGATGGATGGTTTAAAACAGGAGACAGGGGTTGGTTTGACAAGGACAATTTCTTGTATATCAAAGGAAGGATCAAAACAATGATTGTTGGTGCCAGTGGTGAAAATATTTTCCCTGAAGAAATTGAATCAGTGATCAACAAAATGCGTTTTGTACTGGAATCAGTAGTGGTGGAAAAAAAAGGCAAGCTGGTTGCCATGATCCATTTAAATGTGGAAGAGATTGAAAAACATTTTAAGTCATTACAGCAGGAAGCCAAACAATACCTGAATGATAAAATTGATGAAATACTCAAGAATATCCACCTAAAGGTAAATGAAGAATTAAATAAGTTTTCAAGGTTACAGGCTGTGGTTTTACAACCTGTCCCCTTTGAGAAAACACCGACAAAAAAGATTAAAAGGTTCCTGTATCATTAGCTACATTTTGGATTAGACCCCTCAAAGGAAGTGTTTTATCACATGTAATAAAACATGCAATAGCACAACCATATTATTGGGTTAAAAATATTAATTTTGTACCCGTTTAAAAAGTTTAACATACAGATGGTAACAGAATCAAGATATAGTGCCAGAGGCGTTTCAGCCTCAAAAGAAGATGTCCACAGTGCAATTAAAGATGTAGATAAGGGAATATTCCCAAAAGCATTCTGTAAAATTGTCCCTGACATCCTTGGAGGCGACCCTGAATGGTGCAATATTATGCATGCTGATGGAGCTGGTACAAAGTCATCATTAGCCTACATGTATTGGAAAGAAACAGGTGACCTGTCTGTATGGAAGGGGATTGCTCAGGATGCATTGATCATGAATGTGGATGACTTGTTGTGTGTAGGGGCTACTGAAAACATCCTGGTTTCTTCAACCATTGGGAGGAATAAGAATAAAATCCCTGGTGAAGTAATTGCAGCTATTATTAATGGTACTGAAGAATTATTGGCAAACCTGAGGGAGTTGGGCATATCAATCTATTCAACTGGAGGAGAAACTGCTGATGTAGGTGATCTGGTAAGGACCATTATTGTAGACTCTACTGTTACTTGCAGGATGAAAAAAGAAGATGTTATTTCTGCTGATAAAATCTCTGCTGGGAATGTAATTATAGGATTATCGTCTTATGGGACAGCATCCTATGAAAATGGGTATAATGGAGGCATGGGCAGTAATGGGCTAACATCAGCACGCCATGATGTATTTGCCAACTACCTGGCTGAAAAGTATCCTGAGTCATTTGATCCTGAAGTTCCTGCTGGCCTGGTATACACAGGGAAATACAACCTGAAAGAAACAATTGAAGGGCTTGGGGTAGATGCAGGTAAATTGGTTTTATCTCCAACAAGGACATATGCCCCTGTAATAAAAAAGATGCTTGAGAAGCATAGAAAAGACATCACAGGAATGATACATTGTTCAGGTGGGGCACAAACCAAAGTACTCCATTTTATTGATAATGTGCATGTGGTAAAAAACAATATGTTACCTGTCCCTCCATTGTTTAAGATTATCCAGGAGCAATCAGGCACTTCATGGCAGGAAATGTATAAAGTATTTAATATGGGGCACAGGTTTGAGGTTTATACTTCACCTGATATTGCGGATGAAATAATTTCAATAGCAAAAGAGTTCTCAATTGAAGCTCAAGTGATTGGGAAAGTTGAACTTTCTGAAGGGAAGAAACTTACCATCAGGTCAGAATATGGGGAATTTACCTATTAATAAGAAAACAAGGAAATGGCATCACATTCATTATTAGAAAAATTTGAATCCATAAAACACAGGTTTGATGAGGTTAGCCAACAGATTTCAGACCCTGCTGTAATTGCAGATATGAAACGTTACGTGAAATTAAACCAGGAATACAAAAGGTTGGAAGAGCTCATCAAAGCGTTTAAGGATTTTAAAAACCTTCTTGACAATATTGATTCAGGGAAAGAGATACTGGCAGAAGAAACTGATGAAGAATTAAGGGAAATGGCACGTGAAGAAATGGAAATAGCCGAAAAACTGATCCCTGAAAAGGAAAACGAGATCAAGCTTTTACTGGTTCCTGCTGACCCTGAAGATTCAAAAAATGCCATCCTGGAAATTCGTGCAGGTACTGGAGGTGATGAAGCCAGCATATTTGCAGGTGACCTGTTCAGGATGTACACCAAATATTGTGAGAAAAAAGGTTGGCGCCTTGAAATTACCAATGTAAATGAAGGCACTGCTGGTGGGTATAAAGAAATAGTAGCAAAAATAACTGGGCAAAATGTGTATGGCACCATGAAATATGAGTCTGGTGTACACAGGGTACAAAGGGTTCCCCAGACAGAAACACAGGGAAGGGTGCATACATCAGCTGCTACAGTAGCAGTGCTGCCTGAAGCTGAAGAATTTGATATTGAACTAAAGGAAAGTGATATTAGGAAAGATACCTACTGCTCATCAGGACCAGGTGGGCAATCAGTAAATACTACCTATTCAGCAATCAGGTTAACACATATCCCAACTGGTATTGTAGTTACCTGCCAGGATGAAAAATCACAATTGAAAAACCTGGCAAAGGCAATGGCCGAATTGAGGACACGAACTTATAACATGGAGTACCAGAAATACATTGATGAAATTTCAACCAAAAGGAAAACCATGGTTTCAACAGGTGATAGGTCTGCAAAAATCCGTACCTATAACTGGCCACAGGGAAGGGTTACTGACCACAGGATCAATCTTACACTATACAATTTGCAAGCTATTATTAATGGAGATATTGATGAGGTTATTGAAAAGTTGATGATTGAAGAAAATGCAGAAAAGCTAAAGGAGGCTGAGATTTAAAAGAGCCCCATCCCCAACCTTTCACAAAAGGGAAGGGAGTTAGAAAAAATAAAGTGACTTTCGAGATCAGCAATATAGATTGAATACAGTTAGGAAAAGGGCAAAACCTTTCATTTACCAAATGATTCTAACAAATAAATATAATTTCAAATAAATACAAAATTAGAACAAACTATAAATTTCCCTTTGGGGGAATTAAAAAGGGGCTTTAAAAATGAACCAACAACAATTATTTGAACAGATAAAAAAGAAAAGGTCATTCCTTTGTGTTGGCCTTGATACTGATATCCAAAGAATCCCTGCACACTTGCTTGACACATCAGACCCAATATTTACGTTCAATAAAGAAATTATTGATGCCACCCGGGAATATTGTGTAGCATATAAACCCAATCTGGCATTTTACGAAAGCCTGGGGGCAAAAGGGTGGGAAAGCCTTGAAAAAACAGTAATGTATGTAAGGTCAAAATATCCTGAAATATTTCTTATTGCTGATGCAAAACGTGGGGATATTGGCAATACATCAAACCTGTATGCACGTGCATTTTTTGAACACCTTAATTTTGATGCTGTAACTGTTGCCCCTTATATGGGAGAAGACTCAGTTAAGCCTTTTATGACCTATTTGGGAAAATGGATTATTTTATTGACCTTGACTTCAAATAAGGGTGCAGCTGATTTCCAGTTCCTAAAAGATGGGCAATCAGGCAACCAGCTTTTTGAATCTGTTTTGAAGACTTCCCAGGAATGGGGAACTACCGAAAATATGATGTATGTGGTGGGAGCTACAAAAGCTGAAAAACTGAAAGAGATAAGGGAAATAGTACCTGACCATTTCCTGCTGGTGCCTGGTGTGGGAGCACAGGGAGGCAGTTTGCAGGAAGTTGCCCAAAATGGGATGAACAGCAAATGTGGGCTTCTGGTAAATTCATCAAGAGGGATTATTTATGCATCAAAAGATGTAGACTTTGCTGAAAAGGCAAAAGCTGCTGCACAAGAAGTGCAATCTGAGATGGGGCAACTTTTAAGGGAAGCCAATTTATAATTCCTTCTAAAACAACAGGTTTTACATAATTTCAAACCCAATTTCCGCATACATTGATTGCCTGCAACTATAAAAGTTGTAACTTTGTGTGCGCTAACGGAAACTTTAAATTGAACCTTATGAGAAAAAAAACTGTCCTCTTTATTGCATTAACACTTATCTTATCTGCTTGTAATGTGGGAAGTAAAAAAACACAAACAGAAAACAAACAAAAAGCTTTTACTGGAGCAAAAAGTGAAGTAAAACTTATGACCCTGGACCCAGGGCATTTCCATGCTGCCCTTGTACAAAAAGGAATGTATGAACAGGTTGACCCAACTGTATATGTTTATGCACCTGAAGGTGCAGATGTTAAAGACCACTTGAAACGAATTGAAAACTTCAATACCAGGGCTGAAAACCCAACCAGTTGGGAAGAAGTTGTATATACTGGAAATGATTTCTTTGATAAAATGGTTGCTGAAAAACCAGGGAATGTAATGGTAACTGCCGGGAATAATGCAAAAAAAACAGATTATATCCTGAATTCTGTTAAAGCTGGCATTAATGTACTGGCTGACAAGCCTATGGTGATTACCCCAGATAATTTTCCCAAGCTGGAAGAAGCTTTCAAAGTTGCCGAGGAAAATGGTGTTTTATTGTATGATATTATGACTGAAAGGCATGAAATCACCACCATCTTGCAACGTGAACTTTCAAAAATCCCTGAAGTGTTTGGTGAACTGCAAACAGGGACAGCTGAAAAGCCAGCCATCACAAAAGAAAGTGTACACCACTTTTTCAAATATGTTTCAGGCAACCCCATTAAACGCCCGGCATGGTTTTTTGATGTAGACCAACAGGGAGAAGGTATTGTTGATGTAACCACACACCTGGTTGACCTTATCCAGTGGGAAGCTTTCCCTGAAGCAATCTTAAGCAAAGAAGATGTGGAAATTGTTGGGGCAAAACGCTGGACTACTGATATGACCCCAGAAATGTTTTCACGTGTAACCCAATTAGGCACATACCCTGAATATTTGGGCAAATATGTTGACGGGGATGCATTGAAAGTGTATAGCAATGGCGAGATTGTGTATAAACTAAAAGGGGTTTATGCAAAAACTTCAGTTATCTGGAATTATGAAGCGCCTGAGGGAGCAGGAGATACCCACTATTCAATTATGCGTGGCTCCATTTGTAACCTTATTATTAAGCAGGGTGAAGAAGAAGGATACAAGCCAACCATCTATATTGAAGCAACCATTGATGAAGGGCTGGAAACTTTTGAGGGAGGTCTCTCAAAAGCGATCAACCAGGATCTGGCTGTTATGTACCCTGGCATAAAAATGTTGAAATTGGGTGATAAATTATGGACTGTTGACATACCTGCAAAATACAAAGTTGGGCATGAGGCACATTTTGCCCAGGTAACAGAAAAATATTTGCGTTACCTGAAATGGGGAAGGCTACCAGAATGGGAAGTCCCTAATATGATTGTAAAATATTACACTACCACAGAAGGAATGAAAGCTGCAATGGATTAATTAAAAAATAAAAGGCTATTCTCTTTTTTAAGAACTGGCCTCTAACCCATCTAATCCAAGAAAAGATAAGGGCTGCCTAAAAATTAGGCAGCTTTTTTTATTAAAAATTTCACCTTTACCAAAACTATTTATCCTAGTTTTTATTTATATTGAAGTGATATTAAAAGGTAACCTTATGAAAATATTGAAAGTACTTTTATCAGCAATAATATTGATTGGATTAGTTGTATTAGTTCCTGGATGTGCCATAAACCCAGTAACAGGGAAGAAACAACTGGTGTTTATGTCAGAAGAGCAGGAAATTGCCTTGGGTAAAAACTATGACCCCCAGGTGGTTGCCACCTTTGGGTTATATGAAAATGAAGCATTAGTGAACTTCCTTTCAGCTAAAGCTGATGAAATGGGAAAAATTTCTCATAGGCCACATTTAAAATACCATGTCAAAGTCCTGGATTCTCCTGTGATTAATGCATTTGCAGTGCCTGGAGGGTATATCTATTTTACCAGGGGGATTTTAGCACAATTCAATAATGAAGCAGAGATGATGGGGGTGCTTGCCCACGAAATGGGACATATTACTGCACGCCACACTGTAGTTAACCAGGCTAAACAAACTGTTGCCCAGATTGCACTGATTGGTGGGTTAATGATCTCCAAAGACTTTGCCCAATTTGCCAATGAAGCCATGCAAGGTATGCAACTGCTGTTCCTTTCATTTAGCCGCGAAAACGAACGTGAAGCTGATAGGCTGGGGGTTGAATATTCCTCAAAAATTGGGTATGATGCCCATGAAATGGCAGAATTTTTTAACGTCCTTAAAAAAATGCAAATGGGTAGTAGCCATGCAGGTGTACCCACTTTCATGTCAACCCACCCTGACCCAGGAGACAGGTATAATGCTGTAAAAAGAAAAGCTGATGAGTGGCAGGATAGCCTTAAACTGGCTAGCTACAAAGTAAATACAGGCAGTTATTTGAAGTTAATTGATGGCATTGTTTATGGTGAAGACCCACGCCAGGGATATGTTGAAGGAAACACATTCTACCACCCTGAAATGAGGTTTATGTATCCAATTCCTTCTGGGTGGAAACTAATAAATTCGCCTATGCAGGTACAAATGGTCCCCGAAGACCAGAAAGCCCTGATGGTGTTATCTTTATCACAGCAAAAAACATTGGAACAGGCTGCAACAAGTACCATTGAAAAACTTAAACTTGAAGTGGTAAACTCCAGGAAAGCATCAGTAAATGGATTGCCCACAATAATTGTTGACTCAAAACAAACTAACCAGGACCAGCAAACAGGGCAGACAAAAACCATCAAAGTAATATCTTATTTTATTGAGTACAATAGTGCTATTTATGTATTTCATGGGGTAGCCCTTGAAGAAGACTTTGGCAGGAATGCCAGGAATTTTGAATTAACCATGGCAAATTTTAATAGGCTTACCAACCCTGCAAAAATAAATGTTGAGCCACAAAAGATCACAGTAAAACAGGTAAAAAGAGCTGGTACTCTTGCTGATGCATTCAGGTACTATGGCGTGAAACAAGGCGAGATGAATAACCTTGCCCTATTAAATAATATGGAACTTTCAGACAAAGTAAAATCAGGGCAAAGGATTAAAATAATAGATTGAAGTATCCAAAAAATCCTGTCCCTTTCAAAGGCAGGATTTTCTTTAATAGCTTATTTCTTTTCTGCTTCCAGAGACAAAGGACCCTCTGGAGAACTGACAGTCCCTTTCATTTTTTTACCATCAACTTTGGCTTTAATTTCAATATACTCATAGTCAATGTACAACCCCACTTTTAGTTCTCCTTTTTCATAAGACACTGTTTTTAAAGCTATTTTGTACCCATCTTCAAACTTCACTTCACCAACCAGCTTGCCCTCTTTTTCTGAAATTGCAATTACCCCCTTCTGGTAACCATATGGTGCCTGTTGCACCTCATACTTCCATTCTCCAATTATAGCTTTGTTATTTTTAGAAACTGTAGCACTAACAGCTAGTGATATGATCCCTGAAAACAGGACAAATAAGAATAATTTTTTCATTTGATTTTGTTTTAAAAATTTAATTATACCAAAGATGTAATCCTTTTTAAATAAATCCAAAAAAAAGGGGTGAGTTAACCTATTTTGGGATAAACTGTTTTTAACGGATGAACAACTCTGTAAAGGCATGTAAATATTTTCCTGAAACAGGGATATAAGATTCATACCATTTGAGTTTTAATAACATTTTTTTGCCATCCTTTTGGGCATATTCCAAATTCTCCATATTGGCTTGGCGGTATGAAACGTAGTGCACTTCGAAGCAAAGAATTATCAGACCATGGCTGTTATTGATTAAATATTATGTTGCTCAAAGATACCACTTTCCGCGCTATGTTTTATGACTGCCCGTTAGGCACTGGCGATTATCCTCAATCTGTTTATCCATCAAGTTTGCACTGACTCTCAGCCCAGGGTTTGAGTGGGGCAGGCAAAAAGGCTCTTTGGCGTTGTGGGTTTTGCCAATGTGCCCTGAAGCAAAGGGAGTCATCTATAATTTATCAGCTCCAACCATACGATAAAGGGGTTCAATTTCAATGTTTTTAACAAATTGAATGTAATTAATCATTTTCAATCCAAACATCAACTTTTTCTCATCTTCTACTATTTCCAGTTTTTGAATTCTATCAATATTTTTTTGCAAATTATCTTTTGCTCCATACGGAGTGTCGGTACCCATTAAAAGTTTCGATGTACCATAAAAGGTAATGGCTTTTTTAAAACGAGAATCTGATGTCAATTGAATTGGAGATACATCAAAATATTAATTGTCATTCTTGCAAATTCCCTGGGGAAATAGCTCTAACCCGGATAAATGAGCAATTATTAATTTTAGCTTTGGATGCTATTTCTTGTATTCAATTATCGTCAATGCCTCAATGTCGGAATAAAGTTGTATAAATTAATCTTCTAATTCTTCACATTGAAGTCCCTGTGTAGATAATATATTTATGATCTCTTCTACTATATCTGAATGACTCTCCACTCGAAGAATATTGTCACAGTCTTCTAAATCGGTATTCCACCTTGATAAACCCTCAAGTTTATTTAACGCTGGAGATAGATCTATTATATCTTTCTCCTTGATTGATGTTTTAAATACTGAAATTATCATTTTGAAAATTATTTATAATTATTGAAATATTTAATGTTTATCTTTTTGTAGGTCAAATTTTTATCCTCAATTCAAATACTATATGTTACAGATTGGTCAATTGAATGTTTTTTCCTCTAAGAATAGTCATACCAAGCCAGGCAGCCCATATTGGTGCAAATAGCAAGGTGACGATTAGTCCGATGAGTGCAATAAATTTCAGTTCGAATACATCACCCAAGGTAGCTGCCAGGGTGAAAAAACCTAGAGTCATTGTTGCAATCCCCAATAGCTTACGCTCAGATTTCATTATAAAACCAACTCCAATCCACCATATTCCGGCAAGTAAAAATTCCAGATAGCCCCATATTCCGCCATACACCATCTCTGTAATATTGTTGAATACAATGCGATACATTTCTTTTGCACCCTCGTCAGCATTAGCATAACCTGAAATTAAGGTTGGCCAGGTTTTCGCCAGCATAGCTGCACCTATACTTCCTGCAAGTATATAGGCTAATCCACAAAAAGTAAATATACTTATCCAATAGGGATTCTTATTTTTTAACCAATAGTGTAAAAGGAATATCGCCGGAACCAATAATAGATAGTAACCCATCATATCCGCCAACCAAGACCATTTCATGATATTACCTCCATTTTCTCCTACTTTAAAAAAATTGTAGAGGTCCTGTTCACCGCCACCGGCAATTCCTGTTAATGCAAAATTGGCAAAGGCAAAGGGTGCTGATATTATTGTCAGCCACCCAACTGTTTTTCTAAATGAATTTTGTTGTTCCATTGTTGATTAGTTTTATATATGAATACTTAAATCTAAGCTTTGATCGTTTCTAATAGTTAGAAGTTTATTTCTAAGAACTGACCAATATGAATGGTTGTTGGAAAAAATTATGGATTCAATTTCTCTTTGTTTTTGAGGAAAATGCTGTTTGAAGATATTTTTAACGTTCTGACTGTGTTCATCCGTATTATCTTTAATGCTTATTCCGTATACCCAGATTTTGTTCGCAATATTTGCTAGTTTGTATACCAGTTTTTCCGTATTAGTAATTTCCGGGATTACCGGACAAATCATTGCTGATGTCTTGATTCCTGCTTCTTTACATAAACGAAGTGCATCGATTCTGTCATTGGTGTTTATCGTATTTGCTTCAAAATGCTTTCGAATCTCATCATCATCAAATGCAACTGAAATACTGACATTGGCTTCCGGCATTTCTTTAAGGATTTCGATATCCCTTGTTACCAAATTCGATTTTGTCAATATACTGGCAGAAAAACCTTTTTTATGCAGTATTTCTAATACTTTTCTCGTTTGAAGCATTTCAGATTCCAATGGTTGATATGGGTCGGAATGGTAACCCATGTAAATGGTTTGGGGAGGAATATTTTCCAATTCTTTGTATATCTTTTCCTCTATATCCCGATGTATTTTAATCTCTTCAACCCAATCCGTTTCGGCATATTGCAGGGCATAGCAGTAGTAACAGTAATGTTCACATCCGATGTAGGTGTCAATCTGATAATTGAAACTATCCAGGCTACAGGGCACTACTAATGGTCGGTTTGTACAATTATTAACGTTCATTTTTTATATATTCTTTGATTTATGCCTGATAGATTATTCTCAACATAACTACAACTTGGTTCGTTGCTACATTTTCTGCACTTTATATCCCATCCTGAATTCAGTGTCCTACAACTATTGCATTCGTAGTTTTTAAGCTGACATGAATACCATTTTTCCCAGCCCATCTTTTTTATTTTTTCCAGGTCTTTCCACATTTCTAATCTGTGGGGCATTCTTGATTGGAACTCTTTTAATTCAGCACATGGATAATCTGCACAATCAATACAAAAGTCGATTCCTTTTTTTTGAGTGCACTCCCACATGAAACAAT
>JANQHI010000019.1 GCA_028282705.1 Prolixibacteraceae bacterium | reverse complement strand
AAGATTACAGATATAAAACCCATGATCTGCCAACCTTTCTGTAACCAGCTTTACATTCTCAGGTAATGGTTTTTTATTGGGGGTCCGGTGTTGATGTGCACCAATCCGTATGTTGTACATGCCCGTAAAAAAAGAGGAGCGGCATGGCGAGCAAACAGGCGATGGGGCATAAGCACGGGTGAACACAGCTCCCTCTGTTGCAAGCTGATCAATGTTTGGAGTTTTAACCAGTTTGTTCCCATAACAGCCCAACTCCGGACTCATATCTTCATTAACAATCCATAATATATTTGGTAACTTTTCTTCCTTTTCAGTCCTAACACAACTAGCTGATAACACTATTACAATTGAAGAAAGAAACACCCATGCAACCTGTTTCATAATTTTGTTTTTTTACCTCATTTTACAACTTGCCAATTACTATAAATTAGTAAGGCAACCTTTATCCTTCCAAAACCAGTAAATTTTTGCAGTTATTATATTAACAATTAACAGTAGGCTAACCCTTACAACTTACCCCACAAATTCATACTTTTCATTACCTGTATAGGTTGCAAATTATATATTTATTTATAGTTCTAAAATTGTATATCCCTGACTAAAAGCTCAATGAGTGTGTAAAGTTATTTCCGGGGAAAGTCCTGGGTATAATCCATGGTAAAGTTTAAACCCTGCTGCCTCAACAGCCAAGTTACAACATTGCTTTACTGAATCCAAAGTGCTTCCAATCAGGTTAAATCTTTTATATATATCCTGTATTTTTTATAAACTTTCCCACCTGCCCTTTCCATTTCTGCGCGCACTTTAAAATTATCTTCTAGTTCCAAATGTGAGTCAATGGTTGTTTTTCCTGTATTCCTGGCTGAAGCCAACATTTTTATCCCCATCAACACATCTAACCCCCTGCCTTGGTAGGTAGGATGCACAGCTCCTAGCAATAGGTTTAATTGGCTTGATTTTTTTGCAGCATGCAAAAGGTGGATAAAACCAAAAGGAAGAAGTTTACCTTTTGCTTTTTGGATCCCCTTGCTTATATCAGACATCCCAATAATAAATGAAACAACCTGGTTGTCACTATTTACAACCAACTTTATATACCTGGGGTTAATAAGGTACAAGTAACGATTTGCAAACTCCATCATTTCTTCTTCTGTAAATGGGAGGAACCCGTAAATCTGGGTAAATGTTTCATTGACTAACTTCAGGACAGGGCGGATAAATGGCTTTACAGATTTGCGTGAAGTAAATTCAAGGACTTGCAAGCTGGAATGGTTCTTATTGAACCTTTCTTCAATTTTTTTATAAACTGGAGGATCCTTTTCAGGAACTTCAATTTTATACACCACCAGGTCAACTTTCTTTTTAAAACCATGGTCCTCAACCAGGTTTACCATAAATGGGAAGTTGCAATTTGAGGCTATTACATTGGGCTCATCAAATCCATCAATAAGGAATCCCTGGGGGTCTTTATCAGTAAACCCAAAAGGGCCTATAATTTTTTCCATGCCCTTTTCTTTACCCCAATAAGCCACATAATCAACTAATTTATTAAATATTTCCTGGTCATTATAGGTTTCAATAAAACCAAAACGCACATGGTTTTCATTATGCAGTTTGTTGTATTTGTGGTTGATGATCCCCATCACCCTACCCACAATATCTCCACCTTTAACAGCCAATGCCAAAGTAGTATCACAATATTCAAATGACCTGTTCTTTTTAGGGTTGAAAAAAGCCCATTCATCCATATAAATTGGAGGAACCCAGTTAGCATGGTTTTTATGGATTTTAGCAGGTAAATAAATAAACTTTTTTAGGGATCTTTTATCCAAAACTTCCTGAATAGAAACGCTCATAAACTGTAGTTAGGTGACCCCCTAATATAGCTATTTTTTAAAAAGGTTCTCCCCTATGTCCTAGATTCTTAGAAATCTTCAGAAAATACCATGTTGTCCTCAGCATCATACAGTTTCACATAATCAATTGCACCACATCCTGCAAAATAATAGAACACCCCTTTTATCTTACCATTGCTCTTTTCAATCTCAGTTTTGTAAATAATTTCACCATTAAGGCTTATCTGAACCAGCCTGTTTTTTACCCTAAACCTGATATCATTCCATTGGTTTAGGCCTGTTCCAAAAGCAGAAAGGTCATTGTTTCTACCCATAATATATTTCTTCCCAAATTTTAAGGACAAATTGGCAACACAGCCAGGGTCACAAAATGATATATAATGCCTACCTGATTCAGCTAAAATTGAGATCATACAGCCCTGGCATGTTACCCCTCCTTCATCAAGGCTGTTTTTTATGGATGTTTCAAGAGTGAAATTGTCACTGTCTCCTGCAAAATCTTCATTTACATAATAAAATGAAGTGGTATAATCATTTGACTCAAGCCCAATATTATAACTTTCAATTGTTTCAGGTGAAATATAAATCCTCCCACCCTTCATGCAATTTTCTTTTACATACACCGGGACTACTTCATTTTCGGGATTCCTGATGATGCTTAGCCAGCCCCTGGTGGTTATGTAAACTGGGATTTCTTTTACCAGCTGGTTGTTGATGATCAGTTTGGCTAAATGGTATCCTGGATAATAGTACTGAGAGGTTGAATATTTTTCATGTTTATAAATCCTGGCCCTCCTCCTTTTATCCCATGATTGTTGTATAAATGCACTATCAACCTCAAATTTAGAGATATCATAATCAAAAATAATTGTGTTGGGCACCCCTTCACTCACACTTTTCCTGCTCGAGAAATGGGCCTCAACATAACTTTGCCCTTGCTCGCTTTTAAAAACTATCAGCAAAATAAAAATGATGGCAATTGCTGAAACAGGTATGTAAAAAAACCTGGTAATACCCTTACTGAAAAAGGATAGCTTAAACTTATGTACACTTTTTTGTTTCCCAGTTTTTTTATTTTCAGGAACAAGATTCTGTTTTTTAAATTCAAACCAATCTTTATACCCCATGAAACTGGCTAACGCATTCAGGGTATTTTTTTGAGGGATGTTTGAGAATTGCTGCTTCCATATCCTCTTTAAGGTTGAAACACTTAGGTTTACTCCTGTCTTTTCTTCAATCAGGATATTCAGGTTTTCAAAATCACGTTGTTGCCATGCATTGGGCTCCACTTTAAGTTCAGTTGAAATCAAAAGAACAATGTGTTCAATGTACCTTTTTTCTGATTTAAAGATTTGTGCCATCCTGCAGTTTTTTTGTTAAAAATACTAAGAAGGTACCATATAAAGCAATTTTATATTGGTTTGAATTGGTTTTGAACATGGTTTGATTACCTAATTCAGGGCAAGATACCAGAACTTTGATGAAAATTTAAAAAACTGGCAATTATGAGAAGGCTATTTATACTAACAATTATGATGTGTACTTACTCAGCATGTGCACAAAATGTATCTACCCTCAATGGAGTTGAGTGGATGCTTTCCCAAAACACAACCAAAGAAACCTATAAGGGCAAAGACTGTTTGAAGACCACCAATAAGGGGACAGCTACTGCCAAAGATATAACCTTCAGGAATGGGGTTATTGAATATGATGTTTGCATACAAAAAGGGCGTGGTTTTGCAGGTGTGCGCTTTCGTGGTGATGAGAATGGGAACACAGAAGAATTTTATATCAGGAAGCACCAGAGTGGCAATCCTGATGCAATGCAATATACCCCAGTATATAACAATAATGCAGGCTGGCAGCTATACCATGGAGATGGTTACAGCACGGCAAAAAAATATGTTTTCGATGAATGGTTCCACATTAAATTGGTTGTTGTTGGTACCCAGGCAGAGGTATATATTGAAGATATGGAAAAACCCGTATTAGCCATCCATGAGCTAAAAATGGGTGACTGCGAAGGGCAGGTCTCTTTTTATGGACCTGCACGTTTTGCTAATGTTACCATTACCGAAAACAATTCACCAACATTAAAAAGTACATTTAAAGAGGTTGTTAAGCCAGGAAAAGAAGTCATCCAAAAATATTCCTTATCAGAGCCCTTAAATGGAGAGGTTTTCCTGGCAGCTAATAAGCTTAATGACCAAGTTTCAGGGCTGGTTTTTAAAGATGTGGCAACTGAAGCTGATGGGTTATTGAATATTTCAAAATATACGAAATTATCAAGGCAGAAAAGTGCTGTGTTATTGCAGTTTGAAGTGATGGCTGAAATGGAAATTATAAAAGAATTGCGTGTTGGCTTTAGTGATGCTGCCAAATTGTACCTGAACAATAAAGCTGTATGGTTTGGGATTGATAATTACAGAAGCAGGGACTACAGGTTCCTGGGAACTATTGGTTATTTTGACTCTGTATTCCTTGACCTGAAAAAAGGTAAAAATACAATCACAGTGGTTGTGGCTGAATCATTTGGGGGATGGGGCTTCAAAGCCATGTTTAACAACCTGGAGGGGATCAGTGTTCAATGACCCAATTTCTAATTTTAATGGGTTATTATTGAGTAGGTGTATCCTGTTAGGAGAAGAGGTTCACCAGTATTAAGAGCTTCTACTCAAACAACAATTTCCCAAAAAACCCGGGTTGGTGGTAGTCTGGGGAAGGTGTACCCACAGGGAAATAAGTAACATAATGAGGTGCTGAGGTTTCATCACCACATTTATAGAAATTTACTGTGGCTTCTACCCCTTTTAATGATTCAATGTTATTGTTTATAAAACAGCCTACTGGAATAACCATGGTAGCTTCCCATTTAAACTGGCCTTTTTTCTCATCAAATGGTTTTGTGCCTAAAGAAGATTTTACTTGTATGGCTTCAACCACTTTTGGATCAAGCAATTCACGCCCATGCCTGCCAGTACCATACCCCATGTGCCTGGTCCCTATGCCATTAAATTCAAGGTTGTAATAATTTTCATGGTCAAAAGAAATAAAAAATTCTACACATGTATCTTTATAAACATCTCCATTTGTTTTTGTTTCAATGGCTTTTATGTACTTTTCTGAAACTGTGTATTTCAATAACATTTGGTGGTTATTGTGGGCAATTTTAAAACTTACCCCGGGCAGGTAAGGGAATTCTTTCCAGTTCAGGGTAGCTAATTGGTAACTTTTACAATGTTTGTCAAGAAGCCTTCCTATATCTTCAATCCCCCTATTTTGGCTATCCTTTATTTCTTTTACAAATACCATCATACAAAAAAGAAAATAAAGCTAGGCTTTTCAGAAGAAATAAATTGCTATTTGAAACCTGGGGCAACTATTTAAATGAAAATTTTTAAAAGGAGGTTTAACTTTTTAATAAACCTACTTTAGTATTGTGCCTTTTGCTCCCCACCAATAAAAGGCATTCATTTGCAACCTTCCTGCCTCTACCTTTGGGTCATCAGCTTCCAGTTTTAAGGCTTCTTCTACTGTTTCTACATCAAAAATAAGCAGCCCCTTGTGGTTGCCTCCCCCTTCAAAAGGTCCTGCTACAATAAGTTTCCCTTCTTCAGCCAGCTTGTTAAGGTGGTTTAAATGCCCTTGCTGCAAACCAACCTCAGTTGCTGAATCAACAGGTGTTGGCCCTGCATCCAATAACATAAAAACATACCTTTTCATAATGAAAGTGGTATCTCCTTCATTAATTTTAAATTCTCTTTGGGCACTGGCAACCAAAACAGATAGTGTGATAAAGCTTAAAAGGAATACAATTTTTTTCATTTAGTTTTTGGTTTTAATTTCTCTTTGAACAGTTTTTCAAATTTATCCACTTTTGGTGCAACAACCAACCTACAGTAAGGTTGGTTTTTGTTATTTGCATAATAATCCACATGGTAATTTTCAGCCTTGTAAAACTTGTCAAAGTTGGTTACTTCTGTGACAATTAGGTTATCAAACACTTTTTCTTTGTTCAATGATGCTATAATATCTTCAGCAACTTTCTTTTGTTCATCAGAATGATAAAAAATTGCTGACCTGTATTGTGTCCCTACATCAGCTCCTTGCCTGTTCAATGTGGTAGGGTCATGGGTTGCAAAAAATACTTCAAGCACTTCAAGGTAGCTTACAATGGCTGGGTCAAATACCACCTGTACCACTTCAGCATGGCCTGTATTTCCTGAAACAACTTCCCTGTATGATGGAGATTTAACATGCCCACCACTGTATCCTGGCATCACTGATTCTACTCCATTAAGCTCTAAAAACACTGCCTCTGTACACCAGAAACAGCCACCTCCAAGGGTTGCTTTTTCCAATTCTTTTGCCATTGTTGATGAATTTATAAATACTATTCCTAATACCAATAAAACCAAAGCTTTCTTCCTTTTCCTGAATTGAAACCTCCTTAGTATTTTCTTTTCAAAATTCCAGAAAAACCTGAATTGCCCAAACAGGGTCCCAATAAGGACCAAAAGTACCTGGTATAAGGGGAAGATGATCAAAATATAAAGTAATACCTTTAGCCACAGCTCTGTATCAGGCTGGATGCCCAGGACGTGAAAAGCAGCACCTTTCACATAAAGGGTTGCTGACCCTGTAAGCGCAAATACAATAAGTATGATGGCCACTTGAAAATTTGATGTGATATCCCACCTCTTTTTAAGTTTTTTAAACATAATAACTCCATTAGCTTTACCTAACTAACAAAGTATATGTAAGGATGTTTGTGGTATTTTCCTAAAAAATATTAAACTGGTGGGTCTGAAAAATGATAAAGCCATATATGGCAAACCTGAGGATGCGGAACAAGGCAAATTTCAGGAACCTTTTTGATGGGTAGCCAGCTGAGCCGATTACCAGGCAAACAGCAGACCATGGGATGGGTGTTAAGGCAGCTACAATGATCAGGAATAACCCATATTTTTTAAACTGTGGCCAGTTATTTTTCAGGAACTTCTCTTTTATTTTCCTGAAGGTATCTTTTTTATAAAACAATTGCCCAATTAAAAATGTTATGTACCCCAATGCATAGGATGTACCAGCAAAAAATATCAGGTTGAAAATATAATGAATGGTGCTTCCTTTGTTGACAGCCCACAACATAAACATCTCGGGAGGTATGATCCCAAAAAAGAATTCAGAACCCAGGTAAATCAGGTAAATAACCAGAGGCTTTGAATAAAATGCATCAATCCAGGACTGAGGGTTCCTTTCAATAAATTCACGGATAACCAAATACAGGGCCAACAGGACAAGCAGCCATACCAACCCACGAATGCTGTTCATCAATAAAAAACGTATGCGTGAACTTATTTTCATTTTAACCAAGGTTATTTATTCAATATTATAAGTTACAAAATGTAAGTCCAAAATTACAGGATAAAACACAATTAGTATAAAATAGTTCAAACTATTGAACGCTTACAATTAGTACCTACCTTATATACACTTTCAATTTTAAAACAGCCCTGTTGTTCCTAATTCAATCCCAAAAGATCAGGTGTAGGAAATGAGTTAATTATCAGTACAAGAACGCCTTGGGCAATAAGGTAATTGAAAAGAATCCTGTTTTAATACATAGCTTGCCTCGACACAACCAGTTGGGTCACAACAGGTATGGCACACCCTTTTAAAAGAATTAAAGCCCAACAGCTCAATATTAGTTGATAAAAAACCTTCTTTAACTGGTTCTTTACACAATAAATCTGTGCTCAAATATTTCTTATTATCATCTGAAAAAATGGTTGCCACAATAGCATTTTTCCCGATTTTTTCCTGGATTTTAAGGGCTCCCAAAAAATTAGCCCCTGAAGATATGCCTACACCTATCCCAAGTTGTGCCAGTTTTTGAGACATGATAATTGAATCGCCATCATCAACCTCAACTATCTCGTCCAGGAACTCCAGGTCTACAATCTGAGGGATAAATTCATCAGAAATACCCTGAATCCTATGCTTCCCAACTTTATAGCCTGTAGTTAATGTTGGAGAATTGCTTGGTTCAAGGGGATGGATAGCTATCTCAGGGTTTTGTTCTTTTAAAAAATACCCTGCCCCCATTACAGTCCCACCTGTCCCAACACCTGCTACAAAAGCATCTGGAACCAGGTCACGATACTTTAACTGCCACCAAAGTTCAGAGCCTGTTGTCAATTGGTGTGCTTCACAATTGTCATTGTTTGAAAATTGCTGTGGACGGAACCCATCAATTTCCAAGGCTAGTTTATCTGCCATTTCAATGCTTCCCAGAAAGCCTCCCTGCTCTTTACTAACCAAATTAATTTGTGCTCCAAAACCTTCAATTAAATTGATCCTTTCCCTACTCATCCAATCAGGCATAAAAATTACCACTGGATGCCCCAATGCCCTTCCAATTGCCGAAAATGATATGCCTGTATTCCCACTCGTAGCTTCAATAATGGGCATCCCAGGTTTTAATGCCCCTTTTTCATAAGCTTTACTGATAATATGAAAAGCCATCCTGTCTTTTATGCTGCCTGTCATATTAAAATTTTCAGCTTTTGCATAAATAAGCCTCTTTTCTCCTTTATACAAAAAATCAATTTCTAAAACCGGGGTATTACCAATCAGGCTTGAAATGCCCCTGATTTTATCTTTGCCCAAAGTATCAAATGCCTTCATCATCATTAGTTAGGTTAAATATCATCCAATAAAAAGACAACATAAACAGTAATTTGGGTTAAATATCTGCTTTATTTTTTTTAATAAATATGATACCTATAAGCTTAAATGGCAATATCAATGTTTTTTTGTAAAGCCCACATAGCTATAAAATAATTCTTTTTTCAGTTATATAGGATTTCATTTTTTTATCTGCCACATTTTTAATACTTTAGAACCCAATAGGCAGTACAGTACCTAACAGTTAATGTGCTGAAATAAAGCATTTTGAGATTAAATGAAGAAACCTGTTCTTATTAAAATATACTTCACTTTCTATTTTGGGTTGGCTTTGGGTTTTATCCAGGCCAATAACAACCTGTCTTTTGAAAGGATTGATAACAGGCATGGTTTATCTTCTGACTTTGTTACAAACAGTATTCAGGACAGGGATGGTTTTATCTGGTTTACAACTTATGATGGGCTTAACCGTTTTGATGGGTATACAATAAAAAATTATAAAACCAGGGTTGATGGTACTGGCTACTTCAATTCAAATAATTTTAAATGTATTGAACAAGACCAGGATGGCAACCTTTGGCTGGGGACTTTGCAAAATGGGATAAATATTTTTAACCCCAAAACTGAAGAAGTTGCCATAGTTTCAACTGACACCTCAAACAACCTGTCTATCCATGATAACCAGATTCAGGATATCCATTGTGATAAAAAAGGAAGGGTGTGGATTGCAACTTACCATGGTATTTGCTTGTATGACCCACAGAAAGGCCATATAAAGGTATATGATTCAGGTTCAGTACCTGAAAATAATGTTACCTCTATTTATGAAGACTCCTTTGGCAGGATATTTTTTGGAAGCTGGTCCTATGGGCTGTACTTGTATGATGAGATAAAGGATAGTTTTAAAAACTTCCAGGTTAATATACCTGATGCAACTGATATAAAAGTATGGTGCATCCAGGAAGATGGGCATAAAAATATTTGGATAGGGACATGGGACACTGGGCTACTGAAAACAAGGGTTACTGAAGGTTCTGTAATTGTGTTGGAGCATTATCATATAGAGGCACAAGAGGGCAACCAGTTATGTGATAACCTTATTTTTTCATTAGAATATACCCAGGGTAATGGTTTGTGGGTAGGGACTTCACAAGGGTTAAATATCTTACAAAATGTGAATACCCCCGGCCAGCATATCCAAACTATTTTAGAAGGAAGGAAAAATAATCAGGTTTCTGTTGCTGAAGTTTATAGCCTCATGCAAGATGCTTCTGGGTCAGTATGGCTGGCAACCATTGGTGGTGGTGTAAACAAAGTAGACCTTAACAAGTATAATTTTGAGCAGTTTAATATTCCTGATGAAGGGCTGCCTTTCAGGAGCCAAATTGTTAATGCTATTTACCCATTGAATGAAGATGAGTTGATCTTAGGGGTTCGCAGCCTGGGCTTGGGGCTTTACAATACCAAGGAAAAAACATTCCAGCATTTTTTGGATGCCCCATTTTTTAAGGGTATTGACCCTGAAATTAACACTGCCTACTGCATATTCATGGACTCCTATAAAAATTTGTGGGTAGGGACACGTTATTTTGGGTTGTTTGTGAAAAAGGCATCAAATGGGCAATGGGAAAATGTTGTCCCACGAAATTATTTTTCAACAGGAATGCCTTATTCCATAAAATGTATGATTGAAGATAAATACAAATGCCTGTGGGTAGGAACCAGTGAGGGGCTTATCAAACTGGTTAAAAAAGAAGGTTTATCAGGGTACGACATTTACAGCTTTACCCCTCAGTCTAATAACCCATTTTCATTGGGAGGGAGGAATATTACACGTTTGTTAATTGACTCAAATGAAACATTATGGATAGTTACCCAGGATGGTGGGATCAGCCGCCTGGCAAATGACCTGAAAGAGCATTACCCACTTTCATTTAACAGTGATAAACATACCACCAGGAATAATTCAACCCTGGGAAACAATAACATTAATACCATTATTGAAGACCGGGAAGGAAGGATATGGGTGGGTACCAGCACAAGTGGGATATTGCAATACAACAAATCAACCCACTCATACATCCATTACAAAAATATTCTAAATATTATTGGCAATACTGTTTATGACATTATCCTTGATAGCAGTGGGGCAATGTGGCTGACAACTAACCATGGATTGGTGCGCCTGGTAATTGATGGCACTGAAGCCAATATCCAGAATTTTACTTATGAAGATGGGCTTCAGGGAAATATTTTTAATCGTGGGGCCATAGCAACTGACAGCCGGGGGCACATTTACATAGGAGGAATGTATGGATTTAACCGTTTCAACCCTGGTAGTTTTAAAATTAATACAACCATCCCACCTGTTGTGATCACAGGTATACAGGTTAATAATAAGCCTGTTGAGACAGGGAGGGTCAAAAACAACAAACTCACGCTAACACATAAAGAAAACAACCTTTCTGCCCAATTTTCAGCTTTGTCATATTCCCAATCCAAAAAGAATAAATTCTCATACTTCCTTGAAGGGTTTGATAAAGAATGGATTATGGCCGACCACAGGAACAGGAATGCTGTATATACCAATATCCCTCCAGGGAAATACACCTTGCATGTGAAAGCAGCCAATAACAGCTGGATATGGAACCCAACTCCTGCAAGCCTGCACATAATTGTAAAACCATCACCATTCCTTTCATCCACAGCCATTGCCATTTACATTGTATTATCACTGGGGTTGTTCTACCTTTTTTATTGGTTTAAGCTGAATAATGTGAAGATCAGGCAAGCTTATGAAATAGAAAAAATTGAGCGCAAAAAAGAGGAAAACATCCACCAGTTTAAGCTGAGGTTTTTTACAAATATTTCACATGAATTGCTAACACCCCTTTCTGTTATCTCTTGCTCTGTTGAAGAATTCTTGGGGAAAAAAGAGTTTAACAGGGCAAGCCTTTTGTCTGTGTCCAGGAATGTAAACAGGCTGATGAACCTGATCAACCAATTGCTTGATTTCCGAAAAATTGAAACAGGGAAAATGAAGCTTAATGTTTCCCTGTGCAACCTTGACAATGCATTCCAGAAACTTAACGAGCTTTATTTTCCTTTGGCAAAAAACAAAAACATCCTTTTTCAGGTTGTGGGAAATATTGGCTGCCAGGTATATGCTGATGAAGAGAAAATAATGACCATTTTATCCAACCTAACCTCCAATGCTTTTAAATATTCTTTGCAAGATGGAGAAGTTGTGGTTAGTTATTCGCTCACAGGCAAAAAGCCACAACAATACCTTGAATTTTCAGTGGTTGATTCAGGGGTAGGTATTGATGAAAAAGAAAAGCAACATATTTTTGACAGGTTCTATCAGGTTGATTCAGTCACTGGAAAAACATTTGGGGCAGGCATAGGGCTGTCATTGGCAAAAAACCTGGCTACACTGCACAAAGGGCAAATTTCAGTACTTTCAGAAAAGGATAAAGGAACCACATTCAAGGTAAAAATCCCTGTCTTTAGAGATGCTTATTCTTCAGATGAATTAGCAAACGCAAGTAAGGATGAGCATACCCCTGAAAGCACTGTTAAAATTACTGATGCCCCTCTTTCATTTGCCCTGGATAAATCTCCGGCTACCAACCCAAACCAGAAAAATTTTAAGGTACTGGTTGTTGAAGACCATCCTGAATTCAGGGCATTACTGTGCAACCACCTTGCTGCTTTTTACACTACCTATGAAGCTCCTGATGGGCAAGAAGGTTATAACATGGCAAGCAAAATCCATCCTGACCTGATTGTTAGTGATGTAATGATGCCCAATATGGATGGGCTGGAATTGTGCCAAAAAATCAAGGAAAATGTGGAGCATAACCACATTATGGTGATCCTGTTAACTGCTAAGGTTACCAACCAGGACAGGTATGAGGGCTACCTGCATGGGGCAGACTCTTACCTACCCAAACCCATTGATTTTAAATTGCTGATAGCCCGGATTGAATCACTTAGGAAACAACGCGAGGTAGCCAAGCAAAAATATGCTGATGGTTTTACCTTTGGCTCCCACCCTGAAGGGGTATCCCCCCTCAACCAAAAATTTATTGACCAGTTGATAAACATTATAAAAGAGCAGTTAAGCAACCCTGCCCTAAATGTATCCATGCTATTGGAAAATATCCCTTTAAGCCACTCTACCCTTTACAGGAAAACACAAAGTATAACTGGCATGTCGCCCAATGAGTTTATCCGCCACATAAGGATAAAAGAAGCAGCTAAACTATTGCTTCAAAGAAGTATGAATATTTCTGAGGTAGCCTATTCTGTTGGCTTTAACGACCAAAGCTATTTTTCCAGGTGTTTTAAAAAACAATTCCATAAAACACCCAAGCAGTTTATAAAAGAACATTAAGGGCTATACTCCTGCCATTTACTACCCTATTTGCTTCTTTCCTGATCTTTTGCTAAATTCAGGGAAAATTTAAATGGTAACCTTGGCACGCAAGCCCTAAGTAATAGATTCCATAGAAATTTAAAGGCTACCTCAACATAAAGCATTAA
>JANQHI010000085.1 GCA_028282705.1 Prolixibacteraceae bacterium | reverse complement strand
CCTATGAGTTTTATGTCAGTTATGACATTGACTTCTATAGAAGGACTTACCTAAGGAACAGGTATTTCTAAGGATAAAGGATTAATGACAAATTAATTTTCCTCTTTAGTCAATCAGTTTAAAATATTTATAACCCTGCCCTTTATAGCAACTACTTTGCAAACCAAAATTTCAGGAATTTTATAGTTTGACAGTTTATAAAATTCCTGAAATTTTTAGCTTATTGTGCTATTGAGACTCCCCAACTTAAAAGTTGGGGTTAAAAAGAATACCAATAAAAAATGCCACCTTTAAACTAAGATGGCATCTTTTTTATCTATTGATTAGATTTATTCTTCTTACTTCAAATCCTCATCAGCCAAAAGTTTATCAGCCATGGCATTTGCCAGCTTAATGCACTCTTCAAACTTATCAGCTTTTAATGCTCCTTTCTCTTCAATTGGGTCATGCACCAATTCCCATTTGATTTTTTCTGCAAACTTCATCAGGTTTTTCACCCCGCCCCCATTCCAGGCATAATTCCCAAATACACCCAAGTAGTGGTTTTTAGGAGCCATATGCTCAATGGTAGTCAGCAGGATTTCCACATTGGGGAACATGGCATTGTTATATGCACAACTTCCTACAATAAACCCTTTGTATTTGAATATATCATTGATAATGTAAGATGAGTGTGTTTTTGAAGCATCATACACACGAATATTTTTAATGCCACGTTCAGCCAGTTGCCTAGCTATTACCTCAGCCATCTTTTGGGTGTTTCCATACATAGAACCATACACAATAATTACCCCTTTTTCAGTATTGTATGAGCTCCATTTGTCATACCTGCTTAGTACCCAGTTCAGGTCACTCCTCCAAATAGGACCATGTGTTGCTGCAATCATTTTAATGTCAAGGTGGGTAAGCTTTTTCATTGCCCTTTGGGTATGAGGGCAGTATTTTCCTACAATGTTGGTAAAGTAACGCATGATCTCCACCTCATAAAAATCAAGGTTGATCTCATCATCAAACACTCCCCCATCCAGGGTACCATAACTACCAAATGCATCACCAGAAAACAGGATATTATGGGTTTCATCAAAGGTTACCATGGTTTCAGGCCAGTGTACCATAGGGATGGTTTGGAACTGTAACTTTGTACCTCCCAAATCCAGGGTATGCCCATCATAAACTTCCAGTGTATTGGTAGGTTTGGTGTAGAAACTCTCAACAAAGCCAAAGGTCTTTTTATTTCCAACCAGGGTAATACCAGGGTATTTTGCCATAATAGGCTTGATTGCCCCTGAGTGGTCAGGTTCCATATGGTTGATAATAAGGTAATCTATTTTCCTGTCACCTATGATCCCCTCAATCTGACCCAGGTAATCATCCACATAACTTTGTTCTACAGTGTCAACCAAAGCAATTTTTTCATCTACAATCAGGTATGAATTATAGGAAACCCCATGTGGGATGGGCCATATATTTTCAAACAAATGAGTCCTCCTGTCATTAAATCCCAGGAAATAAATATTGTCAGCCAATTTAATCTGGTGCATAGTTCAGTAATTAATTACAGTTTATTAAAGTATTAATTGAGAATGCGAAAATAATATTTTTAGGTTTTATCCTGTTCACTTTCAATATGATTTTGTTCAGCCATCCAACTTAATAAAATTTGCTTCATATTAAGATTAATGTGATAAATTAACTAACCTAATCCCATTTCTCCCCTTCTAACTATTTCATAAGAATCTACTGGGTTGCCGCGAAGGTTAACAAAGAAGGATGAATAAGCTTGTGCATTTAAAATCAAATACTTTGTTTAACTTAGGGTTTGCTTTGAGGTTCTCTGTGGAATCCAAAGTTTTATGTTTCCACACTAAAAAATGGGATAAGAAGGATAATTAACTAAAACCAAATCCTATTTTTACAAAAAATTTCCATAATGGCAATTGAACCAAAAAATAAAATTTTATTGTTCCCCAGGCTAGGGAAGTTTATTATTATCTTTTTTGCCCTGGCATTTATTGTAGTGGGGATAAGGGGATACCAACTGTTCCAATATGTTTTTAATGAAAATGTAAAAGTTGATTATATCCTTATCATCCCAGAAGAAGCTGGATTTAAGCAGGTGCTTGACAGCCTTGAAGCCCATGATGTTTTAACCAGTTACAAAGCCTTTAAATGGGTTTCAAAAAAGAAAGATTACCACAAAGCAGTAAAACCAGGCAGGTTCCTTTTAGAAAAAGGAATGAACTCCAATAGCCTGGTAAATATGTTGCGTATAGGGCAGCAGAAACCTGTAAAAGTAACTTTCAACAATATTCGTTTTAAAGAAGAATTGGCAGGGGCAGTAAGCAAGTACTTGCAGGCTGATTCCCTTTCATTTTTAAATGCATTATCTGACTCAGCTTTTATTAAAGACCTGGGGTTTAAAAAAGAAACTTTCAGTGCCATGTTTATTCCCAATACTTATGAGGTATACTGGACAACCACTCCTTTTGGTTTTATTAAAAGGATGAAAGTTGAATACAGCAACTTCTGGAACCAGGAGAGGTTGGATAAAGCAAAGCTGCTGGAAATGACTCCTGTGGAAATAACCACCCTGGCATCCATTGTTCAGGAAGAAACCATTAAAAAAGATGAGAAACCCATTGTTGCAGGGTTATACATTAACAGATTAAAAAGAGGCATCCCCTTACAGGCTGACCCTACCCTGAAGTTTTCCCTGGGCGATTTTTCCATCAGAAGGGTACTAAACAAACACCTTGAAATTGATTCACCTTATAATACCTACCTCAATGCTGGGTTACCACCTGGTCCAGTTAATTTCCCTGAAATCTCATCCATTGATGCTGTACTAAACTATGAGCACCACAACTACCTGTATATGTGCGCTAAAGAAGATTTTTCAGGTTACCACAATTTTGCCAGGACACTGGCTGAACACAACAGGAATGCAGAAAGGTACAGGCTGGCACTAAACCAAAATAAGATTTGGAGATAAGCTGGGTACTGGTTGCTGGATAATTTTACAACTGTAACTTAGAGACTGAGGGCAGCAACTATCTTTTTCATTTGAATAGTTTTACATTTCCTGATATAGATGTTGGTTACTAAATTATCATAAAAATGAAACCTCTCCATCATACAAGTTTGTAAGGTTTCACCCATTAACCAAACAATAAATCCTAACTCTTTGATTATAAATCCAATTTCTAACATAATCTAATATTAACTATTGTAAAATTCCTAAATTGCTACTATCTTTAGTATTGAGGCATTGGGATAAATAATAAGATTAAATGAGAAATATTCTTTTCTTACTGGCTTTTTGCTTAACATTTATATTTGTAGATGTTAAAGCCCAACAAGGCTCAGTTGGCTCTTATGTCCAGCCCATCCAGGAAGTATTTCAAACAGAGCTTGTTTACCCACAAGAAAAAAATGAAATCCAGTTAACTACTGCACCAACATTTCTAAAGTTCCATTCAGGCAATGGGTTAGATATCCCATTTAAGGCAGAATATGGCATCACTGATTCGTGGCAGGTTGAATGTGAATGGATAGCATATCAGAACACGCATTTGGATAATGTGGTTAGTAAAGGTGTTAGTGATTTGCAGTTGGGTACAAAGCATAGTTTTATGAATATTAAAAATTTACCTATCCATGCTGCCATTGGTGTTGAAGTTGATATCCCTTTATCAACAGATAATAGTAATAATGAAAAAGAAGAGGTTGAACTTGAACCTTATGCAATTTTTGCTGTTGATTTTCCTGAACTTAATAACTCACAACTATTTGCACATGTAGGATTAGGTATTTCTTATGAAGGTAGTTCTTCCAAGGAAATGGAATTTTCAGAAAATGAAGCCAATGAACTTTGCCTGAATGGTGGGGTTTTCATCCCTGTAAAACCATTTGTGTTCACTTCAGAAATAAATTGGAATACCAATACATGGGATAATGGAAATGACAACCAACTATATTATACTCCAGGGATCGTTTGGGATGCCCCTGGGGGATGGGAATTTGGGTTAGGGATACCCATTGGCTTAAACCCACAGTCTGATGGCTATAGGGTGATTGCCATGCTTACTTTTGAGTTTAACCTTTTTGAAGATGAGGATTGAATAGTTTGAAACATGAAATTGTTAGTTAAAATATTTGTATGAGAATAAAGGGAAAAATATTATTAGGTTTTATCCTGGTTATATTGATCATGATCGTGGTTGATTTAAGTGTTTTTATCAATAACAAACAATTGGTCAGTAAGATAAATAAGCTTGAATTATCAAACAGGACTGAATTGAGCCAATCAAATACTATTGCTTACAACATTGTACAAATAAAATCTGATCTGCTGGGGCTTTTCTTCCAATTAAAAAAAACAGGTAATGAACAACACAAAAAAGAACAAATAGCTAATTCAAAACAGCTTATTGAAAACAGGCTCCAAAACTTGAGCAGGTCATTAAACATATTAATTGAAGCAACTGATACAGGTGTATCATTAGCAAAAGAGGAAGAAGAGGAAGAAGAGGAAAAAGACGAATTGGTACTATTAGGCAAATTATCAAATAAATTAGCTATTTTCTCATCTTCTGTAAATGACATCTTTGGGTTTCAGTATAATATGTTTTTGGAAGAAGCAGAAAGGTTGTTTGAGACTGAAACTATACCCATATCAAATGAAATACAAAAGTTAATAATCGTGATTAAACAAGATGCCCAGGACGAAGTTGGTTATGTAATTGGAAGATTGAGCTCGCAGGCAAATTATGTTATACGCCTGGGGATATATTTAACCATGCTTAGTATTGCTTTAGCCATTGCCATAGGGGTGTATATTTCTAACTCAATTTCAAGCCCTATAAATAAACTGATAGCAAGGACCAAAGAAATAAGCAAAGGAAACTTTGATGCCAAAGTAGAAATAAGGTCTTCAGGGGAATTACAGGCACTGGCAAATGCATTCAACAATATGACACAAGAACTGAATGATAAAATATCCTCTATTAACAAGCTAAATGAAGAATTACAGGATTCCAATGATACAAAAGATACTTTCTTTTCTATTATTTCCCATGACCTCAGAAGCCCATTTAATGTCATCATTGGTTATTCAGACCTATTGGCAACATATTATGATGATTTTGATGATGAAAAAAGAAAGTTGTTTATCCAGGATATTCATAAATCATCAAAAAATACCTTTGAACTTCTTGAAAACCTGTTAACCTGGGCAAGGTCACAAAGTGGGAAAATCATTATAAATAAGGAAAAAGTAAACCTATCTTTGTTAATAGGTAAATGCATTAAAAATTATTCCCAAAGTGCTTTTCAAAAAAACATTGAGTTACAAAATGATGTGCCTGATAACCTCTGTGTGGAAGTTGATAAGTTTTCCATGTCAGTTGTTATAAACAACATCATCAGTAATGCCATCAAATTTACTCCCAATGGGGGAAAAGTATTTATTATTGCTGAAACTGAAAATGAAAAGATAAAGGTAAAATTCAGGGATACTGGGATAGGGATAAAAAAAGAGGTCATTGAAAACCTGGCACAATCTAAAGCCATTGTGTCAAGCCCTGGAACCAACAATGAAAAAGGCACAGGAATCGGGTTAGTATTAATTGATCATTTTATTAAAAAAAATGGGGCTTATCTTGATATTAATAGTATACCAGGGGAAGGCAGTGAATTCAATATCACCTTTTTAACATAACTATTCAAACCACATTCACTTCCCTTTGCAATTCAATCCCAAATTTTTCTTTAACTGAACCCTTAATTTTTTCTGATAACTGGAACAGTTCCTGCCCAGTAGCTTTCCCATGGTTAACAACCACCAATGCCTGTTTTTCATGCACACCTGCATCACCTTCCCTAAAGCCTTTCCAGCCACACTGTTCAATCAACCAGCCAGCAGCCAGTTTTGATTCAATTTCATTGATTTTATACACTGGCATGGAGCCAAATTCAGCCATTAACTTCCCCACCACTGAATTTGTAACCACAGGGTTTTTAAAGAAACTGCCTGCATTCCCAATCACTGAAGGGTTAGGGAGCTTTGAGTCCCTGATCTGGATAATTGCCTTCCTGATGTTCTGAAGGGTTGCCTCCCCCAGTTTTTCAACTTCCTGCTCCACTACCCCATAGCTAAGGTCAAATTCAGGAAACTTATCCAGTTTAAAAACCACAGAAGTAACTACAAACCTGCCTTTTAGCTTTCCCTTAAAAATGCTATCACGATAACCAAAACCACAATCTTCAGTAGGAATTTGCCAGGCTTCCAGTGTTTGCAAATCCAACCCATTTACAGTTTCAATAAATTGGCTCGCTTCACGCCCATATGCACCCACATTTTGCACAGGAGCAGCTCCCACTGAACCAGGTATATGAGATAAATTTTCAAGCCCTCCATATTCTGAGTTGACACAATATTCAACCAGGTCATCCCACACTTCACCTGCCCCAACTTCAAGCCACACATGCTGCCTATCTTCTTTAATCCTGGTAATACCTGGCACATTAGGGTGAATAACAAGCCCATTATAATCATCCTGGAACAATAAATTACTACCTCCTCCTAAAATAAAGAATGGTTCAGTTCTCCACTCTTTATTTGAAGACAAAAATACCTGAAGGTCTTCCAGGTCAGTACATTCAAAAAAGTATTTTGCTTTTACATCTATCCCAAATGTATTGTAATCTTTTAAGGAGTAATGCTCAAAAAAACGTATCATATGCCCAATTTATCAGCTACAAAGATATAGTTATGGAAATACAAAGCATGAAATTCATTCATAATACAAACGAAAAAAATAGCCTAAAGACAGAAGCCTGAAGTGCCAAAAGATGTAGTACCTTATAAAATGGGTTTGATATTCAGTACTTCCAGCACTGGCCTTGAACCAATATTATTGTACTATAAATAGGTTGCCCCTATGGGGCTAAAACTGAAACCTGCCATAGATACCTAATGATATCCCGTAGGGATTTTAATATTCATAGAAAGGCAACCAATATAATGAAACCCCCTTTAGGGGTTAAATATTTCCTGTTTGGCGAACTAATTATAAAGTTTACACTTTGGGAAATATTCAGATAAAAATATATTTGAAGGTTTGAAGTTATATCTTTATAGGAATTTAAAAAGCAGCATAATTAAGAACCAAAGTCCACCAAGTTAAAAAAAGCCAAATAATACAGGGCCTTAGCCTTTAAAAATAATACACAACCTTGAAAAGGAAATCACAAAGGAAAATAATTGTTTCAGTTACCAATGACCTGGCAACAGACAACAGGGTACATAAGGTTTGTAGTTCTCTGGTAAAGTTTGGGTACTCTGTAACCCTGGTAGGGCGCAAACTTCCTAACAGCCTGCCTTTAAAAGAAGAGAGGAATTACCAAACCAAAAGGATGTGGTTGATCTTCAAAAAAGGTCCACTTTTTTATGCTGAATACAACAAGCGCCTGTTGCTTTTCCTGCTGCTGAGGAAAGCTGATATCCTTCTGTCCAATGACCTGGATACATTGCCTGCCAATTACCTGGCTTCCATTATAAAAAGAAAACCTTTGGTATTTGACAGCCATGAATACTTTACTGAAGTTCCTGAACTAATTGGGCGCCCAAGGGTACAAAAAGCCTGGAAATGGATTGAAAAAAAAATTGTCCCTAAACTGAAATATGCCTACACTGTTTGTGAATCAATAGCCAACCTTTTTGAACAGGAATACCAAACCAGGTTTGAAGTTGTCAGAAACATCCCCATTGCTAAAGAACCCATTCCTGTCCCAAAAGAAAAGAGAATTGCAGATGACAAAAAAATCATCCTTTACCAGGGAGCATTGAATATTGGGCGTGGACTGCCAGAGGTGATCAGGTCAATGCAATATGTGGATAACAGCCTCCTGTTGCTGGCAGGTGATGGTGATATTACTTCCCAACTCAAAGAGCTGGTGAATACTTTAAACCTTCAGCAAAAAGTGAGGTTTTTGGGGCGTTTACCTTTAGAAGAGCTTAGTTACATTACACAACAAGCCCACCTGGGGCTTTCCATTGAAAAAGATATGGGGCTGAATTATAGGTTTGCACTACCCAACAAGCTGTTTGACTACATACATGCCCATGTTCCTGTGATGGTTACCAACCTTCCTGAGATGGTTAAAATTGTAAAAGGCCATAACATTGGGATAGTTATTGATAGCCATGATCCTGAAGCCATAGCTAAAGCCATTACCCATGCTGTTTCAGATGAAAAGGAAAGGAAAACCTGGATAGTGAACCTTAAAAAAGCTTCTAAAGAGTTTACCTGGGAGAATGAAGAAAAAGTATTAGAAAAGTTATTCAACAAAATAGCCTCAACCTAACCCCCACTTTCCATCAGGGTTTCAAAATCAATCACTGAATCCTCTTCAGCAGTATCCTTAATTTTCAGGTTTTCACAGATCAGTGTCCTGGCTTTGTGTTTGCTTATTAAGGCATAATCATGGGTAGCCATTACAATAGTTTTCCCTGCTTGGTGCAACTCTTGAAGCAGCTTCAATATTTCCACTGAAGTTTCAGGGTCAAGGTTTCCTGTGGGCTCATCAGCCAAAATAATTTTAGGGTTATTCAGGATTGCCCTAGCTATTACCACCCTTTGCTGCTCACCTCCTGAAAGCTCATGGGGCATTTTTTTCACTTTCTTCTCTAAGCCAACTTTACCTAACACCTCAATAATCCTGGCTTTTATTTCTGCATCATTTTTCCAGCCTGTTGCTTTCAGCACAAATTCCAGGTTATCATATACACTCCTGTCAGTCAGCAACCTGAAATCCTGGAAAACAACCCCCAGTTCCCTCCTTAGGTAGGCAGTATCCTTATGCCTTAATTCAGATAATTTATGCCCTGCAACTGTCCCCTCTCCATTGTAGACTGGTATTTCAGCATTCAGTGTTTTGATCAGGCTGGTTTTCCCACTTCCCACTTTTCCAATCACATACACAAACTCCCCTTCATTTATGGTTAAAGAAACTCCTGTAAGCACAAGGTTTTCACGTTGGTAGATATCTGCACCATCAATTTCAATAATAGGATTTCCAGCCATTTTTACCTGTAATTATTTGATTAACAAATCTAACTTTTTTTCACCAATAAGATAATAAACGCAAGTAATAAACAGTTTCTTGTTAAGAAAATAGGATTAAATCACCTCTCCTACATGTGCATTATTTCTAATTTAGGGAGAAAAATTGCAGCTAATGAAAACAATTAAAATTTTCCTGTTTTTTATAGGGTTATTATTCATTGGAATCCAATCAAATGCCCAAAAAACAGAGTATTTCCTGGACATCCAGGATGAAATAAGGACTGCCAAACAACTATTCAATAATTCAAAGTACAATTCAGCTATCAGGCATTTTGAAAAAATACAGGATAAGGTTGATCTTTATTCTGAAATTTATTCTGAGGCTGAATATTACAAAGCCCTTTCCGCAGTAAAATCAGACCTGGCAAGTGGTGAGAAACTACTTGGGAAATTTATTGATGATTACCCTGAAAGCCCATACAACAACAAGGCAAAGTTTGAACTCGGAGTAGCCCAGTTTGATAAAAAAAGGTACTCAATAGCTATCAGGAATTTAAAGGTTGTGGATAAAAGTGAGCTGTCAAAAAAAGAGCAGGTGCTGTACCATTACCAATTTGGTTATTCATACCTGATGATAGAAAACCTTGACAAAGCTGCTGCTGAATTTTTTATCATCAAAGATGAAAACAACCTGTACAGCAAACCTGCCAGCTATTATTGGGCACACATCAACTACCTGAATGGGAATTATGAGTCAGCACTGCAAGGTTTTTCAAGGCTCAATGGAGACCCCACTTTTTCAAAAGTGATCCCATTGTATGTAAGCCATATTTTTTACAAACAGGAAAAATATGATGAGGTAGTCAACTACACTGCCCCCATTATTGATGATGTGGAAAAGGCACATAAGGCTGAATTATCAAAAATTGTGGGAGACTCCTATTTCCACCTGAAGGAATTTACAAAAGCCATCCCTTTCCTTGAAACTTACTATAAATCACCTGGGCTAAAAAGCAGGGAGGATAATTACCTGCTGGGCTATTGCCACTATTATGCAGGGAATTATGCTGAATCCATCCCCTACCTTGAAAAGGCATCAAAAGGGAAAGATGAACTAGCACAAAATGCCTACTACCACCTGGCAGACAGCTATGTAAAAAATGGCCAGAAAGAGAAAGCCAGGGTTGCTTTTGAGGCTGCTTCAGAATTGGATTTTGATGACAGGATCAAAGAAGATGCCCTATTCAACTATGCTAAAATAACCTATGAGCTTTCTTATTCACCCTTCAGTGAAACCATTAAAGCATTTGATAAATACATTGCCACCTACCCCAATTCTGTAAGAAATGCAGTGGCTTACCAATACCTCGTGCAAGTGTATATGGTTACCAAAAACTATGAAGATGCCATCAACTCAATAGAAAAGATACAGGTTAAAAACAGCTCCATCAACAAAGCATACCAGCGCGTAACTTTTTTCCGTGGGCTCGAGCTTTTTAACAACCTGGCTTACAATACAGCTATTAAAAGTTTTGACAAATCACTGGAAAACAGCTATGCAGACAGGGAATTAAAAGCCGGGGCTATTTACTGGAAAGCTGAATCATTATACAGGCTGGGTGACTACAACTCTGCCATTAATGAATACAACAGGTTCTTGCTTACACCAGGGGCTTTCTCCCTGGATGAATACAAAGATGCCCACTACAATTTTGCCTATTCTTATTTCAACCTGGAGGATTATAAGGCTGCTTCTGAAGAGTTCAGGAAATTCTTAGCTGCCCAGCAAGGCAAAAGGACTGAAAAAGTGGCTGATGCCTACAACAGGTTGGGTGATTGCTTTTTCCTTGGCAGGGATTATAACCAGGCTGTAATAAACTACCAGAAAGCCTATTCCATGAAATTGTATGACCCTGATTATGCCCTTTTCCAAATAGCTTTTTGTGAAGGGTTGAACAGGAACCAAAGTACAAAAATTACCCAATTAAGGAAGCTGCTGAATGACTACCCACAGTCAGCTTACAGGGATGATGCCTTGTATGAGCTTGGGAGGGCCAATGAGCGCATCAACAATGTCACAGAAGCTTCAAGGCAATATGGTGACATTATTGAAAACCACCAGCAAAGTTCCTATTACAAAAAGGCTTTGCTTCAAATGGGATTGCTGAATTACAATAATGGTGATTTCCGCGAATCCATCCAGTATTATAAGCAGGTGGTTGAAAAATACCCCAACTCAGAAGAGGCACAAGCTGCCCTCACGGGTATTAAAAACTGCTATGTTGAACTGAATGATGTGGATGCCTATTTTGCTTACAGCAGGAAACTGGGATCAGGGGTGGTGATTACAGCTTCAGAGCAAGACCAGTTAATCTACCAGGCTGCTGAAAAACAATTTATGGCTGGTGACAAAAGGGCTATCAGGCAGTTTAAAAGGTACCTGAGTGATTTCCCATATGGGGCTTATGTGCTAAATGCCAATTTTTACCTGGGTGAAGCCCTCTATGCCAATGGGAAATATACTGAAGCACTACCTTATTACAATTATGTAGCTTCACAACCAGATAATATTTTTAGTGAAAATGCTGTATCAAAAGCAGCAGAACTATCATTCAATGCACAGGATTACAGGAGTGCCTTAGGTTTATATGATAAGTTAAGTTCTATTTCAAATAACAAATGGAATTTGCTGACAGCCCATGCAGGGAAAATGAAGTGTAGCTTTGAACTGCAACAATACCAGGAAGCCATTTCTGCTGCCAAAAAAGTAAGGCAATCAGAAAAAACAAGTGATGCCTTGAAACGCGAATCAGGCTATATCCTGGCAAAATCATATTACAACCTGGATAATTTTGATGGGGCATTGCCAAAGTTGAAAAAACTGGCCACTGAGACACAATCAGCCCAGGGAGCTGAAGCCAAATTCCTGGTTTCAGAAATTTATTACCTGAAAAAGAGTTTTGCTATGGCTGAAGAAGGGATCATGGATTTTATTTCAAAAGGGACACCACACCAATTCTGGCTGGGCAAAAGCTTTATTTTGTTATCTGATATTTACTCTGCCAAAGGAGATGATTTCCAGGCAAAACACACCCTTAAAAGTGTGGTTGAAAACTATGGGAACAATTCAGATGGGATCATTTCTGAAGCATCTTCAAAGCTGGCTGCCATTGAAGCAAAAGAGGCTGCTGAACAGCAGGAAGCTAAAAAATCTTCCACAGAAATAAACATTATCAACCAGTAAATTCAAAACACAGATAAGATGAACAAGACAGTTTCAATATATATATTCCTCATTTTTATCTTTTCAGGGTTGGTTTCTACTGCCCAAAGAGATACTTCCCTAACACAAGAAGTGGAAGTAGTGAAAGCTTATAAGCCCAGTGTTTCTGATGCATACAAAATAAATGATATCCCTGTGATAAAGCAGGAAGAACATCAAAAGCCTGTTTTTGATTACAACATTTTCAGCCAGCCAATTTTTTCAACTTTTTCAGTGAATACATTGCAGGCAGCTAAAATCACTGGCAAACCAAAAGAGGAAGTAGGCTTTGGGTTATTAAAAATGGGGTTTGGGAATTACAGCAAACCTTTTGTTGATTTTTATTTCAATAATACTGAATCAAAAAATACTATATTTGGTTTGCGTTACAAGCACCTCTCATCACATGGCAAAGTGAAGCTTGAAGGTGGGGATAAAGTGGATGCCCCATTCTCAGAAAATTTTGCTGAAATGTTTATGAAAAGGTATTTCAGGAAATATTTCCTTAGGTTAAGTGCATCTTTTGACAGGGATGCTTTTAGGTATTATGGCTATCCTGAAGAACCTATCCCCAATTTCTTATTGGATGAAAAATCAAATATAAGCTACCTGGGCACAAAGCAGGCATTTTCAAAAGGAGGTGTTTCATTAAGCCTTGTGAATACCACCAAATCAAAATATGACCCAAAGATTGGCTTTGATTTTGACTACCACTATTTTGGAGCTAAAACAGGGCAAAGGGAACACTTTGCACAACTGGTAGCCCATATTTCAAAACCTGTAAAAAACACCATTGTGGTGTTAGATGCTGGTGCAACTTTTGTGCGTGATGAAAAGATTTTTAACAGGACAACCAACATTGAAGGCAATAGGCAGCAAGTGATGCTATTTGCAAAACCTGCATTTTTTGTGAAAAATGACTGGGCTAACTTCAAAGCCGGGGCTAATGCATTTGTAGTCCTTGATAATGATGAAGATTTTGTCTTAAAGCTAACCCCAAATGTGCTGCTAAACCTGACTCCCCTTGAAGGCATCCTCAATATTTTTGGTGGGATTGATGGCAACCTGAATATAAACAGCTACTCAAAAATAGCTTATGAGAACCCATTTGTAGACCCTAAACATGATGTGAAAAATACATTTCACCAGTTCAGGTTTTTTGGTGGGTTTGATGGAAAATTCAGTTCTAAAACCAATTTTAAAATAGCTGCTGATTACTCCATTATTAAAAGCCAGCCATTTTACTTCCTTGAAGAATCATTTTACCCATTATCCAGTATGGTTCCTGCTCCAACTTTTATTGAAAATGATTTCAGTGTAATGTATGATGACCTGAACAAGCTTAAGTTCAATGCTGAGATATACCATACTGCTACTGATAATTTTAACTTGTTACTGTCAGGGAATTATTATGTATATGAAATGGAAACACAAGCTGAAGCTTGGAATATGCCCCAGTTTGATGCCAAGCTTTCCCTTGCTTTTAAAGTAACTGACCAGTTGGAGCTTTCTACTGACGTGTTCCTGATAGGCAAAAAGACTAGGTTGGTGATTGAAACTGACAGGTTTAACTCACCTATCCCTATTGATATAACCACCCTTGATGATGCATTTTTCAAGTCCTATACACTGGATACCACTTTTGATATGAATGCAGGGGCTACTTATCATTTTACAAGTAGTTTATCAGCCTTTGCCCAGCTCAACAATTTTGGTTTCCAAAGCTATGAACGCTGGCTGGGATACCCTGTACAAAGCCTTAATTTCCTGGGAGGGATAAGCTATTCATTTTAAAGTATGCCAACTTAAGGTATTTCAAAGGCTAATGCAAATAAAAATATTAAGGGCTAAAGCCCTTACTTATCAATTAGCCTGAGAAGTATAATTAAATTATCTCTTAATACTACAACAATAATTTCATTACATAATTGAAGCCAACAATGATGCAGCTAACCAAGCAATCAAACCAATCATTATAATCATGGTTAAGGGTTAATATTTTGTTGATAAAAACCACCTTAAAAAGCTCTATATAAGGTGTTTTTCTACTATATTTCATTATATTTGCATGGTCTTTTTGAAGATATAATTTATCAATCTAAGATTCTGTGGATCAGCATTTTTTACAAGCTTACAATATATGTGGCAGTTAAGCTTGGAATGGAAGGATTGATTAAACTTTAAAAGAAGGAAAAGGAAGTAAAATTAAATAAATATAGGATGAGCGAATTGGAAAAGAATGGCATAACAAATGGGGATAATGGGAATTATTCAGCAGACAGCATCCAGGTATTAGAAGGGTTGGAAGCTGTAAGGAAGAGGCCTGCCATGTACATTGGCGATGTCAATGAAAAAGGGCTTCACCATTTGGTTTATGAGGTGGTTGACAATTCTATTGATGAGGCATTAGCTGGATATTGTACAGAAATTGAGGTGATAATCCATGAAGATAATTCAATCTCTGTAAAAGATAATGGGCGTGGTATCCCCACTGAAAAACACTCCAAAGAAAACAAATCAGCACTGGAGGTGGTAATGACTGTCCTTCATGCTGGTGGAAAATTTGACAAAGACTCATATAAAGTTTCAGGAGGGTTGCATGGTGTTGGTGTTTCATGTGTAAATGCATTGTCATCATACTTAAAAGCCGAAGTTTATCGTGATGGCAAAATCTGGGTACAGGAATATGCCATGGGTAAACCCAAGGAAGATGTTAAAGTAGTGGGAGAATCAGACAAAACAGGGACAGTGATCTCGTTCACACCTGACACAACTGTTTTCCTGACTACCTCTTATAAATATGAAATACTTTCAGCAAGGTTGCGTGAGTTGGCATTCCTGAATGCAGGGATCAAACTGGTATTAACTGACGAACGCAGCAAAGATGAAGAGGGGAATTTTAAGTCAGATACTTATTTTTCAGAAGCAGGCCTGAAGGAATTTGTAGAGTACCTGGATGAAACACGTGTAAAACTTATTGAAAATGTGATCCATGTTTCTTTAGAAAAAAATGGGGTGCCTGTTGAGATAGCTTTGCAGTACAACACTTCATTCTCAGAAAATATCCACTCTTATGTGAATAATATCAATACCATTGAAGGAGGTACACACCTCACTGGCTTTAGGAGGGGGCTAACCAGGACATTAAAAGCATATGCTGAAACTTCTGGGTTATTATCAAAACTCAAATTTGATATTAGTGGTGATGACTTTAGGGAAGGGCTTACTGCTGTAATTTCTGTTAAAGTTGCAGAACCCCAATTTGAAGGGCAAACCAAAACAAAATTAGGGAACTCAGAGATCAGCATTTCAGTTGACCAGGCTGTTAGTGAAATGCTGAAAATTTACCTGGAAGAGAACCCTAAAGATGCCAAGGGCATTGTAAACAAGGTTATCCTGGCTGCCCAGGCCAGGCATGCTGCACGAAAAGCCAGGGAAATGGTGCAGAGGAAAAATGCTTTGTCAGGAAGTGGGCTACCTGGGAAACTCAGTGACTGCTCAGAAAAAGACCCTGCCCAGTGTGAGATTTTCCTGGTTGAGGGAGATTCAGCAGGAGGTACAGCCAAACAAGGAAGAGATAGAAGATTCCAGGCTATATTGCCACTTAGAGGTAAAATCCTTAACGTGGAAAAAGCCATGCAGCATAAGATTTTTGAAAATGAAGAGATCAAAAATATTTTTACAGCCCTGGGGGTAACCATAGGTACTGAAGATGATTCTAAAGAGTTGAACCTTGAAAAGTTGCGTTACCATAAGATTGTAATCATGACAGATGCTGATGTGGATGGAAGCCACATTGCCACACTAATCATGACCTTCTTTTTCAGGTATATGAATGACCTGATCAAGAAAGGGCATTTATACATTGCTGCACCACCACTTTACCTTGTTAAAAAAGGAAAAAAAGAAGCTTATGCCTGGAATGAAAAGCAAAGGCTTGATTTAATCCAGGAATGGGCTGATGGCAATGAAAGCAGTGTATCTACACAACGTTACAAAGGCCTTGGTGAAATGAATGCCAGCCAACTTTGGGAAACCACCATGAACCCTGAAGAAAGGACATTGCAGCAGGTAACTATTGAAAATGCAGCAGAGGCTGACCATATTTTCTCCATGCTAATGGGTGATGATGTTCCTCCACGTAGGCAATTTATTGAAGACCATGCTATTTATGCCAATATTGATGCATAAGCCTCGAGAATGAGCTGTGAGTAATGAGACTTTACCTATAATTATAAAAAATAAAATCCAGGGAAACCTGGATTTTTTTCTCTTTATTCACTACTCGAAACTAATAACTGATAAAAAATGAATATCTGTGTTTTTTCTTCTTCAAGCAATGCCATCCACAATGCCTATTTTGAGGAAGCATCTAAACTGGGAAAACTAATTGGCGAATCAGGCCATAAGCTGGTCAATGGGGGAGCCAATGTGGGTTTAATGGAAGCAGTAACAATTTCTGCAAAAGAAGCAGGTGCCACAACTATAGGCATTATCCCTGAAAGGATGAAACACAGGAGCTTGGTTTCAGGCAATTCCCATGAGGTCATCATCACGGAAGATATGATGGAGAGGAAAGCCAGGATGAGGGAAGTATCAGATGCATTTATAGCTCTTCCTGGGGGGGTTGGTACCCTGGATGAAATACTGGAAGTGATCACATTGAAACAGCTTTCTTACCACTCAAAAGCCATTGTATTTATCAATACCAACCAGTTTTTTGAACATCTTTTCCTTCAGTTTGAAAAAACATACCAGGAATCATTTGCAAAAAGTACCTATAAAAACTTATATTTTATTGCCAAGGATGCCAAAGAGGCTATAGAATATATTGAAAACTACCAACCTGGATCGGTTGATTCAAAATGGTTTATTGTTCCTGAGAAATAATTTCATGGTACAACCATGACATGACAGGCTGACATTCCAACTGTTAATACTCCCAAGAAAACACCTATTTCTAATATTTTTTAACAAAACATTGATCCAGGTGTTAAATTATGCAAAAAGAAAGCCATGGAATTTTTAGCTATAAAACACTGGCAGTATTTTTGCGTTTTAGTAGCACTGATAAATTATTCCATTTATCTATTGAAAAAAGGTATTAAATGACCTAAATCTTAAGGTTGGTTAAATGTAAATGGAGTATATTTATTAGAGATAAAAAATGAATGTTTAGAATTAATTTATAGGAAGATGAAACATTTTAGGAGTACATTATTGACATTTATATTGGTAATTATTGGGGCTTTTTTAGCTGTTTTTGCATATACCAAATTTTTTGACAAGCCAGAGGTAGTTACTATCAAAGAAACCCAGGCAGTAAAATATGCAACATTCCCTTCTGAAGGAGAAATGGTTTTGCCAGACCTGACATATGCTGCTGAGAATTCAGTGCATGCAGTGGTACATATTATGACACAACAGGTTCGTGGTGGCTGGTCAGGGGGAAACCCAATCCTTGAGTATTTTGGTTACAGGTACAGGCAAGAACCTCAAATTGCAAGGGGTTTTGGGTCTGGTGTAATTTTAAGCAGTGATGGGTACATTGTTACCAACAACCATGTTATAGAAGATGCACAAAAAATCAAAGTTGTATTAAATGACAAACGTGAGTTTGATGCTGAACTGGTGGGCACAGACCCAACCACTGATGTTGCTCTTTTGAAAATAGAGTCTGAAGGGCTTCCTTACCTTATTTATGGCAATTCAGGTGACCTCAAATTAGGAGAATGGGTATTGGCAGTAGGTAACCCCTTCAACCTGACATCAACAGTTACTGCAGGTATTGTTAGTGCAATGACACGTAACCTGGGGATAAACCCTGATAATTTGTCTATTGAATCATTTATTCAGACAGATGCAGCAGTAAACCCTGGTAATAGTGGTGGCGCGTTAGTTAACCAAAAAGGACAACTGGTAGGTATTAACACAGCTATAGCATCCAGGACTGGCTCTTATGCAGGCTATTCATTTGCAGTACCCGTTACAATTGTAAAAAAAGTGGTTGATGACCTGAAAGAATTTGGGGAGGTACAACGTGCCCTGCTGGGTGTAAACATTGGGGATGTAACTGCAGAAATTGCAGAAGAATACAACCTGGACAAAATTGAAGGAGTATTTGTTGGAGGTGTTACAGCTGATGGTGCTGCAAGAGAAGCAGGCATCAAAGAAGGAGATGTAATTGTAAGTGTTGGAGGGACTAAGGTGAATTCTTCAGCTGAGTTGCAAGAGACTGTAAGCCAGTATCGTCCTGGTGATGATGTGGTGGTAGTGGTAAAAAGAAGCAATTCAAGGAAACAATTTACTGTAACCCTACGTAATAAACACGGAGATACACAAATTGTAAGGGACAGAACAACAATACTTGGAGCAGAATTTGTAGAAGTATCAGATAGAGAGAAACAACGTTTTGATATAAATGGTGGAATAAAAGTCATCAAACTTAATAAAGGAACATTAAGGGATGCTGGTATTGAAGAAGGATTTATAATTACTTCTGTAAACAAAAAGGCTATTTTAGAAGTTACTGATTTCAGAAGGATAATTAATAATGCGAGGGGCGGAATTTTAGTAGAAGGGGTTTATCCTGATGGCGAACCAGCTTATTTTGTTTTTGGAATCAACTAAAAATAACTCCAATCCTCAAAGAACCTTTAATTAATGTTAACAACAAAAAATGATTGAATTTTATTCTTGAACATTAATTTCAAAAGTTCTATATTTGCACGATTTTTAAGAAAACTATATGAGACAACTAAAGATCACAAAATCAATCACTAACCGTGAAAGTGCCTCTTTAGATAAGTACTTACAGGAGATTGGGAAAGAAGAATTGATCACTGTTGAAGAAGAAGTTGAATTAGCGCAGAGGATAAAAAAAGGTGATCAGGCAGCTTTGGAAAAACTGACCAGGGCCAACCTTCGTTTTGTTGTATCAGTAGCTAAGCAGTACCAAAACCAGGGGCTTAGCTTACCTGACCTCATTAATGAAGGAAACCTGGGGTTGATCAAAGCAGCAGAAAAATTCGATGAAACCCGCGGATTTAAGTTTATCTCTTATGCCGTTTGGTGGATTCGCCAATCCATTCTTCAAGCCCTTGCTGAACAGTCTCGAATTGTTCGATTACCTTTAAACCAAGTAGGTTCGTTGAACAAAATCAACAAAGCATTTTCAAAATTCGAACAAGAACACGAGCGCAAACCATCTCCAGAAGAACTGGCTGACTCATTGGAATTACCTGCCGAAAAGGTGGCTGATACATTACGTGTCTCAGGAAGGCATGTTTCTGTTGATGCTCCTTTTGTTGACGGGGAAGACAATAGTTTGCTAGATGTACTTATTAATAATGATTCCCCAAATGCTGACAGGAGCTTAATACAGGAGTCATTGGCCCGTGAAATTTACAGGGCATTGGCTACATTAACAGAACGGGAAAGTGATATCATTAGATTGTTCTTTGGTATTGGTTGCCAGGAAATGACCCTGGAAGAAATTGGAGAACGATTTGGGTTGACTCGTGAACGTGTCAGGCAAATCAAAGAAAAAGCGATTAGGCGTTTAAGGCACACATCGCGTAGCAAGTTATTAAAATCATACCTTGGATAAACTAAAACCGCTGAAAGGCGGTTTTTTTATGCCCTAAATTTTAAGAAACCTACTATCCCGTTTTTTAAAGAAGATAAAAAAATCATACATGTAATAAGGAGATTGATTTTCAAAAAAGCATCATTTGAAGACATGTATTTGCCCATAAAAAAAAGCACCACCCTTTAGGATGATGCTTCTTCTATTTTTTTAACCAATTATGCAGGTTGGTTACTTTATCAGGTCTACACTGCGTTTTACAAATTTATCCAGCTCTTCCCCTTTCAGCATACCATTGGCAAGCAAAGCCAGGTCAACCATTTGCTTGGCAATTTTATTTTTCCTCCCAAAATCAGAAAGCTTATCACGTTTTTTGCCTTCCAGTTCTGATATAACCTTTTCAACATCTTCCAGCTTTTCTTTATCTGCCTGTGGGATTTCCTCATCCTTTTTACCTTCTTTAGCCTTTTCAAGATCAGCTTTTTCTCCTTTCCTGGAAGCCAATTCTTCATTAACTTCTGTGACAAAATTACCCAGTTTTTTATCCTTGCTATCCAACACTTTTCTTACTAATGGATGGGTAATATTCACCACAAGGTTCAGGTTTTCAGGCATATCCCCATAAAAACTCATACCCCCTTGTATCTGGCTCATCTCTTTCATCCTCCTCATAAACTCATTCCTTGTAATTACCATTGGGCTGGCATTTTCACCCAGATCCTGGAAATCAACAATAAATGAAGTTCCTGATTCTGTTGGGCAAACAGCCTGAAAAACAGGGCTTAAATCTTCCTTCTGTTCCCAGGTCAATTCAACCTTACCACTATCTTCTTTTTTGATCAGGTTCTCTACTATATCAGAATCTACCCTGACAAACTTTTTAGTTGAGTCTTTTTGCTCCAGTTTGTTGATCAAGGCAGTTGACAATACATCATCTAATACCAATACATCATACCCTTTTGCTGTGGCTGCTTCAACAAAGCTGAATTGGTTTTCTTTGTCATTGGTATACAAATAAATCAGGTTTTTATCTTTATCTGTTTGGTTATCTTTAACCAGCTTCTCATATTCTTCAGTAGTAAAATATTTACCTTCAGTATTTTTTAACAAAAAGAAATCTGATGACCTCTCATAGAATTTTTCATCAGTAAGCATACCATATTGGATGAACAGTTTTAGGTCATCCCATTTTTCTTCCAGCTCTTTTCTTGATTCCTTGAAAATTTCTTTCAACTTATCAGAAACCTTTTTAGAAATATGGCTGCTTATTTTTTTTACATTACCATCACTTTGCAGGTATGAACGTGAAACATTCAATGGGATATCAGGAGAATCAAGCACACCATGAAGCAAAGTCAGGAATTCAGGGACAATGCCTTCTACTGAATCAGTCACAAATACCTGGTTACAATACAGTTGTATTTTATTTTTCTGTACCTCTATGTTGTTCTTGATTTTGGGGAAATATAAAATACCTGTCAGGTTGAAAGGGTAATCCACATTCAGGTGGATATTAAATAGGGGCTCATCTGACATTGGGTATAACCTACGATAAAAATTCTTGTAATCTTCATCCTTCAGGTCAACAGGCTTTTTTGTCCAAGCAGGAGCTGTTTCATTGATCTGGTTGTCTTCTTCTGTTTCTACTTCCTTGCCATCTTTCCAATCTTTTTTCTTGCCAAAAACAATAGGGATAGGCAGGAATTTACAGTACTTCTCCAGGATTTCCGAAATCTTATTATCTTCTAAAAATTCTTTAGATTCTTCATTAATGTGCATGATAATATCAGTCCCAACTGAATCCCTTTCAACCTCATCAAGTGAATATTCAGGTGAACCTTCACAGCTCCACTTTACAGCTTTTTCCCCTTCTTTATATGACATGGAAACCACCTCCACTTTATCTGATACCATAAAAGAAGAATAGAACCCCAACCCAAAATGCCCAATAATGGCATTGGCATCATCTTTATATTTTTCAAGGAAATCATTGGCTCCTGAAAATGCAATCTGGTTAATGTATTTTTCTACTTCTTCAGCATTCATCCCAATACCATTGTCAGAAACAGTAATGGTTTTATCTTTTTTATTTAAAGAGATAGTAACCTTTGCATCTGTTACATCCCCATTGTATTCACCCTTTGATGCCAGAGTTTTCAGTTTTTGTGTAGCATCAACAGCATTTGATACAATCTCCCTTAAAAAAATATCATGGTCTGAATAAAGAAACTTTTTGATTATTGGGAAAAGATTTTCACTGGTTACACCAATTTTTCCTTTTTGCATTTTTCCAAATTTTAGTTTAACAATTTGCGTGACTTGAAATCAAAGTATATGCCATTCCATTCATAATGACGATTTGTCACTATCCCATTTCTATTTGTCATTTTTTAATGGTACAAATTGGTAGCTAAAACGTCCATTTCAACTTTTCAACATAAAAAAAGCTGATTTTTTTTACTAATTTATATCACCCAAAGATATTTAATTTGTGTCACTATTAATAAAATAAATTTAACTGCTAAAATGAAAAACCTGGAAAAATATTTTAAAAGGTTTAGGAAAAACATTGTAGGGATTGACCAGGAGTTTATATCAGCCTACCAGAAAAACAAGATTGTATATGCTGATTGGATTGCCAGTGGGAGGTTGTATAAACCTATTGAAGACCAGATATCACATGTTATTGGCCCTTTTATTGGCAACACCCATACTGAAACCAGTGAAACAGGTTTGCGCATGACCCATGCCTACCAGCAATCCCATAAGATGATCAAACAGCATGTAAATGCTAATGAAAATGATGTAATCATTACTGCAGGTTTTGGGATGACAGCAGTTATTAACAAATTCCAAAGGATATTGGGGCTGAAATATTGTGGTAAAATCTCACAAAAACATTGCCTGGCTGAAAGGGATAGGCCAGTGGTATTTTTGACCCATATGGAACACCACTCAAACCATACATCATGGTATGAAACCAATGCTGATGTGGTGATTGTTGACCCTAATCCAGACCTTACAGTTAACCTTGACAACCTGCGTTCAGCATTAGAAAAATATGAAGACCGCCCATTTAAGATTGGTTCTTTCACTGCCTGCTCGAATGTAACAGGTGTACGTACCCCATACCACCAAATGGCTAAAATAATGCACGAACATGGAGGGGTTTGTTTTATTGATTTTGCAGCTTCTGCCCCTTATGAAGAGATCAATATGCATCCTGAAGACCCAATGGAAAAACTGGATGCAGTATTGTTTTCACCTCATAAATTTTTGGGAGGCCCAGGTTCATCAGGGGTATTGATCTTTGACGTATCCATGTATAAAAATGAAGTGCCTGATAATCCTGGTGGAGGCACTGTTGACTGGACTAACCCCTGGGGAAATTACAAATATGTAGATAATATTGAAGAACGTGAAGATGGTGGGACACCAGGCTTCCTGCAATCCATAAAGACAGCTTTGTGTTTTGAATTAAAAGATCAAATGGGTATTGAAAACATTAGGAAGCGTGAAGAGGAATTACTAAGGATAGCATTCAAAGGGCTGGATGAGATACAAGGCTTGCACATCCTGGCAGATAATATAAGAGACAGGCTGGGAGTAATCTCTTTTTATGTTGAAGGCATCCACTACAATTTGCTGGTAAGGTTGCTAAACGACTTATATGGCATACAGACGCGTGGTGGCTGTGCATGTGCAGGGACCTATGGGCACTTGCTGCTTGAGGTGTCCTATGAAAAATCAAAAGAGATCACTGATAAAATCAACCATGGAGACCTATCTGAAAAGCCAGGCTGGGTGCGTTGGTCATTGCACCCCACCATGAAAGATAAAGAGGTCAAATTGGTGATCAAAGCATTAAAGCATATTACTGCCAATATTAGTGAGCTTGAAAAAGATTATATCTATGATAACCAAACCAATAACTACTGGCATAAAAATGAGCCTGATAACAAAAAGGTTATTAAAGAGTGGTTCAAACTTTAACAAGCTTCACGACAAACCCTTAGCAATTGATAAAACAACCATTTAAATTAATGGTAGAAATTATCCTTACCTTTGTGTAAAAACCCAGAATAAAAATGCATCAAACAGGTTTTGTCTTAAGTGGTGGGGGCGCACGCGGATTTGCACACCTGGGAATCCTGCATTATATGAACGAACAGGGCATCACCCCTGATATTATTTCAGGGGTTAGTGCTGGAGCCATTGCAGGGGTTTTTATTGCTGCAGGGATAGCACCTTTGGAAGCTCATAAAATACTGTCAAAAGGTGGGTTCCTGAAATATACCAAAATGCAGCTTCCTACAACTGGGTTATTGCGCCTTGATGGGTTGAAAGAATTGCTTGCCAAAGAAATCCCTTATAAAAACCTGGAAGAGCTTCCTGTACCTTTTTATGCTGCTACGACCAACCTTACCAAAGGGAGGGTTGAGCACTTTGACAAAGGGCCTATTGAAAAAGTTGTGATGGCTTCCTCATCCATCCCTGTGTTGTTCTCTCCTATTGAAATAAATACTTGCCAATATGTGGATGGTGGGGTGCTTAATAACCTTCCCCTTGAGCCATTGGAAGGTAAATGTAAACAGGTCATTACCATTAACATCCACCCTGTGAATGAAACAGGGAAATTGAAAAACCTTACCCAGGTAGCCATGAGGACCTTCCATTTAGGCGTGAACAGGCAGGTTGAAGAAATTAAAAAGAAATCTACCCTTTATATTGAACCCAAAGAACTGTATAAGTATGACCTCCTAAAAGCAGGCAAAGCTGATGAAATATTTGAGCTGGGGTATAATTATGCGAAGTCAATAGATATGGGATGTTTGAAATAACTGATTGATCTCTGGCAAACTGGATATTAGATGCTGGGTGCTTGATCTGTAGATACTTGACACTAAAAAAATAATTCGCTCTTCTTTGCCCTCCATGCAAATATACTACACATTAGAAATGGGAAGATTCTTTATTACATACTTTTACTTTATTGTAAGGTAACCACAATTAATAAACTAAAAACTTTTCATTAACTATTGCAATTCTAAAAAACTTTTTCTAATTTAGACTAAATTAAAATAAAACCTTGGCACACATGATCTTATTATTGCATCTTTCTGTTGGAGAAATTCACCAACAAATATTCAGAACTAAATCTTTTAATCACAAATTCATTAAAAAAGTAATGAATTAGTTCATATAAAACCTATGTTATGAAGTCATATCAAAACTAGTAAAAACTGATAGCTAAAACAACAAAAACAATGTTTTGGTTTAAATGGATTTAGAGCAAATCTGAAATAAATCCAATACAATCTAATATAAATCTTAAAACAAAAAATTAAAATGAAAATTTTAGAAACACCCTGTGGATGGGAGCCTTGTGAAAAAAATGAAGATGTAGAAATAGATGATATTTTAATAGATATTGCTAATCACAAGTATGAAAGTGCTACTCCAATCTTTGATAACCAAACCACTTTTTATATAAACGAACCTATTCTCAAATTTAAAAAACTGGGAATAAATAAAAACTCTCTAATTGAATTTGAGCTAAACAATGAGAATGATTATTACGCTTTGGTGATTGATGAACTTGAAATCCAGAATGGAACCCTAGAAAAAAAAGAAATTTTATTTCAATGGTATAGTGGAAACATTGATAAGCTTTACATCAAGTTGCAAGGTAATAATGGTTCAAATGCCAAACCTCCTAAAGGGAAAGGGGCTCATGGACTTCCAGGAGGAAAAGGTGGAAAAGGTGGTACAAGACATTCTCCTACAATTTTCATTTTTATTAAAACTCTAAAATTAACTTCAACCATTTTAGAAGATGTGTCATTTGAGTTTAAACTTAAAGGCATTCGTGGCGGTTGGGGTGGTCAAGGGGGTAATGGTAGTAATGGAAACGAAGGTAGAAGAGGAAACCATGGTAGGCAAGGTGGAATATTTAGGGCTTGCAAAAAAGGGAAAAATGGAGGTCGTGGTGGGCAACCAGGTAAAGGTGGACAAGGGGGTAATGGTGGCTGTGGAGGCAATGGTCCAGAACTTCTGATATTAGTTGATGAAAAAAAATTGTGGGATATTCTTGAAAGATCAAAATATGATGTTAGTGGTGCTGATCCAGTTTTACAAATAGGAGGGGAGGTTGCACCAGGCTGGGGTGGTTCACCTGGAAAAGCTGGAGTGCCAGGTATAGGAGGAAGAGGTGGTAGAAGGGCAGGTAATTGTGGAGGTGGCAACAGAGGTCCATCCGGTATGCCATCAGTAAATTCCCGTGAATGGAGGGATTGGAACCTCGGATTTGGACTACCTGGCACAGCTGGTATTGATGGAAATTATGATTTTGAAGAGTTTCAAGACATTTATAGAATAGTCTTTAACGACCCTAGCGTTCAAACAATTGAAGACTAAATGTACTTGTTCGTAGAATCCAATTAAACCATGCTCTAACATTTTGCATAAGCACAAGGAAGGAAATGCATAGTTTTAAATAAAAACATAGTGCTCCAAAAAAACTTTTGAAAATGTCATTATTATAAATTTCCCTTAAAACTCAAATCTTAATATAGGTTGTACAAATACTTGAATAATTTTTCAATGAAAGCTATTTTAATATAAGCTGAATTTATAAATTAAGGTTTTTCTTTAGTTTGGTTAATATAAAAAGGCTATTGTATAAAAAAAGGGAAATATGAATGAACTAGTAAAAAAGAAATGCACTCCACTTCAGGAAGGGACACCCCCTTTTACAAAAGAAGAAGTAGAAAGCTACCTTAGTAAAATAAAAGGCTGGCATGTCTATGAAAATCATCACATAAAAAAACTATTTCCATTTCCTGATTTCAGGTCAGCCCTTTCTTTTATCAATAAAATTGGCGAACTGGCTGAACAGGAAAACCATCATCCTAATATCTGTTTTACCTGGGGAAGAGTTGAGGTTATTATATGGACTCATGAAATCAATGGGCTGCACGAGAATGATTTCATCCTGGCATCAAAAACTGATGAGCTATTTAAATAACATGTTTTATAAATTTTTAAAAAGCATACAAGGTCGTTTCCTTTTTGCTATACTAGCATTCTTAGCTTAAAAGATATACAATTAATCAGCATTGAAATTATAACCTAATCTCCTGGAATGAACACATAGAAACAGCCAACACTTACTAAATGGTGTATTTATTGAAATCATGCCTATGCTTACTGAAACAATGGGGAATTTAATGGATAAATACCCATCTGTTTTTACACTGAAAATCTCAAATTCCTACCAAATAAAATATGTGCAAGAATCTTTTAAGTTAAATGTCCCTAAAAATTTATATATTAGGATACAGTTGCACTAAATTTAACTTATTATGAAAAATACAGAACCTGTTGTTGTACAACAAACTTTCCATAGGCCTCCTGCTGATGTATGGAAAGCCATCACTGATGCAAACCTAATGAAGCAATGGTTTTTTGAAAACATGGAGGAGTTTGTACCTGAGAAGGATTTTGAAACACAATTTAATGTAGTATCAAACAACAGGGATTTCCTGCATTTATGGAAACTCACTGAAGTAGTCCCATTGAAAAGAATTGTGTATAACTGGAAGTACAAAGGATATGATGGGAACTCTTATGTTTCATTTGAATTATTTGATCACAAAGAAGGTACCCTATTAAAATTAACTCATACAGTAACTAAAAATTTCCCTCAGGATATTGAAGAGTTCAGGAGAGAAAGCTGTGTGGCAGGATGGGAGTATTTTATCCAAAACAGGTTAAAAAGTTTTCTTACAAAAAGCCTCCCCCTACCTGACTGAGCAGACATGCAGGCTAACCCTTCCAAAAGGGGAACTATTTATTCCCCAGTACCTTGAACAGTTCATCCCTGTAAGTTAAGCTTACTGGCACATTTTCTTCATTTAGTTTTACATGGTTTCCTTCAATATAGCTTACCTTTTTCAGGTTAATAACATATGATTTATGCACCTGCTGAAAGCAATTACTTGGAAGCTGGTTTAAGAATTCTTTCATGGTACCATGAACCATCAGGTTTTTATCATTAAGGATAAACTTGACATAATCTCCCATGGCTTGCAGGTAAATAATTTCTTCAAAATTCAGCAGGTAGTTCTTTTTATCAGCCCTTACCATAATATGCTCCTGACTGTTAGCTGTACCTAAAGGTAAATTGCTTTCAATCCTGGAAACTACCCTATTCACGGCTTTCCTGAAACGTTCAAAAGATACTGGTTTCAACAAATAATCCACTGCATCCACTTCAAAGCCCTCCAAGGCAAATTCAGGATAGGCAGTTACAAAAATGACCAAAGGAGGATTGGGCAGCCCTTTTATAAAATTAACCCCAGATAACATGGGCATATTAATATCAAGGAAAAGTAGGTTTATGTTGTCAGCTTTAATGGCTTTCCCTGCTTCAAGGGCATCATTGCAAACACCTTTAAGGGTAAGTTCAGGGCAAGCCTCTACAAAGTCCTTTAATACATCTTGTGAAAGAGGTTCATCATCTACTATCAGGCAGTTTATGTCCATTTTTACAATCTTATTTTTCCCAAGAGCCACCAAAAACTCAAAAACACAAAGGTTTCACTAAGTTAAAGATCAGGTTAACTGGATTTGTAAAAGTACCCTGAATTTCTCCTTATCATTAAAAACCTGCAATTTATGCATTGCTGGATAGATCAGCTCAAGGCGTTTCCTAACATTCTCAATACCTATCCCCTGCCATTTTTTAATGGTAGGGACTGCTGATTTTCCAATGCTATTTTCTACTTCAAAATTCAGTACACATCCTGAAATTTCAAACTTTATATTAACAAAAACTTCCTTTCCCCCCCCTTTGATACCATGCTTATAGCTGTTTTCAATAAATGGTAAAAAAAGCAAGGGTGCAACTTTGTGGTTGGCCACATCACCATCTACTTTCAGGTTAATCTCGGTTGCATCAGAGCTTCTTAGCTGCTGCAATTCAATATAATTTTTCACCATTTCAATTTCCTTTTTTAAGGAAACCCGTTCCACATCAGCCTCATAAATGATGTACCTCATCAGCCCACTCAGTTTAATAATGGTTTCAGGCACCAGTGGTGATGATTTTCGTGATAAACTATAAATGCTGTTCAGTGAATTAAATAAGAAATGAGGATTGATTTGCGACCTCAAAGCTTTCAGCTCAGTTGCTGTTTTTTCTTTTTCAATCTCCTGAAGCCTAAACCATCCACGCGCTAGTTTCAGCAAACTGGTTCCTGCCACATACACAGCCATGTATAAACTTATATCCCAAAAACCATAGTAGGCAATAAAATAGTACCCAGTGAAAATAAAATCAATCCAGTTATCAAAAAGAAATATATAAAAAACTGACCCACTAGCAACTATGGCTACAACCAAAACCCCATAAATAAAATACTTCCCCCTTTCAAGAAATAGTGGGAACAGCAGTGTCAGATTCACATACACAATCAGTAAAATGGGGATATGGAATACCATTGTATAGATTAAGTCAATGCGCTGGATCTCGGCTGAAACTTTCAAAATATTGACGAGGACAAGGTATGATAATGACCAAAACAGGATATGTTGGGATATCCTGTTTTTTAAAAGGCTGGTGAAAATAAATTTTATGTAATTAATCATAAGTTGACCTGATTAAAAGCTCGTCAAGCCCATTATCAAATGCATCTTCCGAATTTACATATTTTGTAACGAATTTTTGCAGTTCTTTGGGTTTGGCTGTGAGTAAAATATGGTTTCCATTGTTTTCATGGTGTATCCTGATCTTATTTTCTTTTATTAAATCTTCAAGCCATTCAGGATCAAACCAGTTTATCTTTATCTGATCTTCATTAATTTCAACTTTGGCAAATGTGTGTACAGGTATTAGATGCAAGTCAAAAAAGTTAGGGTCATCCCCACTCTTATATTCATACTCATCCAGGTAGAAATCAATAAAATAGTGCTCTCCCAACTTAATAATCTTTGCCTGAAAACGATCTTCTGTTTCCTCTTCCCCTTCTTCCTGTATTTTCAGGATATAACAGGTACTGTCAATTTTAATATTATCCTCCTTACCTGTCGTCAGATGGGTAAATTCCCATTTGGCTGAATCAGAATCATAGAATTCACCCAGCAGCAAATCATTTGGGAACAGGTCATCATCAGTATATAATGGGTAAAAAGAAAAAACCAGGCATCCTGAAAGAAAAATGGAAAGAAGTAAAATGGTAAAAAAAATCTTTGTTTTCATTATGTTATTCTTTTTGGTTTACTGGCTCAAATGTACATGCCATTTACCCAAGATAGCAACTAATTTCGTTGAGATGATAAAAAGTATAGTTGAAATAAAAACAAAAAACCTACGCAACCATTTTACACCATAGTTCATCTATTCCCAATAAAACCAAAAAAATAAACCAAAATGAAAATAAAAGTTAACCTTATCTTCCAATTGCTTATGGTTGTTGCATTTATCCTTAACTGGAGTTGCTCAAAAGATGATCCTTTAAGCCCAAGTAAGATTGAAGAAGTTCAAACCAGCCAAACAAGCTGCAAAGGAACAAAATCAGCCAGTATAAACAACAGTGTTTTAGCCAATAAAAGTTGCATAGAATATTCTTATAACTTTGAAAAAAAGGAATTGGCAATAGAACATATAAATGCAGGGTTTAATTGCTGCCCGGGAGAGATACATTGCCAAGTCTCCATCTCAGGTGACACAATCATTGTTTCAGAATATGAAGAAGGGGCATTGTGCAATTGTAATTGTTTGTATGACCTCACTATCTCAATCACGACCATAGAACCTGAAAGCTACATATTAAAATTTGAAGAGCCATATTGTGGTGAACAAGAAAAGCTTATTTCCAAAATAGATTTAAATAAAAGTTTGACGGGCCAGTTTTGCGTTAATAGGGATATATACCCCTGGGGAAGTTAATCTATAAATTTGGTTTTGGCATGAAAAAATAAGAAATTGCAGAAAGTTCATATCTACAAAAAACTTAAAAATAACCAAAAAGATGGCCAATATTCCAGATGCACAACAACAATTGCAACCACCTCTCCTATTTATTCAAAACATATTTAAAGGATCCTATTTTAGTGATGTACTAAAATTTGAGATGGCTTCACCACAAATTATTTTTATTAGTACTCAACCATATATAATAACTGGGTTGATCTCTACAGAACATTTCCTGGAAATGTGGGAAACTGAAAAAGCAACATTTAAAGATCACCCACCCCAAGGAGTTTTATCTTGCTTTATTGATGGCAACGTGCAAAAAAGCACTTTTGATATCTTTTCAATTGCCCATAACAACTATAAACTCAGTTATAAAATAAAACCTATTTCAGGTATGCCTTTAAAGGAATTTGGGCATGCCAGTTTGTTTATTGACCCTTTCTATCCACAAAAGAATGAACAATTGGCTGATCCTGTTACACAAACCAATGTAAAAGTATTGGGTGATGCACCTGATGTGGCTATGGGAAACCTGTACCAAGTTGTTGGGCAAGCATTGGCCAATGCTGCCCATAATGCAACCCAAGCCCAGCAACAAACTAATATAATTGCACAAGCAGCTGCCCAACAAGGAATTGACTTGCTTTACTCACTGGATACAGCTTCAACTGGGATAGCAACTAAAAAAATATTAGGTACTGATTAAGGTATCCAATTAGCCTTTGAATTTATAACCTAACCCATTTACAATTTCTTCTATTTTTTTGAAATTGATATTAGTACCTGAAATAACTATTTTATTGGTTTTATTATCTGCTGCAACATTGGTTATGCCCTTTACTTTGATCAAGTTATTTTGTACAGTTGCTTCACAATGAGAGCAGGTCATCCCCTCCACTGTTATGGTATGATCTGCTGTTTTCATTTTCTTGGCTTTCTGTATCCTCAATAAAAAATACCCAAAAACCATTGCCCCAATAAGCAGGATTGCTGAACCAAGTTGAAACCAGGCAGGTAGCATTTCATGATCTCCATTGCCATGTATATGAACCACTTTTTGTATTATCCATTCAGAAGGAACCAGCAAATTAGTTAGCAACCCAAAAATAATTGCCCCCCCAATAATGGTTGCCAGGTAAACCACCAATGATTTGCGCCCCATGGTTTTTCCCAATACTGTCATAGTAGCAACATTGGTAGCAGGGCCTGCCATCAAAAACACCAAAGCTGCCCCAGGAGAAACACCCTTTAGCAACAGTACTGCTGCAATGGGGATTGAACCAGTAGCACATATGTAAATAGGTACAGATGCTACCAGGATAACCAGCAATTCTACTACCCCATACCCTTTAAATAAACTAAAAAAATCATCAGGTAATACTACAGCAATCAGTGCTGCCACCAAAAAGCCAATGACTAGCCATTTAGCAATGTCTTGCAACAACTCAATAAAAGCATAATGTGCTGCCCTGATAACAGAATTTTGCCCTTTTTGGGGGGCTTCATAGCAACCACATGTTTCGTCATCACAGGCTGCCCCTCCTTGCAATGTTTCAGTGTCAATTTTCAGGTCACCAAATGGGGTTATGGGCATGGGCTTGTCTTTTACAAAAATGTTGGTGAATACCCCCCCAAGCACACCTGTAAAAAATGCTACCAGGGGGCGCAACACAGCAAATGGCCAACCCAGCATGGAATAAGTTGCCATAATGGAATCAACCCCAGTTTGAGGTGTAGAAATAAGGAATGAATTGGTAGCCCCTTTTGATGCCCCATTTTTAAAGAATGAAATCCCAGTAGGGATTACCCCACATGAGCATAAAGGCATAGGGATACCTAAAAGGGATGCATTTAAAGAAGATTTGAAATCTGTTTTCCCCAAGTACTTATCAATATGCTTTTGTGGGAAATAAACTTTTAAAATACCAGCAAACACCAACCCCAACAATAACCAAGGAGCCATCTCCACAGCCAATGACCACAATTCTATAATGTAATTTTCAATAAAATCCAATACCATACCCTAAATAACATTAAAAGGAATATCCTTGTTTAAAGCTCGCAAGTTAGTTCAATTTACCCATTTAACCCTGTTCAAGGTTATTTACCTTATCAACTATTTGATATCACTTTAACATTTACTTTCTTTGAACCCTAAATCGGGGAGCTCTTATGGAAATTGTATTGGTTATTATGGTTGTTGGTATTGGGCTGGGGGTATTGCTCAAGAAACACCCTAAGATTATTAAAACTGCTGAATACCTTACTAACTGGGCTATTTACCTTTTATTATTCCTCCTTGGGGTTTCTGTTGGGCTAAATGATGACATCATCAAAAATTTTGAGAATATTGGTTTGCAGGCTGCCCTGATTTCTGTTACCTCAATCATAGGAAGCATCTTTTTGGGGTGGTTTATTTACACGTTTTTATTTAAAAATAAAACATGAAAAACAGCCTTACCATATTTGCTTTTTTTGTTTTAGGGATTATCCTGGGAGTTTACCAGTGGCTGCCTGATACTTTGATCACTGGAGACTGGAGTACCTATGTACTCTATGCACTGCTGTTTTTAATTGGTATTACCATTGGAGGTGATAAGAATACCATTTCAATGGTGAAACAAATGAACTATAAAATTTTCCTTGTTCCCATTGGGGTTATACTTGGAACCCTGGGAGGGGCTTATGCCCTTTCCCTTTTTTATGGAGGGCTGTCATCTAAAGAGATACTGGCAGTGAGTGCAGGCTTTGGTTGGTATAGTTTATCCAGTGTTTTTATCAGCCAATTACATAGTGAAACCCTTGGGGTGGTTGCCCTTATGAGCAATGTGATTAGGGAAATTATTACTCTGCTTGCTACTCCCCTTTTTGTAAAATATTTTGGTAAGCTGGCAGGGATTTCATCTGGTGGAGCCACTTCTATGGATACTACACTCCCCATTATTACACGTTATAGTGGAAAAGAATTTGCCTTGATCTCAATTTTTAGTGGAATTGCCCTAACTGCAATTGTCCCCTTCCTGGTTACTTTTATTTTAGAATTTTAAACTCAGGATAATATTTTTTCAACATACAATTGGGTTGCTTCCACTTTGGTTACTTCAATAGGGTCTCCTGCTTCAATATAACCTGTTTCAGCCACAGCATCATACATTTCCCCTTTTATCATAACTTTCCCTGAAGGGCGTAACACTGTTTTGGCAACCCCTTTTTTACCTTCAAGTTCCAACAAGCTGGTTTCAATACTTACAAACCCTTCATCTGTATTTTGCACAGCTTTTAATGACAGGTTCTTAAATACCCCTGATTGGGCAGAAAATAACCTGTTACTTAAATACAATGAGATCAGAAACCCACCAAAAAGGGCTATGATAACAGTAAATAAGGCAGTTGTGATGTTTGAAGGATCAACCCCTTCAAAATCAAAATTCACATTGCCAATCAAACTAAGTAGAAGGCCAGCAAAAGCAAAAATGACCCCCAATGCACCTGCAATGCCAAAGCCTGGCAGCACAAATATTTCTACAGCTATTAAAATCAACCCAATAACAAATACCAGTATTTCCCAGTTGGCAGCCAACCCTTCAAGATAAAGGGGGGCAAAATATAACACAGCAGAAAGGATAGCCACCCCAAGTGGAAAGCCTATCCCAGGTGTTTGTAATTCAAAATAAATACCTCCTATGATGCCCATAATTAACAGCCCTGATACCACAGGCAATACCAGCAACCCTATAATCTTTTCAAGGAATGAAGGTTCGTACCTGACAATTTCATACTCCTCAATCCCAACCTGCTCCAACACTTCTTCTATATTTTCTACAATCCCTTCACAGTAATTGTTTTCAATGGCCTCATTGGGGGTAAAGGTCAGTACCTTTCCTGTATCTGAAATTCCTTCCATATAAATCCTTTGGTCAACCATGGCTTCTGCAATTTTAGGATCTCTGTGCCACCTGACAATAGTATCCTGCCCTGAAACTATAGTATCTTTTCCATGTGCTTCAGCAGTTGCCCTCATGGTTGAACGCATATATGACTGGTATTTATCAGGCATAGCCTCCCCGGTTTGGTTAACCACAGTAGTTGCCCCCATACTTGAACCAGGGCGCATGTAAATGCTATCACAAGCTATGGAAATCAATGCCCCTGCTGATGCTGCATTATTATCAATAAATACATAAACTGGGATTCCACTTGCCAGTATTTTTGTACGAATTGAATCAGCATCCGGCACAGTGCCCCCATAGGTATTCATATGGATTAAAAATACATGAGCATTAACAGAATCAGCTTCAGCAAATGCCTGCTTGGTTTTGCGCCAGGTTGCCTTGGTAATGTTCTCTTTCATATCCATCACATATACTACCTTTTTGCCTGGCTCGGGCATAAAAGAGCTGAAAAAGAACAGGAAAGCTAACATTAAGATAGGCACGTATTTTATTTTTTGTTTCATCTGTTATGGTCTTACCAGTGAGGGTTTCACTTGCAGTCAAGCCCTCACTGAATTTATGTAAAAGTAAGAATAAAATTTCATCTTTACAGACCATAGGAACCGTTCTTTTTGTGAAAGAGAACGGTTCCTTAACCACTGCTCTAAACCAAAAGATTTTACTAAATTTGTGCCTTCTAATTAATACATAAAACTGAAATACATATGCTAACAGCCATATCACCTGTTGATGGCAGGTACCATGACAAAGTCAAAGCCCTTGAAAATTATTTTAGTGAATTTGCCCTTATTAAATACAGGACCATTGTTGAAGTGGAATATTTTATCGCTTTATGCAAGCTTCCTCTGCCCCAATTGCAAGGGATTAACAATGATAAATTTGAACAACTTAAAAGCATCTGTTCTAATTTTTCAGTGGAAGATGCTGAAAGGGTGAAAGAGATTGAAAGTGTTACCAATCATGATGTAAAGGCTGTTGAGTATTTCCTGAAGGAAAAATTTGATGAGCTTGGGCTTTCAAAATACAAAGAATTTATCCACTTTGGTTTAACATCACAAGATATTAATAATACTGCTGCCCCCATTTCCATCCAGGAAGCGCTAGCCAATGAATATTACCCAGTGCTAGATGAGCTTGTTAATAAATTAAAATCATTGGCTGAAGAATGGAAAGATATCCCAATGCTAGCAAAAACCCATGGGCAGCCTGCTTCGCCCACCAAGCTTGGGAAAGAAATACTTGTGTTTGTCGAGCGAATTGAGGTACAGTTAGCGCAATTAAAAGCCATAGCATGTGATGCTAAATTTGGAGGGGCAACAGGTAACTTTAATGCACATTATGTAGCCTACCCTAAGGTTGGCTGGGAGCAATTTGGCAACAAATTTATGAAAGAAAGCCTTGGGTTGAAAAGGTCAAAGTACACTACCCAAATCACACATTATGACAACCATGGGGCAATTTTTGATGCCATGAAACGTATTAATACCATTGTACTTGACCTTGACCGTGATATGTGGACATACATTTCAATGAATTATTTCAAGCAAAAAATTAAAAAGGGAGAAGTTGGGTCTTCTACCATGCCACATAAGGTTAACCCTATTGATTATGAAAATTCTGAAGGGAACATTGGTATTGCCAATGCAGCATTTGAGCACCTGACCCAAAAGTTGCCTGTTTCACGCTTGCAACGTGACCTGAGCGACTCAACTGTGATCAGGAACATTGGAGTACCATTTGCCCATACATTGATTGCCTTTAAATCAACACTAAAAGGGTTGAACAAAGTACTCATTAACAGGGAAGCCATTGAAGCTGACCTGGAATCTAACTGGGCTGTGGTAGGTGAAGCTATCCAAACCATTCTTAGGCGTGAAGGGTATCCTAACCCCTATGAAGCTTTAAAAGACCTGACCAGGATAAATGAGGTGGTGAATAAAAAAGTTATGCACCAATTTATTGATGGGCTTAATGTTTCAGATGAAGTTAAAGAAGAGATGAAAGCCATCACACCTCAAAATTATACAGGTATTTTTTAAATACTTTTACACTAAACAACAGGTAGATGAAAGAATTTATCCAACTCCTCAGGAGGTTTATCCCACCTTATAAAAGCAAAATTTTCCTGAATTTTTTATTTAACCTGTTGGGGGCAATATTTGGGGCTTTTTCTTTTGCTCTGCTTATTCCTGCTTTAGAGGTTTTGTTTGGTACACAAACAATGGTGACAGAAAAACCTGAATGGAGCTTTGCATTGGAGGCAGTAACTGAATACTTCAATTATTATGTTAGTCTTTTTATTGCTGAATATGGCCATCAAAATGCCCTGGTTTTTATTGGGGCTTTTATTGTTATAACTGTCCTTTTAAAAGTTGGGTTTACCTACCTGGCAAGTTATGTAATGATTGCTTTACGTAATGGGATTGTGTTGGATATACGTTCACTGATCTATAACAAAATCATCAAACTCCCTTTAGGTTTCTTCTCTGATGAGAAAAAAGGGGATATTATGGCACGCATGACCAGTGATGTGCAAGAGGTGGAAAATTCCATAGCCAACTCATTGGAAATGATGTTTAAAAACCCAATCATCATTATTATTTACCTGTTGGTAATGATCTATATGAGCTGGTCTCTTACCCTGTTCGTATTTATTATGTTACCCATTACTGGAATTATTATAGGAAGGATTGGGAGAAGCCTTAAAAGGCAATCAGTTAAAGGGCAAAATAAACTGGGTGAAATCTTATCAATTATTGAAGAAGACCTAACAGGGCTGAGGGTAATCAAAGCTTTTAATGCTGAAGGGAAAGCCATTAACAGGTTTGAAAAAGAAAACAGGAGTTACCTGACCATTATGAACAGGCTTATGTGGAGGCGCCACCTGGCTCACCCTATGAGTGAATTCCTGGGGACCATTGTAATTATTATTGTACTTTGGTATGGAGGCAGGCTTATCCTGGTTGGAGAAGGTTCATTAACAGCTGCTGAATTTATGGGGTATTTAGTTTTCTTTTATGGGATCATTAACCCAGCCAAAGCCTTTTCTACTGCCCTTTACAGCATTGAAAAAGGGATGGCATCTATGAACAGGATTGACAAAGTACTGGAAGCTGATTCTGTTATTAACGAAAAAGAAGATGCCAAAAAGATCAGCAGTTTTGATAATGTAATAAGCTACCAAAATGTATCTTTCTCATATGTTTCTACTCCTGTACTTCAACAGATAAACCTTGATATCCCTAAAGGGAAAACAGTTGCTTTAGTTGGGAAATCAGGAAGTGGGAAAACTACCCTGGTTGACTTACTTCCACGTTTTTGGGATGTTAGTGGAGGAAAGATATTGATTGATGGTGATGATATCAGGGAATTGAAGATTAAAGGGCTTAGGAACCTGATAGGCAATGTAAACCAGGAACCCATCCTTTTTAATGATACTTTCTATAATAACATTGCTTTTGGGCTTGAAAAAACCACAAAAGATGAGGTTATAAAAGCTGCTAAAATTGCCAATGCCCATGATTTTATTATGGAAACTGAGCATGGTTATGACACCATCATTGGCGACCGTGGGGATAAACTTTCAGGTGGGCAAAAGCAACGCATCTCAATTGCTCGTGCAGTACTGAGCAACCCTCCTATTTTAATATTGGATGAAGCTACCTCTGCCTTAGATACAGAATCAGAAAGATTGGTGCAGGGAGCATTGGAAAACCTGATGAGAAACAGGACCTCCCTGGTTATTGCACACAGGCTTTCAACCATTAAAAATGCTGATGTAATTTGCGTATTAGATAATGGGAAAATTGTTGAAAAAGGCTCTCATGAAGAGTTATTGAAACTGGGAGGCCATTATAAAAAACTGCATAAAATGCAGTTCCATGATGAATAGTTAGCCATATACTAATCACTGTAAACTTTTTAGTTACCATCCTGAAGCTAATACATCTGCCAAATGGATTGGCTTTATGGGGAGTTTTTGTTTCCTTATGTAGCTTTCAATATTTAGCAGGCAGGAAGATTCTGTGGATATAATATACTTTGCCCCAGTATCCAATGCATGGGAGACTTTCTGTTCTGTCATGGCAGTTGAAATATCTTTGAATTTTGTCGCAAATATTCCACCAAAACCACAGCAAGTTTCTGTATCTTCCATCTCAATCAATTCCAAGCCTTCCACCCTTTCTAACAGCTGCCTGGGTTCGCTTTTTATACCATATTCCCTAAGCCCTGCACATGAATCATGGAAAGTAACTTTATGAGGGAATTTTGCCCCAAATTCAAGCACTTCCATCTGGTTGGCCAAAAAATCACTAAATTCAAATATCCTGCTCCTCAAAGATTGGACATTTTGAAGCATTTTTTTATCATCTTCAAATAACCGGGAATAGTAATTTTTAATGTACCCGATACAAGATGCTGAGGGCCCCACAATAACCTCACTGCCTTTAAAATCGTCCATAAATTTCAAAGCCAGTTTTTTAGCTTCTCCCCAATATCCACTGTTAAAAGCTGGTTGCCCACAGCAGGTTTGTTCAGGGTTATAATACACCTGCAGGCTTAAGCTCTCCAATATTTTTACCACATTAAAAGCTGTATTTGGGTACATTTGATCAATAAAACAAGGGATAAAAAGATGAACCTTCATTGGTAACTATAATTTCCCGAAAAATAGAAAAAAGGTAGTTATAAAAAAAGGACAAGCTACCTTAAATAACTTGCCCTTGCACGGGAGGAGCGACTCGAACGCCCGACACCTGGTTTTGGAGACCAGTGCTCTACCAACTGAGCTACACCCGTAATTGCGGATGCAAATATAGCAATTAGTTCTTTACAACCTAAAATATTTTTAAGTTTAAATATGGTATGATTTCTTAAAAAATGGTGAAGTTAGTTAAGCAGGTAATGCCTTATCCAAAGTTTTTACAAAATAGTTGATTTTGTAAATTTTCACAGGTTCCTTTTTCCTTATACATGGTAACATTTTCAGTAAAATCAATTGAATAGCTATTTTTTGCTTTTTGAAACTTACCAATAAAATTCTCTGTGGCTAACACTTCAGCTTTGTACTTATTTTTCTATTTTTCATGTGTTTAAAATTTTTGTTTTTTGTTAAAACAAAAACAAAAATTTCCGCACCTATGTAACCGCTTCGCTTTCGCAAAAATTTTAATCATCCATGGTTGGTATATTTTAGGATGCTGAAAATTTATGCTCATTTCATATCAATAAATTGCTATAAAATGGCTTTGCCCCACTTTGATTATGGCTCGAAACTAAGGTAATACATTGTTTAAATTGTTGAAAACTTTTCTGAAATGAATATTTTAATAACTGATATGGCTTATTTCTAAACTGAAATTACATGGCCATAATAACCATTAACGTTTTGTCCCAAAAAGGAATTAAAAAATACAACATGAGCTGGCGAGAAATCAAAAAAGCCTGACACCATATTGATTATCAGGCTTTTCTGTTTTTGCGGAGAGAGAGGGATTCGAACCCCCGGTACCTCGCGGTACAATGGTTTTCAAGACCACCGCATTCGACCACTCTGCCATCTCTCCAGGCGCGACAAAAGTAGAATAAATTTTAAAATCCCAAAAACATAATGTGAAAAAAAAATGATAATTGATGAAAAAAAAAGGTGTTTGGGGTTGTTTTTTTGAAAGTTATTTCAGAATTTAGTAAAACTTAATAAAAAACGCTGAAAGTATTGATTTTATTAGTGTTTTAGCAGGTACAGAATAAAAACAGGAAAAATATCGCTCATTTAGGCAAATTTATTCTCTGCATACAGAATACTCATTTTCAATAACTTAATTAATTTAAATTTTTATCGTATGAACAAAGCTCAATTAATTGATGCAATGGCTGACAAAGCCGGATTAACAAAAGCTGACGCAAAAAAGGCTCTTGATGCTTTTATCAGCACAACTACTGATGCCCTTAAAGCTGGAGACAGAGTAGCTCTAATTGGATTTGGTTCTTATTCAGTTTCTGAACGCAGTGCAAGGACAGGAAGAAATCCTCAAACTGGTAAAGAAATTACTATTGCAGCTAAGAAAGTTGTAAAATTTAAAGCTGGAGCTGAATTAGCAGATGCTGTTTCGTAACTGGTTAGAAAAAGAAATTTTAAGGGAAGCTAAATGGCTTCCCTTTTTTTGTACTTTCGCAGTTCAGATATTAAGACACTGTTTAAAAATTATCTAATTATTCTATTATGCGTCTTTTTCACCTACTCTACGTTGAATTTTCCTTAAATAGCTGATGCTATTCGCGTCAAATTCGCCTTGATTATGCAAAAAATACATCATAATATCTCTAAAAAATATAATTTAAACAGTGTCTAAGTAATGCCAAAAGAATTAATCAAATATCTATCTGGTTTTGTTACCCCTGAGAGGTTAAACCTTTTTGACAAGGTATTGGAAAACCGCACAAAATATTTAACCATTGTGCTTGAGGATATTTACCAATCACAAAATGCCAGTGCCACATTAAGGACCTGTGACTGCTTTGGCGTTCAGGATGTCCACATAATTGAAAACAGGAACCAGTTCAATATCAATGCCCAGGTTGCACTTGGTTCTTCCAAATGGCTAACTTTACACAAGTATACTGAACACGAAAACAATACCCTAGAAGCAATAAAACGATTAAAAGCTGATGGTTACAGGATTGTTGCCACATCCCCTCATAATAACGATACAGACCTGGAAGATTTTGACCTGGCCAAAGGGAAAAGTGCATTACTATTTGGTTCAGAATTGCCAGGCATATCTGATGTAGTAATGAATGAAGCTGATGAGTTCCTAAAAATACCTATGGTTGGTTTTACTGAAAGTTTCAATATATCTGTTTCAGTAGCTATTATTCTGCACCATCTCACCCATAAGCTGAGAAGCATGAAGAACCTAAGCTGGCAACTTACTGAAAATGAAAAGGAAAACATAAAACTTGAATGGCTGAGAAGCACCATAAAAAAAAACACATTACTTGAAAAAGAGTTTTTTAAAAATAAATAGTTGCTTAATCAGGAAATAAGTTCTGCTAATTTATCTGTTTTTGTAAATATCACCCCAGCAGCTTTCCACTTCTCAAAAGGTAATGGTATGTTGGGTAATTCTTTAATAGCATCTTCAACCACATACACCTTTTTAACATGTTCCACCAACCCCATTACTGCATAATCAACACAAACATTTGTAGTTACACCAAAGACAAAAACCTCTTCAGGATTTAAAAATTTTATGATTTGCAGGGTATTAGGGTTACCAGCAAATACATCAAAAATATCTTTGCGTATTACTATGTTGGCATTTGGCTTTTCTGCTAAATAATCAGTGATGTTATAATTTATGTCCCAATCAAAAATTACAGGATTTTCAAGGGTAGATTCTGAAACAAACATTGCCCCTTCAGTTTGTGCCATACAATGTTCAGGGAAAGTGGTAATAAAATCAGGATCATGGCTCAATTCCTTAGAGTTTGAATGGTGCCAATCAGCTGTACTAACCACTTGTATTTCTTTTTCCTTTGCTATTTGCAAAATCTTACTGAATTTAGGTTTAAGTTTTTCTGCACCATGTACATAAAGCTTCCCTTCAGGGTTAACAAAATCTTTCTGTGTATCAGTATTCCAAATCAGTCTTTTCCCCATCAGAATAAGTATTAAACCATTTTCAAAGTGAAATTACTATTCTCATTTAAAAAATCCAATCATTCAATTCTACCATCAAAATGCTCCATTTCCCTATACCAATATATTTTCCAACCATCAATTATTATATTTCATGTGCAAAACTACCAGTCTAAAATTGAGGCATCCTGAATAATATTTTCCCACAATGGGAAAGTTCACTAACCTTAAAAAAAACCACTATCCTCTCACTAACAGCTACTTAACAGAAAACCCAAGTTGGTGGCATATAATATGTATACAATGGTGTGGGCCGTAACACAAAACTAAGATACAATGTTTGACGCTTGTAGGAAATATTCTACCGGGAATGATTGGCAAATATGCCTGTTTATTCCTTTTTACCATAGGGAATTAAGACTATTCTTTCCTGAAAATCATAGAATCCCTTATATACTTTTTAATTCCTTTAATCTAATTTTCATTTTAGTTTTTGCATTAACTCATGGAATGGTTACACATGCACTAAAACAATAGAAATCAAAAAGTTAAGATATGAATACGCTGGTAAGTTTTATAAGAAATAAATCATTAAACCTCAAAAAAATGAAATCTCTTGGTTTTCTGATAGTTGGATGTTTTACCCTACTTTCTGTGACAACAACATTTGCCCAAAACAATTGCAATGTTGAACTTTCTGTCGTAAAAAACAGGAACATAAAAACATTAAAGAATTTAAACTACACTTATAACCTCCAATTAACGAATATAGGGGCTGAAGCCAATGAATTCATTATCCTGGCAAATAATGCCAATGAAACATGTGAAAACCCTGATGGGTCACCATCAACTAATAATATAATATTATCTAACCAGGTTTTGGACCAGGACCTAAATCCTGTTACAGATAAAGTACTGGTTAAGGCAGGCGAAACTTTGCTGTTCTATGTAAAAGTTACAGCATCTCCTGATGCATATTTTGAAAAATGGAATTGTACTGAGGTTATTGCTGAACCTGTAAATTGCTCTGGTGAACAGCTAAAAGTTATTATCCACACATTTAATCCTGACCGGGTAAACCAGGAATAATGCCTCAACTCAAATTTAACTGTTATGAAGAAGATTTTACCAATAAAAAAAGTAAAGGCACAGGTTAAAAAATTAGCCTGTTTGTTGGGTTTAATACTTACCCTTTCCTTTAATCTGGATGGGCAAGAAATTACCCTGGGAAAAACGGTAACACCCACAAACATATGCAACAGATTTGATGTTGAGTTGACCATTACCGGGCAACCTGTGCAAAGGCCCATTGAAGCTGTACTGGTCATTGACCACTCAGGAAGTATGAATGATACCAACCCATGGCCAATTACTGAGGCCCAAAAGGCTGCTAAAGAATTTGCCAAGAAAATACTGGTTGATGAATACATTTCAGGCAACAAAGTTTCTATAGTAAGTTACAGTGATTATGCAACCATTGATATTGGGCTGACTAGCAATTATAATGATGTTAAAAATGCCATTGATGACCTTAATGCATATGGTTTTACCAACATTGCACATGGTTTTGACAAAGCCAAGTATGTGCTGGAAAACCAGGGGACTTTTGATTGCCAAACCATTCGCACAATTATTTTATTAACAGACGGAGTTGCCAATAGGGCTCCATATTATTACAATTGTTCGTGGAGCTGTGATGATGATGATGATGACGGAGACAAGTGCTGCTGGACCAGCCCAACAAGCCCAACCTGCTGTACCAAAGCCGCTATTTCAAGTGGTCAAGCAACCCATACCATTAATAATTACGAAACCAAAGTATATTCAATAGGGCTTTTTGGAGCCATCAGTGGTGCAGTTCAGAATGTTGCTTCTACTACGATGAACCAGGCTCAAAACAGTGGTTTTTGGTCAACTGAATCAGCTGCTGACCTTACAGGCATCTACAACCAAATATCTGACCAGTTGGTTTGGGCTGCTAAAGATGCAACCATCACTGAAACTGTTGACCCTGGATTCAGCATTGTTTCAAGCTCAATATCAGAAAGCAAAGGTACTGCAACACAAACCGGGCAGGTTATAACCTGGAATATTGACTATATTTATGATGAAACAGATACTTTAGCTTATATTGTTGAAGCAAATAATGGTACTTGTGGAACTGAAACTCCAAGTACATCAACAATAACTTATGAGAATTCACAATGTACCCAAACCAATGCAAATTTTACAAACCCAACTGTTTGTGTTCCTTGTGCTGAGATCACTGGGATGACACTTACCCAACAAAGCAGTTGCAGCTGTGGCATTAACTATTCAGCTACTATAAACGAAACTGAAGGCTGCTCTTCTGCCCAGGAGTCATTTGAATGGAGGTTTTATTTAGATAATAATTATGTGGGTACTTCAAGCCAGCAATCAGGGACTTTTACAATCCCTGGTGGAAATTGTGCTGGCAATAGTGGGAAAATAGTGAAAGGGGTGGTAACCAGGACATACACTGGCACAAGTGGCTGCCAGCTTTCTATTTCTGATTCCACTGAATTTACCATTCCTGAATGTTGTGATATTACAGTAACAGCCAGCAGCAACAGCCCTGTTTGTGAAGGTACAACATTGGAGCTTTCAGAAACTGGTGGTTCTGCCACCTCATCATGGGCATGGACTGGCCCTGGGGGGTTTGCCTCTTTATTGCAAAACCCAACCATTAATAATGTAACCAGTGCCAATGCAGGTACATATAAAGTTGTAGTTGAAGATGATAACGGTTGTACTGATAGTGCTACTGTTGATGTTACAGTTATTCCAACCCCTGATGTGTTTAATATTCCAGATACAATAGTTTGTGAATCATTTGTTTTACCAACTATACAGGGTAATAACTTAACTGCAAGAGCAGGTTATTTTACAGGACCTAATGGTACTGGTTCAAAATACATTGCAGGAACAACCATTTCCAATACTGTAACATTATATATTTATGATGAAACAGCATCAACACCAAATTGCTGGGATCAGGAAGAATTTAAAATAACAGTTACTTCTCCTGATATTACACTGGATAAAACTGATGTACTTTGTAATGGAGGAAATACAGGTAAAGCATGGGTTACTGCAACCCAAGGGATTGCTCCATATACTTACTTATGGAATGACCCTGCTACTTCTGCAACTGACACTGCAAGTAATTTAACAGCTGGCTGGTACACTGTAGCAGTAACTGATGCCAATGGTTGTTCTGCTACTGATAGCATTGAAGTTGAAGAACCTACCAATGCACTTTCAATTAGTTTTGATCCTGTAAGATTAGTGTGTTATGGTGCAGACAATGGAACTGCAACTGCAAATGCCAACGGAGGTACTTCACCATACACTTATTTATGGAGTAATGGAAGTACTACAAATACAGCATCTAACCTGCCTGTAGGAAACCACAGAGTTGAAGTATGGGATACCAATGATTGTTATGCAATTGATTCTATAACCATCTCACAATATGATTCTTTGTATACTGAAATTAAATCTCAAAAAGATATTTCATGCAATGGCCTTTCTGATGGTAAAGTAACAGTACAGGCTTTTGGTGGGGCTGGTGCATATTCTATCTATATTGATGGAAATTCACAAGGAAGCCCACATCAGAATCCCAAAACTTTCACCAACCTAAGCCAGGGATGGCATGTTATTGAAGTATTTAATTATAATCCTTCACCATTGGCACCAAGCCCAAGTTGTAGTTCAGTAATTGATTCAATATATATTTCTGAACCTGACTTACTGGAAGTTGAATTAGTTTTGGTTGATTCCATCCTTTGCCATGGTGATTCTTCAGCTTCACTTACATTTAATGTAACAGGAGGTGTTGAATTGGATACTTTCTATTGGTATAGATACCCAGGTGCTGCAGCACCTGTTGCAATGAACTACCCTAATGACACATTAACAGGCTTACCTGCATGGAATTGGGAGTATATGGTTAAGGTTGTTGATATAAATGGATGTACTGCTGATGACAATATATCCATCACACAACCTGAAGATTTAACTGTTACGATAACAGATGAAGATGACATTGATTGTTTTGGTGGTACCACTGGTTCGGCAACTGCTGAAGCCAATGGAGGAGTTGCCCCATATACTTATGTATGGAATACCACGCCACAACAAACAGGTGCCACAGCCACAGGATTGGCTTCGGGCACATACCAGGTAGTTGTAACTGATGCTAATGGCTGCCAGGATTCAACTACTGTAACCATTGAAGAATCATCCAATGAACTGGAAGTAGATATTACCAAAACTGATGTACAATGTCCTGGTGATAAGAATGGGACAGCTACTGCTATTGTAACTGGTGGGCAAACCCCATACTCTTATTCATGGAATACTAATCCAGTCCAGGAAACACAAACTGCCACAGGCCTTGGTATCGGCTCCTACACAGTCACAGTAACTGATGCCAATAAATGTGTAGGGACTGAAAATATTACCATTAACCAGTTGGATACAATACCACCTGAAGCCATTTGTAAAAATTTCATTGCAAAACTGGATACCAATGGGCAGGTAACCATTTTGGCTGCTGATGTTGATGGAGGTAGTTCTGATAATTGTAATGATTGGGACATTGCCAAACATGTATATCCATCAGAGTTTGATTGTGAGGATGTTGGTGACCAACTGGTTTGGCTGGTTGTTACTGATGCAGCAGGCAATAAAGACTCTTGCCAGGCTACTGTAACTGTTGTGGATGAAATTGACCCAACAGCTATATGTAAAGACACTACTGTTTACCTGGATGAAAACGGGCAGTTCTTCTTAAATGCTAAAAACCTGGATAATGGCTCATTTGACAATTGTACTGATGTAACCCTGGAAATTGTTCCAAACATCATGACTTGTGATTTTGTAAATGAAGCCCAGGTGCCTGAAAATGTAGCCCTGTTTGTTTATGATGAATATGGTAACTTTGATGTGTGTATTGCTGATGTGACAGTACTAGACACCATTGTTCCTGGAATAATTTGCCCTGATGACTTTAATATTTATCGTGATGCAAGTTGTGAGTTTGTTATAAAAGACTATACTAATATGGTCATTGCAACTGACAACTGTACTATTGATACCATAATGCAATCACCTGTTTCAGGAACTATTATAGAAACAGAAACTACCATAACCTTTACAGCATATGACAAATCAGGAAATAGCAGTAGCTGTGAAATAACAGTCACTCCCATTGATGAGGATAAACCTACCATTATCTGTCCTGCCAACCAGTTTGTTTCATTAGACAGCACGTGTAGCTTTACCCTTCCTGATTATAAAGTTATGGCTGATATTTTTGAAGGCTGTGAATCCATTGGTGGGTTAGATACCCTTCAGGTACCAGCACCTGGAACCATTATCTATGACTCAACTGAAGTAACATTATATGTTTCTGACCTGAGTGGGAATGGTGATAGTTGTTCATTTTGGGTATACCCAGCTGACAATACCCCTCCTGAGGTTGTATGCCCAGGTCCAATCACAGTCCAGTGTATTGATGAAATCCCTGAAGCTGATTCAACATTGGTTGTTGCTACTGACAATTGTGATGATGATATACTGGTAGAGTTCATGAAAGATGAGTGGGATGGCAATACCTGCCCTGAAACCCTGACAAGGACATACCTGGCAACAGACGATGCAGGCAACACAAATACCTGTACACAAACCATCACAGTGATGGATACAACCAATCCAACATTTACAGTCCCTGAAGATATTGCCATCTACAAGGATGATACCTGTGGGTTTGTTGCAACAGTTGATATAACTGGTGATGTTACTGATGAAGCTGATAATTGTGACACCAACCTGGATGCAACATTTAAAGATACAGAAGTACCAAACCAAGAATGTATTGGTACAACTATTATAATAAGAACATGGACACTGGTTGATGCCTGTGGAAATGATACTGCACAAGAACAAACCATTACTGTGATGGATACCATTTCACCAACCTTTACTGTACCTGCTGATGTTACAGTTTATAAAGATGAAAACTGTGAATATGATGCATCTGTTCAGGCAACTGGTGATGTAGAGGATGAGGCAGACAATTGCAGCACTGGGCTGGAAGCTACTTTTGAAGACCAGCAACTGGATGGTTCTTGTGAAGAAGATATAATTATTAAGCGCACATGGACACTGGTTGATGATTGTGAAAACACAATTACAAAAGTGCAGTTGATCACTGTAAAAGATACCTTGGCACCAGCTATCAGCTGTAATGCTAGAGGTGATACCATCCTGTATTTAAATGAAAACTGTGAAGTGGCATTGCCATCATTTACAGGCGTTGCCACAGTTTCTGATAATTGCACTGATAATGAAGGTATTATCCTAACTCAGGTTCCTGAAGCCGGCACAATGGTATCAGGAGCTGAGTCACCAGTAGAAGTATGGATATATGCTGAGGATGCATGTAGCAATGTAGACTCTTGCAACATTACTATTACCCTGGTTGACACTATCCCTCCAATGGTAGAATGCCCTGCAAATGACAGCATCCCATTGAATGAAGATTGTGAGGCGATCATCCCTGATTACACATTCACCTTGTTATCAGATAATTGTACTGATTCAACCAGCATTGTGGTAACACAGGACCCAATTGCAGGAACTGCAATAACTGATGTAACCACTGTTATTTTAACAGCTGAAGACCTGGCAGGAAACAGCAGCTCATGTAGTTTTGATGTTATTCCTTATGCTATGGAATTTGATTCAATTGCATGTCCTGTTGATACTACTATTTTTGTGGATGAGAATTGTGAAGCAACCATTCCTGAATTATCTCCAGAAATACTGTTTGCAAGCTGTTCAGAGTTCCAGCAAAGTTACAACTGGGAACAATTACCTGAGGCAGGCTCAACAGTTGGAGTAGGTACTTACAATGTGGTATTGAATGTATACCTTGTTGAGGAATTGGTTAAAACATGTGAAGTTACCATCACTGTTGAAGATACCATCCCTCCTGTACTGGACTGCCCTGAAGGCCAGTTGGTGGCTGTGGATGAAAATTGTGATTTTGTAATCCCTGATTATACGTCAGGATTAGATATTACTGACAATTGTACAGAGGTTGATTCTATCACCATTACCCAGTCACCTGAAGCAGGAACTGTCCTTGAAGGGCATGGTACTGAACAAGTAGTTTGGGTTTATGCTGAGGATGGATACCAAAATATAGATTCCTGCAGCTTTATGATCACCTTGCAGGATACACTCCCTCCAGTGGTTAATTGCCCTGAAGACCAGGAGATCCCACTAAATGAGATTTGTGAAGTAGTAGTTCCTGAATACACATTCAGCAGCTTAAGTGATAACTGTACTGATTCTGTGAACATAGTTGTATCACAGGCTCCAATTGCAGGAACTGTTATAACTGATACTACTGAAGTAACTCTTACTGCAACTGATGAAGCAGGAAATAGCAACTCATGCAGTTTCAATATTTTCCCAACCATCAGTGATTCAACTATAATTGTTTGCCCTGAAGATGAAACTATATTTGTGGATGAAAACTGTGAGGCAACTGTCCCTGAATTGAATCCTCAGATTACTCCTATAAGTTGTACTGACCTGGATAACTTTAATATAGTCCAGACTCCTGCTGCTGGTACAGTAGTTGGTTTGGGTATCACTTCAGTTACTATCCAGGTATTTGAGGGAGATGAACTGGTTGAAACATGTGATGTGACAGTTACTGTTGAGGACAATACCATTGATGTGGTTTGCCCTACTGATATTACACTGGAAGCAGATGCTGAGTGTGAAGCTGTTATTCCAGATTTTACACCTGATATTGAGATCATTGAAAACTGTACAGATATTGATGATGTAATTATTACACAAAGCCCTGCTGCTGGTACAACAGTTTCAACAGGGACAACTGTAGTAACCATTACAGTAACTGATGAAAGTGGGAATACCTCAACTTGTACAGTAGATGTAACAGTTGAGGATAATACTAACCCAACAATCACTTGCCCTGAAGATGTAACCATTGAGGCACAACCAAGTGATTGTGAAGCTGAAGTCTCTGTTGGGCAGCCTGTTGTTGATGATAACTGTGAGGTAGAATCAGTAGTGAATGACTTTAACAACACTGCTAATGCAAGTGGTTTTTACCCTGTTGGGGAAACCATTGTTACATGGACAGTAACTGACGAATCAGGCAATACTGCAGAGTGTACTATGACAGTGACAGTTGTTCCTGTCCCACTAGCAGTGGATGACCAGGTAAAGACTCCTGAAAATACACCAGTTGATATCAACATCCTGGTTAATGACCTGGATTGTGATGACCTGGATAATACTACCATTGTAATTGTAGAAGATCCTGAAAATGGGACTGTTACCATAATCCCTGGAACTGACACTGTAACCTATAGCCCAGATAATGGGTTTGATGGGACTGATGAGTTTATTTACAGGGTATGTAACACCAGTGGCATGTGTGACACTGCTGTTGTAACCATAGTGATTGATAATACAAACAATCCACCAGTAGCAGAAAATGATATTAATATTACTGATATCAATACACCTGTCAGTGGAAATGTACTAACCAATGACCATGACCCTGATGGTGACCCATTATCTACAACCAAGTTAACTGACCCTGCTAATGGTACTGTTACACTGGATGGAAATGGTGGCTATACATACACACCAAGCAATGGGTTTGTAGGTACTGATGAGTTTGATTATGTAGCTTGCGACAATGGTGGCTTGTGTGATACTGCAACTGTAACCATTGAAATTACAGTGATCACGCCAAATACTGTGGTAGCTGTCAATGACAATACTTCAGGAAAAGTAAATACACCTGTTACTGGAAATGTATTGGTGAATGACTTTGACCCTGAAAATGACAATATCACTCTGAATACAACACCTATTGTACAGCCACAAAATGGTTCAGTAACCATAAATGCTGATGGTACATTTACATATACTCCTGACCAGGGCTTTGTTGGGGTTGACCAGTTCACTTATGAAATTTGTGATGATGGCACGCCCCAGGCTTGTGACCAGGCAGTAGTAACCATTGATATCCGTGACATACCTGATGATAAGAATACCACAGTAGCTGTTGATGATGTGTACAATGCCACTGAAGGGGATGCCATTACTGGCAATGTGTCTGATAATGACTATGACCCTGAAGGGGATAGCCAAATAACATTTACTGTGCTGAATGGGCCATCAAATGGGAACTTGCAGGCATTCAACACTGCAACTGGCGAGTTTACTTATGTGCCTGCTGAAGGCTTCACTGGTACAGATAGTTATACATACCAGGTATGTGATGATAATGCTGACCAGGCTTGTGATATAGCCACAGTCTATATCCATTATTTTGAAGATCCTAACCTGCCACCAGTAGCAGAAAATGATATCAATTCAACTACTGTCGATACACCTGTTTCAGGAAATGTACTGACCAATGATTCAGACCCTGATGGTGATGAGCTGACAGTGAATACTATATTGCTTACCCCTCCTTCAAATGGGTCTGTAACCATTAGTTCAAATGGTACATACACCTATACTCCTGAAAATGGTTTTGTTGGTGAAGATACATTTGTTTATGAAGTGTGTGATGCAGGTGGGTTATGTGATACTGCAACTGTATTTATTGCTGTTGTAAGAGACCCGGAAATCAATGAAAACCGCCCACCTGAAGCTATTGATGATAACACCAGGGGGAAAATAAATACTCCTGTTACAGGTGATTTAATTGCCAATGATTTTGATCCTGATGGTGATGAGATCACCATTACTACAACACCTGTAACACCTCCTCAGTCCGGGACACTGACCATTAATTCAGATGGGACATTCAACTTTGTACCTGAAACAGGGTTTACAGGGGTGATAACTTTTGAATATGAAATATGTGACAATGGTGACCCAGTACTGTGTGATATAGCATTAGTTACCATTGAAATTGAGCATGAAGAAAATACCAATACAACTTTTGCTGTTGATGATATGTACCAGATGTTCAACCTGGGTGAATCCATACAGGGGAATGTTGCCGACAATGATTATGACCCGGAAGGGCATACCCAGCAATTTAGCCTGATCAGTGGGCCATCCAATGGTGAGCTTGTACTGAATGATGATGGTACATTTACCTACACCCCTGATGGGGAGTTCTATGGAACTGACAGCTATATATATGAAGTTTGTGATGATGGTACACCTCAGGCTTGTGACCAGGCAACTGTTTACATCCTGGTTGAAGAACCACGTGAAGCATTGCCACCAATCACTCCTGAAGATGATTTCTTCACGGCAACATGTGAAACTATCTTTAAAGATGTGCTGGAAAATGATGATGTATTGTTGAGTGGAATTACCATGCCAGTGGTTGAGATGGATGTGCAGAATGGAACATTGTCATTCAATGCTAATGGTACATTTGAATACACCCCTAATGAAGGTTTCATAGGTTTGGATAGCTTTACATACCAGATATGCTGGGCAGATGAGCCTGAAAACTGTGGTACAGCAACAGTATATATTGATGTGGTATATGATGAAGCTTGCTTCCCATGCCCCGAGTTGTTTGTACCTGATGCATTTTCACCAAATGGTGATGGTAACCATGACTACTTTGTAGTAGAGTGTATTGAAGAACTTTATCCTACTGCAAAGCTTATTATTTTCAACAGGTGGGGTAACCTCATCTATGAAAAACAAAATTATGGTAACACCAGCGTTTGGGATGAAACTGAAGCATTCTGGGATGGGACTTCACAACATGACTGGACAGTTGGAAATGAAAAAGTACCTGTTGGAACTTATATGTTTGTTTTGATTTTGAATGAAGAAAAAGTGGTCAAAGGTACTGTCTATATAAACTATTAGTGATAGTTTAGATTATATTTATAGAAAGCAGGGGTTCTGAAAAGAGCCCCTGTTTTTTGCTTTATAATATTAAACCCCTAAAGGGGTTCCAGCAGGTTTGAATTACCTTCCTATAAATATTAAATCCCCCCTGGGATATTTTTATGAACCAAATACTGGGTATTCTTTTTTTGCCCTGCAACATATTTATAAAACAGAATAAAAAGGTAGTGTGAGCTTAACCTAAGTAACTATTAGAAAATTTTAATTGTGCCTGATTGTCAAGCCTTTATTTTTTGTGATCCTTAGTGGGTTGATGCCTTTGTGGCTAAGAGGACTTACATTAAAAATGCCACTAATTCACAAAGCATTCACCAAGATTTTATTTTAATGATTATAATTTATGTGAAAATATATTTGACAAACTTCCTAAAGTTATTAAGAAGTGGTCCTAAAAGGCTAATAGTGTACAGGCGTGTCAAAATTTCATCATTCGGGTTATAATTAAGGTATTAAAATTGAAACATTAATTAAACCCTTAAAGGGCTTCCAGCAGGTTTGAGTTACCTCTTATAAATATTAAATCTCCCCAAGGAAGATATTTTTATAGCATGTGAGGACTGTGTAGTGAGGTTGCAAATAACCCACTATTTATGGAGAAAGTAAGCCAACAACATAACTGTTTTAAAACATACCTCAAACCATTGGCAGAACTGTCTTATATTGATTCATTATTTAACAAAATTTCCCATAATGGGAAAAGAATCAAAACCTCAAACTACCTTAAGCTATTGATAATATGACAATTATAACTTAATAATTGCAATGGCATGCAATATGCTATTAAGCAGGTGGACCATACACAAAACTTAGTCATAATGTTCTATTTAATAGAAAAGATATCAACCTTCAGTAAAAACCTTCATGGTTTTTTATTGAATACTAAAACAGAATTTCTGGTGAAAGATTTAAGGATTGGAATCAATTTTCCATTTTTCAATCACTTAAGGACGTGTTTAAAAATTTAAAGGTTATGTTTTACAATTTTGAAATATTCAATACAACAAAGCAAAGGGTATTGATAGCAATCAGGACTCTTTTTATTTTTGCTTTCATGGCTATTAGCCAGTTATCCTTTGCACAGCAAGACCCTATGTATACTCAGTATATGTTCAATTTGCAAACTGTCAACCCTGCCTATGCAGGATCATGGGAAAGCATGGGGTTTATGGTTTTGACCAGGCAACAGTGGGTAGGGTTTGATGGAGCCCCAACCAGCCAGACATTTACTTTCCAGACTCCTCTTAATAAAGAAAATATTGGATTAGGAGTTACTGTAGTGAATGACAAAATTGGCCTGGAAAAAAGGTTTACTGTTGGAGTGGATTATTCTTACAGGATAAAATTGAATAACAAAGTATCTTTCAGGTTTGGGCTGAAAGGAGGGTTTACCAATTATAATAACAACCTTTCAAGATATAAGCTGGATTCAAAAAACACCCCTGATGATTATTTCCAGGGTGAAGTTGACCAGAAGTTCATGCCCAATGTTGGAGTTGGTGCATTTTTATATGCCAAGAACTTTTACATTGGAGCTTCTGCCCCAAAACTGATTGAAAATAAATTTGAAAACAATATCAATAACTATTCATCATATGCTGAGTTAAGGCACTTTTTCCTTACTGGTGCTTATGTATTTGATTTGAGCAAAGACTTAAAATTTAAACCTACTATGCTTACTAAAGCTACATTAGGGTCTCCAGCACAAGTTGATTTAAGTGCCAATTTCTTGATCAAAGAAAAATTCTGGCTTGGTGGAACTTACAGGACTGGTGATTCATTTGGTTTTATTGCTCAGTGGATATTTGACAAAAAATTGCGTGTTGGTTATGCCATTGATTTCACAACTACTGAATTAAGGAGCTATCATAATGGTATCCATGAAATTATGGTTTCTTATGAGTTAAATTTCTTAAAGACAAGAATTTCTTCGCCTCGGTATTTTTAAAAGTATAAGGACATGAAAAATATATTCCTTTTTATATTGGTTTTATTTGTGTGCACAACCCTTTCTGCACAAGAAAAATTAAGCAGGTTTAATAATTTATACCTACAGAATATTAATATTGAGGAACTGCCTGCAAATTCTAGGTTAAGTGACTTTGGTCCTAGTTTGATCAATGGGAGCCTTTTCCTTACTTCAAACAATGAATCAAAAAGCCTGGAGCAGAAATACAAAAACAAGGTCTTTTATGACCTTTTTTCTGTGGATATTGACCAGGAAGGCAAAGTTGTTTCAACCAGGAAATTATTAACTGAACTGGTTTCAGAATTCCATGTAGGGCCAAGTGCATACAACCTGGTTACTGAAGAGTTGTTCTTTACAAAATCAAATGCTGACAACCCCAGGATAACACCTTTTAAACCTTTCCAGAAAAGAGATTTTAACCTTGAATTGATCATTGCAAAAAAACAAGGTGGGCAATGGAATATTGTAAGGGAATTTGAACATAATAACAATGAATACTCAGTCGGCCACCCAGCTTTTACACCTTCTGGTGATACACTTATTTTTGTAAGTGATATGCCTGGTGGCTATGGAGAAACTGACCTGTATATGAGTATCCGCTACGAAAATGGATGGTCGCTTCCTAAAAACATGGGTAGCAGGGTGAACACCCCTGGCAAAGAGTTTACACCATTTGTAACCTCTGATGGCATCTTGATTTTTGCTTCAGATGGGCTTGAGGATGGTACTGGGTTAAACCTCTATTATACATTATTAACTGATAATGAGGATCTATCTATTATAAAATTCCCTGCCCCACTGAATTCAGAATATGATGATTTTGGTATGGTAGTCAATAAAAACCACAGGTTTGGGTATTTCACTACTAACAGGCCTGGCACAGGTGATGATGATATTTACAGGATTGATTTCAACATGAACATGGTGGCTTTAAAAGGGAAAGTGATCAATGGGTTTACAAAAACCCCAATTGAAAAAGCTTTGGTTACATTTGAGCCACCTGTTGTAATTCCTGATAAGATTTATTCTGACAATAATGGGGATTTCTCAGTTGAAGCACCAAGTGGGGAATTAAAGAAAATAACAGGCTCAAAACCAGGGTTTAAATCCACTACCATTGATTACAATGATGAACCAACTATATTGATAGAATTAATGCCTGAAGTAATGCTTAAGCTCTCGGTGCGTGATGCTGAAACTAAAGATTACCTGGCAGACGTGAATATTGATTTCAATGGTGAAGAAGAATTCCTTTCTGAGCCTGGTGGAATTATTACCCGGCCAATTGATGGAGACAAGCTTTATTATATCAGGGGGACACATCCTGACTACCTGGACAACTCACTGTCAATAGGTGCAGAAGGGGAACCTGGGTTAATTAAAGCTACTTTGTGGATGTACAAAGGCGTGCTTGGGAAAACATTTGTCCTTGAAAATATTTACTATGACTTTGATAAATGGGATATCCTTCCACAATCAGCAGTTGAGCTTGATAAGCTGGTTAGGATAATCAATGAAAACCCTGATTTGAAAGTTGAATTAGGTTCACATACTGACTCAAGGGGTACGGATGAATACAATGTTTGGCTAGCCAATAAAAGGTCAAACTCCGCAGTGGCTTACATCAGGTCAAAAGGGATTACCAATGGCAGGATCACTGCAAAAGGGTATGGTGAAAACCAACCTTACATTGCTTCTCCTAAAAATGAGGTTGAACACAGGCTGAACAGAAGGACAACCTTCACCATTACAGGTTTATCCTCATCAGCACCTGTTATTTCCAGTGTGCATAGTGACCAAAGTGCTTATGGAAAAACATCAACTGCCACATCAACTGTTGGGCGGGCTGTTGTTCCAATGGTGAAAATAAAAGACATTGCATCACAATATAATATTGAAAACCCAACAGTAACAGGTACAAATTACAGGGTGCAGTTCTATGCTTCTGTAAAACCTGTTAATATTAACTCAAGGATGAAAGAAGTGGTTGAGAAATTCACCAAGTATGGTATTATTAACCAACCTGAAGATAACCTGTTTAAATACCAGATTGGCCCATTAAACAGCAAGAGTGCAGGGATTGAAGTATTTGACAGCCTTGTTGAGATGGGTTACCAGGTTATGCTCCTGGAATATGATGGCAACAAAAAAGTAAAAATGCTTTTACCAAATTAGAAACTAACTTTTATATAATATTGTTTTGTATGGAACACCTTAAAAGGGCCCTATGGCTGGGGCCTTTTTAAAGGTGTTTTTATTTTACACCCCCCATGCTCAAGTAATACCAACCACAAATTGGCATAACCTCTCCAGGAAAGCACCACCACTACACAAACCACTCATCAACAACAACTTAACATTACAATAACAGCCAATTAACAAGGGCTTAACACCAACATAACTTATCAGCTTATATATTCGTAAGGTATTAGTATTAAAATTATTTTTATGAAAACCATATCTTTTTTCTTGTTGTTCCTTTCAGGAGTTATGGTGGCAATGGGCCAAAATACAGATTTGTATTCTTTTAAAGCCAAGTCCATTGATGGGCAAGTTTATGATTTTGCCAAATTAAAAGGTAAAAAAGTGATGATTGTCAATACTGCATCAAAATGTGGCCTTACACCCCAGTATGAAAACCTTCAAAAATTGTTTGAGCTTTATGGTGGGGAAGATTTTACAATTGTTGGATTTCCAGCCAATAATTTTGGGAAACAGGAACCTGGCACAAATTCAGAAATTAGTGAATTTTGTACCATAAATTATGGAGTAAAGTTTCAAATGATGGAAAAAATAGATGTTAGAGGAGATAACATCAACCCCTTATATAAGTGGCTTACCCAGAAGTCGGAAAATGGAAAAATTGATGCTCCTGTAACATGGAATTTTCAAAAGTTCCTGATAGACGAGAAAGGCAAGCTAGTTGGTTATGCACCACCTAAAGAGAAACCAGGCAGCAAAAGGCTTGTTGACTGGATCAAGACAGGACAATTAAATTAGGCATTTGTTAAAGCTTAAAACATGAAATACATCACACTAATTTTATTATTTGTAACTGGCTATTCTTTTGCACAAATACCAAATTTACCTGAAGATATCTCACCACTGCTTATTGGAGAAAAGTTGCCAGAATTAAAAGTTAAGCAAACAGATAATTCTGAATTAGGGATAAAAGAGATTATTGTAGAGAAACCAACTGTTATGCTTTTTTACCGTGGAGGTTGGTGCCCTTATTGCAATGCCCATCTTTCAGCTATTCAGGAGGTGGAAAATGAAATCTTGGAATTAGGCTACCAGATAATTGGCATTAGCCCTGATTCTCCTGAGAATTTAAAAGTTACTGCAACTGAAAAAAACATCCATTACCGCCTTTTTTCTGATGCAAGTGGAGAATTTATAAAAGCCATGGGGATTGGGTTTAAAGCCCCTGAAAGATACCATGGTTTATTATCTAAAAAAAGTGGTGGTATAAACAAAGCTGCATTACTCCCTATCCCTTCAGTTTTTGTAGTGGATACCAATGGGAAAATATTGTTTGAGTATATCAACCCAGATTATACTACCAGACTTTCAGGAAAATTATTATTGTCAATACTAAAAAATTTATAATGAAAAAACACCTTACTTCCGGTTTAGTAATAATGTTACTAATGCTACTGCAAATGGGGCAACTAATGGCACAACCTGCAAATAAAGAAAAAATAGATGAAGATAAACTTGTGGTATTATGGACAAGTGATGACCCTTACCTTGCCGAAAGGGTTGCCTTTATGTACACCCATGCCGCCAAAAGGAACAATTGGTTTAAAGATGTAACCCTAATTATTTGGGGGCCATCTGCAAAATTGACTTCTGAGAATTTAAAAATCCAACAAAAATTACATGCAATGCAAAAAGATGGTATAAAGATAAGGGCTTGTATTGCCTGTGCAAATGCATATAATGTTTCAGATAAATTGAAGGATCTAGGCCTTGAAGTGGCAGGAATGGGGGTTCCACTTACAAAATATTTGAAAGATGGTTCAACAAAGGTTTTAACCTTTTAAGTTGTTTGATGTATAAGTCCGTTTTTCCCTGTTTGGTACTTTATACAAAAAGCACCAACCAGAGGTTTTAAAAATTCAAATCTTTTTATTAAGGTTGTCCAAAATTAAATTTTGAAAAACTGCAAATAACTTGTGTGCCAACCAGGCATTTTGATTATATTAATTAATTAGCAAAGTTATATCATTCTCAGGTTCAGTTAACTATAAGATTGCAATCCCATGATATACCTGGCTTGAACCATTAAATTCCATTCCCCATTTTTAAAGAATCCAGATAGGTCTTTACCAGAAAAAATGCAGGCTGCCATCATAAAAATAGCCATTTTACCTTCATCAGTGTTAATGGATGGGTTTTCCTTTCTTATATGTTTATAAAGCCCTTTAAAAAATCGTCGCCAAATGCCAGGCTCCTGCCAGTAATTATAAAAAATAATTTTAGCTAAGGCTTATTTTCTTTTTTTTGGTTGCATTGACAATTGAAAACTTCCCTTAAATATTTTATCTTCTTTTTCTTCCGTACCTTATTTCTCAAATAAGGAACTGTTTAAATGGCAGAGGTTTATCAATTTATAATTAACAGCTTTTTTAATTGAAACTTTTTTTTTCTTCATTTTCAATTTTCTTTAACTCTCTGGTATATATTTCCAAACGACGTTTATCTTTTGGAGAATCACTTAAGTTTTTAATATTGTCCTTCAACATCTCAATAGCTTCTTCTTTTCTGCCAGTTTTTGAATACAACAAAGCTTTACTAAAGACAAAATTTTTATCATCTTCTTTCATCCCCTTCTCTTTTGCAACTTCCAACATTTCCAATGCTTCTTTATAAAGGCTTTCAGGTAGGCTTTCCTCAGCTATTCCAACACTTAATGCAGTTGACCAGAAATCATCTGCCTTTGACCTATCTTTAAATTTTATATAATATGCAAATGCCATTTTATAGCCTGTTGCTTTATCTTTTTTAACAAATACCATATTCCTCCATTCAATTAACTCATGGATATAATCCCAATCTTTACCCATTTTCTTTTTGAAATATGAAGACTTCTCATTATAACTTTCCATATCGTTTTTATAAAGTTTCCCCATTAGCCTCATCAATTTTTCAAAAAGCAGGCTGTACATTGGTTTTTCAGATAGTTCCTGATAAACGTCTAAATGATCAAACAGGAAATCCATGGCTTGGGATTGAATGCCTGCATACTTAATGATATTATCTAAACCATTTTGGGTAAGCATTTCTTCTTTTGAAACCAACTTGAAATATTCATCAAATACACTTTGATAACTCATATCATAAGCACATTTTAAAAGTTCCAAATATTCTTTAAGGAATTGGATATCGCGAACTCCAGATTTATATTTCTTATTAAAACTATACAGATTTGTAGAAGGATCCAAAGCAACTTTAGCATTTTTAATAAAACCTTCTATATCACATGCCCCAGTTGACTTATGGATAACCTCACGATTATTGTTTATGTATAAAAAAGTAGGGAAAGCATTTACCCCATATTCATTTTTTAAATTGATCCCCTCACCTTTTTCCATATCTATCTTAAGGTTGATAAAATGTTTATTGTAGAAACCACCTACTTCTTTTTTCGGGAATATATTTATATCCATCCTTTTACAAGGGTCACACCATACTGTATAGCAATCAACAAATATTAGCTTGTTTTCTTTGGCTGCTTGCTTTAAAGCTTCTTCAAAACTAATTTTCTCAAATTTGATACCTTCATTTTTTTTGCCAGCATTTTCGTCATTTGTGGTTGCGTTTGCTGCAATCATAAACAGGTATAGAAATACCAATGAAACAACTTTTTTCATCTTTTTTTAATTTAAGATTTATTTGGGAACTTCCCCAAAAAGGCTGGAAGTTTCATTAATGCCTTGTTGGGTTTTAACAAACTAATTGAAAGACTGAAATAATCCAGCCTTTCAATTAATATATGTTAATGATTATCGATTAAATTAGGATTCTTTTCCATGACAGAAGGAGGATAGCGTAGTGTTAATCTTTCAGGTGTTAAGGTAATTGTTTCAACAATATCGCCATTATCATCGTAAATACTTTTTGTGTATGTTTCACCTGCAAATAAAGGATCTGCAGAAAGGCGCCTCAAGTCGAACCAACGATGGCCTTGCAGTGCAAACTCACGTTTACGTTCTTCAATGATAAATCGTATCAAAGCATTTTGATCTTCAGCAATAGAAGCTTCAACAACAGCATCTTCAACTGGCATTCTTTTACCCAGAAAATACTCCAATTCAGTAACAGCACCTGCTAGATTACCTGTACGGGCCATACATTCTGCCTTGTATAAGTGATACTCAGAAAACTGGATGCCAATAATTGGTGTGTATAATCCTTTCTTCCTTAAAAGGCTACCTGGTAGTGGAGTTGATGAGCGATAAGGTTTATCAGTATAAAGTATCTTTCTCATATCATTTTCATGAAAAGAGTCATAAAGTTCTTTGTTAATTGGGAATGTAGAAGTAATTAGCGAGTAATAGCTAAAAGTAATCTTACACAATATGGCTTCCTTTTTAAATGTTGAATTTTGGAAGTTAGGCCCAAATGATCCTACAGGGAATGCTGTACCGCCCGGAAGAAATGCCGTATTATAATCATGCATTACCAATGGTTGTTCGGCTGTTCCTACCAATCCTGGTTCAGCAGCATTAAATTGTGCCAGTGCCAGATCATATTGATGCATAAACACATACACCTGCCCAAGTAATATCTGAGCTGCAGGTTTGCTCATGCGAAATCGATGAACAAAGGGTTTTAAGTTGGGGATACATTCTGTAAGCTCATTTACAATAAAATCATAGGTTTCTTTTACTGTTGCCCTTACAAACTCAGTTTGGTTCACATCTGCTTCCAATATCAAAGGGATACCTAACTCTGTATCAGCAGTTGTAGCATTATAAGGTTGTCCAAAGAAATTTGACAAATAGAAAAAATACCAAGCACGTTGTGCTCTTGCTTCATCGCGAATAGCAATTTTTTCTTCTTCAGTACCACCCTCTGAATCCATTACTTCATTGATAATTTTATTGAAATGATAAATATGATTTAGTGGCTTTAGGAATAACCCTGGATTATCTTCATCCAAATAAGGTTCTGCACTCCACTTAAATAATCCTTGTTCATGGAAGTCTTCAGAACTTAATAAACTTTGTAATGCTACTATATCATCGCCTAACAATATCTGGGTAGCATCAAAACCAGCTGGTTGCCCATTACTGACCAGGTGCTCATATTGACTCGTTTTTGAGGCTATTAATTTACCTTTGGGGGTAATTTCTAAAAATTCATCGGAACATGCTGTCATCGCCATTATAAATGCAAACAGCAACACAAATTTTTTATTGGTATTATATTTTTTCATAATTAATTTTTTTCAATCAATGTTTATAAAGTTATATTAAGGCCTAATGTAATAGCATTCTGACCTGTTGGCAAACCCATACCAAATTCAGGGTCCAATCCAATTTTGTTTGCTTTCCAAAGCAATACATTACTTAAAGTAGCTCTAAAGACCACATTCTCAAGGTTTACTTCTGTAACCAATTTTTTAGGAAGTGAATACGATAATGTCAAGTCCCTAAGTTTTACATATGACGCGTCATGTACATTTGTGTTAGCATACTCAAAGAATGTTATATAACGCGAATAAATACTGGCAGATCTATTAGTGATGAAGCCTGGGATATCTGTATTGAGTTCATCTCCTGGCTCAGACCATGCATTATTTTGATAAGCTGGATAATTTTGATACATATTATCATACATTCCATCTATTGAATTATTAGCCCTGAACACATGGCCTAAATAGAATGATATATTTGCAGTGAGAGTAAAGTTTTTATATCTAAATACATTAGATAGGCCACCATTCCATTTAGGTTGTTCTGTGCCCATAAAAATTACATCTTCCGGTACTGCATCTCCTCTAGAATTTGTTTCAGTTCCGTCCTCTTTTTTAATCTTGGTTTTACCTTCTTCATCCAAACCTAAATAATCAAATGCAAATACAGCAAA
>JANQHI010000072.1 GCA_028282705.1 Prolixibacteraceae bacterium | reverse complement strand
ATCAACAACAGTTACAGGGGTATCATTTCGAGTAGCTTTTTTGACTTTCCCAGGCCACTTTACGATTAACGGGACACGTATGCCCCCTTCATGCAGGTTCCCTTTTTGGCCTTTTAACGGGGAATTGGAAGTTGCCACGATTTGTCCACCATTATCAGAGGTAAAGATCACAATTGTATTTTCATCCAAACCCAGTTCTTCAATCTTTTTTAGTACGCGACCTACACAAAAATCCATGTAACTGACCATTGCCCCGTAGGCAGGAATACTTTGTCCGTCATCAGGTTCTTTAGCTGCATACTTAGCTGCCCATTCTTTTTTTGCATGGAGGGGGACATGCACCAGGTAAAACGGGAAATAGAGAAAAAACGGACTGTTTTTGTTCTCCTCAATAAACCGGCAGGCTCCGTCTGTTAACACCTCAGGAAGGTATTTGCCATCATTTTGTGTTTCAATATTTTTCACATTCAGGTATGGACTAAAAAAACTCCGGGGTGCCCCTGTTTCACAACCTGCAACGTTTACATCAAAACCCTGTGCGAGGGGGTAGGTTTCAGGCGTATTACCCAAATGCCATTTTCCAAAGTGGCCATTTATATATCCTTCATTTTTTAAAACCTCAGCGATTGTAATATCATTTGGGGATAGAAACTTTTTTGATCTGATCCCTTTTACTTTCTGCATTTTTAAAGGCGTACCGGCATATGCATCAACAGTGTAAATACCAGTCCGGGGAGGGTATTCCCCTGTCATTAATGAGGCTCTTGATGGAGAACAGGTTGGCATCATATAAGCAGATGTAAAGCTCATCCCTTCACTGGCCAGTCTGTCGATATTGGGTGTTTCGTAAAACTTACTGCCATAACACCCCAAATCACTCCAGCCCATGTCATCAATCAGAAACAAAATAATATTTGGTTTCTGATTTTCCTGAGCATTTAAACCCATGAACAAAACTAAAAACGAAACAACAAGTAGTCCTTTCATAATCAAATCAATCTAATACTTCATATTTGTAATATTTAAAACCTGCCGGGCTTGTAATTGTAAAATCTGCTACTCCATTTTTCAGGATTAAAACCTCATCCAGGTTCGTAGTCAGGTCAGTCAGCCTAATCATTTTATTCCCCAGAAACTTTAATGAAATCTTTTTTGAAGCTTCATTATTATTTAATTCCCTGAAAAGGGTTAAATAGCCTGAATTGGTCTTTGGATTATGGTTTTGAAAACCGGTCCAGCTTTTATTGTCAGGTACATTTCCAATCGGGAACACATAGCCGGCATACATTTCTTCCCTGTGCTTTTTATAAACTGACAAAAGCGGTTTTATCTGCTTCCTTGCTTTATCTGAATAATAATGGGTTTCCTGAAAAAAAATAGGGCTTGACATCAAAGCAATTGCCACAACATATGGATGATTATGCAGTTGAGCATCCGTTTTTGTCGGGTCTTTGGTCATATCAATGTTTTGGACAGTAACCTGAAATTTATTGAGGTTTACATACTTTGAAAGTAGCCAGGCATCCCTGAGTACTTTGTAAGGGATGTACTGGACTGGTGGACGTGTCGTAGTAACTTTCCTGTTTTCAAGGTATATGTTACCATATTCCCTTCCATAAAAATAACCTGCCCTTGGCGGGATCTCTGTAACATCCCAGTTCACGCAAGTATTATAACCGGAGTATTTAATTAGTTCACGGGCTTTGCTCATCAACCCATCTCTTCTTTCTATGGTATTCAGGTTGGCAAAATCCAGTTTAAACGCGCTAAAGCCCCCTTTGTCATAATTCCATTTTAGCTTATCAAGAGGGGCAGTCCAGGCAGCCCATAAGCCTAATTTTACATTTAGTTCTTTCGCTTTTGCCTTTACCTTGCCCCACCCATCAGGATACACATCATAATCCCCAATAACATCTTTGTGTTCATGATCCCTTGAGTGTTTTGCGGGCAGCCATTCAGCAGTTTGCCAGCCATCATCAATCTGAAGAATATCTATACCCAAATCAGCGACACTTTCCAGTTCTTTCAACACATTTTCTTCACGGGCAGCGTAAAGGCATCCCGGGCGCATATCCTCTGTCCCCCAGGTATTTGCCATCATAAAAATATCCCTGTCGGGATGGACCGGGTACCTCCTGCTGTCAAACTTTTTCAATGAAAGAAGGGCATCGTCAGCATCACCTTCATATAGGATTACCCAATTTGCCCAGCATGAAAGGTATTCATCTTCCTTCAGGTTTTCAGGGTACATACCCGCACCTGTTACCTGCACTGTTTGCCCATTTAGCAGGAATGAACCTGTAGCAACGTCCCATTTTTCCGGCAAACTGGTTGATTTATTGGATTCCTTGACCAGGATAAGCCCCTGGTTGCCCGAAGGCATTACCAGCCCACTGGCCCAATCTACAACTTTTGTACCAGGTGATAATTTTTCTTCAGTGAGGATATCTTTATCCATATTGGTTTTTATCCCCTGCATATAGCCAAACGCTGTTTTTTGGGTAAACTTATCTTTTAAATTGAGTGTTTCAGTTATATCAGTTGAAAATCTATCCTTTTTTGA
>JANQHI010000004.1 GCA_028282705.1 Prolixibacteraceae bacterium | reverse complement strand
TTTTTCGGTTAAATGTTGAGAGAGGAGATTTTTTATTGTGTTAATAATTTCCCCTCCTGGCCAGGAGGGGTGCCCACCTTTAGGTGGGAGGGGTGGTTGGTTTTTAAAATTAAGCTAGTTTTTAGTGATAGCATGACTCTAAGCCATACCATCACTTTGGTTGAGCATTAAATAAAAAAATGGAATATCAGGGCATCTATTAGGAAAAAAATAATGACCCCAAGGCAAATGATAGCTAGCAACTGGATTGCCTTATCACGTTTGGCTTTATCCCTAATCTCTCTTTTGTAATTTTTTAATTGGCTGTCTGATAGTTTCTTGAAAACCAGTTTTTTAGAAGAACCAGATATCTGGTCATCATTATCCTTGCTGAATAGATTGGTTCTCTTGGTTAACATCCCCTTATTTGATTTTAGGGAACGTATCATTTCTAATATGGCTCCTCCACCTCCCATAACATTTTTTGTTTAAACCATGAAGTTATTTAATTATTTGTTGCAACCTTACTCTTAATATTACATAAACATAATTCATTTGGTTGGTGATGGCATGATATTGATTGGTATTGCAGTAATATGTTTTTTAGTTATAAGTATGAATTTGAATTATATTGCCATTAGGAATAAGTTTAACCACCTCCCCCAAGCAAGCTTGGGTACTCCTCCTAAAAAAGGAGGAGAATTTTTTGGGTTAAACATTGAAGGAAAGTCTTTTTGTGTTGGGAATATTTCCCCTTTTGGCCACGAGGGGTGCCCACTTTGGTGTTTGGTGTGGTTGGTGTTTATTGCTGAGCTAAGTTAGTGATAGCATGACTTTAAGTCATACTATCACTTTATATCCTGTAATCTTCAGTGAGCTGGTAAGCTTTTTCAACTGCTTTTGCCCATTTCCTGCTACCTATTTTCTTATACCTTAGGATTTCATTTTCAGTCCATTTTTTGAGTTCAGCTGGGTTGTTTTTACGTTCCCTGATGCTTTCACATATTTCTTTAAGTACCCAATAGTTATGCCCTGAACGTGCAATCCTTAAATCCCACATCATGGGGTCATCCCCTCCTTTTAGTTTGGTGAAAAATGGTATGTATTTTTGAACCAGGTTTTGCTTGGAATGTAGTTCTTCAGCCAGTTCTTTATAATTAGTATTAGAATCCACCTTAAGTTTTTCCCTTAAAGCTTTCCAGTTTGAAGGGTATTTCTTTTCAAAGGTTTTAAAGAATGGGGTTTTACTTTCATAAGGCCTGTTATTGACCAATGCCAGTGCAGCTACCCTATACATCCTCATCTTCAGGAAGGCATGCCTGTTCCCATAAAGCTTACCAGCAAAGGCATCTTTAAAAGGTGCAGTGGAGTCAATACTAACTGCCTTTGAACCACGTAACAGGTATCCTGTGAGGGTAATTAAAATAGGAGACCCTACTCCCAGGATATGGATAGGGGTATCATCCTGGTAACCATTCACAGCTCCCAACGTCATGGCCTGGGCAATCAGGTATGGTTCAGGTAGTTTTTCATCAAATATTTCTACCTTATTTCCAAATTCCAGTTTTGATATCCACCTTTTACTTCTCATGGGAGCCCCATAACTAATAGCAACACCATCTTTTGGGGTATTTTTGGTTTTCTTTGCCCCTGAATAGGCACTTTCATAATCATAGGCATGCAACACCATAAATTTGGCAATACCCTGAAGTTCTTCTTTAAACCCAAATTTCCCTTGAACCTGTTGGGTAAAAATTGCAGCTGTTTTTTCCTGGTAAAGGTTAATGCCTGAGGCTTTGGGGTTAAAGGTTTCATCCAGCATGCCACACATCATCAGCACAGGGATTGTAAAGTCTTCCATACCAATCATATAATGGGGCTTGATTTTTAGCTGGGTTTCAATGATCCCATGGATATCCAGTTGTTTTGTGGCATTAGAGCAGGCTTTTGCAATTTTACTAATTAATGCATCCCTCTTGTCCAAGGTGCTTTGTTTGACCTTCTCATTGTTTTCCAATTCCTGTTTGGCTTTATCCAGGATTTCTTCCCCTTCATCTTCAAACTGGTTTGCAATTTGAGTCATGCGCGTCCAGTTGCCATTGTCACTGATCAGCAAATTCCTTTTGCTCCTTATCCAGAGGGCACGTTCAATGCTTTCATTGTTGGTGTAATGTTCTGAAAGTAAATACCCATCCCTTTGTAAGGTAATAGGGTTCAGTGGGTCAGCAGTTATTTCACTCAGGTTTGAGATAAAGGTAAAAGTGTCGCGTTTATATTTTGGGATTTGAAGGGTTCCAGTTTTTCCTTTTTTAGCATCCTGGAGTACTACCTGGATAGGCTTTTCTTCCAATCCTAGCAGGTCAGAGAGGTACATGATTATCTCAAATGCCCTGGCATGGGTAATGGTATAGTCAAGTTTTTCTGACATGGATTCTGCAATTTGTGCAAACCTGGGGTCTGCATCCAGTTCATTAAAGTTCTCTAAATACTTTTCATATAGCTCAATGGTATTGGTATTTTGCGATGTGCCATTTATAAAACTGTTTATCCTGCTATCCCATATGGGGTAAAGATTGGGGTTAATAAAATGCAATAATTTAGATGCCCCAGTTACAGAGTTGTTGGTACAATTCTTCAACAACAGAAACTCATCTTTTGAGAGCAACAAGCCTTCTTTTTTGAGCCTGGTTAAAGGCTGTAGTAATGGCTCAAAGTTGCTCTTCCTGATGTTCATAGTGGTAGGCATCAGCCCATATACCAAGGCATTCCCAAGGATCAGCTCAGAAGGGTTGATGGTAGCTGCTTTTTCAAAAAAGCCAATTAGGTAAGGATAGGAGATAAGGTACGTCCAAAGCCTTTTATCTGTTACTTTAGCTGACTTATCCAGCTTGCCATAATCAATCTGTACTTGTTTTTCCTGGCCTGCCAGTATTTCAATGGTTATTTTCCTCATAATTGTGTTTTGCCTTCAAAAAGTTGGTTGCTGATTGTTAATTCTTTGAGTTTGTTGTGGCTTTCGTTTTATATGTTATAAGCTAACTAAATAGGCATTTTATTTTTTACCATAGTGTTTGTCTCATTCTTCCCAGGTTTTGTGCCTCGCCACTCTTAAACTTTTCCTTGTTTACCACCAACCTCAGCTTCCTTGCTCATTTTATGTTTTAACTGATCCTGCAACATTCTTCAAATTTTTCTTTACAATTTTTCAGGCAATTTTCAAATTCAGAATATATGCGGTTTTGAGCTTCTGCTTTGCGTTTTTGATATACCTGGTAGGCAACAGCAACAATATCCCTTTCCTCAGGGTTGAGGCGACCAGAAATATCTATGTCCATGCTTGCCAGGAATTGTAAGTATTCCAGGGTGCATTTATTTTCTTCATAATTTAAACTATCCCAAATTTCTTGGCATTTGGGTAGGCACTCATTTTGCCATTTATCAATACATTCCTGCATGGTCATTTATGTTAAGGTTTATTTTGGGAACTATTTTTAAGGTTGCCATCTCATAGGTTTTTAAATACATTGCAAACGACAATCATCCAGGTTGGATAAACATTCTTCAATGCATTGTTCAAAGTTCTTATTTGTGTTATATTCAAAGCTTTGGCAATCATCTGCAATTTCAATGCAGGCAGCAATAGCAACTGCAAAAGCAATGGCTCCAATACCAGTTTCTATAACCACACCTGAAACTGCATCAGCTAGGCAAACAAGGATAGCATCTTCACAAAGTTCTTCGTGTGCATTTATATCTCTTTCCCAGGCTTGTTCACATGCTGAGAGGTATTGTTGTTGCCATTTTTCTACACAAACACCACAATCCATACTTTTTAGAGTTTAGCTGATACTTGTAATTTCTTTTTGAATAGGATCTCTGAAGCTCCTGTGTGTGGGCTTTTCTGCCCTTTGCCTTTTTTATCCTCGGGAGAAACAGACCAACTGATAAAGTAAGAATTTGGGTAAAATTCAAAAACTTCTGAAAGTTTATCCAGCATATAGTCCTGCCAGCTTTCTTTCTTTAAAACAGATAATTTAACCTGTGAGATTTGGATATAGGGGGTTGGTAAAACAGATGACTGCTCCTTTAAAACCCCATTGACCCTGGCAAATGCACCATCATTTATCCCCATATGTTTCAGATCCTCAAATATGGCAACAACAGGGATTGATTTTTTCTCTTTGTAGTGGGTTAGGTCAAATTGTGATATTAGTTTACCATCACTTGTATCCTTTATATGCACATTTTTTACTATACCCTCAACTTCAATGTATTTATCCCAATATTCACCTTGGTTATGAATGAGTTTTTCCAAATCTATATTTTTCCCATCCTTTATGGCAGAGGTAAATTTCAGGTGCTGTGAGGCTTTAAATTCATTGGTGGCAATTGTTGTGCCTTCAGGGTAGAGGCTTACTTTGTATGAATATAAAGAAAGTACTGCAAGGAAGGCCATTTTCCTGGCTACTATGCCTGTGTGTAAGCTTTGTTGCCAAAGGTTTTTAGGGGTTTTTGAAACTTCTTTTACTGAAATATAGGACAGTGCACACAAGCGCGCAATAAAATCTACATTTTCATATACCCACAAAAGGGAATTAATGGATTGTTGTTTTAGCTTTTCAGTATCTTCCTGGTTGTATAAGGAATAAAAAACCATAAATTGTTTCCTGGTTTTTTCTTCTAGCAAGCTAATTTTAGTATTAAACATTTTTCTGTCAGATGAAACCAGGGGGTCATTAAGCACTCCTACATATGAATTAAACAAAGAGTGGAAAGTAGACCAGTAGCCTGTAAAGCCCTGGTTAATGATGATATTGGCTTTGCGTTGAAGCTGGCTAATTTTTTGGTCGGTAATTTTGGCTTGTTTTTGCTTTAAGCTACTATGGGGTGTAGGTTCCAATTCTTTGACTTTACTGATTATTGACTTTGAAATGCCTTTCGATTTTAGCGTTTCAATGATGGCTTTCTTTTTGGCCTCATTTGCTAAAATTTCCTCAATGGGGATATGTTGGATTTTATTCAGTGTAAAATCAAATAACATTGACTCCCTTGAAAACAGGCTAAACTCATCACCAAGCCTGCATAGGTTGTGCAGTGCATTTGAAAACATTGTAGCACTGTGCATGTATGCATTGCCCCAGTCTTCTTTTAACAGGTTTTTAGCCACATCACCCCATTGCCTTAAAAACTGAAGCTCAATATTATGCTTGCTATGGATGGGTGAAGTTGCAATTAATTTTTTATTTAAAAGAAATTCAGCTTCTTTCATGGTTGTAGTTTTTTGGTGTTTTAAGGTAAATCACAAGCAAGTGTTCAATAACCTTGGTTTTTGAGAGAAAAGAATTATGGCTTATCTTTTAACTGGCTTGTAATAACCATAAAAGCCCATAACCTTTGTGGCAGGACATTTGAATTTTGGCTTTTATGTGGCCTAAGTATCTGTGCTAATAGTTTGTTTATTCATGCAATTGTGTGGTTAGTGGTAATTTTATTTAAACTTATGAATGGTAAAAATGAATAGCTTGCCTGTGGCTGCAAGCCCTGGATAGAGAGATTATTTGCAGATCGTGTGTCAAGTTGTTATAGTTTTTGCTTTTACTAAATTATCAAATGTTGCCAAACAATCCAAATATCAGGTTGTAAGAAATTGGCTAAATATGAAACTCATGTATTGTTAAAAGGATTAGCTAACTGCCTGGTATTAATCTGGTTTGTATTTAAAATCCAGGATGCTCTCATCATATTCCAGTTTATGGATATCCCATTTTAGCCCTTGTTGGTTTGGCCTGTCAAGTTTTTGGCAAATAACTACTTTTTCCCCATCAGTCCTTATGCTTATAACCCCATAAACAGCAACTGTGCGTTCCACTGAATCCAAAAATGTATTTACATCATCTTGTAGTTTTTTCCTTTTAGCAGGGTCTGTTTCCCTAGCCAATTCTTTTATTTTAAAGTTGATGCCCTTCCTTATTTGATGTGGCTTTTTCATGGTTTCTTTGTGAGACCTGGCTAACCCAGTACTGAAAATAAGGGGTTGCTCACTGCGCCCATATTTTCCAAATACGCCTAGTGCATGTGGCCTTGGGTGTACATGGTTCTCTTCGCTTCCAGTTGATAAAATGGTTGCCTTTGCATTCACTGAAAGCAAATATTCAGGGGTAGGGTTGTGCCCTTCATGGTGGCACAGTTTTGCAATATGGGCTTCAAATACTTCTTTCCCAACAAGTACGATGTCCTTCAGGTCTTTTTTGTACTTGGAAACCTTTTCAGGCCTGTTTTCTTTCTGAAGTTTCATTTTAATGAAGTCAGGAGCTTTGCCACTATATTCTTTTAAAACATAGTTTTCAGCCACCTTGTTTAATGAGCCTCCCAGCAGTATTTTCAGGTGGCCTATTTTAAGCATCAATGAAATTGAATGGGCATTTTTTGTAACCCCCAGGCTGGTAAAATATTTTAACCCAAGCCTTCCTCCTTCATTCTTTTCTGCAACAGGGGTAAGTATTTGTAAACTGATATTGTTACCTTCTTCAAACCCAGGGATAAATCCTTTTTCTTTATGCAGCATTTCAAATGTTAACGCTGCATTATTTGGGTTTTCCAATGCTTTATGCAAGGTGTTGAGGTATTTTTTCCTACCCCTCTTTTTGGGGTCATTTATGAAATCTTTTAGCTCATGGTCATGTTCTGCAAGGTCTGATACAAACCTTTTTTCCCTTATGATTGAGAACTTTCCAAAAGGCATGGCTTCTTGCGCTCTTTCAACCATGCCATTATGAAATATTCTTGAAAAACTTAGCTGGCCATTTTCAAATAAATGGTTGAAACCTTCATAATGGTTAGGGTCAGGATGGGTTATTATACCTGCCATTTTGAATGTCCTGTTTTTATGTTTGCGCAAATTATACCTCCAACATAAAAAATGGTACATATTCTCATTTTCACCAGCATTAAGAATAAGTTCCTTGCCATCAGGGGTTATCATATGACAACCATCTCCCTGCCCAATATCAACAAAGTTAACTTCCAGGATTTGTTCTTTTTGTACCTGGTTTAGTTTTATCCAGCCATTTTCTCCACGTGCCCTTGCAAACACCCATTCCCCATCTTGTTTGATCTCTTTCTGGTTGTTTGGTAATAAATTAATGTAGTCTCCAAAAATGAGGTGTTGTACAATTTTGCCTTTAGATGTACTGTTAAACATTAACACTTCAGGGTAAGTTGCAAAACCATAAATCCTTTTCTGATTGTTGTTTGTCACAATGTGGTAGTTCATAGGAATCTTTTTTGTGTGTTTAATTTGTATTTAGAGTTGGGATCACAGACATATGTGCACATTTTAAGAGGATGAAGTTACAAAAATTCAAGCAAACAGAAAAAAGTGGTTTGAGGTACCATATGTTTAAAGTTTATCATAATAATGAGATTTTGTTTTTTATCCTGAAACAAATCCCCCCAAGCCCATGTGGTTTACATTAAGTTTTATTTTATTGAATAAAACTTCAAACTGTTAAAATAGTATTTGGTTTCTTCCATTGTCTTAAGCAGCTAATTTTTGAACAAATGAGAAATATTTTTTTAGCTTTATTTTAAATCTTGATATTTTTATTAAGTAAATTTTGTTTAATTTTTTGAGTTAGTTTCTTATTTTCAGGTTCAAATTGTGCAGGAGTCGAAGGGTCAATTTCATAATAAACTTATTATATTTTTTACTTGCATAGCTTTTCTTTTCGTTGTAACTTGTTATTTATTTTAGAAAAATTAAACAATTGCGTGTTACAGGCAAGCATTCATTAAATAAACAAGAAACTTAAAATGGAATACGCCAACCTTGCTAAAAAAGAGTTTATTTCCACAATAAATAAGTTCGAATATGAAACTTATGGCACTAAAAAAAATTCCGGGAAAATATTTAGACAAGTTGGGATGGGTATTACACATGTATCAGGTCAAGGGAAACTTACAAAAGTTAATGAAAAATTTGCCCGGATGTTTGGGCATGGCGCTTATAGCATGTTTAATATGCATGTTAGCAAAATAAGCCAATTCGTCAATATAAATATGCAAATGGTTGAAACTCAAAAAATTTGGCTGGAGGAATTAAGCCATTTCATAATTGAAAAAAATACATGCGGAAAGATAACTCAGGATTTTGGGGCTGTCTTACTCAATCACTGCTAAAATCACCTTGAAAGAAACCTAAATATTATGGATTTGCAAGATACCTCGAATAGGAAAAAGTCACAAGAGACATTTTTGAATAATGAAGGAAGATATTCCGATGTCGTTGAAAATAGTAATGATGGTATTGTTATCCATAAGGAAGGAAAAATCGTTTTTGTAAATCGAACTGTAAAAAAAAATTTAGGTTATGATGTAGATGAGGTAATAGGTAGAAATATTATTGACTTTATTGCACCAGAATTCCATGAGGTTATTATGGAACGAATGAAAGCCAGACATGATGGGGAAAAAGTACCCGAAATAATTCAAATTGTTTTAATACGAAAAGATTCTTCCCGGCTTCCTATTGAAATAAATGCTTCGTCAATAAATTATGAAGGGGAGGATGCGATGCTGGTTTTTATGCGCGATATTACTGAACGAAAGATTGTTGAAGAAAAATTAAAGGAAAGCGAAGAGAAATTCAGGATTTTAATAGAAAATTCGGCTGATGCTATATTTATCGTAAATCAGAAAAAAGAATTTGTTTTTGTTAATAAAGCAGTGACCAACTTGTATGGGTATACGTTAGATGAACTCCTCAGTAAAACAATTTTAGACTTGACACCCCCAGGCAGGAGCCAAGAATATATTGAATATTTCAGTGAAGTAATTCAAGCAAATAAGTTATTAATTGAATTGGATGTGGTTAAAAAGGATGGGACATATTTACCGACAGAATTAAATGCAGTGCTGTTACCCAATGGACTGGTTTATGCCAGCTGCCGCGACAATAGTAAACGTAAATTGGCTGAAGAAGAGCTTCAGAAAAAAACGAATGAATTGGAAACTTTCAACAAAGCGATGATAGGAAGGGAAATGCGTATCATAGAAATGAAGGAAGAAGTTAATAAGTTATCTGAACAGCTTGGGAATGCACCACCTTATCCCACTATATGGAATGACAACAAACAATCGGATGAAGGAATATTATAATGAATATGCGTTCAATACTGTTACAGAAAAACAGAAATACGGGACAGTTAATATGAAATTGATTTACAAAACTTTGAAAAATTTGAGCATTTGAAAAATTTAATAGGCCGGTTATTTAAGGTAGTATCCTATTTTAACGATAAAAAAAGAACAAAATCAATATGGCTTCTTTCTTTCTCGATTTTCTTCAGCTTAATAATCCTCATATCGTATTTTGTACTGGATAATGCTGAAAAAAAGGCTCGGGCTAATACTGTCAATGCCCTCCGGTCAACTCTTAACCACTCTTATATAGCCATAAAAGATATTTGGGCAAAAGATCATTTTATTGATGCTGCCATGTGGGCTTCCGATCCTGTTTTGATACAAAACACCAAAAAGCTGCTAACAATGCCCAGGGATACAGGCATACTTTTGAACTCTACTGCAATGTTTAATGTTAGGACGTACTTCAAAGAAAAATTACTCCAACATAATTACCTTGGTATCTTTATTATATCTCCTGACTTTGTAAGCATTGCTTCAATGAGCGACAAAAATTTAGGGACAACTAATTTTATTGTAAATGAGCATAAAAAACGGCTGAAACTGGTATTCGAAGGATACAATCAGATTATCCCTCCAATGCCTTCAGATATTCCCTTGCCAGATAAATATGGAAACTTAGTTGAAGGATATCTTACTATGTTTGTTATTGTTCCTATAAAAGATGCCGAGGGAAGCATTATTGCTGCATTAAGTATACGGCTTGACCCATACGATTATTTTACTTTAATGGTGCAAACTACGAGAATTGGAACTTCGGGACAAACTTATATTGTTAACAAAGAAGGGGTACTTCTGACAAAAAGCCGCTTTCTTGATCAATCATATGGTACCAATATTTTAGGAAATGAAGAATACAATAGGCCGGGTTTAGAGGTTAGAGGCCCAGGAGTCGACCTCTTAAGAGAAGTTAAGCCAGGTCAATTGCAAAAAGAACCACAGTTAACTTATGCTGTGGAACAAGTATTAAAATATAAATCAGGTTTTAGCAAATTTGAATACCCCGACTACAAAGGAGTAGATGTATTAGGTGCATGGCTTTGGGATGATGAATTGGATATAGGATTCATTTCTGAGATTGATGAAAAGGAAGCACTGCAAGCATACAGGAATACCCGGGTCATTTCAATTTACCTGTTAGCAATAACTGTACTCCTGGTGTTGATTTTAAGCTATGTTAATTGGAAAAACCAACGTACAAATATCAAAACTATTGAGCAAAAAGAACAATATTTCCGAACGATATTGAACAATGCAGTAAGTGGTATAATAATAATAAATGAAAAAGGGATCATTGAAACATATAACCTGAAAGCGGAAAATATCTTTGGTTATAAAGCAAGCGAAGTAATTGGTAAAAATGTTTCTATGCTAGCTAATAAGAACGACCGTAAGCATCATGATAGTTATATCCAAAATTTTAGAGCAACAGGAATTCCAAAGGCCATTGGCTTAAATAAGGAGGTAGTTGGTATCCGAAGAGATGGGTCTTCTTTTCCACTTAGCTTAGGTGTTAGTGAGATAATTTTGAGTGACAGGCGGGTATTTATGGGCATGATTATTGACTTAACCCAGGAAAAAGAAGCTGAAAAAGTCTTGTATGAGATAGAAGAGAGATTCAGTAGGACATTTGACCAGGCCTCTGTAAGCATTGTAAACATGGATATGGAGTGTAGGTTTCAAAAAGTAAATCAAGCCTTTAGCACTTTTATTGGATATTCAGAAAAAGAATTGTTGAGTATGGGTATCGAAGACATTATATTTTCTGATGACATTGAAGATTTTAAAAGGAATGTTAAGCAATTAGTTGATGGAAAGTTTTCAGAATTCTCTTTAGAGGGGCAGTATCATAAAAAGAGCGGGAGGGTAATATGGGGGAAAGCCTCTGTTTCATCTCTCAAAGTTAAGTCAGGTGAGATAAAAAACCTAATTGCAGTTATTGAAGATGTTACATTAAGGAAAAATGCAGAAGATAACCTGAAAGACCGTACAAAAGAATTAGAACTTTCCAATGTAGCACTGGAAAAATCTAAAAGCGCAGCACTGAGCATTATGCAAGATGCCCATTCTCAAAGGGAACGGGCAGAAAAAGCCCTCCGCGAACTGAAAGTATCCAATGAGGAATTAAAAAAACTAAACCATGCAATAGAACAGAGTTTGGCAACCGTTGTAATTACTGATAAAACAGGCAAGATTGAATACGTCAACCCGGCATTTACAAAAATATCGGGTTATACATTTGAAGAAGCATTGGGGCATCCTCCCGGGATATTGAAATCAGGGAAACATTCAAAAAAGTTTTACAAGGACTTGTGGAAAACGATTTTAGCCGGCAAAACCTGGAAAGGAGATTTTATTAATAAGAAAAAAACAGGGGAAGAATATTGGGAAAGCGCTTCTATTTCACCCATGTTTAGCAAAGATGGGGAAATAACGCATTTCGTTGGGGTAAAAGAAGATATTACCGAAAGGAAGCTTTTGGAAGCAGAACTGATAAAATCGAAGGAGGAAGCAGATAGTGCTAATAAAGCTAAAAGTGAATTCCTGGCAAATATGAGCCATGAGATAAGGACTCCTATGAATGCAATCCTTGGGTTTTCAGAGATTTTGTCGCAACGCATTAAAGACCCATCTTACATTGATTACCTTACATCCATCCGGTCAAGCGGAAAAACATTGTTGAAGTTGATAAATGATGTATTAGATTTAAGTAAAATTGAGTCTGGGAAACTGGATATAAACTACGGTCCATCGAACATTAGAAACCTAATTCAAGATGTACGAAGGATATTGATGGTAAAAGCCGCGGAAAAAAAGTTACAGTTGAATGTTGTTATTTCTAAAGATCTTCCAAACGTCCTGAATGTTGATGAGCTAAGGATTAAACAAATCCTGATAAACCTGATTAATAATTCAATTAAGTTCACGGAAAAGGGATATATTGAGGTTGAAGCGACTGCTGCAAATAAATCTTTAGATTACCTTGATTTAATAATAAAAGTTGAGGATACAGGTATTGGAATTCCAAAAAAATATAGCAAAAAAATATTTCATGCTTTCGATCAGGTGGACAGGAAGGATGATAAAGTTTATGAAGGAACCGGATTAGGGCTTGCAATTACCCAAAAATTAGTAAAAAGAATGAATGGAAGGATCGAATTAAAAAGCGAAGAAAGAACGGGCAGTATTTTTACAATTGTATTGGAAAAGGTTAAAATTAGCAACTCCGAAGTTGAAGTTGAAGAAAAGCTTGAATTCGACCATGATTCTATTCAATTTGAAAAGTCGTCAGTTTTGGTTGTTGATGATGTTAAAGCTAATCGGGATGTATTGAAAGGGTATATGAGTGATTATAATATTACTGTTATTGAAGCTGAAAATGGAAGAGAAGCTATTACAGCCATTGAGAAACATAAGCCTAATTTGGTTTTTCTTGATTTAAGAATGCCGGTTATGGATGGTTACGAAGCTAACAGGATAATTATGAAGAACCCTGATTTATCACATATTCCAATTATTGCAATTACAGCCTCTGCTTTTAGTAAAGATAAGAAAAAAGTAATTGATATGGGATTTAGTGGATATGTTAGAAAACCGGCAAGTTTTAACGATATCCTTCAATTGCTGACTCAATACATAAAACACTCTATTGTTGAAGATAAAGGAGATGCTTTACCTGAAGTTGTTGTTGAAACAATTAAAAAACCTGAGGAACTTTTATTAGAAATTGATAATAAAGCAATGCCTGTGTGGGAAAAGATCAGAAGTATCAGGAATAAAAAAAAGGTGCTTCTTTTAGCAGGGCTGTTAATAGAAATAGGAGAAAATTATAACGTGGTTGCTTTAATACAATATGGGAATGAATTACAATTAGCCAGCCAATCATTCAATGTAAATAAAGAAAATAAATTGATTCAACAATTTCCTGATTTTGTAAAAAAACTAATACCCTCTTAAGATGGAAAAAAATGAACATAAAATCCTGGTAGTCGACGACAATGCTAAAAACATTCAGGTAGTGGCTAATTTACTTTCTGAAAAGGGATATGATATTGAATATGCTTTGAATGGGAAAGATGCTTTACAGTTGGTGGCTTCTGAAGATTTCGACCTTATCCTGCTGGATATTATGATGCCGGAGATGGACGGCTTTGAAGTATGCAAAAGGATTAAAGAGGATGCTGTAAAGGATGAAATACCCATAATTTTTTTAACCGCAAAAACTGATACCGAAAGCATACAGAAAGCCTTTAATCAAGGTGGGATGGATTACATTAATAAACCTTTTAATAGCAATGAATTGTTGGCAAGAGTTAAAACCCATATTGAACTGAAAGTTAATAAAGATAAACTGAAAAAAGTAAACAAATGGCTCGAAGAAAAAGTTAAGGAGAGAACCGCAGAATTAAAAATTGCCAATGATAAGTTGTTGGGATTAAACAATGCAAAATTGCAATTCCTTCGAATAATCAGCCATGAAATAAGAACCCCGCTAAATGGTATTGTTGGTAGTTTAGACCTTATTAAGGAAGGATTAACAAAAGAACCTTTCATATTAATTGATATGCTAGATCAATCAGCCAAGAGATTAGAAGATTTTTCTTATAAGGCTTTAGACATAAGCCAGCTTACCATATACGGCAAAAAAGCCTTAAAATTGGTGAGTACAAACATCACGCAGGTTATCTCTAAGGTTATTACCGATTTAGAAGGTAAAGTGAAAAGTAAAGAGATCAATATATCACAAATAATCAACTTGGATATTGAGATAAATGTTGACCCTGATTATCTTTATAAAAGCGTTTTCAACGTTATACATAATGCAATACAATACTCTCCGGACAAAAGTACTGTGTTCATTGATGTTTCACATCAGGATAATAGTTTAATAATTAATGTAAAAGATGAGGGAGTTGGTTTTAATAAAGGCTTCAATATAAATGAAATGGAGCCTTTTGAAAGTAAAAATCATATCGATAATAATCCGGGTTTGAGCCTGTTTTTATCAAACCAGGTTATTAAAGCCCATGGGGGAACTATTGAAAACGGTAACAACGAGGATAAAGGGGCTTTTGTGAAAATTTCCATACCTATTAATTGACAGTATTAGTTTGGTTTTAATTTTATTAAATTATAAAAGAAATGAATAATCAAAGAGGTGATAGTAACGAAGTAGAGATTCAAAAAAAGATTGCCTATACAGCCGGATTACTGCAAAGCGATGTGACCATAAAAACCCTACTTGCTTCGTTAGGTGAAGGTGTAGTTTTTATCGATGAATTAGGCAGGATAGTCCTTATAAATGACAAACTATCTGAACTTACTGGTTATGAAAACCTTGAAGTTATGGGGCAAAACATGAATATTTTTATTCCTGAAGAGTCACGCGAAAAACACAGTTCTCATATTAAAAAATATTTTACTAACCCCAAAGTCCGGCCTATGGGAATAGGAATGGAACTTACGGCTAAAAGGAAGGATAATTCGACTTTCCCGGTTGAAATAAGTATTAGTTACTTGGATACAGATTCAGGGAGGCTTGGAATTGGATTTTTGACCGATATAACTTCACGGAAAAAAGCTGAAAATGAGCTGAAAAAAAGAAACCTTGAGTTGGATGCATATGCTCATACAGTAGCACATGATTTAAACTCCTCTTTAGTAGGAATTGTGGGATTAAGTGAAATCCTTGTTGACCCCGAAAATTCGATGTCGAAAGAAGAGTTTGATTTATGTTTAAAAGAAATTGTACAAAGTGGCAGAAAAATGACCGATATTATAAGGGAACTTTTACTTTTTGCCAGTATGAAGAAAGAAGATGTTGCTATTGGGGAAATCAATATGAAAGAAATAATCGAATCAGCTTGTCAACGGCTAAAATACCAAATTGAAGAAAAAGCTGCCAAAATTAAAATTAGCGGACAGATATTAAATAGTTCAGGTTATTCACTCTGGGTTGAAGAAATTTGGCTGAATTTTATAAGCAATGCTATAAAATATGGCGGCACTCCTCCTGAAATTGAAATATATTGTTCAAAAACAGAAACTGGGTTTATTAAATATAGCGTAAGAGATAATGGAGAAGGAATTATGGATGAACTAAAAGCAGTAATTTTTAACGATAAGGATAAAAATAAAGATAGGTTAGCAAAAGGCCTTGGGCTTGGTTTGTCTATAGTTAAAAGAATAGTCGAAAAACTTGATGGTTATGTTTCTGTTGAGTCGGAAATAGGAAAAGGAAGTACATTTAGTTTTTACTTAAAAGAGTAAGTCAATATAATAATTGCGAACTTTATATGATAGTGCTATTTTTTGTATATCCAACACATCCCCACAATATTAGGGGCTATGACAGGTTGCATTTAATGAAAAAAGTAAGCAACTATTTTATCGAAAATTTATAGAGAAGGCCTTAATTGAAAGTCAATACCTGAGGTGCTCCAGGCTGGAAACTGTAAAAGGATTTTTTTCTTTGTTCTTCAAACAGGAAGCCTGCAAAGCCCATGTCTTTAGGATGGTTGGGGTAAAATGACAAACGCAATTGGATTGAGTTAAGGACCAATGACTCATTATGTAAACGCAGCCCAACCCCAAAGCCACCATAGTAATCCCCTTTGAATATGACCTGGTTATTTGAGCCAATAATGCCAATATCAGCAAAAGTGAACAAAGCCAGGTTAAATTTATATAACTCTTTCCTAAGGAAAAGGACATATTCAGTGTTTAAGCTTACGCGCTGTTTCCCTTGTGGTTCTTTGCTGGAAAAACCCCTTATGTAGGCATCTTTTTTCAGGTCAAGGTTTTCAAGTTCAAACCTCCTGATCCCCAGTGTGTAGTTAAGTGTGCTGAATAGCCTAAGCCTTTTCCTTCCTGCACTGATCAGCCTCGAAATGTAGTTAATGTTGGCTTGTATAATGCCCTGTTCAAAAGAAAACCTGTTGAAGTAGCCCCCTATTGCAGCAGAAGCATATAAATAACCAGGCCTACGTGCCAGTAAATTCCCATTTGAGAGTAATAAGTGGGTATAAAAACGGTCTCCAAATTCATTGGCATCATACCCAAAAACAATTTCATTTTTATATCCCTCTGGAATGTCTTCAGTGATGCCATAGCTGTAAATTAACTGGTCGCGCATGTAACGCCTTTTTGACCATGAAAGTCCAACCAAATAAAAGGTACTATTAGAGAAATATTGGTTGTCTTCACTGTCTGCCTCAGGGCGTTCATGAAAATGTTGGTTAGCCACCCTTCCTGTAAAAACAAACTGTGAGCTGGAAAATTTATCACGGTTAAGCTGAAAACTCTTACCTGCCCAAATATCCCATAACATAAGGTTCAGAGGAGAGCCTTCCAGTTCAATGGGGTCTTGTTCTGTAATGGAATTTGCCCGTAAAAAGCGCAGCCCTTTAATGCCACCAGCCCACTGTGTTGATGGCCTCAGGAACTCTTTTTCAATAATAAAATTAAAGCCTTCTGTTTCATGTGTATTTGCAAAACCTGCTGAGATATTTACAAAGTTTCCATTGATGTTATTGATTGTATAGCTCGTTTCCACACCCAGGTAAGGCTCCCTGTGCAAGTGTCCAATCATTTTGGCAGAAATTTCATGGCCTACACCCAAAATATTCCTGTTGTAAACCTCTAAAGCTGCAGAAGAAAGGCCATTGGCATAACCCGAGACTCCCAGGGAAAATACATCTTTTGTTAAAACAATTACTTCAACAAACTCCTGGTTAACAGTATCATTTGCAACAATGATCCTAACATCTTTTATAAAAGGTAATAGCCTGATTATGCGTTCATTCTCATATAATACTTCAGGGTTTAAAGTATCTCCAACTGTAAACAGAAGGTTTTTATTAATGATTTTTAAATTGGTTTTGGTATGAAGGGTATTGGCGACTTTTTCAAATTTTGATTTTGCTTTTTTTGTAGTGTCTGTGAAACTGGGTCCAAATATATCAAGAGCTTTGATTTGGATAGTTTTTATGGTTTTCCCTTTGTAATTATTTAAGTAATCAAAAGCAAGTGCTTTTTTATCTATATCAAGTTTTTTGGGTTCATTGATCAGGGTATTATGTAGCCACTTGGTGATTTTATTTTGTTGGGCTTTATATTTCAGGCTATCATAAAACTGGTCATATTTTTTTTGGTAATCAACTTCTTTTATGGTGTCTGCAACAAATTCTTGAGCCCACAAATAGTTCAAATTGATCAAAATAAAAAGGCTTGAGAAAATTATATGTTTACTGATCATACCCTTCATTCAATCCCCAGTTCAATATACAATGCCAACTATTGACGATTTTAAATTATGCAATTATTTCCCTTTTTTCTGTTAAAATGTGTTAAACCTTTGAATAAATATCAATTACAGTTTTTTAGTAGCCTATTTTCAAGGTTAAGAATATTTAAAGGGAGCTTTAAAATCCAGGAAATGGACTGAAATTAAATTTCAATTTCTGCCCCAAGTTCAAGGCTTCTGAAATTACTACCCCATTCATTTCTGAAAATTTCAGTAGCTTTTTCCCCTGTACAATGTGAGGGGGCTAAATTAATAACGCCCAATCCTTTAAGGGCATCTGAAATTTCTTTAACCCCATTCTTAGGTTTTCTCATCAAGTGGAACCCTCCGGCAACTAATTCAATTGTTTTTTCAGGGAAAATACTTTTAACAGTTTCCACTGTTTCAACAATTCCTGGATGTGAACATCCTGTGAGCAGGTAAACTTTGTTGCTTTTTAAAATAATGATGGATTGTTCATTGATCTCATCAGTTGGGAAATATTTAGTAAGTTGCCCTGTAGTCCAAAGGTTATCTGCTATTGGCTTGGGTTTTAGTACACTTTTTATCTTGGCTCTTGGGTATTCTTTTTTTAATTTTTCTATATCCTTTTTTATTACAAAAACATGGGGCTTATAGCCTGTTTTTTCCAAAATCAAACCCAAACCATTAGTGTGGTCCCAATGGTTGTGTGAAATTACAATATTTGAAAGCTTATCTAAATTGATATTTTTCTTTTGCATATTGCGCCAAAGGATATCCTGGTCACCACCTGTGTCAAACAGTGTAGCAATTTCCTTCCCTTCTATCCAGGCTGAAAACCCCCAACTACTTTCAAGGTTGCAGCTGCATTCAATGTTATTATACAAAATGGTAATTTTAATTGCATCTGCTTGTTGGGCAATTAGCCTATTAAAAGGAGATAATATCCCTGCTGTACCCAGGGCAAGTGTTTTGGTAAATTGCCTACGTTTCATGGTTTTTCGGATATTGGTTTCCAATAAAGATATTAAGAAATCTTCATACACTCCTATAAATTAGGAGTTTGGTTGTAAAAATAAGTCCTTAACACACATTGTTGTTGGGTGGGAATGTTTAAAACCATTGTAATTATTAATTTTGTGGCTAATGGCAACTTTAAAAGAAACATATAAAAACAATATTTATGGGGTAATGGGAACGCTTGTTTTTCACATCCTGCTAGTGTTGTCATTCCTTGTTGCAGATATTGATAAAAAGGGGCAAATAAAAGAGGAGCCTATAATTATTGAATTTCCTGAAGAGGTTTTTGAAGAAATTGAAGAAGAAACTGTCCAGGAAGAAGAAAATTCCAACACTCCTTCAAATAACCAGGTGCAACCCAACAAACGCACAAACAAGGCATCCAACATGGATTTGTCAAATGATAGGTTCTTTGATGATGATTACCTGAAAGAGTTGGAATCAGCCAGGAAGCTTGTGGCTGATGTATCTGACCAGTTAAATAAAAAGTCCATCAATATTGAAGATATTAAAATGCCAGTGGAAACTACTGAGCGGATGGATCCAGACTCTATTAAAAATGTAATTTATTCAGGCGAAAGCAATATACGCTACTTCCTTGAAAACAGGTACCATGTAAGTTTGCCCAAACCAATATACCTGGCACAGGGTGGGGGCGAAGTTGTTGTTGATATTGCAGTAAACAGAAGGGGGGTAGTTGTGAAAAGCCAGGCACAGAAAAATGCCTCTGTCAATGATTCTCAAATATACAGGTATGCACAGCTTGCTGCCTCAAATACCCTTTTTAATGCTGATAATTCCGCCCCTGAATTACAAAAAGGGACCATAGTATATGTATTTATAGCCCAATAGCTAAGCGTAAAATAAAAGTTAACTTTAACAACATTTAACACTCAAAAGTTGGAGCATGTCAAATTTCAACTTTATATTTGTACTACGTTTTTTTTCATAAGTTTAGGTTTAGTTAGGTTAGTTAGTTTAATGAGAAAAGGATGGGTTGTTGAACTCGTCCTTTTTGTTTTTGTAGCCTTTTAGTTTGATTCCCGTATAAAATTTTAAAAAAATCCATCAAAAATGTATTGTAATTGTTGCAGAGATTGTATTTTTAAGCTTATACGCGCGCGCGATTTTCATTGTGTGGGCGGTTTTTTTATGAATTGTGGAAAGAAAAAGATAAATTTATCCCAAATAAGGGTTACCTTTTGTAAATAAAACGAATTATTATATAGGCAATGAAAAGTTATTCTGATCTACAGATCCAGAAGGGGATTTTGAGAAATGACAATTTAGTCTTGCAATACATTTATAAACAGTTCTTTTACAAGGTTAATAGTTTTATAAAGAAGAATAGTGGTGAAGAGGAAGATGCCAGTGATATATTTCAGGAGGCAATTATCGTCATATTCAGGAAGTTAAAGGAAGATGATAGCCTGTTTGAAAATAGGCCTTTCCAAACATATTTGTTTTCAGTTTGCCGCTTTTTATGGTTAAAACAACTGGAGAGCAGAAGGATAGAAAAAGAAAAAGTAAGCGAAACGTTGCCATTTCAGGAAGATGTATATGATGACAACCTTACTGAACTGGTATTAAAAAATGAAAGATATAGTTTATATCAAAGGCATTTCAAATCTTTAAGCACTGATTGCCAGAAGATAATGCAAATGTTCTTTGAAAAGATCCCATTAAAACAAATTGCGCAGATAATGGGTTATAAAAGTGAAAAGTACGCTAAAAAGCGAAAATATAAATGCAAAGAATTATTAATTAACAGAATCAAACAGGACGCTGATTACAAAAAAATTTTAGAGGATGATACGTAAAGTAGAGTTTTTAAAATGGATTGAAAATTACCTTTCAGGCCAACTTACTTTTGATCAGAAAAAAATTTTTGAAGATGAATTGAAAGTTAATTCGGAACTGAGAGAGGAGTTTAAATTTCAAAGTGAAATTTATAACGCAATTTTCGAAGATGATGTTATGGACTTAAGAGAAACCCTAAGCTCTTTGTCTATGGCTGAAGAAACAAACCCTGAGGATAAAGTACAAGCCTCCTTCGATCTAATTGAAGAATTGGATACCTTTAATCAATATGATAAAAAGGTTGATCCAAAAGAACTTCTTAATTATTACGATTCGCTGCCAAAAATCCATGTTTACCAACATGACATTGCTTCCAAGGAGAACATCCATCATTTTTATAATGAGCAAGAGGTTGCAAAAGTTGATGTTGAAGATGAGGATTCAGAAGCAGATGCAAGCTTAATGGATGAAATCCAGGCAGCTGTTCTCGAAAAAGAAGTCCTTCAGTTAAGAGAAAGTCTCAACCAGATTACTCATTCAATGCCTGAACATAATGTTTCAGACGAGAAAATTGAAAAGTACATTGAAGGTACTTTGCCTGAGAATGAAAAAATCGAGATTGAGAATGAAATGAAAGTGAACAGTAAATTAGTAGCTGATATTAATTTACATAGGAACCTGGAATCTGCATTACAGGAAAATGATGTAATGGAGCTGCGTTCAGAAATGGACCAGATAATTAAAACTCAAACTTCACATACTAAGGAGTTAGAAGATATTGAAAAATATATTGATAATGAACTAGTAGGTGAAGATTTAAAATCATTCGAAGATGAGTTCTATTCAAATAGTGACTTAAAATCGGATGTTAAACTTCATAAAGATGTAAATGCTGCCATTGGCGAACGTGATATAATTGACCTTAGGGACCACCTGGGCGAGATTAGCAAAGATTCGTACACTAATGAAAGCAAGTCAATCATTATGCTTCGTCCAAACTTCTCATCTTCATTAATGAAGAGGTCGTTGGCTGCGTCAATATTGATTATAGTTGGCTTAACAGCTATGCTTAAGTTGGCTCCAGTAAACAATGAGAAGCTATATGACAAGTATTATGAAGCATATCCAAGTTATGGTTTAAGCAGGTCAGCTTCAACTGATATGGACCAAAACCTTAAGCAGGGGCTGGTGCTGTTCAGTGAGCAGAACTATGCTGATGCACTTGGAGTATTCAAGAGTATTATTGAAAATGATACAGAAAATTCAGTAGCCCGTTTTTATGCAGGACAAAGTTACCAGAACCTGGATGAAAACAGGAACGCGATCAATGAATATAAATCAGTGGTTGAACACCAACAGAATTTATTCGTTGAACAAGCTGAATGGTACATGAGCCTTTGCCTTATTAAAGAAGGTGAAAAGCAAATGGCAGCCCAACAGCTTAACAAGATCGTGGCAAGTAATGGCTACTACACGCAAGATGCTAAAACATTGTTGCGTAGGTTAAAGTATAGTGATTAAAATCTAACAATCAGTATAATTAATAATTCTTAGAAAGCCCGGTTTTTCCGGGCTTTTTTATTTCGTAACAACTGGTCGCTAATCACAGCTACTATAACAAGAAGGATGGCCAGGAAGAAATAAACATCATTACCTGTGTACATTGGGTCAGTATTTCCAATAGAAACATAACCTAACCAATAGTGGGGGTGGGCTTTTAACGGATCTGCATTTTCGATATGTTTAAGCTTTGCCATCCTTAATGCCTGGTGCTTCCTTTTGCCATTACCTAAAAGCTGGTAAAACTCGTCTAAAATTGGGGCACCCGACCTATCTTCTACTTCCCATAATGTCATTATAATAGAAGGGCATCCTGCATAAATAAACCCTCTGGCAAGGCTAATAACCCCTTCTCCCTTTTTAAGAACGCCACTGCCTGTATTACAAGCACTTAATACAGCTAGCCTGGCATTTAAATCTAGGTTGTATATTTCCTGTGTGGTAAGCCACCCATCCATATTGGTTGATTCGTTTCCTGAGGGCATAAATGCCAATTTAGAAAACATAGGTAGCGAGTCGTTTAACAGTGTGTGCATTGACAAGTGCAGGATATCATAATCCTGGTAGTTTTTCATGAAGTTTTCTTCAGTAGCTGATGTGTCAATATATGCTTTGGTTTTTACATGTGATGAGATATTTTCAACCTCTTCATAAATACCACTTAAAGGAGTTAAACTATTGAATTCTTCATCGCCTAATGAATTATCTTTTGAATAGGTAGGTGCAAATGCCAGGAGTTTATTGGCTGCCGATTTTTTCTTTGCATCACCTAAATATAAATTTGCAGAATACGCATAGTTAAAAGAGTGCCTTTTTATCAGGTAAGGAAGGTTCCTAAAGTTGATCCCGGAAGTTCGTACCTGTCCATATAGTAAAGCATCAAATGGTATATAGCTTAAAATCCCATCAGGGATAATGGTAATGTTCCTATCAACTATATCTTCCTCAATGGGCTTTATAAGCACATTATAAAGGCTATAGGCTGATGATAGATAATTATTGAATTTTTCATTAGTTATACTTATATAATTTGGGTCAGATAAAAATTCATGGAGTTTCCTTATGTCTGCTAAATCCTGTTCAGTAACACTGTACTTCAGTAACTTATAATTGTTGCCCGAGATCAGGAAAGTATACAGGAACCCATTTCTATCTTCATCTGAGATATCTAAAACATATTCTACGATAACTTCGTTTTTAAGAAGTTTATTTTGCACATCATCCACCTGAAGCATATCATCAGCATATTTCATGCTATAATATTCTTCGTAATTTGATTCCATGTAACGTGTCAGCCTGGCTTTCTCCCTTTCCAGGTTAAACAATTGCGCCCTGAAGGCTTCTACTTTGGCAGGATCGTTCCCATTATACTGGATTTCATCAAATAATTCATTGTTTATGTGCGATATTTGCAGGTTGATGTTTTCCTGCATTAAAAGGATGCTGTCAGGTATCAGGCTTAGTTCCTTAGCATTTTGGTCAGTGAGGTAATCCATTAAGCTGGCTGCCTTATTCCTTTCTGCATTTTGGAATGCTGTACTGAAATATTTGTTGTTGCCAGTCAGGCTCCACAGTTCATGGGCTATTTTTATTGAGTTTAAAAATGTCCTGTTCTGAAGTTCAGATATTAACAACTTGCTATCTTCATTTACGACTTCAGTGCGGATAGTATTTAACAGGTCGCTGGCAATAATATTTGTATTTAATGAACAGGAGAGGTAATCTAGTTTATCATCTACATTATTTCCCAAAACCTCAGCCAGCTTAAAGTAAGCCTCAGCCTTTTTTTGAAGGGCTTTCAAACATTGGGCTTCAAAAATACATTGCTCAATCTCCGGGTTAGCCCTGGGGTCGTGTATCACAAAATTATCAGTAAGGGCAATAATTGCCTCTTGGTACTGGTAAAGTGCCTTCTCCAGGTATTCTTTCTTTTTTAACCTGAATGATTCCAATGAGTTGGAACCAAATGTTTTGGCTGAATATAAATCACCAAGGGTCATATACAAATCTGAAGGGCCAATGCCCTTTTCGCCAAATGTACCAATTATAATAGGCTTGGCCTTATTAAGGTAACTTTCGGCCAATTCAAAATCTTCCGTGGATATTAACAAATCCCCAAAATTTATGTAGTTAAACCCAAGTTCATAATCTTCTTCCCCATAAACTTTAATGGTAGCATTAATAGCAAGCAAATAATTCTTCTTTGCTTCAGAAATGTTATTTAAGCTTCTGTAAATCGAGGCACGTAAATTATAAATAGAAGGTAATATTTTTTTATCAGGATTGTTAATATTCTCATTAATGAAATCAAGTGATTTTTCAAATTGGTCAATTAAAAAATAACTTTCGGCGATATTAGACTTTACTTGTTCAATTTGGAATGAATATTTTTCTGGTGTCAATCTGTAATTTGATAAAGCTTGTTGGTGGTATTTTAACGCATCTACAAAATTCCCTTTTTGTTTATATATATTGCCCAGGTTTGTGTAGGGCGTCCCCAGCCTGGCATTTTCCCCATTATAATATTCTTTATAGATTTCAATGGTTTTCAGGTATACCTCAATGGCTTCATTTAATTTTCCCAATGCCTTATATTGGATTCCAATTGCATTATATACCCGGCCCAGCCTAAAATCTTGTTCCCCATACAATTTAATTTTTATATCAAGGCTTTTGTAAAGGTTTTTAATAGAATTTGCATAATCTCCTTGCCTGTATTGTGCCCTACCTGTATAATATAACTCTTCAGACCTTATGCTATCCTGGGTAAACTGGTTTTGTTGCGAAAAGGACACATTTGTGCATAAAAGCAAGCAGGAATTGAGGTAAAAAACGAATTTTGTTAATGTTTTGATATTCATTGTTTTATATATCCATTTTGCATTGTTAATAACTTTTTAAAAAAACCTTGGGGGTTACCTTTCCTGTGTTTTCCGAATATATAAATGAGCGGACAATTATTTATTTACTAACAACAAAAATTAAAAGTAATGAAAACCGAAGTAAGCTACAACACTGTGGGCAACAAATTTGAAGTATTGAATGAGGTAGAGATGGGTAATGTACTAGGCGGTGGCCCAAAAGGATCAACAAGGGAACAGGACGTTTTTGACCCGGACGAAGAGTAAACACGGATATTTTCAAGCTTTCATTTTAGTTTAGATAACAACAACAATCACCAAAAACTACAGCCATGATAATTTTAGTAGAAAACACAAATTTCGAGGTATTAAACGAAGTGGAAATGGGTAACGTATTAGGCGGAGGTCCAAAAGGATCAACAAGGGAGCAAGACGTTTTTGACCCGGATGAAGAATAGTATAACTATATCTTTCAAACGATCCCATAACGGATAAATGTAAACCTACTTGCTTATATGTGGGTATGTTTGCAGGAAGGGCTTAATCCGCGGTATGTGGAGAATAAATAACAGGGTTTCTGTATAGGATCCTGGAATATGTGCTGGATGTTTTCCTGCACTTTTTATAAGTCCCCAGGATGAATAAGCTAATAAAATTCTTCCTGGGGATTTGTATTTAATATGATAACCTCTTAACAGCCTTGGCTGTTAACCTTTAGCTTATTATACCCAAAAATCTCTTATGCATAACTAGTTGTAAGGTGTTTGCATTATCGAAAAAGTTTTTTTGCGTAATAACCCTTGCTTGAAACACGTATTTCTACTTATACCACATACGCAACCAATTTGTATTTTTATCATCTAGGTTTTAAAAGGTAAAAGCC
>JANQHI010000025.1 GCA_028282705.1 Prolixibacteraceae bacterium | reverse complement strand
GTGACAATTTCTTATATTTGCTCATATGTACAAAGATAGGCAAAGCCATCAGAACATTACCACCAGCATAGCAGGTGGTTTTTTAAGTTGAAATAAAATAGAATCTAAAATCCGTAAACTAAAAAAATCAGGGTTAAGTGAAGAAGAGATAGAAGAACTGGAAAATGTACCTGCTTATGTCAGGAGAAAGAATTTAATACCTGATTCTAAAAGGTTTGGTGAAAGAAAGAACTTAAAAAATACTAATAGATACCTTCATGATAATGTAGATTAAAGCCAATTTAACCACACCATAGTTCATTATTGCAATAATCCCTCATTTTTAGGAAGTTAATTTGCTTGTTACAAAGCGTTTTCGCTATTAAAAACTTTATATCTTTAAAGAGGGTTAATGGTAAGATCCTGTTTTAAGTAGGAACAAAAAATAAACTAAAATGAGTAAAACATTCCAATTTGGTGAAGATGTTGATGGGTACACCATCAGGGTTTTAAATGAGCGTGAAATTAGGGCAGCAGCAGGATTGCTTTTTTTGTTGATGTTTATTTCCATCCTAATTGTTGTCTTTAATAATGATTTTACCATGCTAAAGCATGCCATTGTATTGTTTATGGTTGATTTTATTATCCGGGTTTTTATCAACCCAAAATTTGCCCCTACCCTGATCATGGGGCGTTTGATTGTAAGGAACCAGGTACCTGAATACGTGGGTGCCCGCCAGAAAAAGTTCGCCTGGAAAATTGGTATAGCACTGGCTGTTATCATGTTTGTGTTGATGATTGTTGTAAACTCCTTTAGCCCCATCACTGGCATCATCTGCCTGATCTGCCTGGTATTTTTATTTTTTGAATCTGCCTTTGGCATTTGCCTGGGATGCAAATTTTACCCCTTGTTTTTTAAAGATAAAGTCCAGTATTGCCCTGGTGAGGTATGTGATGTAAAAGACAGGCAGGATATACAAAAAACATCATGGGCACAAATACTTATTGTATTAGTTTTTATTGTTTTCACTGTATTGCTGGTATACTTTTTCAATGATATTTTCAGTGTGCCACCTTTTGACCTGTTTGGCCTTGAAGAAGCAGCAGGGGAAGCACAGTAGTTAGTTTTCAGTCTTAGTATGCAGAAAAAAATATTCAATAATCAATAAGAAATTTTCAATATTCAAGAATCCAGTATCCAGTTATCCAGCCTACTTATCATACTCTTTTGGTTCCACCTCTCCTTTTGCCACAAGCAATGCATTCATAGCCAAGGCTTGCAATTCATCTTCACCAGGATAAGCTACTACATCAGCAATAAACTTTACCTTATCAGCAATAAAACCAACCAGGTATTTATTATAAGCCATCCCTCCAGTAACCAGGATGTTATCAACCTTACCATCCAGCACCACTGCCATTTCACCAATCATCTTTGAAACCTGGTATCCCAATGCATCTTGAATGAACCTTGCTTTATGATCACCAGCCTCAGCATCCTTTTCCACTTTCATGGCATCATTGGTTGACAAGTATGCAACAAAGCCACCTTCACCAACTACCATCCTGGCAATTTGCTCTTTAGAATATTTCCCACTAAAACAAGCATCAATTATCTGGCGCACAGGCAGCCCCCCAGAACGTTCAGGGCTAAAAGGGCCTTCCCCATCCAGGGCATTGTTCACATCAACCACCCTACCCTTCTTGTGGGCTCCTACAGAAATGCCTCCTCCCAAATGGGTTACTATCAAATTAAGCTCCTCATATTTCTGGGCAACAGCAGAAGCATGCTGCCTGGCTGTTGCTTTTTGGTTAAGGGCATGGAAAATGGATTTCCTTTCAAAGTTGGGATGCCCTGCTACACGTGCTATATCCTCCAGCTCATCAGTTACCACAGGGTCTGCAATAAATGCTTGTGCATTGGGTATCTGGTGTGCAATATAATCAGCCAGCAGTGGCCCCAGGTTGCTGGCATGTTGCCCCAGCACTCCCTCTTTTACATGTTTGATCATTTGGTGGTTTACCCTATACACACCTGATTCAAGTGGGTAGGTCAACCCTCCCCTACCAATAATATATTTAATGGAATCAACCTCAATACCTTCCTCCACAAGGGCATCAATAATAACCCCTTTTCTAAAATCAAACTGGTCAATGATGCGCTCATACCTTGTCAGGTCAGTGACAGAGTGGCGCAAGGTTTTTGCCAATACACATTTTGATTCATGGTAAACCGCGAATTTTGTGGATGTTGACCCTGGGTTTATGGCCAGAATTTTATGCATAAAACTATTTGTAGCTTTCTAACTCAATAATGAAGCTAATGCAATTGAATTTAATTTTGTTTCTGTGCTATCACCACGCGAAGATACAACTAATGGAACTTTAGCCCCAGTGATTATGCCTCCTAATTGTGCATTGCAAAATTTTGCATTGGTTTTGTAAAACACATTCCCAGCATCAATATTGGGGAAAAGGAGGCAATCAGCATCACCTGCCACTTCTGAGTCTAACCCTTTAATATCAGCAGCCTCGCGGTTTATGGCCACATCAAGTGCCATTGGTCCATCTACCACACCACCATCTATTTGCCCATGCTCTGACATTTTTGCAATGGTTGCACCATCCATACATGAAGGGATAGATATCAATATTTGCTCTGTTGGGGCGATCATGGCAACTTTTGGGTTTTCAATCCCTAGCTTATGTGCCGCATCAATCAGGTAGCTTGTCATCAATATTTTTTGTTTCAGGTCGGGATATGGCAATACTCCTGCATCACTAAAAATCAATATTTTATGGTAGTTGGCATTTTTCATTACTGCAATGTGGCTTAAGATATTCCTTGAAGGAACCAACCCATAATCCTTTTTCAGGACTACCCTCATAAAACGGTCAGTACTTATCAACCCTTTCATCATCAAATTAGCTTTGCCCTCCATAACCATATTGGCTGCAGCTTTTGATGCATCTTTAGCTGATTCACAATGAATGATGTGATAGTTGTTTATATCAATATCAAGTTTGTGGCAAGTTTCTTCAATTTGCCTCTGATCTCCTGTCAATGTTGCTGTTACAAGCCCCAATTCAACAGCTTCATTTAATGCTTCCAATGTACTTTCATCAGTACCATTAAGAGCTACCAAACGTTTTTCTTCCTGGTCTTGTGCTGCCTTTATTAAATCCTTAAAGTTCCTAATTTCCATGACATGAATATTTTAATGCAAATTAGAAATATGTGAAGAACTAATTTCTAACATATCTCAGATAAAATTATGTTGTACACCATTCCAGGAAATTTTCAATTTTAAAAATTGACATTAAATCCTGTTTTTGTATACAATTTAAAAAATATTTACCTGATCAGCTTATCTTTTGTAAGTTGAAATGATTCACGTGCAATGGAGAGTTCTTCATTAGTTGGCACAACCATTACTGTTACAGGGTAACCAGAAGTACTAACAATTGATTCAATGCCACATGCTTTTTTATTAGCTGAAGGGTCAATACTAACCCCAAAACATTCCATATCCTCACAAATTTCCCTTCTTGTGGCTTCATCATTTTCTCCAATGCCTCCCGTAAAAATTAATATGTCCAGCCCTCCAAGTATGGCAACATATGCACCAATGTATTTCTTGATCCTGTAATTGAACATTTTCAATGCCAATTGTGCCCTTTCATTTCCCTGTTGTGCAGCTTCAGTAACATCCCTGTGGTCAGATGATATCCCTGAAATACCAAGCAACCCACTTTTTTTATTGATCAATTCGCGTAAACCTGTTGTAGCTAACCCCTCTTTATCCATAATATGCAACAATATACCAGGGTCAATATCACCTGTGCGTGTACCCATCATAAGCCCTTCAACAGGTGTCATCCCCATTGATGTATCCACTGACCCCCCATTTTTTATGGCAGCAACTGAAGCCCCACTCCCCAAATGGCAGGAAACTATTTTCTGTTGGTTGAAATCCTTTTTCAAAACCTCACAGGCCCTAGTAGCAACATACTTATGGCTGCTCCCATGAAACCCATAACGCCTGGTTGAATACTTTTCATGCAATTCATAAGGTAACGGGTATAGGTAAGCTTCAGGAGGCATTGTTGCATGGAAAGCAGTATCAAAAACCCCAACCTGAAGGGCATCTGCCACAATTTCCATGGTAATTTTTATCCCTTGTATATTGGCTGGATAATGCAGGGGAGCCAGTTCTATATCCTCTTCCATTTTACCAATGGTAGCCTCATCTATAAATATACAGCCAGTAAACCTTGTACCCCCATGTACCAACCTGTGAGCCACCACATCAATTTTTTGCCCTGCATTTTTCACAGTATTGATAACCTCAACAAGTGCCTTTTTTTTATCCATACCCTCCAATTGGCGTTCAACCTTATGGCCATCCTTCCAGGTTGCTTTGAACAGGTATTTTTGCTGAGCCTGGATTTCCAATACACCTTTAAAATAACATTGTTCTGAAGGCATATCAAACAACTGGAATTTTTGGGAAGAACTTCCACAATTTAAAACGAAAATATTCATATGTAAGGCTAATGTTAAATGGGATAAAAAAAGTGCCTGGATAATGATCAAAATTTATCTTGCCCACATGCCAAAAGTGTTTTCAACACCAGCAATACCAGGTCCCATCATCAGGGAGTAATATACTATTTTTACATCAGTTTGAAGATTTCTAACTCATTAAAATATATGGTTATAAAACACATTTTTTCCACCAAAATTTATTGCTAAATTTGAAACCATTATTTACCAATGTTGGTATGTTTAATTCCTTCTCATTCTGTTTTGAAAAAGACTATTGAAACATATATCATGGCTTTTAATTCCTTCCAGAAATTACAGGAAAACGATCATATTGTATTATTTATTTATGTTTTACTAGGCAAAACCCAGTTGAAGTTTATTTAGCTGGAGCCTAACTTCAAATACATTTGATTTAACCCTTTTTAGTTGAAACTGATAGTTGAAAGACAACTAATTATATGAACTAATTTCAAATTTTAAATCCTTAAAACTATGGTAAATAAAATTACAAATTTTGCCGAGTACTTACAGAAGTATAAAGAAAGTGTTGCTGATCCTGAAGGGTTTTGGGCAGGCATAGCTGAAGCCAATTTCTGGCGTAAAAAATATGATAAAGTCCTTGACTGGAAATTTGATGGAGAGGGAGCTCCTGATGTCAATTGGTTTGTAAATGGCAAATTAAATATTACTGAAAATATTTTTGAAAGGAACATGTTCATGAGGAAAGACCAGGTTGCTATAATCTGGGAACCTAATGACCCAAAAGAAGAGGAAGTTAGGTTAACTTATGGTGATCTTTTTGAAAAAGTACAGGAATTTGCCAATGGGCTGTTGAAGCTTGGAGTAAAAAAAGGTGATACAGTTGCCATTTACCTACCCATGGTACCTGAATTAGCTATTGCCATGTTGGCTTGTGCCAGGATTGGAGCTGTACATTCCATTATTTTTGCAGGATTTTCTGCAACTGCCCTTGCTGACAGGGTAAATGATGCAAAATCAAAAGTAATTATTACTTCTGATGGTGGTTATCGTGGAACTAAAACAATCCCATTAAAAGCAATTGCTGATGAAGCTGCTACACTTTGCCCACATGTTACAGATATGATTGTTCTTAAAAGAACTGGTGGAGAAATTAATTTTGTTGAAGGCAGAGACATTTGGTGGGATGATGTAATTGCAGGAGTAAATAAAGAAAATGTTGCTCAGGTAATGGATGCTGAAGACATTTTATTTATCCTTTATACATCTGGTTCAACAGGGAAACCTAAAGGTGTTGTTCATACAACTGCAGGATACATGGTATATGCTGAATATACCTTTAAAAATGTATTCCAATATAATGATGGGGATATTTACTGGTGTACTGCTGATATTGGCTGGGTAACAGGGCACTCTTACATTGTATATGGCCCTCTGCTGACTGGTGCTACTTCCATTATGTTTGAAGGTGTACCCACCTGGCCAGATGCAGGCAGGTTCTGGGAAGTTGTTGATAAATACAAAGTCAACCAATTTTATACAGCCCCAACTGCTATCAGGGCATTAGTAGCTCAGGGTGATGAGTGGGTAACTAAACATGATTTAAGTTCACTGCGTGTATTAGGTACTGTTGGCGAGCCTATCAATGAAGAAGCATGGAGGTGGTACCACGACCTTGTAGGTGGTGGGCGTTGCCCAATTGTTGACACCTGGTGGCAAACTGAAACTGGTGGTATTATGATCACCCCATTGGCAGGGATAACCCCAACCAAACCATCATTGGCAACATTACCACTTCCTGGTGTACAACCCATCCTGGTTGACCCTGAAGGAAATGAATTGAAAGGCAATAGTGTTGAGGGTATCTTATGTATTAAATTCCCTTGGCCTGGTATGTTAAGGACTACTTATGGTGACCACCAAAGGTGTTACCAAACCTATTTCTCAGCCTTTAAAGGATTATACCTCACAGGTGATGGGGCAAAACGAGATGAAGAAGGGTATTACAGGATCATTGGTCGGATTGATGATGTGATCAATGTCTCAGGCCACAGGATTGGTACTGCAGAAGTAGAAGATGCTATTAACCAACATCCAAAAGTAAATGAATCAGCAGTGGTAGGTTATCCTCACGAAATCAAAGGTGCTGGGATATATGCCTATGTGATCTGTGAAGAACTGACTGACGAGGAAATGGGTAACATTGAAAATGAAATCCGCGCAACAGTTACCAAGTTTATTGGACCTATTGCCAAACCTGATAAAATACAGATTGTAAGTGGGTTGCCAAAAACACGTTCCGGAAAAATTATGCGCAGGATTTTACGTAAAATTGGAGAAGGAGATGCAACTAATTTAGGAGACACTTCAACCCTACTTGACCCTGGAGTAGTTGAACAAATTATTGAAGGGGCTAAAGTTGAAGTAAAAAGATAATTCCCTGAATCATAAAAAGCATCCTCCAATAGTGAGGATGTTTTTGTTTTAAACCTTTTCTTATAAAATCAAAATTATGAATAATCAAAAAGTTCAAAACAGGGGATTTGTAGTTCTAGGAGCAATTCTTATTCAGCTTGCTTTAGGTGCAATTTATGCCTGGTCAGTTTTCACTGGCAGCCTTGTTGAAGATGGATGGAATAAAGCTCAAACTCAAATTGTATTTTCTTGTGGACTGGCATTTTTCGCTATTGTAATGGTTATTGCTGGAAGGATAATGCCCAAAATTGGTCCTCAAAGGCTAACCGTTTTAAGTGCTGTTACATTAGGTGCAGGTTATCTATTGGCAGGACTGTTTGGTGCAGAAAATTTTGTTACAACACTAATTTTTATTGGTGTAATGGGAGGCAGTGGTATTGGACTGGGTTATGTAGTACCGATCGCAGTTGGTATGCGTTGGTTCCCAGACAAAAAAGGCCTTATCACAGGACTTGCAGTTGCAGGATTTGGATTTGGTGCAACCTTATGGATGACCCTTGCTGGAAAATTGGGAGCCATAGGTGGAGGTCAACTTGTTGCTAAACTAGGACTCTCAACAACATTTATGATTTTAGGCGCTATATTCTTCCTTGTTGTTTTAGTTGGAAGTCTCTGGATGAAGTTCCCACCGGCAGGTTGGAAACCCAAAGGTTGGGAGGGCGGATCAGCTGCTGCAAAAGCAAGTGATTCAGAAGTGAACCTGAATACAAGAGAAATGTTGCGTAAACCTCAATTTTATTTAATTCTGCTAACTTTTGCTTTTGGTGCCAGTGCAGGTTTAATGAGCATTGGTTTAATGAAACTATGGCCAATGGAAGCAATGCAAGCCAAAGGCATTAGCAAAGAAGTTGCAAGTTCAGCTGCAACACTGGCAATGGCTGTATTTTTTGCCTTGTTCAATGGTCTGGGTAGAATCTTGTGGGGTATATTCAGTGATAAAATTGGTAGAAAATTATCAATTGTTATTATGATGGCTACACAAGGTGTTTTTGTCATTCTTTTTCAATGGATGGCCGGCTCACAGGCAACATTGTTCATCTTTGCCATGCTAATTGGTTTTAATTTTGGAGGAAATTTTGCGTTATTCCCTACAATTACTGCTGATACTTTTGGAACGAAATATATTGGTCAAAACTATGGCTGGGTATTTTTAGCCTATGCAATGGGTGGTATATTTGGACCTATTCTTGGTGGCAAATTAGGCGATATGGGTAATTTCCCATTGGCATTTACAATTTGTGGAATTCTATGTTTTGTTGCTGTATTTACCATTCTTTTGGTTAAACCTGCAAAACAGTAAGATACAGAGAGATGTTGTAAACAACCTTCAACTAGTCTCTCAAAACCAAAAATCAAACTAACTTTTAAAGCATCCATCCATTGATGGGTGCTTTTTTTATGATTTCTTTTGCCACACTGAAAATCCAATAAACTACCAAAACCAACCTCATTCACTCTACTCCTAACAATTGTCATAAAATCAGGCTCAATGGCTTAATATTAAATTTAGATTGATTTACTGATAGATGTTCTACAACAATATTTTGCTAAATTAAAATTTATAAATCCTGCCTGTCAACCTACTATATTCCTGTGTTCCTTTACAATAACACATTTTATCAAACAAGTAACCCAAAAGATTAAATTTTCTAATATGATTTTTTTTCATCTACTTTGTAAACAAAATCAACCAACTTTGTGGAAATGGCATTTTTGCCTTTAAAACCCTTGGAAAAAACCAAAATATTTAAAATATGGCTATAAAAAAATTAGACAGTATTTTCCGTCCAAAAAGGATTGCCCTAATTGGTGTTTCTAACAACCCAAATAGTGTAGGAGGAATAACATTAAGAAATTTAGTAGGTGGAGGATACAATGGGGTTGTTTATCCTGTAAACCCAAAACGGGAAGCTGTACTGGGAATTCCCTGTTTCCCAGATGTAAAAAGCCTTCCAAAAACCCCTGATTTAGCTGTAATTATGACATCAGCCAAATTTGCCCCACAATTGATCAGGGAATGTGGAGAAGCAGGTATACATGGTGTGATCATCATGTCAGCAGGATTTAAAGAATCAGGAGAAGAAGGGAAAAAACTTGAGCAACAGGTACTTGAAGAAAAATCAAATTTTCCTGACATGAGGGTGATTGGGCCAAACTGCCTTGGAATTTTAGTACCTGGATTAAATATGAATGTAAGCTTTGCTGCAGGGATGCCTAAAAAAGGGCATGTAGCTTTTATCTCACAATCAGGGGCACTGTGTACTTCAGTCCTTGACTGGGCTTATGAAGCCAACATTGGCTTTTCATATTTTGTTTCCATTGGAAATTCTATGGATGTAAATTTTGGTGATTTGATTGACTACTTTGGGCAGGACCCAAATACCAAATCCATAGTGCTGTATGTTGAGTCGCTAGCAGATGCCAGGACATTTATGTCAGCAGCAAGGGCATTTGCCCGTGAAAAACCAATTATTGTATATAAATCTGGGCGTTTCCCTGAATCAGCAGCAGCAGCAGCCTCACACACTGGGGCAATGGCTTCTGAAGATTCCATTTATGATGCAGTATTCAGAAGGGCTGGATTAGCCAGGGTATATGACTTTGGAAATATATTTGATTTTACTGACCTTGTTGGAAGGAAAAGGGCACCAAAAGGATCAAAACTGGCTATAGTAACAAATGCTGGTGGTCCTGGTGTTATGGCTACTGACTCATTGATATCAATGGGAGGAAAACTGGTTAAGCTTTCTGATGAAACCATGCAGAAATTGAATGACTACCTCCCTCCATTCTGGTCACATGGCAACCCTGTTGATGTGTTAGGAGATGCCACTCCTGAAAGGTTTGCCAAATCAACTGAAATTGTTTTAGAAGATGAAAATGTAGATGCAGTGCTTGTGTTGTTAACACCACAGGCCATGACAGCACCTACAGAAACAGCACAGGCCATTGCTGGACTTGCAAGCAAGACTTCCAAAACCATTATGGCAGCCTGGCTGGGTGGTGCTTCAATGAGAGAAGGGATGTCAATTTTCAACCAGGCAGGGATAGCTGCTTATGGTACACCTGAACAGGCCATCAGGGCATTTATGACACTGGCTAATTACTCAAAAAACCTGGAGTTATTGTATGAAACTCCTAAAGAAGTACCAGTATCATTTTCATATGACAGGGAAGAACTAAAAGAAAAATACCTTAAAGAAGTTTTCCCAAAGGCTAAAATCCTGAATGAGGATGACTCTAAAATGCTGGTCAATGACTATGGCATTGACACTACACATCCAGAACCAGCAGCTACTGAAGATGAAGCTGTAAAAATTTCAGAAGAAAAAGGGTATCCTGTTGTACTGAAAATATACTCACCTGACATTACCCATAAATCAGATGTTGGAGGCGTAGCACTGAACATCAAAGATGAGGAAATGGTAAGGGCAACATTCCGCAACATGGTAAAAACAGCCGCTGAAAAACGCCCTGATGCAAGGATTGATGGAGTAACAGTTCAGAAAATGGTTGACACCAAAGAAGCTGTTGAACTGATCCTTGGGATTAAAAAAGACCCTGTGTTTGGCACAGTAATGCTTGTAGGTATGGGTGGAACAACTGCTGAACTATTTAAGGACAAAAGGCTGGAATTCCCTCCATTAAATGAGAAGCTAGCATTACAAATGCTGAAGTCACTTCAGATCTACCCACTGCTAAAAGGTTGGCGCGGAGATAAACCTAAAAATATTGACAAGCTTATTGAGGTGTTGATCAGGATGTCATACCTGGCAGCAGATTACCCTGAAATTGCAGAGTTGGATATCAACCCACTGATTGTAACACCTGATGATGTAATGGCATTGGATGCACGCATAGTTGTTGATGAGGAATTGCTTGAAAAACCAGCACAAGAATATTCTCACCTGATATTGAGGCCATACCCTGAAAGCCTTATAATTGATGGCAAACTAAATGATGGCACAGGCATATTGTTAAGGCCAATCAAACCTGAAGATGAACCTATGTGGCTTGAACTGCTTGGAAGTTGCTCCAAAGAATCAATCTACCATCGTTTCAGGTATGATTTCTATTTTGACTCACATGATGTTGCTTCACAGTTCTGTTTTATTGACTACAGCCGTGAAATAGCTATTGTTGCTGAAATAGAGGAAGAAGGCAGGAAAAAACTGATTGGTGTGGGGCGCCTAATTGCTGACCCAGACCTGGAAGTTATGGAATATGCTGTCCTGATCACAGATGCATGGCAAAAGAAAGAGTTGGGATACATGCTTACAGAATATTGTATGCAAATTGCTATCAATAGGGGTATTAAGAAACTGGCAGCTGAAACTACTAAAGACAATAAGCCCATGATAGCTGTATTCAGGAAACTTGGTTTTAAGATCAGGTTTAATGAAGATACCACAGTTTCAGTTTATAAATCACTCATAGAACAATAAGGTTAAGGATTTTTAATCAATCAAAAAGTTAAATATTTCCCGGGAGTTTTATAGCTTCCGGGAATTTTTACTAAATAGGATGGATATCAAAAAAATAGAGCAGGCTGCTGAATGGATCAGAAATGCCAAATACTCTGTTGCATTTACAGGAGCAGGAATATCTGTTGACAGTGGCATCCCTCCTTTCAGGGGAAAAAATGGGTTATGGACAACCCATCACCCCATATTCCTTGAAATAGACTATTTTAAGAAAAAACCATTTCAATCATGGAAAAAAATAAAAGAAATTTTCTATGATAAATTAAGTGGTGCTGAGCCCAATACAGGCCATAAAGTTTTAGCCAAAATGGGCGAGCGCAGTTTTATTGAATCCATTATCACCCAAAACATTGACCACCTTCACCAAAAAGCAGGAAGCAAATTTGTGTATGAAATCCATGGCACTTATAAACAACTGGTTTGCACTGAGTGTAATTCAGAATATGACATCAGCTTTGCCAACCTGGATTTCCTCCCTCCTACTTGTTACATTTGCAAAGGGATATTAAAACCAGATATGGTTTTTTTCAATGAACCTATCCCAACATTTGCCAAAACACGTTCATTTGCTGAAGCAAAAAAATCAGACCTTTTTATTATAATAGGCACTAATGCTGAAGTGATGCCAGCAGCAGAAATACCTGAAGTCGCCAAACAAAATGGTGCAAAGATCATTGAGATAAATATTCAGGAATCACATCTTACCAACTCCATTACAGATATCTTTTTAAAAGGCAATGCAAGTGAGGTTTTAATGAAAATTGGGGAATACCTTTATTTATAGTATTGAAGCTTCTGCCAGTTTCAACTCCTCATAAATCTGTGCCTGGTTTGCAGTAATAGCAGCCATGGTAACAATATCAGTTACTGAACATCCCATTGAAAGGTCATTGATTGGGGCTGCCATCCCCTGGAGAATAGGACCAATAGCTTCAGCTTTAGCCAACCTGTGAACCAGGTTATAACCAATATTTGCTGCTTCCAATCCTGGAAATACCAACACATTTGCCCTACCTGCTACATCACTGCCTGGAGCTGTCCTTTGGGCAACCTCAGGCATAATGGCTGCATCCAATTGCAGTTCCCCATCAACCATCAGGGTTGGGTTCATCTCCCTAGCTATCCTGGTGGCATTCACTACTTTATTTACTAATGGATGTGATGCACTCCCTTTGGTTGAGAAACTTAACATAGCCACCCTTGGTTTCATGCCTAGCAAGGTTTGGGCAGTTTGTGCTGTGGTTACAGCAATTTCTGCAAGCTGCCTTTCTGTTGGGTCAGGAATTACTGAACAATCAGCAAAAGCCAGTATTCCTTCATACCCAAAATGTGGGTCATTCACTACCATCAGGAAAAACCCTGATACAGAACTAATACCAGGCAAGGTTTTTACAAACTGTAAGGCTGGCCTTAATATTTCAGCACTTGAATGGTTGGCTCCTGCCAATTCACCATCAGCATCACCATTCAGTATCATTAATGGAGCAAAATAGAGTGGGTCATCCAGCAATTTCAGGGCTTCTTCATACCCTAAATCTTGCCTTATGTTAACCATCATCCTGGCATAACGGGAACGGTTTTTATCACTTTTGGGATTTACTATTTTAGTTTCATCTACACAGACACCAACTCCCCTGGCAGCCTCTTTTACCTCATCCTCATCACCCAGCAAAACCAGGCTTGCTACCCCTTCTTTCAGGATTATCTCAACAGCCCTTAATGTGCGCGCTTCAGTGGCTTCAGGCAGCACAATCCTTTTCCTATTTTCCCTAGCCCTTGTAATAATCCTTTCAATAAAATCCATCAGCTTGTTTTTTTTGAGAAACAGGGCAAAAGTAATTAAAAAATATTCATGGGTTAATGTTCCTGAAATATTTAGTTAACCATTAATTTACATTTAAGCTGAGATATCAAAGCTTAAAGGGGTTAAAAAATTATTGATGTTACTTCTCTACAAAAAAAATGTACTATTTCCTTCAGGTAACTTTTAACAAATTCTCTGCAAAAGCTTCTTTATTTGGTATATTTATGGGCAAATTTTATTCTCTATGGATAATCACAGCAAATACCAGGTACTGAAGGAGCAACTTGATGGTGATTTATTTACTGATAACACCCAACGAGTTTTATATTCCACTGATGCATCTTCATACAGGGAACTTCCTGAAGCTGTTGTAAAACCTAAGAATGTTAATGATATTAAAAAGGTAATTGCTTTTGCCCATAAAAACAGTACTTCAATTATTCCTCGTGGAGCAGGCACCTCACTAGCAGGACAAGTAGTTGGTAATGGAATTGTAGTGGATGTATCAAAATACATGAACAAGATCATTGAGCTAAATGAAAAAGAAAAGTGGGTGATAGTTGAACCAGGGTTAGTTTTAGCTGAATTGAACCAGTACCTTAAAAAATATAACCTCGTATTTGGCCCTGAAACATCAACAGCCAACAGGTGTGTAATTGGTGGGATGCTGGGCAATAATTCATGTGGGTTACATTCACTCATCCATGGCAGTGTGCGCGAACATATACTTGAAGTAGATGCCCTCCTTTCTGATGGTTCTGAGGTTACCTTTAAAGCCTTAGATAAAAAGGAATTTGAAGAAAAATACAATGCCACAGACAATAACCTTGAAACCCATATTTATAAAAATATCCAATCCATCTTATCAGATAAAACCAACCAGGCTACTATAAAAGAAGAATTCCCTACCCCTGATGTAAAAAGGAGGAACAATGGATATGCCATTGACATCCTCCTAGATTCAGCACCCTTTTCTGAAAATGGGGAAGCTTTCAATTTTTGTAAATTATTGGCTGGCTCAGAAGGTACTCTGGCATTTTCTCATAAGGCAAAACTCAACCTGATTGACCTGCCTCCTGCTAACAAAGGATTACTTTGTGCCCATTTTAATACATTGGAAGAATCATTGCAAGCCAATATTATTGCACTGGAACACCATCCTGATGCCATTGAACTAATGGATGAAATTGTGATGAATTGCACTAAAGAAAATATTGAACAGAGCAAAAACAGGTTTTTTATTGAAGGTGACCCAGCAGCTATGCTCCTTATTGAATTTTCACATGAAAATGAAAGTGAGATCAAAAAGAAAGCTGATGCACTAATAGCTGACCTTAAGGAAGCAGGGCTGGGATACTATTTCACTTTGGTCACCCCTCCTGAAATGATCAATAGGGTGTGGGCTTTGCGTAAAGCAGGATTGGGGTTATTATCAAATATCCCTGGTGATAAAAGGAATGTAACAGTAATTGAAGACACAGCTGTTGCCCCAAAAGTACTGCCAGATTACATTGCTGAATTCAAAAAAATCCTTGAGAAATACAAGCTCACCTGTGTTTACCAGGGCCATATTGCCACTGGTGAATTGCACTTAAGGCCATTGCTGAACCTTAAAGACCCTAATGATGTAAAAATCTATGAATCCATAGCACTGGACATAGCCCACCTGGTCAAAAAATACAAAGGCTCCTTAAGTGGTGAACATGGTGATGGCAGGCTTAGAGGAAGGTTTATTCCACTGATGCTGGGCGAGAACAATTACCAATTGGTAAGGCAAATCAAACAAACCTGGGATCCCGATAACATCTTTAACCCTGGCAAAATTGTAGACACCCCTCCCATTACTGAAAACCTGAGGATACAACCTGGGAAAAGTAACCCTGAACCACAAACATTTTTTGATTTCTCTAATACCAAAGGGTTTATTAGGGCAATTGAAAAGTGCAATGGTTCAGGAGATTGCCGCAAAAGTGAGCTGATTGGTGGAACTATGTGCCCCACTTTTATGGCTTCAGGTGATGAGGATAAATCAACACGTGGCAGGGCAAATATGTTAAGGGAGTTGATGCACAAAGGAAACCAGGAAAGCCCTTTTGCCAGTAAAGAGGTTTATGAGGTGCTTGAGCTTTGTATTTCCTGCAAAGCCTGTAAAGCTGAATGCCCCTCAAATGTTGATCTGGCTAAACTGAAAGCTGAATTCCTTCAGCATTATTATGACATCCATGGTATCCCATTAAGGTCCAGGTTGGTTGCCTACCTCCCCAGGCTGAACAGGCTGGCTATAGCCTTTAGGCCATTATCCAACTTTATCATGAATTTACCCATGGTCAAGAAAGCCATTGGTTTTACCCCACAAAGGCAAGTACCCTTGCTTTCAAAACTAACCCTGAACAGGTGGGTTGGAAATAGCCAAAAACTTACCCCTGAAAAACCAAAAGGAAAAGTTTTCCTTTTTAATGATGAATTTACCAATTACAACGAAAGTGACATTGGTATTAAAGCTATCCTGCTGTTAACTAAACTGGATTATGAAGTAAAGATCCCTGTGCATAAAGAGAGTGGCAGGACATTCCTTTCAAAAGGGTTGGTAAGGGCATCAAAAAAGATTGCTACTGAAAATGTGTTGCTGTTAAAAGATATCATTAACCCAGAAGCCCCATTGATAGGGATTGAGCCTTCTGCCATACTCTCATTCAGGGATGAATACCCTGAACTGGTTGACAAAACCTTGCAAACTGATGCCCTGGAATTGGGTAAAAACTCCCTCCTTTTTGAAGAGTTTATTAGCAGGGAGGTTGTAAAAGGGAATATTTCAGAAAATAATTTTACTGAAGAAGAAAAACAGATACTGCTCCATGGGCATTGCCACCAGAAATCCATTGCCTCAACCATCCCATCCATAAAAATGCTGTCATTGCCTAAAAATTACCTTGTACAGGAAATCCCTTCAGGATGTTGTGGGATGGCTGGCTCATTTGGTTATGAAAAAGAGCATTATGAACTATCCATGAAAATTGGGGAGATGGTTTTATTCCCTGAAGTGAGGAAGGTTGAAAGCAACACCATTATTGCTGCACCAGGCACATCATGCCGCCACCATATTTTTGATGGCACAGGCAAAAAGGCTAAACACCCTGTGGAAATCATGTATGAAGCCTTGAACCCTACTGGCCATCCATAAAAAGCATCTCTTTGATCTTATCCATCCTATTCAGGGCATAGGTAGCATTTTTTGCTTTTTCTTTGGCTTCAAGTAAATACATCCTGTAAAAATTTAGGGCCAGGGTTTTATTGTTGTTGTATTCCTCATAAGTGGTTGCAATTTCAAACAAAACCTCATGCCCTGTTGGATCTAATTCATAGGCTTTTTTCAAGGCTTCAATAGATTCTGCAAATTTTCTTTGCTGCCCATAAATTTGCCCCAGATGGTGGTACATCTCAGGTAAATAATAAGGTGTTGCTGCTTCAATGGCTGTGTTCATATAGGCTTCAGCAATTTCATGCTGAGCCAGTTTTTTATGCCCCAAGCCCAGGTAAAACAATACAAATGGGTCATCAGGGACTTGTTCCACACATTTTTCAAGTAGTTGGATAGCTTTTGGTTCATTCCTGTTAAAATAAAGGCTTATCCCATAATTTTTTAAAACCAGGTATGTTGAATCAACATTGGTCAAGTATTTTTCAAAACTGGAAACTGCTTTATCATAAGCTTTGGTGCCATAATACAGGTTAGCCAGCTTTAACTGCAAAGAAGCATTATCAGGCATATATTCCAGCCCCTTAAGAATTAACTCCAAAGCCTGTTTATTTACATTCATTTTCTGGTATAAAGAAGCCAGGTTTATGTATGAACCTACATCATGCTGGTTTTGCTCCAGGACCTTATTGTACAATTTTATTGCCAAAGACACCCTGCCAACTATGTGTGCGCAAAAAGCAAATTGTTTGTTCCAATACACATTTGTTGAATCAATTTTATAGATTTTATCAAATACCTCAAATGCTTTCAGGTAACTTTTTTGGTTGATATATACCCTGCCCAGCTTTCCCTTTAAAACCAGGTTTTCTTTTGAAACCACAGTTGCCTGCTCAAAAAATGATGCTGCCTGGGTATAATTTCCCAACTTAGATAAAACTTCACCCAATTCAGCCAAAATAGTTGGGTTATTGGGTGTAAACCCCAATGCACTTTGAAAAGATCGTGCTGCCCGGGCATAATTCTGTAGGCGCGAGTACAATATCCCTTGTTTAAAATAAGTATCCCCATCAGGCTCAGTAGCAAGTTTTTGAGAAATTTTATCCAGAGCCTGCTCATATTTTTGGTTAAGGATCAGCAAATCTATTTCCTGGGAATACCCACAAAAAGATAGAAAAAGGGTTATTGTTAAAATTAATGTCCTCATTTTTATAGTTATTTGGAAGTGGGCTATTGTAATTTAAAATTGATTGGAACAGTATAAGCAATATTGACAGCCTTGCCCTTTTGCATTCCAGGTTTCCATATGGGCAACTGGGATACAACCCTAAGGGCTTCTTTATCGAGCAATGGGTCAACACCCCTAACAACCCGGGCTTTGGTTGTTTTCCCGAATTTATCAACTACAAAAGTTACATAAACTTTTCCTTGGATACCATTTTCCTGTGCAATTACAGGATATTTTATTGAGTTCCCAATGAATTTCTTAAGAGCTAATTCTCCTCCCGGAAATTCGGGCATTTCTTCCACAATAAAAAAGACCTCTTCAGCATTATTTGGGCTGAATGTAATTATTTCACTGATCATATTCATCCCCCCCTGGCTGGTTATTGAATCAGGTGGGAAAGTATTCATATAACACAACACAATACCTTCAAGTGCCTGTTGCCCATATTTTTCAATATAAGGGGCTATTTTCTCCCCATCCTTTATTATTTCAATAGCATTGAATGAATTTTTTTGTTGGCCTTCAACATAACTAATATCAGCCAATTGCCCATCCACAATGTAAATGGCTTTCCTATAATTAAATTTCTTATTGATAAAAATGATCCCATCCTCCAGTTTTACATCAAAGTCTTTTTTTAATGAATCAATGGTAACCTTCATCCCTAATGAGCTATTGAGCAATCCTTTAGCCACATTAAGTTTTTGAGTGTATGATGGGTCACTCAACAGGGCTTCAGAAATATTGATAAACTGGAATACTGGTTTTTCATTAACACCTGCTTTTTCTTTGTCTTCACAAGCAAATGCAATAACCAGGCTAGCCCCCATCAATATGCCAATGATAAATTTTATGCCTGCCTGCTTCCTTGATTTTATTCGTGACATCATTTGTATCCTGCTCTTTATCAGAGAATAATTAAAACTGCTGGCAATAACCAGTTGGTCTCCAATTAGCTGGTTGATCAATGCACTTTTGTACCTGGCTTTTGACACACCCTTTGCAAGGACTGCATGGTCTGCTGAATACTCATGGTTTTCGCGTAAAGCCCTTCTTAACAACCAGAAAAAAGGGTTAAACCATTGAATTATAGAAAGTACCCCAATAATGATAACATCCCATGAATGCCCCTGCCTGATGTGTTCAATTTCGTGTGACAACATCTTTTCCCAATCTTCATATTGATGGAGGTTTTTGCTGATAAACACATAATTAAGGAATGAAAATGGGCTAAAATCCCTGTCAAGGGTTACCAATTTAACCCCATGTTTTTTGGTTACCTTATTGTTTTGGATCAATTCAGCCACCTGGGTGATCCTAAACAGTAGCAAGAATGTAAAAAACAGGACTCCAAATACATATATATATCCTAATGATTTATAACTGGTTATAAACCTTTCCAGCTTTCCTGAAAAGCCTGTGCCATAAATGGTAACCACCTCAATTAGGTTCCTGTATTGTGAAACTGTAACCTCATCAAGCATGGTTGGGCTGGCAGGGTATACTTTTAAGTGAAGCAATGGGAGTGTAGCAGAAAATACAACAGATATCAGTAAAAAATACCTGTTTAGCCTAAAAAATGTTTCTTTCCTTAAGAAAAAAAAGTAGACCAGGGACAACACCCCAAGGCTAATGGCTGATTCCAGGATATAGTTTGTGAAACTATTCATCTCCCTTTTGGTTTTCCTCTTTTAATTCTTCACTCACATCTTTTACAAGTTCTTCAAGTTCATTCAGGCTCAGGTTATCTTCTTTAGCAAAAAAGGACACCATTTCACGATAGGAGCCACTGAAATAATTCTTAATAAATTTTTTCATAAATGTCCTGGTATATTCCTTTTTTGAGATCAAAGGAAAATATTCATGGGTTTTGCCATAGGCATTGTGCCCAACAAAACCTTTCTTTTCTAAAATCCTGATAATTGTTGATATGGTATTGTAAGCAGGTTGTGGATGTGGGATTTCATTAATGATATCTTTCACAAATGCTTTTTCCAGTTTCCAAAGTATTTGCATCACCTGCTCTTCTGCTTTTGTAAGGTCTTTCATTGAACTTAGTTGTAGTTGATAAATGTTACCAAGATAGCAAATATTATGCCTAAAACTAAGCCATTAGTTAGTAAACTAACAGCTTAGTTATAATGACAAATTGCTCGGATGTATATTAAGCCAGTTTATTTTAGCACAAAAGTTATTGGCACTGTGTAAGAAACATCAACAGCTTTGTCTCTTTGTTTGCCAGGTTTCCATTGAGGCAATAAGCTGACAACCCTAAGTGCTTCCTTGTCAAGCAATGGGTCAACCCCCCTGGCTATCTTTGGCTTTTTCACATTCCCATCTTTGCCAACTATAAATGTTATGTACACCTTCCCCTGGATGCTGTCTTTTTGTGCTTGCACTGGGTATTCAATGTTTTCAGCAATTGTTTTCCTTAACTCCAGGTCACCACCAGGAAACTCAGGCATTTCTTCAACTATATAGAACACTTGTTCCCCATCAACCATTCTAGGGTTAGTATGCTCTTTTTTTTCTTTACCTTCAAGGGCAAATGCTATGGGCACAGTGTATTTCACCTTTACCTTCTTACCCTTTTGTTCTCCAGGTTTCCATTTTGGTAGTGAACTAACTACCCTTAGAGCTTCTTTATCCAGCAGTGGGTTTACACCACGTGCAACCTTACAGTTGGTTGAATTTCCTTCTTTATCTACCACAAAAGTGATATATACCTTCCCTGAAATACCCTCTTTTTTAGCTTTCTCAGGATACTTAATACTGTTTGCTATAAAAACCTTCAATGCTTCCTGCCCCCCTGGGAATTCAGGCATGGTTTCAACAATATGGAACACTTGGTTTTCAATTTCCTCTTTCTCTTGGGCTTTAGCAAAAAATGTTGCCACCAGGGCAAAAATCCCAATAAATACACATCTTAAATTTTTCATACATTTAAAATTTTTTAACTAATTTGGTTTACTTTTTTATTGCAACTGGAAATTTATTGCTGAACTGAAATACACCCTGACAGGCCTACCCCTTTGTTTTCCTGGTTTAAACTTGGGCAAGTTTTCCAGTACCCTTTTTGCCTCTTTGTTTAATGAAGGATCAGGTCCCCTGATAATTTCAACATCCCTGACACTCCCATCAATATCTACCACAAACTTGTAGAAAACACGTCCTTGTATCCCATTTTCCTGTGCAACAACAGGATACCTGAGGGAATTATGTATAAACTTAAGCAAAGCCCTTTCACCCCCAGGGAATTCAGGGTGTTCTTCCACTATATAGAATATTTTTTCCTCTTCAACCTCTTCCTCTTCTGCTGCTTCCACAATGGGTGAAACATCAATAAGGGTTTCATCAGTAACCTCTGTTTCTTCCATTTCAAATTCCTCATCCAGCTCAACATCATCCTCAACAATGTTAATTACTTCTGCAACCTTTGGAGGAGGTGGTGGTGGTGGTGGTTTTACTTCATCTCTTCTGGTAATTGGAATGACCTCCTCTTCAACAACAATAGAACCTAGCTGCCCTAAGGTTTCTACCTGCTTTGCTTTGGTTGTCCATTCAAAGGCAGCCAATACCATTCCAAGTGATAATACTAAACCTATCAAAAGGAAAGTCCTCCTTTTATTTTCAAGGTCTGCTTTTGGTGATTTCTTTGCTTCCATAACGCTAAATTTTTGTGGTTAATTATTAATCAGCTTCAAAACCAACTCCCTTGGCTGAGGGAATATTTAGCTGCACTATCCCATGTAAATTCCTATTTATAAAACAACATTCCAAACATACAACTAAATAGTTAGTTTTTCAACTAAATTTTTAGTTTATTTGAAAACAAAGATTGTACCAAACTCTATCACAGGTGATTAATCAACTAAGATATTAGTTAATATCTGATCTCAAAGTGGTCTCTATCAGGAAGTAATGGAAATTTTTTTCGGAAATTTATTAGGCCAGCATAAGATAAATCAATCGTTTTAACAGCCTCTTGTGCACCCAAGAATTCAGCATACCCTTTTGCATCAACCAGGGCAGAATCCCCCAGGTAGTTGAGCTTCATGCCATCAACCCCTACCCTGTTTACCCCAGCCACATAAGCCTGGTTTTCAATGGCACGTGCTACCAACAAATTTTTCCAGACATGATGCCTAGGAGATGGCCAGTTGGCCATATATATGAGCAAATCATAGTCGTCATTGTTCCTGCTCCAAACAGGGAAACGCAAGTCATAACATATTAAAGGGCAGATCTTCCAGCCTTTCCATTCAACAACCAGTTTTTGCTTTCCTGCTGTGTAAGAGATATGCTCTCCCCCCATAGTATACAAGTGCCTTTTATCATAGATATCAACACTACCACCCGGGGTTACCCAAAGGGCGCGATTGTAAAAACACCCGCCTTCTTTTATGATTATAGTCCCCAAAATGGCTGCCCTTTTTTTTTGTGCCAATTGTTTCATCCACTCCACAGTTTCACCTCCCATTTCTTCATAAAACTTCTCAACTTCCATGGTAAAGCCTGTGGTAAACATTTCAGGAAGAATCACCAAATCAGTTTTTTCAATTCCTTGCATAACCTCCTCCAGCCTGAGGAGGTTCTCTTTCCTGTTTTCCCAAACCAGGTCAGCCTGAATGATGGATACTAAAAGGTTTTGCATGTTTTTAACTATTTTTTGGATTCCTGAGACATTGGTAAGATAGAATTTTTGGGTGAAAATAAATAGGCTTTTTATTGCATTTATTAAAAAGTTGTTTTTGCCAAATCCAAAATTGTTTTCACTTTTGTCCTTTAAACCATTATTATTTAAAACTTTTTGAATTAACTTGCAATCATTGGATTAACCATTCACAACTCCCCCTTCACGAATTTAAACAAAGGGAACTACCTGGTAAAGGATATGAAAAATACATTAATTAAACACATAAAAATTTCTTTATCTAATGAAGAAAAAGCGTTTACTTATGTATTTGAGAAATATTATAAACCCCTGGTTCTTTTTGCCAACCAATTTGTTCCTGAGATTGAAACCTGTGAAGACCTTGTACAAGACCTGATGGCTAACATCTTAACTAACAAGAATGAATTCCTGAATGAGTCCAGCTTAAGGTCATATTTATATACCTCTGTAAAAAATAAGGCTTTAAACCATATTAGGTTTCAGAAGACATATAGCAAATACATTTCACTTCAGGATACTAAACAAACTGACCATAAAAACCAGATGGAAATAATCATTGAAAAAGAAGTGCATTCACTACTGTATGATTCAATTGATATGCTCCCTGAAAGATGTAAACTTATTTTCAAATTAAATGTACTGGAAAATTTTTCTTATAAGGAAACTGCTGAAAAGTTGAACATTACAATAAATACTGTAAAAACACAAAGAGCCAGAGCCATCAAAATCCTTAAACAAAACCTTGGAAAATATTTTATGCTGGTACTTATTTTCATTCGTCTATAATTGTTTATTTTAATGGTGACTCATGTAACTCGAATAGTCATACTCCTGTGCAACAAAAGCTTTTTTATTATGTTCGTTTCATCTTAAATAAAAAAATTTTGAGAATTTCTGCCAGTTTGATTTCACCCTTTTTCAACCTTAGCGTGTATAATCAACAATCAAATAAAATAAAATGGCGGAAATTCCAACTTATAATATCACAGTATTAATCTATAAAAAAATTACTGGCACCCTCACTGAGGAAGAAAACAGGGAATTAACAGGGTGGTTATCAGAACCTGGCAACCAGAAGGTATATTCCAACATTGTAAGCCAGGAATCCATTGAAAAGTCTTTTAAAACTTTGTCATTGATAGACACAGAAATTGCTTTGAGGAATGTCCTGGAGAAACATAAGAAACAAAAAACCACAAGTAGCTTCAAGAGGATTTTCAGGTATGCAGCAGCCATATTGTTGCCTGTTTCAATTGCCCTTGGCTTTTATTTGTTTAGTGGCAAGCCAGGAAATGAATTAGCTAAAAAATCAAAATATGAAAATATCAAACCTGGAGAGCCTAAAGCTGAATTGATACTTGCCTCTGGTGAAAAGCTAAACCTTTCAGAAGAAAAGAAAGATACCATTATAAAAACTACAGCATCAACCATAAATAACCAATCAAACACTTTGATCTATAACCCACAGGTAGTTCAACCTGAAGAGTTAAAAGAGGTGTTTCATACCTTGAGGATTCCACGTGGGGGAGAATACCAGCTTGTACTTTCTGATGGGACAAAAGTATGGCTTAACTCTGCTACTGAACTTGTTTACCCAGAGCAATTTATTTCTGGGGAAAGGATAGTAACCCTGAATGGTGAAGCCTATTTTGAGGTTGCCCCAAACCAGGAAAAACCATTTATTGTAGAGTTAAATAATATGGAAGTGGAAGTACTGGGGACATCATTCAACATTATGGCTTACCATGATGAATACCATGTGGAAACTACACTGATTGAAGGGATGGTTTCCATTAAAAATAAATCTGAAGATATGATCAGCCTGGAGCCTAGAGAACAAGCTTTGCTTAACAAGGAAGGCAATACCCTTTCAAAAAGGGTTGTTGATGCACAAAAATACATAGCCTGGAAAGATGAAGTTTTCATTTTTGACAATGAAAGCCTTGAATCCATTTTCAGGAAACTCAGCAGGTGGTATTATATCAATATTGATTACACTGACCATGATGTAAAAAACCTGCACTTTACTGGTTATTTTGAACGCTATGAGAGTATTGGTAAAATATTGGATTTAATTGAATCAACAAATAAAGTACAATTTAAAGTTACTGATGATGAAATAATTGTAGGACATAAATATTAAAAAAAGCAGGGAATGCTGGCACATTCCCTGTTTACTTAACCCATCTAGAAAAGATGGATCAAGCTACTAACAAATAATTTACAAATTTATGAAAAAATTGGTACGTAAACTAACCTTCTATGAATGTAGGAGGTGTACGCAAAATTTAATGAAAATGAAATTTTGTCTATTTTTTCTTTTGGCAGGCATTATCCAGTTGAATGCAAGTGTGTACTCGCAATCCACAAGGCTTAATATTGCTGTCAAAGAAGGTTCATTGACTGAAATTTTCAAACAAATTGAAAAACAAAGTAACTACAAATTTATCTACAACAATGAAGATGTAGAGAAGCAGGAAGCAGTTACAGTTTCCTTTTCAGGTACTGAAATTAATGAGGTTTTAAACACCTTGCTAAAAGAGTCAAACCTGACTTACAAATTTAAGGACGACCTGATCATTATTTCTTATAAAGAAAAAACCACAGGAGATGTTGAAAGCCAACAGGAAAAAACCACCATTAAAGGAAGGGTTGTTGATAAAGAAAATGGGGTGACACTGCCTGGTGCAACTGTTTTTGAAAAAGGGACTAACAATGGAACCATTACAGATGCAGATGGCAATTATACAATATCTGTTTTAGGGACTGAATCAACCTTGCAATTTTCATTTGTAGGCTATGAGACCCAGGAGCAAATTGTTGGCAATAAAAAGATCATGTTTATTTCCCTTGAAAAATCTAACCTAAAGATTGATGAAGTAATTGTTTCAACAGGTTACCAGGAAATTGAAAGGGAAAGGATGACTGGTTCAACCAGTACAATTTCAGCCAAAGAGATAACTAATAAAGGTTATACAGCTATTGAAGATGTACTGGAAGGTACAGTTGCAGGGCTTACAGCTATCTCATCTGGGCGGCCTGGAGAAGATGCAACTATTACCATCAGGGGGGTAAATTCGCTTACTGGAAGTACTGCCCCAATTTGGATAGTAGATGGGATGCCATTGCAAGGAGAGATACCTAATATTTCTGATGGTGCCAATGATATCCAAAATACCATTTTTACTACAGGTATTGGTAACCTAACTCCTGATGACATTAAATCAATCACAGTTTTAAAAGATGCTGCAGCTACAGCTATTTATGGTGCCAGGGCAGCAAATGGCGTAATTGTTATTGAAACCAAATCAGGAACCATTGGGAAAACCTATTTCAATGCATCTGCAACCATTGGGTTAACAGAAAAACCTACAAGTGATATCCGCATGATGAACTCAGCCCAGAAAATACAATTTGAAAAAGACTTGTATGCAGACCTGGGGCGTTACCAACATTATGGTAGGGCTTTTGATATCATGAAAGACCTTAACTATGGTAAACTAACAGGAAGCCAGGCTGATGCAATGCTGGCAGATTTGGCAAAAGTGGAAACTGATTGGTTTGATGAAATTTTCAGGATAGGTAATTCTAAGCAACTTACCATGAGCATGAGGGGTGGCACAGAAGAAACACAATATTATGTTTCCAGTAATTATTTAACTGAAAAAGGGATTGAACTCAATAATAAGTTTGAAAAAATGGGCTTAAATATGAAATTGACCCATAACCCAACTAAAAATGTCAGGATTACATTAGGCCTATCCAGCACTGTCAGAAAAGACAGGTCTCATGCCAGCAACATACAGCCATTGCACTATGCAATGTATGCCAACACCTATGAAAAACCTTACAATGCTGATGGCTCCTATGCATATGATTTAAGTTACAATGTAAGGGAAAGCAGTTTACGTGATGGCCTCCAGTGGGGAAAATTCAACATCTTTCAGGAATTAAATGAAAATGAAAACAACAGCAGGTACATAAATGCCCAAACCAACCTGAAAGTTGAATGGGAAGTATTACCTGGGCTTATGTTTACCACACAGGGATCATACAGTGCAAGTTCAAACCATGATATTACTGAAGAAGGTGTAGGTACTTATACAAACTTTAAAAATAACTGGATAAACCCTGCTTATGGGTATGAAATCCCTCATGAGCTGGTAAAAGGTTCATTAAGGGAATCAACTGGGCGCACCCAGGCATTCACCTGGAGGAATACCATTTCTTTCAATAAGGAAATAGATGATGCCCATTTTCTTAACCTTTTTGGAGGGCAGGAAATCAGCCGTTCATATACCAACAACTCATTTAATTATTCACCTGTTTATGATAAAATACACAGGATTGTAGGCTTTCCTGAATTGGGTGGTATAAATGTAGAAACACTAAATATGAACAGGCTGGGAGGAACTGGCATATATGAACAAAAACTTTCCTCATTTTTCCTGAATGGCTCTTACTCATACATGGACAAATACATTGCCAGTGCCTCTGTCAGGTATGATGGGTCTGATATTATTGGGAATGAAAACCAGTTTACCCCTTTGTGGAATGTAGGTGCCAGGTGGAATATCCATAATGAGGAGTTTATGGTTGGAAATGAATTTGTAAATGAGCTGGCTATAAGGGCAGGGTTTGGATACACAGGAAGCATTGACAAAAATGCCCTCCCATTCCTGGTAATGAACATTGGAAATGTATTAACCTATGATGGGCAGGTGGTACCCACATCATTCAGTTTCCCCAGCCCTAATGTAAAATGGCAAACCAAGGAAGATATCAATGTGGGGTTAGATGTTGCCCTATTTGACAACAGGTTTGAACTTTCTGCAAACTACTACCACAATACCACCAGTGATGTGCTTGACAACAGGAAGCTCCCTTATTCTTCAGGACGAGGAGTTGTAAGGGAAAATGTTGCAGATATATTAAATAAAGGGTGGGAAATATCCTTAAGTACCACCAATATTAAATCTCAGGATTTCAGGTGGATAACAAGGCTTATCCTCTCTTTGAATGATAATGAAGTGCTAACAACCTATTATGAAACATTGGATGAAGTGGGAGCCACTGATGAACAGGCTTTTGTTGAAGGATACCCGGTAAACGCATGGTATGGATTTAAGTTTGCAGGGGTGGATGAATCAACAGGGCATACCCTTGTTTGGACTGAGTCAGGGAATAAATTTGACATGGATGACATTTACAGCAACTCCAATTTAGATATTGACCCACCTCCTGTTTCATACCTGGGAGAAGCTTATCCTCCAGTAACAGGTGGTTTCATTAATACTCTTATCTACAAAAGGTTTACACTGACTGCCAATTTTGAATTTAAAACAGGGCATACCATAAAATCATTTAATACACATGCTGCTGTATCTTCAAAAAATAGGTATTATACTGATGCTTACAGGTGGAGGCAGCCTGGTGATATAACTTCAGTACCAGCTTTTACTGGTAATACAAGATATGCTTATTCTACATATTTGTATGATGAAAAACTTGAACCAGGTGATTATTTGCGTTTAAACCTGGTTACACTGGGGTATAATGTGGATCCAAAATTTGCCCAGAAAATTGGGTTCAAAAATATCAGGGTTAATGCTACTGCGCGAAACCTGTTTGTGCTAACCAAATATAATGGAATTGACCCTGCTTTGATGGGAAAGTTTGGATATCCAAACTCACGGAATTACATGTTATCAATTAATCTTGGATTTTAATAAGTAAGTGATGAAAAAAATAATATTCCTACTATTTACAATTAGCCTGTTTTATTCATGTGATGACTACCTGGATGTTGACCCTAAAAATGTCCTGACAATTCAGACATATGAAGATGTAAAGGCTTTGATGGGAGCCTACCTAAGGAGTTATAGCAACTCTGAAACACTTCCCAATGCAACTGATGCATTTATTTTTAATTCAATGAAGAATTATTTTGTTCTTCAATATTACTCAGATGACCTGGATATTGACCTATACCTCACAGATTCATGGCAAGCCAGGAACAACCGGGGGCTTTTCCTGCAAAGCCTTGACTGGTTTGAAGGGGATTTGCATTCAAAACTTTGGAAAGAACATTATAGCAACATTGGTTTCTGCAACCAGGTGTTGCATGAGCTTAAAGCCTTTGAAAGCACAGCCACCACTGATGAAATCAATATCATACGAGCTGAAGCTAAATTTATCAGGGCATTCCAGCTTTTTAAACTGATGCAGTATTTTTCTCCATACAATAATAATGAATTAGGGCTGCCAGTAAACCTTGAAGCAAATGAAGTAAGTACCTATGATTCAAAAAGGAAAACACAGGCAGAAGTTTATGAGATCATTATAAATGAGCTGGAAGAGATACTTACCTATACTACCATGCCAACTGCCTACAACATTTTTTATGATAAAGAATTGGTTAATGGGTTGCTTGCCAAAGTATACCATTTTAAAGGAGGCTCAGGTGCAGGTGCTGATGATGATTATACAAAAGCCATTGAGTATGCAAATGCTGTGCTGGCAAACAAACAGCTTATTTCTACTGATAACTTCAGTGAATTATTCACTTATGATTACAGCTTGAATGGGGTAATAAAAGGCTCTCCCCATTCCCTTGTGATTTACGACCCAATTTGGTGGGCCAATGGGGGTTTCCACCCAATTGTATCCAGGACAGCCTGGCGCCTTGATATTTTTTGCCGCCAGGAACTGGTTGATTTATATGATGATAATGATGTAAGGAAAACTGCTACAGTAGGTAATACAGGAGCATATGTAACTGATGGTGGGATAATCACCAAGTTTGCCAACATTGCCAACAATGTGGATAATGTACATTTCTTTTTAAGGGCTGCTGAACTGCACCTTATTGTAGCTGAATCTTATGCACGCTTGGGAAACAATGCCAATGCAAAAACCTCCCTGGAAGAATTCCAGGCGAAAAGGATTGTTGGATACTCAGGTTATTCAGGTAATGATATTTTACAGGAAATCCTGGATGAAAGAAGGCGTGAATTCTGTTTTGAATATGACATGAGGTGGACTGACCTGGTGCGTTTACAAACAGGGTGGACCAGAAATGCCCTGGACCTTACAGAAGAAGGGCAGACATACACCATGGAAGATGGTGATTACAGGTTTACACAACCTATACCACAGGGAGAAGAACTGGAATACAATGATATTTCACAAAACCCTGGCTGGTCGATTTTATAACCCATAAAAACGAAAAAAATGAAAAGGTTTATATATCTGATAATAGTGGTGTTTGCTATTTTTTCGTGTGAAAAAGAGGAAATGGTGGAATACATAAACTCAAATGAAGCAAATGATATTACTGAAATTAACTTGTATGCCAATAGCAACCAGTTATTTGCTGATGGGAATAGTACCCTGTCATTTCTTTACAAAGCTTATGGTGAAGTGCAGGTAATTGAATACATTGAATTGAACACTGAAGGTGATTACAAGGACACATTGGTAACCAAAACATTTGAATTTAAAGATGGCAGGCTACCTGAAGGTTCCATTAAAATTTATACTGAAGATGGTACAGAAATAGATGGGAAGAGTTTTTCCACAACTTCTAATGCCGACTCCATAAAGTTTTATGCTGAAGGAGGGGGCATAAGGTCTGATTTAATAGCTGTAGCCCTGCAACCTGCTCCACAGGATAACTTCCCACAAATAACTATTCCTGTTATTTTCCACCTTGTTTCAAATAATTCTAATAAGTATGCCATTAACAATGTAACTTCAGAATACCTGGCAAAAAAGATAGATAGGCTTAACCAGGTGATGGCTGGTACATTAGCACCTTCACCACACTCTATTGATGCTAAAGTTAAATTTGAAATGGCCAGCACAGGCCCTCAGGGAGCACCCCTTGCTGAAACAGGTATAAACAGGGTTAATGCAGGAGACAGGGAAGGTTTAGAAATAAATGATTTTGTTACTGCAAACCATGTATGGGATCCAAATAAATACCTCAATATTTACATCAGTGACTGGTATTATGAAAGGTGGGGATGGGCTTATTCCACTTCATTTGAATCATTGCCACCCAGGTACATTACTACATCAGCTTCTGAACTCCCTTACCCTAAAAAAGTGTATGGAGAACCAAGGAGTTATACAGTTACACCATTAACAGAAGTAGATGACCTAAACCAGCCTTATGAATCTGCCACAGATGTTGGTATTGCCATCTCAACTGATGCCTTGTTTGCTCAAGACAATGAAGTTTCATTTGAGTTTATGTTTGGGACATTCTTTGGGGTATTTCCAACCAGGTACAGGTCATCTTACTATACACCCTTAAAGGATGCTGATAATGATTTCTGCTCAGATACCCATATCTATTATATGGTGTGGCTGCTCAGGGAAAAATGGATTTATCAGGCTAAAACCCCAACATCAACCAGTGCTGTTGAGGTTACCCCACGTTACTACTATGAATCTTATAATATAATGGACCAGTATAGCTCTGCAACCACCATTACTTATGAACAGGTAAAAAGGTTAAGGGCTGTATTGGAATATTGCCCCCACAGGCAGTTCAGAAAATAAGGAACAGAAGAGGAAGGCACGTTAAAAAAAACGTGCTTTCCTTTCCTTCAAATAATTAAACATCATGGCGAGAATAGTATATTTGATTGTTGCAGTGCTTGCATTGGCAGGCTGCAACACAGACAAGGAATGTATACTTGTTGGAGAACTGGGAACAGAAATAAATGGTGAATTGCTGATCTACCCTTATAAAAATGTAAAGTCACTTGAAGATAGCCAAAAACGCACCATCAAAATTGAGATCATCAATGGAGAATTTTCCAGGCAAATCGACAGTACAGTTGTTTACAGGACAGGATTGCTAAAGGTAAATGACATCAGGAAAAGGGTACAGTTTTTTAGTGAACCAGGGAAGATAACTTTTTCAGGTACACCTGAAGATTTGACTATTAAAGGAGGCAAAATAAACCAGGACTACCTGCAAGTTAAGAATAGCCTTGGCTATGAAAAGTATTCAGAACTAAAGTATAAAAAACAGTTGACAGATGAACAAGCCCAACTTGTTGAGCAATATGAAAATAAATTATGGGAGCTTGCAACTGAAAAACCAAACAGTATTCCCCTATCATATTTCTTCCATGAAAAATATTGGGGGTCAGGGTTGAGTCAATTAGAAAAGGTTATCACATCTTTTTCAAGTGACATATACAATAGTTATTACCTCAATAATTTGATAAACAGGAGGGATGCCTCCATAAAAAGTGCTATTGGGCAACCAGCACCTTTTTTTGAACTTCTTTCTGTTGAAGGGGAAAAAATCTCACTTGGTGATTACAAAGGAGCTTATCTGTTGCTTGATTTCTGGGCCTCATGGTGTATTCCATGCAGGAAAGAAATCCCAAACCTGAAAGAGGTGTACAATACATTCAATGGGCAGGGGCTTCAATTACTGAGTATATCAATTGATGCAAAAGAAGAAGCCTGGCTGAAAGCTTTAAAAGATGAAAACATGCCATGGAAACAGGCTCGCGACATAAAAGATATTTCAAAAGAATACAATGTAACAGCAATCCCCCTTATCCTCCTGATTTCGCCCACGGGAAAAATACTGGCAAAAAAACTCCATGGAGAAAGTATCTGGAGAGAGTTAGAAAAACATGGTTTCAAAAAACATGAGTAACTAAAACAGCATAAGATGAAAACATCCAAAAAAATATTCCTTATCCTCCTTATTTCATTATTGAATATCCAACTAACAGCCCAAAATTCAAAACTACTTATAAAGGTTGGCAAGGAGTGTAAAAAAGAGGTAAGAATATTTAGCAGGGCAGAAAACATAGAACAACTTTTATCTTCAGGAACAAATGTAGAGTTTGAATTCACTGTGGATAATAATGAACCCAAACAACTATTTGTTGCTGGATGTATACTGAATATGAAAATGGCTCCAAATGACCAGGTTACCCTGTCTGTTTCAGGAGAAAATGGTGAATCCATCTCTCTATCAGGAGGAAAATTTGAGGCATTGAATAAATACCAGTTATTCAAAAGTAAATTTATGAAAGGCTCATGGAGCAAAACCCAAAGCCTTACTGACAGCTCAGTTTTTAAAACTCAGATGGATCAACTGATCAAAAGCTCTGTCCAACTATTGGAAGAATTGGTTGAAAATGGAGATGTTGAGAAACAATGGGCAGAAGAAGAAAAACTCAGGAACAAGTATTATGTTTTAAATCGCCAGGTGTCTTACCCATTTATGAATGCTGCATACTCTTATAAAAAGAAACCTGATGCAATCCCATCTTTTACCAAAGCAGTGGTGAGCAAAGAGGTGTTAAACAACCCAGAAGTCGCAATTTATGGGCAAAACCTGATCCAGTCAATTCTTTACAATTATGGAAAACTTTTTAATGATAAATACCCTGGAACCCCTAACCCCTCAGCCATTGGGAACCTTAAAATGATGCAAAAACTGGTCACTAATAAAGAAGTCAAATCATTGGTTTCACAAATCCTTCTGGCAAGGCAGCTGGGTGAATATTCTGATGCAAATATAAAACCCATTATGGATTACTTTATCGAAAATTGCCTGGATGAAAAAGTGAAAAAAGAAATGCTCGCAAAGGTTGAAGAAGTATCCCTGCTGGGGCCTGGCAAACCTGCCCCTGAAATTGAATTAATTGATATGGAAGGCAAAATCCACTACCTTTCTGATTATAAAGGGAATAATGTTTATATAGATGTGTGGGCTACTTATTGTGGAAAGTGCATAGCAGAAATGCCTCACCTGAATAAGATTGAAGAGGATTACAAAGGTAAAAACTGGGTATTCCTGATGGTTTCCCTTGATACTGACAAAACCAAGTGGCTAAAAAAGGCCAAAGAATTGGGGAACCTGGAACACCAGTTTATTGTCGACAAAGGGCACAAGTCACAGTTTAATAAAGATTACAGGATTGGCTATGCCCCCAGGTACATTATTATTGATAAAAAAGGTAAGTTAGTGAATTTTAATGCCCCTTTTCCTTCTGACCCTAAAACCAGGAGGATTATGAATTCACTTCAATAACCCATTTAATGTTGAGGCCAGCTGGCTAAAATGAATTTATAACAGTTACCCCCACATTTTCAAAATTATCCATATTGGCCAATTCATGGGAAGCCTCTTCAAGGGAAACAGTTTTGCCAACCAGCATTTCAGGTTTAAGCTTCCCTGCCTTGATCATTTCAAACATCTCCTGGTACCTGAATGCCTGCATGCCATGGCTGCCTATTATTTCAAGCTCATGTGCCAGCACCTTATCCATGGGTACTTTGGGGTGTTGGTGGTTGCCAGTCATTAGCCCCACCTGAATGTGCTTCCCCCTTTTCCTCAGGCAGTTTATCGAGTTAAAACAAGTTTCCTGGCTGCCCAGTGCATCAATAGAAACATGTGCCCCCCTACCTGAAATATCCCTTATGGCTTCAGTGACACTACCTACCTTTTTAGCATTAACAGTAGCTATTGCACCCACCTTTTCAGCCAGTTCCAGTTTGGTGTCATCAATATCAATGGCTGCCACATTTGCCCCCAATGATGAGGCTATCATTATGGCAGAAAGCCCTACCCCACCACAGCCATGCACAGCCACCCATTGCCCCCCTGAAGCATTGGCCAGGTCAACCACTGCCCTGAAAGAGGTAATAAACCTGCACCCCAAACTGGCAGCTGTAACAAACCCAATTTCTTCGGGCAATGCAACCAGGTTCAAATCTGCATAATCAATAGCTACATATTCAGCAAATGAACCCCAGGCAGTAAACCCTGGCTGAAACTGGGTATCACACACCTGGTGGTTTCCTGAATGGCACTCAGGGCAGGTGCCACAGCCACACACAAAAGGCATAGTAACCCTGTCTCCTACCTTCCAGTTTTTACTATTTTTGCCAACCTTAGCAACAACCCCTGCAATTTCATGTCCAGGCACATGGGGCAATACAATATCAGGGTCATGCCCCATCCAGCCATGCCAGTCACTTCTGCAAATCCCTGTGGCTTCAACCTTTAAAACCACCCCATTTTCAGTTGGTGCTGGGTCAGCTACTTGTTTTATTTGGATAGGTCCACGGAATTTCTCAAAGATTGCTGCTTTCATAGTTAAGCTATTAAAATTGCTGATACCAAATTTAATGGATTGTTTTTTCAAAATGCAATATAGAAGTCATGTTATTGGGTGCTGGATGCTAGCTAATGGATGCTGGATACTTGATACTAGATTCTTAAATATTGAAAATTTCTTATTGATTATTGGATATTTTTTCTGATCACCAAGGCTGGGAATTGGTTACTGGATGCTAGTTGCTGGATTAATCAACTGAATGGATTGGATAAACTAAGGGGGCTGAATAAGTAATTGGGCTCTGTTCAATTAACTGTGTCATTCCATAATTTTTCTTTTTCAAAGCCCTCCCCGAATTCAAAGGGTTTTGGGAAAGAAAAATTCTATTTTGCAAAA
>JANQHI010000049.1 GCA_028282705.1 Prolixibacteraceae bacterium | reverse complement strand
GCAGAAAGGTGGCTTGAACGAGATCTCACTTTGGATGTTCATCAACAGGGAAGCTTTTGAGAATACGGTGCCATTTAAAGTGACCAATGAATCAAATATCTGGTTTTTGCAATCGCAGGATAAAAATACTGTTTATGCTTTTATTTTGGAAGACAGTTGGGCATTAGGTAAGCGCAAGTCCTTTACGATACGATCAATAAAAGCAACTGAGAACACGGAAATATCTGTTTTGGGGCAAAATAGTGTCGTATTGGAATATAACCCCCGGGTAGACCCTACACCAAAAATCAAAAATATTGAAGGAGGCATTGAAGTTTCGGTCATGCGCTCACATCGGATTTACAATGACCGCAAATGGCTCAACCCGATTGTGGTCAAACTTGAAAATGTTAAAATGAACGTGAGTGAATAACAAAATTAATAAAGGGTAATGACACAGTTTAAGAAATAGCCCCACTGTCCAATTGTCCCTCGCCTGTGCCAAGGGGTTATTTGTGATTCGTTTGATAAGTTCTTGTTTCCCCGAATATGGCTTACTGTCTTTGGGATTGTTTTATAGTTGTGCCCAGTAAAGGACTCGAACCTTCACGGCCTTGCGGCCACTGGTCCCTGAAACCAGCGTGTCTACCAATTCCACCAACTGGGCTTTTATATTTTTTCCAGCGCATCTACCCCACGATAACTATCGTGGCCACCAACTGGGCTTTTGTTCCAGGATGCCCGTCCCGAAGCCAAACGGGACAGGTTACCCCAAAATGGGGACGCCTCGTGGGGCATCCATGTTTTCTGAAACGGGGCAAATATAGGAATTTTTAGTTTGAAAATAACTTTTTTGGGGCTATTTAAAGACAGATACCTTTTTGAAACAGATATTACCTCTTTTTGACAGATGATCTACGTATGATAAGTTCAGTTTCCAATACAATTTGGTCAGAGGTTTTTATGTTTCCGTCAATGCATTTAAAGAACAGTTTGGCTGCTTCTTGCCCCATCTGCCAGGTTGGATGTGTAATTGATGTTAGGGTAGGTTCTACCACTGTTGAGTGGAATTCATCAGTAAAACCAACCAAAGCAATATCATCAGGTATTTTGTAGTTTTGCCTTTTAATTTCTTTCATGGCAGCAAAGGCTATGGTATCGTTTAACCCAAAGATGGCATCTGGCAAAACAGGTAATTTTAGTAGCTGCTCTGTTGCCCTTGAAGCATCTTCAGGGCTTAAGTTGCATTCAACCAGTAATTCAGGGTTAAATTCAAGCCCACATTCTTTTAATCCCTGCAAATATCCTTCTTTCCTGTTCTTTGAAATATTAAGGTACATAGGTCCTGAAATATAAGCTATCCTTTTACATCCATTTTTATGAAAATGTTTTGTAATATTTTTTGCAGCAACAACCCCATCAGCTGTGACAGTAGGGACATTTAGTGAATGGCATACACGGTCGAAAAATACAAGGGGGATACTGTTTTCAACCAATTTATTAAAATGGGAATAGTCTTTGGTCTCCTGGCTTAGGCAAACAATTAACCCTTCAACGCGTGCTTTTAAAAGGTTTTCAACTGTCTCTACCTCCTTTTCATATGACTCATTTGAAGATGCAATTACTATGTAGTAACCATGCTGTTTGGCAATGCTTTCAATTCCAGAAATAATAGAAGAATAAAAATGGGTCACTATATCAGGGACAATGATCCCAATCATTCTGGTTTGTTGCTTCAGCAAACCCATTGCCAGTGGGTTAGGAGAATAATTCCTTTCTTTGGCAAGTTGCTGTATTCTTTTTGTTAAGCTTTGAGATATGTCAGGATGGTTTTTTAATGCCCTTGAAACAGTTGAAATAGATACACCCAATTCATTTGCCAGGTCTTTTAATGAAATATGCCTTTTTCCCATTACTATCTGTGTTGGAATACAAATTTAATATTTTAGTATTGGAGAAGGTGCTTCTATCATTATAAAATTATGGTATCGAGCCTCAATATTTTTTTACTTTTTTAAAGCAGGCATAGGCTTCAAGTATATTTTTAGTTTGGTATTAAAATTAGGGTTTATAAATATCAGGACTTATAACTTATGTTTGTGAATGTAAAAAAACTTAATAAATAACTGTTTGATATATCCACAATTAGTTATATTTTTAATTTCTCTGTAGAATTGTTTGAATACAGGCGATCATAATTAGGTATGTATTTTGCTTCAAATATCAAGCTTCTTAGGAAACGTAAAAAATGCACTCAGGGAGAAGTTGCTTCTTCACTGAAAATAAAAAGGCCGACTTTGAGTGGGTATGAAAATGAAGTGGCTTTGCCAGGTATCCCCATTCTTTTACAGTTTTCAAAATACTATAACATCTCTGTAGATACTTTATTAAAAGTTGATTTAAGAAAATTGACCCAGCAGCAGCTTGTAGTAGTTGAAAATGGAGAGGATATATATTTGAAAGGGGGGAACACAAGGATACTGGCTACAACTGTTGATACAAATGGAAACCAGAATATTGAACTGGTTACAGAGAAAGCAAAAGCAGGTTATACACAGGGCTTTTATGATCCTGAATTTATAAATGGGCTACCAAAGTTTCAGCTTCCTTTTTTGTCTGAAGAAAAAAAATACAGGACATTTCAAATTGATGGGGATTCAATGTTGCCCATCCCTGATAAAGCCCTGGTAACTGGTGAGTTTGTACAGGATTGGTTGTCCATAAAAGATGGGGACCCTTACATCATTTTAACCATGGATGAAGGCATTGTATTCAAGATTGTAGAGAACAAGATAAGGCGTTATGGAAGGCTAAACCTGATTTCATTAAATACTGGCTACCAACCCTATGAAATACCAATTTCTGAAGTAAAGGAAATTTGGCAGTTTGTACATTTTATCAGTGATGAATTACCTTCAGGGATTAACACCCAGGAAATGATTGGGAAGGCACTTAAATCAATCCAATCTGAAATCAAACAAATCAAGAAAAAAATAGGGAAAAAACAGCCTACTTAAGTCTATCTTTAGGCTGGTAATATTTAAACTTTAACAGTAAGGCTTAATTATGGATTTTAAACAGGAACTGGTTCATGGCAGGTTGATCAAAAGATATAAACGTTTCCTGGCTGATATACGATTAGATAATGGGCAAAAAGTAGTTGCACATTGTACAAATTCAGGTTCAATGAAATCATGCCTTGAGGAAGGTGCAGAAGTTTACCTATCTCCAGTGAATGACCCAAACAGGAAAACCAGGTTTACATGGGAAATGATAAAAATAAACAATGGCTGGGTTGGGATCAATACCAATAACCCCAATAAACTTGTTTTTGAAGCAATACAATCAGGTAAAATCCCAGGGTTAGAGCATTATACCCAAGTAAAAAGGGAGGTAAAATATAGAGACAGCCGTTTTGATGTATATGCTGAAAATGGGCAGCAGGAGAAATGCTTTATAGAAGTAAAAAATGTAACCTACAAAGAAGGAAAGTGTGCCCTGTTTCCTGATGCTGTTACAACAAGGGGGCTAAAGCACCTATTGACCTTGCAGGATGTTAAAAAGGAAGGGATAAGGGCTGTGATGGTATATGTAGTGCAAAGGCTTGATGTAGACATATTTGCACCAGCAAAATTAATAGACCCAAACTATTCAGAAGCATTAAAAAAGGCATATCAGTCTGGCGTTGAGGTTATCCCTATAAGTGCAGAGGTAAGCCCCCACAAAATTGAATTAAAAGGCGTGTTACCTTTTGAACTTTAAAGGTTATCATAAAATATACAAGATCACAAACTAAGCCCTTTCAGTATACCATGGTAACTTATCTGTTGCCTATTATTGCTGCTTATTTTAAGGGTACCATAACCTGAACTTGAAATATCAAGGTAACAGTTAAACAAGTCTTTATCAGTGTCTACTGTAAATTCTATGGCATAAATGTTCTTTTTCATTATAAGGTTATAATCTTTAGTAGGTTCTTCAAATTTAATACCACCTTCAAAGCTTCCATATTCAACACGGTAAGCAACCCCAAAAAAAGGAAGGTATGCAAATGCAGAATCATTTTTAATGGTGATGTCATATTCTGAAGTCAGGTTAATTGATGCTCCAGACATGGGAATTACATGCCTTGCTTCAAAAATAAAATCCTTAGATTCCAATAATTCTTTGACCATTTTTTCTGTTACAGCCTTTTTCTTAGCCCTTTTCTCTTTTTTGGTAATCCCTTCTTTGCTTTGGGCAAAGCATAATGTGCTGGCCAGGATGGTGACTATTGATAATAATACTAATTTTTTCATGGCTCTTCAATTAAATTAATCCAATATATAATCAAATAAAAAAGTATTCCTAAATTTACTTCTTAAGGGAATGATACCCTTATTTTTTTGATCAAAAATTATACCTGATATTGGTTTAAACGAAAATTCACTTTAAAAGTTAATCTGATAATGAAATATGTAGGAGCACATGTTAGCACAGCAGGAGGGGTTGAAAATGCTCCAGTAAATGCCTATAATATAGGTGCAACAGCATTTGCATTGTTTACCAAAAACCAAAGGCAATGGGTTGCCAAGCCATTAAATGAAGAAAATATCTGTTTGTTTCACGAAAATTGCGAAAAATATGGATATACCCCAAAGCAAATTTTACCTCACGACAGCTACCTGATAAATTTGGGGCATCCTGAAAAAGAAGGGCTTGAAAAGTCAAGGATGGCATTCCTGGATGAAATGGAACGTTGTGAACAGCTGGGGCTGGAATTATTGAATTTCCACCCAGGGAGCCATTTGAGGAAAACTACTGAAGAAAAGTGCCTTAAAACAATTGCAGAGTCATTGAATTGGGTACTTAAAAAAACAAAAAGGGTAATTGCAGTGATTGAAAATACTGCAGGACAGGGGTCAAACCTCGGGTTTAGTTTTTATCAATTGAGAAGTATTATCGACCAGGTGGATAATAAATCAAGGGTAGGGGTGTGTATTGACACTTGCCATGCTTATTCAGCAGGTTATGAAATAAAAACCACAGAAGGGTTTTTATCAGTATTCAAAGAATTTGATGAAGTGGTAGGGTTTGAATACCTGAAAGGGATGCATTTAAATGATTCAAAAAAAGAATTTGGTTCAAGGGTTGATAGGCATGAGAGCCTTGGGGAAGGTACTTTGGGGTTGGAAATATTTAAGAATATTATGAAAGATAAAAGGTTTGATGGGATACCCTTGATTTTGGAAACACCAGATACAAATAAATGGGCTGAAGAAATCAACCTACTTAAAAGCTTTAGTTAAATAAATCAGAATGGATGAAATAGTTTACCTGAACGGAAATTTCCTTCCCAGGAAAGAAGCTAAAATATCAGCTGATGACAGGGGGTTCATATTTGCTGATGGGGTTTATGAGGTGGTTAAATATTACCAGGGAGAACCTTTTGGTTTTGAAGCCCACCTGCTTAGGCTGCAAAATAGTTTAAAAGAAATTGGGATTGGATTTGAAGGTATTGGAGAGCTTAAGAAGGTAATTGCAAAACTCCTTAAAGCCAATAACCTGTTGGCGCAAGATGCTGGGGTGTACATACAAATTACAAGGGGGGTAGCTCCAAGGGTACATTACTTTCCTGATGATGTAAAACCTACAATATACATTTTCTCTTTTCCATTTAAGGCAAACATAGAAAACCTGAAGAATGGGATCAATGCTTTAACAGAAAAAGATATCCGCTGGCAACGTTGTGATATTAAGTCAGTTTCATTGCTCCCAAATATTATACTTTATAATAAAGCACACCAAAATAATGCAGGAGAAACTATCCTGGTAAGGGATGGGGTTGTGACTGAAGCAACACACTCAAGTGTGCTGGGGGTAAAAAATGGGATAGTTTATACACATCCTGATTCTCACCATATTTTGCCTGGAATTACCAAAATGGCTGTGCTTGAGATATGCCGGGATGAAAAAATTGAGGTTGCTGAACAAGGCATTCCTGAAAGCCAGTTAATGATGCTTGATGAGCTAATGATAACAGGGACTGGCAGTGAAATTACCCCAGTTGTAAGAGTGAATGGGGTTAATTTAAAGGATGGGGTGCCAGGTGAAATAACCAGAAAGCTACAACGTGTTTTCTTTGGGAAAACCTATAAAAAAATACCCTTTAAAGACAGATGGTGGAATGAATATTAACTCCACATTTTAAGGATAATTCAAAGTTAATAAAATACAATCCATACATGTGGAATATAAAGGTGTAAGAAAAGATAAAACTACCTTACCTCAAATATATAGTTAATAAATCTTAACATATTGTAATAAAGCCTTGTATTGCTTTACTAATAACCTACTTTTATAAGTACTAATTTTCTGGAATTTTCAGGTTCCTGAAAAGGCAAATGCTATTAATTTTAATAAGAGAATGATGAGAAAAATATTGTGCACTGGGTTGGTTATGTTTCTTTCAATATTTGGCGTAATGGCCCAAACAAATATTGATAAAGGGCTTGCAACAATCAATGAATCTTCAATAAAAGGGCAGTTGGAATTTTTAGCTTCTGATTGGACAGAAGGGAGGGCTGTTGGTACAAAGGGGGCATACCTTGCAGCTGATTATATAGCATCAGTTTTTAAAATGTATGGCATAGAACCTCTAGGTGACGAAATTATTACCAGGCCTACCCGTGCACAAATAATGGCAGGCAAGGGCCTTGTTAGGGAATCATCCTATTTCCAAAATTTTAGCCTGCTAGAATATGAACCTGGGGAAGAACACTCATTTTCAGTGTTAACCACTAATTTAAATAGTGAAAGCTCTGTAAATTTTGGGTATAAAACAGATTTCTCAGTAAGGCCAGGTTCAACAGGGTTATCTGCCAGGGCACAAATTGTATTTGCTGGATATGCCCTTACAGATAAGGAAGAAGGTTATGATGAACTGAAATCATTGGATTTAGAAGGAAAGGTAGTTTTGGTTTTTGCAGGCTTTCCAGGGCACAATGACAAGGCATCTGAAGCCTATAAAAAATTTGTTCCAGAAGGCAGGTATGCCAGGTATAGGTTTGAAAGGGATAAAATTGATAACCTTCAAGACAAGGGGGTAGCTGCAATAATTTTGGTGAGGGGTGGTGATGACCCAACCCTGTCATGGGCACAAAATAGCATTTATCCTGTAAAAGGAAGCTATTATGAAGCAGATGAAAGGTTGGAGTCATATTATGATGTGCAAATGTCATTACCTGAAGACAAGTTGAGAAGGAATATCCCAATTTTTACAGTAACCAACAGGGTTGTAAATGAAATCCTTTCTGGCACTGAAATTGATTTTCAGGAATTTGAAAACCAGGCAGCTAAGGAAATGAAACCTGCATCAAAAGAGCTAAAAGGTAAATGGGTTGAATTTAAGACTTCAGTGAAATCAAGAGTTATTAGAGCAAGAAATGTTTTGGGTTTTATTGAAGGTGAAGACACTGAAAATGTGATAGTTGTTGGAGCACATTATGACCATATTGGAAAATACAATGGCTGGATTTGGAATGGTGCTGATGACAATGCATCAGGGACAGTAGGGGTTATGAGCATTGCCAGGGCAGTAAAAGCTACAGGTAAAAAACCTAAAAAGTCAATAATTTTTGCAGCCTGGACTGGTGAAGAAAAAGGGTTATTTGGTTCAAAATATTTTGTTAGAAATGTACCTGGAGATAAGAATGTATTGCTTAACCTGAACTATGACATGATTGGAAGGGACAGTGAAAAAGATTCTTTAAAAAACCAGGCTTCAATGTCATACACAAAAGTTTATTCTAAAATAGAAGAGGTAACTAAAAAACACCTGGCTGATCATAATATCAACCTTGATTTGCGCTACAGGCCATCAGAAAAACCTCGTGGAGGAAGTGACCATGCCCCTTTTGCAGAACAAGATATCCCAATATTCTATTTTATGGCAGCCATGCATCCAGATTACCACCAGCCTTCAGATGAGTTGGATAAAATAAATTGGGAGAAAATGGCTAATATCATCAAGTTAGGCTTTTTAAATATATGGGAATTTGCAAATGATAATTCTTATTTAATAACAGAAGATGATTTAAAATCAAAAAATAAGTAACACATGCAGTGCTTTAACCTATTTAAATACCACCTGAAAATGGGTGGTATTTTGGTTTTAACTGATTTTTGATAATAATTCAATAGTCCTGTTGCCTAGATCAGTTTTCCTTTTTATATGGTTCAGTATTTCAGTAACAAATGTATTTTTCTCAAAGGTGCCCCTTACCCCTTCAAAATCCTGTTCCTTGGTTTCCAGGTCACCATCAATGCCAAAACCAGTTTTAGCAGAAAGGGTGAATTCTTTCTTTGCATCATTGTATAAAAGCTCATCAAGCTTTACTACACTTTTTACCCAATCTTTAATAATAGATGTTAAATCACTTATTTCAATTTGTTTTATTGTTTTTCCAAGCCTTTTTTCCAGTAATTGTGCAGCCCATGTCCATTCCAGGTTGTAATAATCTTCATGGAGCATTTTAAAATAGTCTTCAATTTGGTGTAAAGCATTGATTTCCTGGTTCCTTATTTTTGAGATCAACTCATTGATCATTTCTTTTGGGGCTATTAAACCCGACATATCAATCCAGTCACCTTTTCCTTTAGGGTCTTTGGGGAGCAGGCATTTCCTGACATCTTCCAAAGAAGATAAAGTACCACAATTAAATAACCTGGATATGACAGAGTTACCAAGGAATTTTACTATTGCCAGCTCATATAATTCAATGCCCCTTTCCAGTGATTTTTTTGAAATTAATGTTGTTTCCCAATTGTAAGTTTCAGTAGACTCTCCTGAATATTTCTTTAAGTTCTGTAAGATGTTTTGCCCATTTATCATGCGCTGGATAGAGTAGGGGCTTAAGAGGTTGTAGTTCACATGGTCAAGCAGCTTAGGGTCTTTCCTATTGTCCCTTCTTGGCCATTTCATAGCATCCCTTATTGTCCCCACACTCCTTAAATTTATGGCAGGGACCAGCCAGCTTTGGTCTTTATTTTCTATTAAATATGAAAATGGCAGGTCTGTTGTATCAGAGTTTTTATAATGCCTCCCCATGACCAGGGTAAATGCCCCAATTTTTGCTGGCCATAACAGGTATGAGTCACTGGTAGTTTTAGAGCCCCTTTCAATAATTCCATGATGGATAGGGCCCAGCTTATACATGTGGTTGCTTTGGTTTGACCCACTACCAGCATTCAGGAATGAAAACATGCCTGCAATAAGCAAAGTGGATTTATGGTGGGTAACAGTGAAAGGCCCTGCAAAAATTGAACAGGCTTCACCATTAAATCCCTGGCAATTAGAGAAAAACAGTGAGTGTATGGCAGAATAGTGTTTGCTAAGAATGCATCCTTGCCCAACAAAACAATTGGCAATTACTGCCCCATCTGAAACTTCAGAGCCTGAAGAAATAATAAAATTATCTGCAACTACACCTGGACCAATTTCAACTGGGCTTGTTTTATTACTGTTGACAGTACCATTTTTTAACCTGCCGGCTCCATTTATTGAAGCATGGCTTCCAATCCATACATCCCTTATCTGCTTGCAGTTAAATATCCTTGAATTGCTGCCAATTGTACCAGTGTTGGTGTATTTGGATTTGCTGTATTCAAGGATCAGGTTTTCAATTTGTTTAACTAAATCAGGCAGGTGCCTGTAAAATGCTAAAATATAAGCTGTGTGTGCAGACAAGTGGTCATAGATAGGAATTTGCCTCCCACCTGTTTCATCCATTACATCAACTATGGTGTTATTCCCAAAACATGTTTTTTTCTCGACAGCAATTAACTCAGTGTTTTCAATAACAACATTTTTCCCAATTTCATAATTGGCAATATAGTTTTTAATGCTATTTATAAGGGAGTTATCCCCAATTGTGCAGTTATGCAGGATAGCATTGTATATGCCTGTTTGTTTTTTAATACCACCAGGGTATTCAATTTTTTTGTTGAAAACTCCTAGTTTTATATTTCCTGAAAAGGTAACATTTTGTATAGGCTTTGGCTTAAAACCTTCAGCTACAAGAACCTTGTCCCATGTTTCACTTTGGCAATTATTCAGTTGTAAAACCTCTATTTCTTCTTTTGATAAATTCCTGTATTTATGCATGGCAGTTATTTTGCAATTACTGTAATGTGAGTTTAGCAAGGTAATCAAAATGATTGCCATCTGCTACTTTTTTGCATTTAAAACCACATCTTGAAGCAGTTTCTGATAGTTTCTCAAAACCAACAAATAACCATTTGAAAGGCTCGCTCACTGTGTTTTTATAAAAAGTTATATAAATCATTTCCCCATAATATTTGTCACTGGCAATATCAACCCAATAAGAACCATCTTCTTCTTCAAACAAATAAATAATGTCAGAAGAATCCAGCAAAATTTGCCCATTTGGGCTGATAAACCCTTTCAGCTTATAAAATAATTTTTCGAGCCCTTCTAGGTCTTCAGCAACCCCAATCCCGTTCATTAAGAGAAGAATTGTGTCATACCCAGTTTGGACAAAATCAAAAATATCCTGGCAGGCAATATTCTTTAACCCTCTTTCTTTAAGTACTTTGCATGATAAAGGAGACTTTTCATTGGCAGTCACATCAAAACCTGCATTTTGCAGGATAATGGAATGGGCTCCAGCCCCAGCACCTACATCCAATATTTTTCCTTTACAATGTTCAAGGGCAATCTTTTCAAGTTGGGGCATATTATCAATACTTCTAAAAAAGTATGAGGGGGCAATTTCTTCACCTTCTGTGAGGTTACTGTTTATGATCACTACATCATCTGACTTTTCAAAATAGTGGTCATGTATGGCTTGTCCAATTGGATCTTTCATAAAAAAACCACCCTAAGGTGGTAGTTATTTGATTAAACTATTACAAACTTTTTGGAGTATTTATAACAGGATTTAAACTTATGGGAGTATATATAAAACCCCATATTTTCACCTTCTTTGATTATAACAATCCTGGGGTCTGGCATTTCAAGAGACATTTTTTTTATTTCTTCCAATTTTATATTATGCTCTTTTAACCAGATTGAGGTTTCCAGTTCTCCCATCCTGATCCTTCGCCCTGCTTTTTCCTCCTTTTCAAATTGTTTCAGGCTGAATGTGTAATCTAATTTTGAAAACCTCTCCATATTCTTATTTGCTTGTTTATTCAAATGTATGATATATAGCTTTTCATGTCAACATGCCCATAGGCATAATGGCGATATTGTTAATAAAAACGCGTTAACTGTAAATATCTTGTTGTAGGATCCTAAAAAAAGGCAACTAGTTTAACCCAATTGCCTTTCCAATAATATTTAAATGATAATCTAAAACCTGAACCCAAGTGTAAACAGTGCACTTGTATTTATATTTTCAAGCCCTATTGCAGCCATGTTAGGCTGTATGTTGTATACAGAGTATTTTTCAGTAGATTGGCGTACAGCAAAATCTGCGAAAAATTTGCCTGAAGTATACCCAAATCCTCCAGAAAGTACTGAACTATCATCAGTTAATACAGTAAATTCACTTGATGGACCTGCTTTAAATGGGTTCCCATAGTACTCATAACCAGCTCTTAGTGCAAATTGAGGTGCTAGTTTGAATTCACCCCCAAGTTTTAAATTAACCACACTTTCATAAGCCCCATTAATATCAGGATTTATATCATTGAAATCATCTTCTCCATCAACCCCTCCATTTTTAAACTTCATGTTTGAATAATCCTGGTATTCAGCATCAACACTTATTATTGCTTGTTTATTTAAAACCAGGGCACCACTCAATATCAATTTAGCTGGAGAACGAAAATCATAGTCATAGAGGTTAGTCCCTTCATCATAATAATCTTCTTGCAACCTGGCTTGCATCGCTAATGTATTTTCTTCTTTCAGGAAATAATAGGTTGGTGTGTGGTAGGCAATCCCGAGCCTTAATGCATTTACTGGCCTAAAAATCAATCCTAGTTTGAGATTATAGCCTTCACCGTCAATATATAAGTCATCATAATAGGTGAATGAGTTGTTTCCTTCCAGGTATTCAGTGTAAGCAGTTAATTGTTTAATATTTACATCTTGTATCCCAAATGTAGCACCCAAATAAAGTTTGTGGTCAATATTCAGGCCACCACTTAATACAAACTCATGGATACCTCCTCTTTGGTCAATAACTTTCTTTTGGTCAACCAGTTCATTTTCATAAAGTAAACTTACATATTGCCCGTCAATAATATTATTTTGCTCATCTGTAACAGCATCCATAAGGAAGGTTTCCCAGGCTAATTTGGCAGGCCAATCAACAAACCAGACATCCCTGATATCCCTGTTTAAATATCCATTTAACAAACCTTCTGAATTTGCATAGCCAACTATTCCATCAAGGAAAGAGGCTGAAGAACTATTATAATCAGCCGAAAAATCGTGGTCATAATTCAGGACATTGTTGTAACCAATCCCAAAATTGAAACTCACGATCCCTGATTGTTTATTATTGGATGTATAAGTCCCAACAAATCCAATATTATTCAATTTTAATTGTGAATTATCATCAGAAAATAATGAATTACCCAACATAGCTTTAGATTCATTGAAATTATATGTTGGTGTAAAAACAAATTCATTGCTTCTGTATACTGCAATTCCAGCAGGGTTTATTGAAAGAGATGTGAAATCTCCACCTAAAGCCCCAAAAGCATTTCCCATAGCTGCTGCCCTGGCTGTACCATTTATTTTATGAGAAGATAAACGGTAGGCATCAATGACTCCTTGTGAAATTGCTATGGCAGGAGTAAGGACAGCCAAGATAAATATTATTAATATCCGTTTCATATTTCTTAAAGTTTTGTTTCTATTAACTTGAACCCGTTTATTGCTTTGTTTTCTATTGTCTATAGAATAAACTACATATACCTTGTCGTAAAAGCCAGGATAGATTTGTTACAAATGTTGCCCATTACATTGAAGGGCGTTATTCCAAATAAAAATGTTTGTTACCTTCTTCCTCCAGATGACCTGGAAGAACTACTGCTGCTGGAAGACCTGAAACTACCACTGCTTCTGCTGCTGCTTCCAGATGAGTAACTCCTTACAGAGCTTCCTGAACTCCTTGAACTTGAAGATGGCCTATAGCTTTTTGTTGGGGTGCTCGACCTACTGCTACTCCTATTATAGGTAGAACTAGACCTGTAACTTTTATTATAGCTTGAGCTACTTCTACTAGGTGTTGAATAACTGCTTGATTTCCTCTTTGTAGTAGAACTATTCACCACTCTTGGTTTTGAATAGACATTTGAAGAAGATGAATAACTCTGCCTATTGTTATAGCTTGACCTGGTTGAGGTACTTGGTTTACTATAACTTGGGCTATATGACCTGGTTGTTGAAGAGTTTGTATAAGCCCTTCTTGAATTATTTGATGGGCGGGTATAAACAGAACTTGAACTTCTTTGCCTGGTGTTGCTTGAACTGCTCCTGTAAGCATTATTGCTTGTGGTTCCCCTTCTTCTTTCAACCAATACCCTGTTTGTAGAGGTTGACCTTGTTCCTGAATTGTTTTCAACTGCCCTTCTTGTCCCTGTTGATGAAACAGACCTCCTTGTATCCTGGATAGTCCTGCTTTTAGTATCATTTACAGACCTATTGGTTGCAGTAGTTCTTGCTTGTGGGCTTGAGTTCCTGCTCCCATAATTTGCATAGTTATTCAAACTTGTCCTGCGCCCATAATTAACAACTCCATTTGATCTGTTATTATAGGTAATGTAATTCCCATACCAGCCTCCATAATGATATGGATGATGCCAGTGGTTGTAATAATGTGGGTATCCATAAAACCCCCAGAAACTAAAAGAAAAAGGAGAATAATAATGTGAACCCCAATAGCTTAAGTGTGACCCATAAAACCCACCCCAATAGCCTCCCCAGTAAGGAGAATAATGTGGGTATCCATAGTACAAGTCAGAATAGTACCAGGCATCCCAATAAAATGGGTCATAAAAATATGGGCGGTGGAACCTTCTGATCCTGTAAGCATAATCTACATAACCATCATCATAATAATTATTGATTACATACTTCACTTCATCATCATTATACAAAACTGTCGTGTCACTATCTTCAGGTTCCATTTGGTCTAGATTATAAACTTGGGCATCAATGTAACCATCTCCTTTTTGATCATCAAAAATGTAATTATTCATTACTTTTGAGCCATCATCAGCATCCTCAATATGGCTGATAATCAGTTTTTCATCAGCTTGTTTTGCCGATTTTTCTTTAACAGCCTGTCCTTCATCTTCACTAATTGATGGTGGTGGGATATCACCAGGATTGAAGTAAATATCGTCCTGATAAGAGCCGGCCATATAAGTGCCGGTAGAACATGCACTAAATAAAAATGCAACTGCCGCGAATATTAAAAGCCTGGTTTTCATAACAAGTCCTCCCGATTTATTTAATGTCAATAATATTTGCTTTATTTGTAACCGAATTCAAAAAACAAAGTTCGCAAAATCTATACCAAATTTAGTAAAATGGCTAAAGAATTGACTTCAAGGAGTGAAAATTACTCACAATGGTATCAGGATTTGGTAATAAAAGCTGATTTGGCCGAAAATTCAGCTGTGCGTGGATGTATGGTTGTAAAACCTTATGGCTATGCTATATGGGAAAAGATGCAAGCCCAGCTTGATAAAATGTTCAAAGAAACAGGCCATGTAAATGCCTATTTCCCATTATTTATACCAAAATCATTTTTTAGTAAAGAAGCAGACCATGTTGAGGGATTTGCAAAAGAGTGTGCAGTGGTAACCCATTACAGGTTAAAAAATGACCCCAGTGGAAATGGGATTGTTGTTGATGATGATGCCAAACTGGAAGAGGAGTTAATTATACGTCCAACCTCTGAAACTATAATTTGGAATACTTATAGGAACTGGATACAATCACACAGGGATTTGCCCCTTTTGGTAAACCAATGGGCAAATGTTGTGAGGTGGGAAATGCGTACAAGGTTGTTCTTAAGGACTGCTGAATTCCTTTGGCAGGAAGGGCATACTGCTCATGCTACCAAACAGGAAGCAATTGAGGAAACAGAAAAGATCATAAACTTATATAGTGAGTTTGCTGAGAAGTATATGGCAGTACCTGTTATTAAGGGCTTGAAGACTGAAAATGAAAGGTTTGCTGGTGCATTAGATACTTACACCATTGAAGCTTTGATGCAGGATGGAAAAGCTTTACAGTCTGGAACATCACACTTTTTGGGGCAAAACTTTGCTAAAGCATTTGATGTGAAGTTTGCTAACAAAGAAGGGAAAGAAGAATATGTTTGGGCTACATCATGGGGTGTTTCCACCAGGTTAATGGGGGCATTAATTATGGCACACTCTGATGATAATGGCTTGGTGCTTCCTCCTAAACTTGCGCCTTATCAGGTAGTTATTGTCCCTATTTATAAGAAAGGTGAACAATTAGCTGCAATTTCTGAAAAAGTAAATGCTATAACAGAGAAGTTGAAGGGAAGGAATATTTCTTTTAAATATGATGATAAGGATAATAGGAAACCTGGTTGGAAGTTTGCTGAATATGAATTGAAAGGTGTACCAGTAAGGATAGCCATGGGGCCAAGGGACCTTGAAAATGGTACTTGCGAAGTAGCGCGCAGGGATACCCTTACAAAAGAAGTGGTACCTGTTGAAAATATTGATGAATATATTGAGAAACTCCTAGTTGATATTCAGGAAAATATCTATAAAAAAGCACTTGATTACAGGGAATCAATGATCACTAAAGTGGATACCTTTGATGAATTTAAAGATGTATTGAAAAATAAAGGTGGTTTTGTATTAGCCCACTGGGATGGTACTTCTGAAACTGAATTAAAAATTAAGGAAGAAACAAAAGCTACCATCAGGTGCCTGCCTTTGGAATATGAAAATGAAGAAGGTAAATGTGTTTATTCAGGAAACCCTTCTTCTCGTAGGGTTCTTTTTGCATTGTCATATTAATGGTAAATTAGATATCTTGAAAAGCAGCTCAATTGGGTTGCTTTTCTTTTTTTAGGTACTTTTTTTGTGTAATTTTAGTTGAATAAAAACATATCCAGATGAGCGAAGAAAAGGAGTTCAGGAATAGTGTTGTAGAAACCTACATCCTAAAATCAACTATCAAACAACAAGTATATGATAATACCCTGCAAACATTTGTTATCCTGAAAAAGGTGTTAAAGCAACTTGAAAAGGATTACATAAAACTATTGAAAGGTAAAGTACCAGATAAATATTTACCCAAGTTTAGAGACAGGGGGGCATTTGAAGCTGAGTTTAATGTTGGTGGGGATATCCTGATATTCAGTATGCACACAAATGTTTTTGAATTTGATAACCAACACCCAATCCGCAAAATGAAATATGTTGAAGAGGACATATCCAGGAGCTATTGTGGGATCATAAACATTTATAATTTCCTTTCAGATTCATTTAGGTATAATCGTTTAAATGACCTGGGTTACCTGATAGCCAGGATATTTGTCAACAAGGAAAAACATTTTTTCGTGGAAGGTAAAAGGCAATCAGATGAACTGCTGAAAGATTTTGCAGTTGATGCCATATCCCCAGGTTTTTTAAGGCAGATAGTAGAAATAGCTATCCAGTATTCAGTACAATTTGACTTGTTGGCACCACCTTATGACCAGGTGAAGATTGCTACAGTTGACCAGATGGCTCAGAAAATGCACTTTTCAAAAATAAAGACAGGAAAACGTTTAGGATTTAGTTTTAATGCAGATGATGTGTAAGTTATGGATAAAGTAGTAGAAAGATTTTTAGGTTATGTAAAACAACATACAACCTCTGACCCTGATAGTGAGAGTTTCCCCAGTACAGAAAGGCAAATTGTTTTTGCTGAGAAACTTGTTGAGGAGTTGAAAGAAATAGGGTTGGATGAAATTATGCTTGACGGAAATGGGTATGTAACTGCAACCATCCCTTCAAACACTAAAAAAGAGTGCCCTGTGGTGGGATTTATTGCACATGTGGATACAAGCCCTGATTTTAATGGTGAGAATGCAAACCCGCAAATAGTGAAAAAGTACACTGGGAACGTACTGGATTTAGGAGAAAGTGGTGTAAAGATTGACTCCAAGGAGTTTCCTGAAATTCTAAACTATATTGGTGAAGACATCATTACCACTGATGGTACATCCTTACTTGGGGCTGATGATAAAGCAGGAGTAGCTGAAATAATTACTGCTGCTGAATATTTGATAAAACATCCTGAAATACCACATGGGAAGATCAGGATTTGTTTTACCCCTGATGAAGAAATAGGCAAAGGGGCTGACAAATTTGACGTTAAAAAGTTTGGGGCTGACTTTGCATATACCCTGGATGGGGGAGAGATAGGGGAACTGGAGTATGAGAATTTTAATGCAGCTTTTGCTAAAATAAACATACAAGGGCGCAGTGTGCATCCTGGTGCAGCTAAAAATAAAATGGTAAATGCCACATGGGTTGGGCATAAGTTGATAGCCATGTTGCCACCTTCACAAAGGCCTGAGCATACTGAAAAATATGAAGGGTTCTACCATTTGCTCTCATTTAATGGGACAGTAGAAAATGCTACCATAAAATGCCTGGTTCGTGACCATGATGCTAAAAAGTTCAAAGCCAAAAAGGAATTGCTCAGAGAAATTGTACAGATGGTAAACCTGGAGTATGGTAAAGAATTGGTAAAACTGGAAATGAATGACCAATATTACAATATGCGCGAAAAAATAGAACCAGTGAAGCATATTATTGAACTGGCAAAAAATGCCATGCTTATTGCTGGGGTTGAGCCTAAAGTCAGGGCAATCAGGGGAGGCACTGATGGGGCAAGGCTTTCATACATGGGGTTGCCATGCCCCAATATTTTTGCTGGGGGGCATAATTTTCATGGCCCCTATGAATTTGTCCCTGTGAATTCAATGAAAAAAGCTGTTGAAGTTATTGTTAACATTAGCAAATTGGTAACAGAAATGGGTTAAAAAAATGCTGCCGCGATTTTTAAAATATGTTTCAGAAGAAGGGTTGTTTCAACCACAGCACAAGATATTATTGGCTGTTAGTGGTGGGGTAGATTCCATGGTTTTGTTAAACCTTTTTCATGAATCAGGTTTTGAATTTGGTGTTGTCCATTGTAATTTTCAGTTGAGGGGGAAAGAGTCTGATTCTGATGAATTATTTGTTGCTGATTACATAAAAAGGCATGGTATTGAGTTTTATACCAAGAGCTTTGACACAGAAGCCTATGCAAAGCTGGAATCTATATCTATTGAAATGGCTGCCCGCCAATTGCGTTATGAATATTTTGAAGAAATAAGGCAGCAAAATGGCTTTAATTTTATAGCAACTGCCCACCATCAGGATGATGTTATTGAAACATTCTTTATCAATTTGGTCAGGAAAACAGGTATAAAAGGGTTAACAGGCATAAAACCAAAGTCAGGCAATTTAGTGAGGCCACTACTGTTTGCAAACAGGAAAGAAATCCTGGATTATGCATTTGACAAGGAAATTGTATTCAGGGAAGATTCTTCAAACAATACAACCATATTTAGGAGGAACTTTATAAGGCATAATATTTTGCCTCAGTTTGATGAGCTTTTGCTTGCAGCCAGGGAAAACATAATTGCATCCATTGGGCATTTGAAAGAAGTTGAGGAAGTATTCCTAGAAACAATTGAGTCTGAAAAGCAGGATGTAATAGCTATAAAAGGTGAGGTTATTGAGGTTAATATTGAGAACCTTCTTCAATCAAAATTCCCTAAAATCCTTTTGTTTGAAATTCTTTATGAATACCAATTTAATTCTGCTGTTATAAATGAGGTACATGATAGTTTAAAAGAACAACCTGGGAAGAAGTTTTATTCAGCAGGATATAGGGTGGTGAAAGATCGTGAAATATTGATAGTCAGCAAAAAAGAGGAATATATAGGAAGGAATACATATATAAATAAGGATGATCAAAAGATCAATGAGCCAATTAGGTTAAAGTTTGAATTGTTTGAAGCTGAAGGGTATAAAATCCCAAAGTCAGATATCATTGCCTGCCTTGATTTTGATAAGCTTGATTTCCCATTGATCATAAAAAAATGGCAGCAAGGAGAATACTTCCAGCCTCTGGGTATGAGTGGTTTTAAAAAACTGAGCGATTTTTTTATTGATAAAAAATTATCTATTCCTGAAAAAGAGAATACACATATTTTATATAGTGGGGATAAGGTGGCATGGATAATAGGGAAAAGGATTGATAACCGCTTCAGGGTAACTCCTGAAACCAAACGCATTTACCGAATTACACTAGATACAAAAAAAAATGTCAGGTCCACTTGAACTGGAACCTGTCTGTGAAGTATTTAACCAGGCGCTCATACATTCTCAAAAAAGCAATGTTATCCACAGTTTCAAGCAATTCCTGAAAACGTGACTGGATTGATTGCATAACAAATTGCTTCCAGGTGGGGTAGGTACTTATCCAATCTTCCAAAAGGTTGGTTTTAAGTAATATAGCTTGTGTTTCTGTTTCTGCAACTGCCCTTATTTTGCTTACCTTTTGATTAAGGCAGCAGGTAAGAGACACTGAACAGACTTCCTTCTCTTTTAAGTAATAAAGCAGCAACTCATTGCCCTCTTTGCTTTGCCTGGTAATTTTTATAAGCCCAGAAAGGATCAGGGGGAAACTTTTTATAAACTGCCCTTCCCTGATCAGTTCTTCTCCTGGCGAGAACATCCTGATTGTACCTTTTTCAATGATTTTGCTGACCAGTGCAGATTCAAAAAATGGGAATACCTCTTTCAATCTTAAATCCATTATACCTAATTCTCTCCATTTATACAATGTGTTGTATAAAAAAAACTAATAATAAAAATGGTTCAAAATATTTGATTATTTAGAATTGGAACAAATAAGCAGTATAAGTGGAGAATGTTTATTTGGCTATTCAACCAGTTGGATCAAACCAATCAATCAACCAGCTCACTAAGCTCAAGCCAACGCAATTCTTTTTCATCCAGTTGCATTTTTAGGTGGTTTAGCTGTTCTGATTTTTTGAATAATTCTTCATGGGATAAACCACCTGAATTTAGCTCTTCTTCAAGCTGGCTTTTTTCAGTTTCCATTTTGGCAATTTCTGTTTCCAGCTGCTCAAACTCCCTTTTTTCATTAAAAGATAATTTCCTTTTTCCAACACTTTTTTGGGCTTCTTTCTGATGGTTAGCAACAGGTTTTGGCTCTTTGGTAGTTTTTGCCTTCTGATTGTTTTCTTCCAGCCATGACCTGTATAGGGTATAATTTCCTGGGAAGTCTTTAACTGCCCCTTTTCCATCAAAAACAAAAAGGTGATCAACAATTTTATCCATGAAAAAACGGTCATGTGAAACAATAACCACACAACCAGGAAACTCTGCCAAGTATTCTTCCAGTACATTAAGGGTCATGATATCCAGGTCATTGGTAGGTTCATCCAATATCAGGAAATTAGGGTTTTGCATCAATACTGTACAAAGGTATAACCTCCTTTGCTCGCCACCACTAAGCTTTTCAATGTATGAATATTGTGTTTCAGGAGGGAATAAAAACCGCGTGAGCAACTGTGTGCTGCTCATCTTTTGCCCATTCCCAAAATAGATGTATTCAGCAATTTTATTTACTGCATCAATAACCTTATCTTTTGGTTTGAAATGTATACCATCTTGCTTGTAATACCCAAATTTTACAGTTTTGCCAATTTCTATTTTCCCTTTGTCAGGAGATATGCTTTCTGTAAGGATATTCAGGAAAGTTGTTTTTCCTGTCCCATTATTACCCACCAGCCCTATTTTTTCAAACCTGGAAAAATTATAGCTGAAGTTGGTGATTAGGTCAATTTCACCATAGGATTTTGATACATTATTAATTTCAATGATCTTTTTCCCTAACCTTGATGTGCCAACAGAAAGGTCAATGTTTTCATCTTTTACCCGTTGCCCGGCTTTTTCTTTCAGTTCATAAAATGAATCAATCCTGTATTTTGCTTTGGTTCCCCTGGCTTTGGGCATGCGCCTTATCCATTCCAGTTCAGTTTTCAACAAATTCTTTGCTTTTTCAACTGATGATTGGAACTGTTGGATGCGCTCTTCACGTTTTTGCAGGAAATAGGTGTAATTCCCATTATACCTGTAAATCTGGTTGTTATCCATTTCAACGATCTCATTGCATACCCTATCAAGGAAATACCTATCATGGGTGACCATGAGCAATGTAGCATTTGACCTTTTCAGGTATTCTTCCAGCCATTCAATCATTTCCAGGTCAAGGTGGTTGGTAGGCTCATCCATGATCAACAGGTCAGGTTCATCAATAAGGACTTTGGCAAGGGCAAGGCGTTTTTGCTGTCCTCCACTTAATGTACCCACCTTTTGTTCATAGTTGGTAATTTTTAGCTTGGTTAGGATTTGTTTTATAGTTACTTCAATATCCCAGGCTCCCAACAGGTCAATTTTTGCAGAAGCTTTTGAGATTTCATCCTGGTTGTTATGTTTTACTGCCAATTCAAAATCCTGGATGGCCTTTAATTTTTCACTATCTGATTGGAAAATCTCATCAAAAACAGAATTAGTTGTATTAAGTTTTGGTATTTGCTCAAAATAACCAATTTTAATGTCATTGGTAACAGTGATTTTCCCATCAGTAGGGGAATCTCTCGCTGATAATAATTCAAGCAAAGTAGTTTTCCCTGTCCCATTTTTTGCAATTAATGCAACCTTTTGATCCTTAAATATGGTAAAAGATATGTTTTCAAATAAGAGCAGGTCTCCTATCCTTTTTGATAAATTTTCAGCTTGAATATATGGTGTCATGTCCTGTAAATTGGGATGTAAAATTAAACAATTGGAGAAAATAGCCTGTGTACATGAGCCATTAATTGTTATCAGTTTTAAAACCACTTCATTGCTAAACTGGTTCTTTTTTTAATTTTTGTTACACTATATTGTAGCTTTTTATGGTCAAAACTAAAAATGAGCCAATGAGAAGAAAAGAACTATTTGAAAAGGTCATTGAATATTTTGAGAAAGAAATGCCAATTGCGGAAACAGAATTGGAATATGCAAATCCTTTTGAACTTCTGGTAGCTGTAATCCTTTCAGCCCAATGTACAGACAAGAGGGTTAACCAAATTACACCAGAACTGCTAGAAAGGTTTCCAACACCACAGAAAATGGCTGATGTTGATCCTATGGAGGTATTTGAGTATATTAAAAGCTGTTCATACCCAAACAATAAAGCAAAGCATTTGGTGGGGATGTCCAAGAAGCTGCTTGAGCTATATAGTGGTGTAGTGCCCAGTGAAGTTGATGAATTGCAGAAATTGCCTGGGGTCGGGAGGAAAACAGCCAATGTGATTGCTTCAGTAGTTTATAATAAGCCTACATTGGCTGTAGATACCCATGTTTTTAGGGTAGCAGCAAGGATTGGCTTGAGCGTGAATGCAAAAAACCCTTTAGCTACTGAAAACCAGTTGATGGAATATATACCTCAGCACCTGGTTGCAAAAGCCCATCATTGGTTAATATTGCATGGTAGGTATACATGTGTTGCACGCAAACCTAAATGTGTAAAATGTGGGTTAACACAAATATGTAAATTTTACAGAGAAAACAATGATATTTAGTTGCTTAGGTTTGCCATGATGAAAGTTAGATTCATTCAATATTAATGATGATATGTTTTGTAATATAACAGATAGCCAGTTAGTTATATGGTGTGTGTATAAGTGGTTGGAAATAAATTCTAAATGACCTTTGAAATTTTATGAAACTTTGTACATTTGCTACCTTTAACATGTTAAATTTTAAATGAACTGTTATGGCATACAAGATTTCTGACGAGTGTATTGCATGTGGGACTTGCATTGATGAATGCCCCGTTGATGCAATTGCAGAAGGTGATATTTATGTGATCGACCCCGAATTATGTACAGATTGTGGTTCATGTGCAGAGGTTTGCCCTGTTGAGGCCATTTCTGTTGATGAGTAAAACTTGTCAGTATAAAAGGAATTGGGCCCGTCAGGTTTTGGCGGGCTTTTTTTTGCCTAAAACCCATTTAGTTTCAGGGTAACAGTTGGGATCAATAATAGCAACCCAATGACAACCAGCATCAGGATAAATGGAGCTGCCCACCTGAACCATTTTTCATAAGGTATTTTTGCAATCCCCAATACAGCTATTAAAATCCCTGAAGTAGGAGTCAGCATATTGGTAAAACCATCACCAAATTGGAAAGCACATACAACAGCTTGCCTTGAGATACCTGCCAAATCAGCAAACTGTGACATAATAGGCATAGTAAGGGCTGCCTGTCCCGACCCTGATGGGATAAAAATATTGATAGCTGTCTGGATAAAATACATAGCTATGATGGTACCAACCTTGCCAAAATCATTTAAAACTTCAGAAACATAATAGAGGATTGTATCTAAAACATGCCCATTTTTCAGGATAACAATAATACCACCAGCCAGGCCTACCACCAGGGCTGCTGGTAAAATATCTTTAGCCCCCTCAAGGAAAAGCTTGGTAATTTCATTGGGCGATTTTTTTAATGCAATCCCTGACACAATGCCCAGCCCCAGGAAAATAGTAGCAATTTCCAGGATATACCAATCATAACCCATCACTCCAATAATTAAAAACCCAACAGTAAAAAGTAGCAGGTTGATGATGAAATAATGGACAGATTTTTTGAGTGATAAAAACCCTGTAAGGATAAAAAGCCCTGTTAAAACAGGCATTGCAGGTATATTGGCTGTGTTGCTGCCAATGGTTAATGTAGTGGTAAGCTTATTATAGGTGGACAGGATTAGTACCAGGCTTGTAATTCCATAAACTACCCAAGCCTTTTTGGGCATGATTTGTTTTATTTCAATTTTACCCATTTCAGCATTTTTGCGCCAATATTCATCATCATCATAAACCAGTGAGGCTTTTGGGTCTTTTTTTATTTTCCTTGCATAACGCAAAATGTAAAAAATCCCTGCAAAATTAATAACAGCCCAACAAAACAACCTGTATTCAATGCCCGAAAAAAGGGGGATGTCAGAAAGCCCTTGGGCAATACCAACTGTGAACGGGTTGAGCATGGCTCCAGCAAATCCTAATGCAGCTGCAACAAAACACAATGAAACACCTACAATAGAATCATACCCCATAGAAATAGCCAGTGGGACAAAAATAATGGTGAATGCAATGGTTTCCTCACTCATACCAAACACAGCCCCAAAAAAGCTGAACATCAACATGGTAGTAACAATGATTATATTGTCAACTCCAACTTTTCTGATCAGTTTGTTCTTTTCAAGGTTATGGGAATATTTCAGGAATGAATAAATGCCAATGTCAATAGCCTTGCTGTCATTAATGATCCAAAAAGCCCCACCAATCATTAAAATAAGGGCAATGATATTTGAAGTATTCAGGAATCCTTCAAAAAAAGCTGAAAAAACCTGCCAGGTTTGAGGGTTACTTTCAATAAAATGAAAAGAATTTCCATCAACCACTTCACGTTCAACACCATTAACTGTAACTACCTGCCTTTCAAACTCCCCACCAGGCAATATAAGAGTAAGCACAGCTGAAAAAATAAGTAATGAGAAGATAATAGTGTAGGTATGTGGAACTTTTTTTAGCATAATAGTTATGTATTTATCGTCCTAAAATAATAAATTTAATGCTGCAGATGTAAAGGGGTGTTAATTTAGGCTAACATCTTTAATTAATGATTAATAGCATATATTAACTGGTTTTTGTTTTATTATTTAGGGCAATCTAAGGTATTTGTGCATTTAGAACTATAAGTGAATTTAAGGATGGGGAAATTATTGTTTAATATTAAAGAACTTCTCCAGGTGGATAATATGGGGCTTTCCTGTAAAAAGGGGAAAGATATGGGTAACCTGGAAAAAATTAAAGATGCTTTTTTGCTGGTCAAGGATGGGAAGATTATTGATTTTGGAAGCATGAAAAATTTAGAAAACTCACCCTTTGAGGATGAGATTATGATGGAAATTGATTGCTCGGGAAGGGTGGTATTGCCAGCTTATTGTGATTCCCATACCCATATTGTTTACCCAGGCTCTAGGGAAAAGGAGTTTGTTGATAAAATAAAGGGGTTATCATATGAAGAAATTGCAAGAAAGGGAGGAGGTATACTCAATTCTGCAAAATTGCTTCATGAAACAACAGAGGAAGAATTGTATGAGCAAGCCCTTGAAAGGATATTTGAGGTAATAAAAACAGGCACTGGTGCTATTGAAATAAAAAGTGGGTATGGTTTAAATACAGAAGATGAGATCAAAATGCTCAGGGTGGTAAAAAGGTTAAAAGAAACTGCACCCATGACTATTAAATCCACTTTTTTAGGGGCACATGCTATCCCGTTAAAATTCAAATCAAGGAAAAATGAATATGTTGATTTGGTCGTAAACGAGATGTTGCCAAAGGTTGCAGAAGAGGGGTTAGCTGATTATATTGATGTTTTTTGTGATAAAGGCTTTTTTAGTGTTGAAGATACTGAACGCATTTTAAAGGCAGGAAGTAAATATGGTTTAAGGGGGAAGATCCATGCTAATGAATTGGATTATTCTGGAGGTATACAGGTTGGTGTAAAACATGATGCCTTGTCAGTTGACCACTTGGAATATGTTGGAGATGATGAGATAAGCCACCTGAAAAGTTCAAGGACTATGCCTACTGTGCTGCCTGGTGCAGCATTTTTCCTGAACCTGCCATTATCCCCTGTCAGGAAAATGATTGAAGCAGGTTTGCCTGTGGCTTTGGCTTCTGATTTTAACCCGGGCTCATCACCTTCAGGGAACATGAATTTTATTATTTCACTTGCTTGCATCAAATACAAAATGTTGCCTGAAGAGGCCATCAATGCAACCACCCTGAATTCAGCATATGCCATGGGGGTTGAAGGTAAATTAGGCACAATTACCAAAGGAAAGCAAGCTAACCTGTTGGTAACAAAACAAATACCAGGATATGAATATATACCATATATGTTTGGTTCTAATTTAATTGATACAGTTTTATTGAATGGTGAAATTCAGTAAACAGCAAAAAAGATAATAAATGAAGAAGATTATTGAATGTGTTCCAAATTTTTCAGAAGGAAGGGATAAAGAAGTTATTAAACAAATAACTGAAATAATTGAGGGTGTTCCAGGGATAAAGTTATTGGATGTTGACCCAGGTGAGGCTACCAACAGGACTGTGGTAACATTTGTTGGGTCTCCTGAAGATGTTATAGAAGCAGCTTTCAGGGGGATTGAAAAGGCAGCTGCTGTTATTGATATGAAGTCTCACAAAGGAGAACACCCACGTTTTGGTGCAACTGATGTTTGCCCATTGGTACCTGTTGCAAACATCACCATGGAGGAAACAGTTGAATATGCTCAAAAACTTGCTGAAAGGGTTGGAAGAGAGCTCAATATCCCAATTTATTGTTATGAATTTGCTGCAAGATCAGAAGCAAGGAGAAGCTTGGCCAATTGCCGCTCAGGTGAGTATGAAGCTTTACGCGAACGCATAAGTTCTGAAGAATGGAAACCAGATTTTGGTCCTGCTGAATGGAATGCCCAGGTAGCTACAACTGGGGCAACTGCCATTGGGGCAAGGAATTTCCTGGTGGCTTATAATATCAACTTGAATACCACTTCAACCAGGAGGGCTAATGCCATTGCTTTTGATGTGCGTGAAGCAGGAAGGGTAAAACGTGAAGGAGGTCCAGTTTCAGGCAAAATTGTAAAAGATGAAAATGGGGAACCTGTGCGCATCCCCGGGACATTGAAAAAGGTGAGGGCTATTGGTTGGTACATTAAAGAATATGGGGTAGCCCAAATATCAATGAACCTGACTGACATAACAGTTACCCCTGTGCATGTGGCTTTTGATGAAGTGTGTGAAAAAGCCAGGGAAAGGGGCATCAGGGTTACTGGCTCTGAATTAGTGGGTGTGGTGCCATTAAATGCCATGCTTGAAGCAGGAAAGTATTTCCTTCAAAAACAGGAAAGGTCAACTGGTATCCCTGACAATGAGATCATTAAGATAGCAGTCAAGTCATTGGGGCTTGATGAACTCACCCCATTTGACCCTCAGAAAAAGATCATTGAATATTTAATGGAAGGTGAAAACAATGATTTGCTGGTAAATAAAACACTGGCAGGCTTTGTTGAAGAAACAGCATCAGAAAGCCCTGCACCTGGAGGTGGTTCTGTTTCAGCTTATGCTGGGGCTATGGGGGCAGCACTGGGAACCATGGTTGCCAACCTTTCAGCACATAAGCGCGGTTGGGATTCACGTTGGGAAGAATTCTCAGTTTGGGCTGAAAAAGGTAAATATTACTATAATGAGCTATTGGGCAGTGTTGATGAGGATACAGAAGCATTCAATAAAATAATGGAAGCATTTTCATTGCCAAAATCCTCAGAAACAGAGAAAAAAGAAAGGCAGGATGCCATAAATAAAGCTACAAAAAATGCTGTGTTAGTACCTCTAAAAGTGATGAAACTAGCCTTAGGAGTAATGGAGGTTATGAAGGCTATGGCTGAAACAGGCAACCCAAATTCAGTTTCTGATGCTGGAGTAGGAGCCATCTGTGCCAGGGCTGCAGTTGAAGGGGCATTCCTGAATGTGAAGATAAACCTTGTTGATTTTTATGATGGGGATTTCAAGCAAAAAATGCTCTCTGAAACCAATAGTATTTATGCTGATGCTCAGGAAATTGAGGATGCCATCCTGAAAGTTGTTAATGATAAAATTGAGGTGTAAAGTTATATAGTTAGGTAGCTATGGGCTTTACCTAATGATGGTATATCAATCTTCATAGATGGTAAATACCAGGGTAGTTTGATAATCATCAGCAGGGATCAATACTGAAACATTTTGTAACCTGAAGTTTAATTTGATGTTTGACCATGCCCCTGAACCCTTAAAAAAGTACTGGGGTATGTTGCTTACTGAAATCCAGGATTTTCCACCTGATATTGACCCTGAATTTGATACCCTTGTACCATTACTCACCCTTTTTATTTGGAGTGACAGTTCTTGTGCCCAAATTACATCATACCTGTATACTGATATCCTCCACCTATAATTTGAATAATAATTGTACCAATAATTGGTGGAGGTTACATCTAAATACCCTTTTGTTTGGCTAACAGCCCTTGATTTAAAATTTTTTCCTGCTTCAGTTAAAGAAAACACTGAAGAGTGGAATGATGGGCCACCAGAGGTGGTTACAACCAGTGGCTGGCCTGTTGCACCCACAACCAGTAAGAAAAAAACTATGAGTAAAAATATCCTGTTCATACTATCAAATGTCACTAATTGTATAAGTAACCTGCAAGTCACTGGCCTCACTATATTCAAGTTTTGAATAATCAGTGACCTCAATGGTATAGGTTAGCCTGTGCCCTTTGTTTTTCCCATTCCCAGTATAACACCTGCCAATGTTTGAAATGATGGTTTGAGGTGAATTGGAAAGGGAAATTGTCCCAGTGGGGCTGCCCATTGACCCCTTGCCATTTCCCTTATATTCAGATGCACTTAGATAAAGTGAGATACCTGGAGGCACTGTACCATAAGTTACCTGGGCATTAATTGAACGCCCCAGGCTATAACTACTAAGGGTAGAGGTATAGTTAATCCAGATTGAATTATCTTCACCATCCCCAATTTCAACAGCTTCACCTGGATTGACTTGTTCTTTAAGTGATAGTTTAACATGTACATTTGAAGGCTCCATATCAATTAAAGCAATTTCAGGGATTGAAAAGGCTACATCAATATAGTCTTCTTCATCCCAGCCCCCTCCATTTTGCCCCCATCCATAAATAGGGGGAAACAAAAAAAACAGGGTTAACAAGAATGTGCCTTTTATTTTTTTTACCATATGTAATCTATTCTTTATCTCCTCCTGATGACAAGTTAATACTATTATTCATAAAAATAATCCTTCTTTTCTTTTTTATCACCTTAACTACCAACTCTTTGGTTTCTCCAGGTTTAAAATCAAATTCAAAATGGTCTTTCTCAAAATTATATTGTTTATCCATTCCACTCCTAAAAATCTTTAAGAACCATTTTCCTGGCCTCACAAAAGGAAACTGGAATGAGCCATCAGGGTTTGAAATGATCCTGTATGATTCATTTTCCCTATGCAATTCCATAACAATTTGCCCCAGTGAAATATCGTCACCTTCCAACAACTTAGTGGTAATTTGTGCCTTTTTTATGGCAAACTTCCCTGATAAATTAACTGCACTTGTAATTGCTAAGTTAATTTTTGAGTCCTGGTTTCCTATTACTTCAACAGACAAAGGGGTTATCTTGTCCACAATTTCATCCATACTAAGTATTGACCTATCCAATAGCATGTTATAGGTTCCTGGCTTAATGTTTTTAAAGAAGAAGTTCCCTTCTTTATCAGATATGCATGAAAGCCCATTCAGGTAAACAATAATTCCTTTGCTGCTTTTCCCATTCTCGCGTGTAATTTTACCTGTTACTGACCCTGCTTCTGCAACTTGTTTTAATGGTATACCCAGCTTATATGAGTAGTTAAAGGTTACTGTCATCTCTGGATCCTCAACTTGTTTCCTGAAAATTGTATAATAACTGTTTAATGATACTTTGTGCTTTTTCAGGAATTCATAATCAATCATAAATTGTAGCAGGTTTCTGTTCCTGTAATATTCTTCAATAGAATATGAATTCTGTAAATGAAGGTTTATATTCAGGTTTTTTACAGGGTTTGCCAAAGCATTAACCCCAAAAATAAAATCATTTTGCTGGTCAGAAATAAATGAATTTACATTGGAATATGAACCATGCACCTGGAAGCTATATTTTTCACCTGGTTTGTAAGAAAGGTTAAGGTTTGTGTTGAATGTATTTTTTTCATTGTTTTCATCCAAAAGGAAATTGGTGGTTTTTCCATATCCTCCCCCCAGCCTGAAATTAAAATTCCCTGCATTGTGGGTTATATTGCTATTATATGAAAGGGTTTCATAATGGAATTTTTTGGTAAGCAACCTGTCTTCACGTTCATTAGCCCTTATGGTTGATTTCAAGAATGTTTTACTTCCCAGCTTTAGGTTTATCCCAGCCTGCAATGACCTTGAATAGGGGGCTGTGGAGAAAAGTGTATCAAGTTGGGCATTGGAAAAATCGCGGCGCGCATTGAAACTTACTGACATTGTTTTAAATACCTGGTAATTCAAAAAACCTGAATAAAAAGTGGAGTTAGTATAGTAACCAGGAAAATCCTCACCTGTGTAAAAATAGAATGAAGAAAGTGAAAATTTTGATATTTGCGAGCTTAAGGTTAACCTGAATGCATTGTCACTTTTACCCCCTTCAAAACCTCTTGCTAATTCAATTGCTGCCTGGGTTTTATCAAATAATTTCACATTACCTGTTGCACTAAAAATATTCACATTTTCTTCACCTGAAGGCATGTTTTTCCTCAGTAAATTTAATTGCAGGTAATTCTCTGTTGAAAATTCTTTTTTTGCAAAGAGGGCATATTCATTATCAATCTCATTAAAAAACTTGGGCTTTACATAGAAAAAGCCAACAGAGGTTGTTGGGTTTACCCCATAAACTGCTTCTATACCTGTTCCATACCTTGCCTGCTCTGTCAATGGGCTTAAGCTATAAGATTTATCACCCAAGGTAATTTTCATCCTGTTGTTATTGTAACTGATGTAATATTGGTCATAAAGCCCAAGGTGTGAAACATCAAATTGGTTTGGCCCCCTGGCAAGGAATTCAATCTGATGGGTACCTTCAGGGTCAATACTTCCTTTTCCACTAATTTCAACCTGGTAACCTGTGCTGTTTTGGTCATTGGCTGATTTGCTTAGCACCCTGGTGGAAATATTAACCGGGAAACGATGAAACAGGTCATGGGATTCTTGTGATTTTGGTAAAACCTGGATTCGTTTATAAGCCTGTTTTTCTTCTCCACCATTTGATTTTGCCTTAAGGGTATATCCCATTGTCTCAACTGATTGCAGGTCTCCACTTGTTTCAATGTTAACTTTTACAGTGGATGAGCCACTGGGAGGTAATGTAATTTTTCCTTGTCCCTTAATAGTGCAATTGGTAGAACTTAAGGTATAAGTTTGTTCACTGTTCCCATCATTTCGTATAACAAAAGAAGCTTCAGTATCATCGCCTGCCATTGTATTTGGAGGTGCATCAACCAGGTTTACAGAAAAGTTGGTTACTTCTTCTATATATACTTCAGTTTCAAATGAAAACAGGGTTTTCCCTTCATCTGACTTATCATTCAATAAAAAACGGATTTGCTGTTTTCCAACCAGGAACTGTGAAGGTATATTTATACTTATGATTTGAATTTTAAACTCATTGGGTTTTAAAGATAAGTCACCTAAACCTGTAATCAGCTTCCATTGGTCAGGGATAATTATATCTGGATGAAAATGGAGAGTTTGTTCAGAGTTATTTTTTATCCTGTAAACCAAAGTCTGGATTTTACCTGGAATGAATGACTTTTTTTTTCCTGCCAGGCTTATTTCTACCTCATTTTCGTTTTGTGAAAAAGTAAATAATGAATTAAAAAATAGGAATAGCAATATAATTAAATATCTATTCATTCTTAATTTCAAGGTTCAGGTTGGTCCCAAATACATGATCCTCATCACAGTCAGCAATAAGGATCCCTGAATAATTCCCAGGTTTCAATGAAGATAAATCAATTGTAATATTGGCAGATGTCCCTGGATATAACTTCCTTTTATCAGCAGTTAATGTGCCAATTGACTCACCCTCTGCATCATAGATTTCCATCCCCAATTCAGGGCGCAACATACGTTCCCCAGTGTTGCTAATTGCTACTTGAAGTAACGTCCCCTCTTCTTCTTTATTAAGGGTAAAATTTACAAATTCAAGGTTCCTGGTTCCAGTATCTCCAATGTTTGAAATAATTTGAACAGCATAGCGCACAACTGTGTTTATCCTCATCCCACCAGGATGTGCAGAAGTATCTGGAGGGGTTATGCCCTCCACCATAACAACACTCCAATAAGTTCCAATAAGGGAGTCTGTGGAAGGGATAGTTAATTCATATTCTATATTGGCAGTTTCATCAGGTTGTAAAGTAACAAATAAGGGGTTCATTGTCAGCCATTTTGCATTTGAACGTTCCAGTGTCCCAGGTTCATCATGCCTGCTTTCGCCAGTGTGCCAATACCAATAATCTTTCTGGTAAATCTGTACAGATTGTTCAGTTTCTGCTGTATTTTTTATCTCAATTATACCTTTTATTGTTTCACCTTGAAGGCTATTGTGTTCATGAGTTAATCCATTTAATACCAGTATCTTGGCTGATAAGTTGTTGTTGAATGCAACTAAGGAGGCAAAAACTAAAAATGTGATAACAGATTTAATTTGCATGGCTAAATTTTTATAGTTTTTAAATTCACATTACACATTTGTAATGTTAGATAATTAGTGAGCAAATTCAATAAAAAACAGTAAAAAGATTTAAACAGGGCTGTGTGTAAAAAAACAGGGGTATAATATGGTATCAGTTAACGTCAGTTAACGTGTATGTAACAATCAAAGGCTCTGATTGGTCAAAGTCCAATAGTGCATAATCATCTTCATCTTTCAATTCAAGTGAATAGGTGAGTTGGTGGCCTTTGTTAGGCCCATTTCCAGTGTAACAACTACCTATGTCTTGTATGATCTCCTTGGGTGTGGTGGTTAAAACAACTTCACCTGAAGGTGTACCCATATTGCCCTTCCCATTCCCACTGTAAACTGATGCCTGAACTTTTAAGTTTAAAGCTGCTGGGATTTCCTGTGAGACAGAAACTACTACATTTCTTGTAGGTTCTGTGTTGCTTCCAACAATGGAGGAATAATTGATCCAGAGAGAATTATTTTTTGAATTGGAAAAATCGACTGGGGCCCCAGCCTCATTTGAAGCTACTGGGCTTAAAATAATGTTATTTGTACCATTTGATTCAAGGTCGAGTAGAGCAACTTCAGGGATGTTTATATTAACCCTGTGCTTACCACTGTTGTTTTGTGCTGTTGTACCTAATGTACATGCCAAAAGAATAATGATATAATAGTGCTTTACCTTCATAAAAGATATAATTCCAATATTCCAAAAGTACCCATGCTGGATGCTAATTAGAATAGGGGGATTGCTGATTTTGGGTAGGGAAATACCTTAGGAAATTTAATTGCCTTCACTAATTGTGTACACAATGTTCAATGTGGAAGACATATCAAAACTTAAAGAACCATAGGCATCTTCATCAAGCTCCATGATGTAGGTGAGTAAATGCCCATTGTTGGTACCATCTCCTGTATAACAGCTGCCAATACCATTTATAATGGGTTGGGCTTGTGAACTTAAAATGACCCCGTTCAAAGGAGTCCCTGTTTTTCCTGAACCATTTCCAGCATCAGTTGCGACATTCAACTTCAATTTTAACCCACTTGGGATTTCACTTTCAACCATTGCAGTTATGGTGCGTTCAGAACCTGGGGAAGCACTAACAATTGAAGAGTAATTAAGCCAGATTGATGAATTTTGGCTTGTTGAGAAATCCAAAGCCTGGCCCGCCTGTGTAGGGGAGATAGGTGACAGGATAACAGTTGACCCATTAACAGGTTCCAGGTCTAATAAAGCCACTTCAGGGATATTTATCCTAACATTATTATGGGCAATATGCTGGTCTTGCCCTAAAGTAAGGTTAGAGAAAAATAACACCAATATGCTGCTCAGTACTATATTAAAACAACTTTTCAAAATAGGGTGAAATATTGTAGCAGATTACAAATTAGGCATTTTAAATGGAAAATGAAAACCCCGACTATCCAACCTTGGTTAGCCTTAATTAACTAATTGGCTTGTGTTGATTATTATGTGTTTGTCTTTCAGTGATTTATAAAAAATAAACAACTATTCTTATGTTTTCAAATTGGGACAAATTACCCAATAATGGGAGTAATTTTAGGTTCAAAACATGTTACCAGGATTATTATTATGAAAAAAACAAGAACAAAAATAGTAGGATGGAATTAGCTTTTTTGTAAAAGAATAATTCTTTTCGGCAACAAGATAAAATCCTTCAAAACCCATATTAAGGTTGATTTAAACAAAACTCCTGGTTGTGCAGTATCCCAATTAGAGTGCTTGTTTCCAGTGGGATACATAGCAGTAGGCCCCTTATTCTTATTTTGTATATTGTTTTAATTATGATGAAATATATGTATTAAAGGTTTACTTGCCGTGTTTTATTTTGTATGGATTTATATTGCTGTGCATTGATAATTTTTCCATGTAAGCTGCCATTGCCCAATATAAAAGGGCTTGGTTTTTGTAATTTTTGGCACAGCATTTATAAAAATGCCCCTAATTTGATGTATTAGAAACAGGTTTTGTAATTTAGGTAAATATTTTTGACGCAATTTTGGACTATTACAAAACTGAAAAAACGCAAAACCATTGCCTGTTGGTAGGCATGTTATTCAGGAGGTAAATTACTAACTGGATTAACCATACAGAATTGGAAAAATGTTTAAAAGGAATAGCATACAGAATAGGTTAACCTTATGGCTTCTTATCATAGGGATATTTCCTTTAGTTGTAAGTGTAGCATTCCTGTATTTCCAAAAGTCAAACTCAATTACCCAGAATGCTCATGATAAACTCTTAGCGATTAGGAACCTTAAAGTAGAGCAAATTGGTAGCTGGCTATTGCAGCGCGAAAGTGATATCAGGACTTTATCAGAAAACAGCAGGTTTGCAAACCTTGGGCCATTGTTCAGGGATGAGCTTGAAATTAATGAAACCAGGGCAGCATACAATGAAATCAAAAATGAGCTTAGGGAGTATTTACAATTAAATCCTGTCTATTCAGAAATATTTATTATAAACCCTGTAACTGCACAAATTGCTGTTTCAACCAATTTTGGGCTTTTTGGTGATAACCTCACTGATGACCCACTATACAGGGAGCCCTTAAAAACAGGTGCTTTTTTCATTAAAGACATATACCTGGCAAATAACTCTTCAGAAGAGGTGATGGCTTTTGCCATGCCAATTTTTGAAGATGAATATATTTCACAAGGGAAACAAGTGTCAGGGATATTGGTTGCTACAACCTTCGTTGATAATTCTATTTTTAAGTTCTTTGATGAAAAGCAGGGGTTGGGCAACACAGGTGAATCTTATATTATTAACAAAGATGGTTATGCAGCCAGCAACCTGAATGATGTGCCAGGAGCTGCATTAAAATACAGGTTTACATCAGCAATAGCATCAAAAGCTTTGTCAGGTGAAACAGGTATTTCAGAAGAAATTGATTATGAGGGGAAGCAAGTCCTTGCAGCCTATGCCCAAATTCCAGAAGCAGGGTGGGGCTTTATTGTAAAACAAGATATTGAAGAGTTGTTCCCTGGTGAAAAGCAGCTCTATTTACCTTACCTGGCTTTATTTATCATCCTTTTGGTTGTTTTAGCCCTCCTTGCATGGGTGCTTGGAAAATCAGTCCTTAAGCCCATCAGGAAAATTAATAAGGTTTCAGAATCGTTGGAAAGTGGCAACCTGGCTGCCAGGGTAGCCCACATCCCCAATAACGAATTTGGAGTTTTGGCTAAATCATTTAATAGGATGGCAAGGGAGATTTCTTCCAATTTTGACATTTGGGAAAATGTAAATGATGTCTCCAAAACCATTATGGGCATTTCAAAAAAACAAGAGTTTGGCGAAAAATTGCTACACAAGCTTATGTGGCTTACCAAAGCCAACATTAGTTTGTTTTTTGTTTTTAATGAAGAAGAAAAACATTTTGAGCATTTTGTTTCTGTTGGCACAGATGATGAAATGAAAAACTCATTTAAAAAAGATAATTGCCTGGGCGAATTTGGTGATGTAATTTCAACAGAAAGGGCTGCATACATTAAAAAGTTTAGCCCTGAAACCAAATTTAAATTTACTACCTCTGCAGGGAAAATCCCTCCTAAAGAAATGATCATTTTCCCTATCCTCCATGAGAACAATATTACAGGTATAATAGTTTTGGTGGGTATCCACCCATTCCCTGAAAATACATTGGAGACCCTGGAACATTCAAGGTTAAACATAAACTACTCATATTCTAATATCCTGGCTAACCAAAAAGGGAATACATTGGCTGAGCATTTATCAGTTGTAAATAAGCAATTGGAAGCTCAAACCCAGGAGCTTATAAATAAAAAGGAAGAGCTTCAGAAATATACCCATGAATTAAATATCCAGAACCAGGAGTTAAATAACCAACGCAAACATGTTGAAGAAGCAAACAGGCTGAAAAGTGAATTTGTTTCAAACATGAGCCATGAGTTGAGGACTCCCCTTAACTCTATCCTAGCCCTCTCAAGTGTGTTGATCCTGAAAACAAAAGAAAGGCTTTCACCAGAAGAGCATGAGTACCTCTCAATAGTTGAAAGGAATGGAAAACAGTTGCTTAGCCTTATTAATGACATATTAGACCTCTCCAAAATTGAGGCTGGGAAAATTGATTTAAATACTGGCAGGGTTTCATTAAACTCAGTATTAAATGCTGTAGTTGATAATATTCGCCCAATAGCCGACAAAAAAGGGCTTGCATTAAATTTGGAAATTGAAGGTGAGCTACCTATTATTGAATCCAATGAACAAAAACTTAACCAGGTATTTCAAAACATAATTGGGAACTCCATCAAATTTACTGATGAAGGAGAGGTAAATATAAAAGCAAAACTCAATGAAAATAACCAGGTTTCTGTAACAATTTATGATACTGGGATAGGTATACCTGAAAAAGAATTACCCCATATTTTTGAGGAATTCAGGCAGGTTGATGGTACTACCTCACGAAAATATGAAGGGACTGGACTTGGGTTGGCCATAGCTAAAAAAACCATTTGCTTGTTGGGAGGTGACATTACTGCTGAGAGTAAATTAGGTGTGGGGTCTACCTTTGTTGTAAAAATCCCACTAGAAGCACAGGTGGGGAGTGAGCCCAAACAAGTTACCTATTTCAAACCTGGCACTATCCCTGGCACAAAGAATATCCTGATTGTGGATGATGACCAAAAAGTTGCATCACAGATTAATAGTTACCTGGTTGATGAAGGGTATGAAACCATTATAGCTACTTCTGGGGCTGAAGCTTTAATGCTTGCAAAAAAATTCCAACCTGCTGTAATAACCCTTGATATTGTTATGCCTGAAATGGATGGATGGGAAGTGTTGCAGGAGCTAAAAAAAGATCCTAAAACAAAAAATATACCTGTGATTGTGGTATCAGTTTCCGAAGACCTAAAAACAGGGTTGGCACTTGGGGCAATTGGTCACCTTAAAAAACCAATTATAAAAGATGTACTTTTAAATAAGGTAGATAGCATATTCAGGACATTCAACTCACTCCTTTTGGTTGATGATAATGACCTAGACTTGCAGTTAATGTCTTTTAAGTTGAAATCAGAAAAATGGAATGTGAACACAGCAGGTGGAGGGAAAGAGTGCTTGCGCCAAATTGATGAAAATGTCCCTGATTTACTGATTTTGGATCTTCTAATGCCTGAGGTTGATGGGTTCCAAGTGCTGGAACACATCAGGAGCCAGGAAAAAACCAAAGACCTGCCTGTTATAATTATCACAGCCAAAAACCTTACTGAAGAAGACCAGGAAAAACTTGATGGGAAAGTTTCCAGGGTATTGATAAAAAGCCAGACTTCACTTCAGGAGCTGCATACTGAGATAAATAAAATACTGTCAGAAGTAAATAAAGAAGAGGTAGTTGAAACAGAAACCTTGCAAGAAAGGGTTGTTGAGGAAGAGAAAAAAAGGCTTCTGCTGATAAAGAACCCTGGAGATTATGTTGAAAACATCATTGCTGCTTTTTCAAATGAAGACATTGAACTGGTAGTGGCTGAAGGGATTGGTGGTGCCATGCAGGAAACAGGAGAGAATACCCCTTCTGGGATCATCTTAAACCAAGGAGTGGTATCAGATAATGATTTGAGGATGGTTTATAACCTTCAAAGGGTTGGTGGGCTTGAGAATATCCCAACTTTGATTATTGCAAATTCTGAGATCAATAAAAGTAGTTTGCCTGATAAAAATATTTATTCTCAATATGTTGCATCAGAGGGTATTAAGTCAAATGAACTATTGGTCAAAGCTAAAATACTTTTATCATTGGAAATTGCTACTCAAGAACATAAACTGGAAGAAGCAAGCCATGTTGCTGCCAATGAATACATACATCCTGATCCTGACCCAGTGATTGAACCTGAGGATATATTGATAGAAGACAATGCTGTTAAAAAGGTTTTATTGATTGAAGATAATGCAGACAGCAGGGTAGCCATAAAAGCAATTTTACAGGATATATATGAAATAGAAGAGGCAGTTGATGGGATTGAAGGGCTGAAAAAAGCCCAGTCATTGTTGCCCGACCTTATTTTATTGGATATCTCCCTTCCATTGATGGATGGATTGGAAGTAGTCAGGATACTTAAAAATGCAGATAGCACAAAAGATATCCCTGTTATTGCAGTTACTGCTAATGCAATGAAAGAAGACAGGGAAAACTGCCTGGCAAATGGTTGTAATGAGTATATCACTAAGCCTGTTTCTTCAGAAGAATTGCTGAGGAAAATAGCAGATACCCTGGGCTAACCAAATACTTTATCATCATGGCCTGGGAATATAATTCCTGCTTCCTGCCTGACACGGTCAAGGGTTTCCATTAAATCAAGGCTAAAAGAAAGGGGAAGCCTGTCACTTTCTATCATCCCTTTATCAAGGCACTCCATAACATGGGCAGCTTCATGTTGGTAGCCATTTCCTATTTTGTAGTTGTATTCAAGTACCTCTTCCTTTTCGGATGTATCCTTCCAAACTGAAAGGGTAGTGGGTGTAAACCATCTCCTGTTAAGCCTTACATAACCTTTTTCACACCAGAATTCAGTTTGGATGGAAGAATTTGATGCATAAGAAGACGCCAAAGTAGCCATTTGGCCTGAGTTATATTTAAATGCCATACAAATGCTTTCTTCAGCACCAGAGGGTGCAAAATCAGCCAGTGCTTTTATCCTTTCTGGTTTTCCAAGGCTTTTTAAAGCTACAAATACTGGGTAGATACCAATATCGAGGAGAGACCCTCCTCCTAATTCCAAATTAAATAACCTGCTGGCAGGGTCGTAAGATGCTTTAAAGGCAAAATCGCTCCTTACCATTTTTAGTTTACCAAGCTCGCCTGAATTGGCAAGTTGTAAGGCTTTTATAAAACTTGGCTGGAATTCAGTCCAGAATGCCTCCATCAGGAAAGTATTATTTTCACGTGAGGCATCCACCATTTTTTGAGCCTCTTTTTTGTTTAAGGCAAAAGCCTTTTCACACAGTACTGCTTTTTTATGGTTCAAACATAAAAGGGTATGTTCAAGATGGTGGGAATGTGGTGAAGCTACATATACAATGTCTACTTCAGGATCTTTTACCATCTCTTCATAACTTCCATAAGATTTTATGAAGCCATTCTTTTTGGCAAATTTTTTTGCCTTTTCCAGGTCACGTGAGGCAGCTGCATACAAAGTTACATTTGGTAATAGTTTAATGTCAGAACTGAATTTTGCAGCAATTTTACCACAACCTAAGATTGCCCAATTATATTTCTTCTTCATTATTTTAAGTATTTACTGGAATAAAAATAGGTATCAGCATATAATATTCAACATTTGAAGCAAAAAAAATGCAACAAAGAGTTTATAGCTCTTTATTGCATTTTTGGAAGGGAGGATAGAGTTTAGTCCAGTTGTCCTGCAATCAGTAATGCACAAGCCATTAATCCAAGGTCTTTTAATACCTGGCTCATTGCCATTTGGTCTCCACCAATTACTGCAGGTAAATGAATGCTCAATACAAAAATCAATAGCATCAGGGCTAACAGGAAAGATGCCAATTTCCCCATTTTTTTAATAATGATGGCAATACCTGCTAGTATTAACCCCAGACCAGTAATGTAGACCCATATTACACCTCCCGGGAAAAATGATGGAACCATGCCTGCCATATCTGCACCTGCCATTAAATGCATGAGGCCAAAAATGAGCATGGCTACTGCAAAAATGATCCTCGCTACACTGGAGCTTAGTAATTTCATAGACTTTTAATTTACGTTCTGCACAGATAATTTAAGGTAAATTTTTTAAACAATACATCTAATTAATATTCTTTAACTTTTTGATTTTTAGGCTTTTCTTACAAAAGTTCATTTAGTTGATAATATAAAATATACATGTTCAGGCAATAGGTAGTTTATTATATGGATTTATATTTGATTGGTTCAAAGCATTTTACATTGGAAAAAGGAAAAAATCCAGTTTTTTTCTTTGAATTTGGTTTAAATATATCTATATTTGAATTGTTGAGCATTCTGCTCAATGTGTTTGGGGGTTAACATTATAAAAAGGAGCAGAGGCTCCTTTTTTCTTTTGCCCCAATCTGTTTTATTTCCTCTTTAATGTGTCAAAATGGTTTATCTTTGCCTCAAATTAAGGCAAATGGCAAACGATTGGAAAGATAGGCTGGGAATGGTTTATTCAACTGACCCCAATTACAAATTTGAATATGACATGGAAGAGGAGGAAATTACATTGCCTCCTGAAAAGCAACACCTAATTGTAACATTAGACAGAAAGCAAAGAAAAGGCAAGGCAGTAACCTTAATAAAAGGCTTTATTGGAAGTACTGATGACTTAAAAGAGTTAGGTAAATATTTAAAAAATAAGTGCGGGGTAGGAGGGACTGCCAAAGAAGGTATAATACTTGTTCAGGGTGATTTTCGCCCAAAAATACAGGAATTGTTAAAAGGGAAAGGTTACAAAGTGAAGCAATCAGGAGGTTAGCATTTGGTCATTAAAAAAGATAGTTTATTGGGATGGTTGAAATAGGAAAAACAAATCAATTAGAAATAGCTAGGGAAGTTGAATTTGGTTTCTACTTGGATGGGGAAAACCTGGGAGAGATATTACTGCCTAAAAGGTATGTTCAGGAGGGATATGAAATAGGTTCAGCAGTAGAAGTTTTTATTTACCTTGATTCTGAAGATCGTTTAATAGCAACTACAGAAAAACCCATGGTTGAGGTTGGGCAGTTTGCTGTCCTTGAAGTTGTTGCTGTAACAAAGTTTGGGGCTTTCCTCAACTGGGGGCTTACCAAAGATCTTTTAGTCCCTTTTCGTGAGCAACATATGAAGATGGAGGTAGGGAAAACCTATGTGGTTTATGTATACCTTGACCTGGAATCACAAAGGATTGCAGCTTCATCAAAAGTGGAAAAATTCCTGGATAATGTGCCTGTTGATTTTGAAGAAGGGGAAGAAGTAGATTTGATCATTTATGGGCAAACAGACTTGGGGTATAAAGCTATAGTGGATGAAGCCAGCACAGGGATTGTATATAAAAATGAAGTTTTCCAAAAAATAAAAATTGGGCAGCAACTTAAAGGTTTCATAAAAAAAGTGAGGGAAGATGAAAAGATTGACCTTTCAATAAACAAGCCTGGGGTAGAAAGGTTTGACTTTCATACTCAGAAAGTGCTTGATTTTCTAAGACAAAATAATGGATACATGTCAGCCAATGATAAAACATCTCCTGAGATCATATATGAGATGTTTGAAATGAGTAAAAAGAATTTTAAAAAAGCCCTGGGGTCTTTGTATAAACAAAAATTGGTTGCGATTGAAGAAGAGGGAGTTAGGTTGTTGGGAAAAATATGAAAAGAATTGGACTGGACTTAATTAATTAACTTCCTGTATTTTATCCTTTTGGGGCTTGTATCACCAAGCCTTTTCTTTCTATTTTCTTCATATTCAGAATAGGTGCCTTCAAAAAATACAGCCTTTGAATCACCCTCAAATGCCAGGATATGGGTTGCTACCCTGTCAAGGAACCAACGGTCATGGGATATTACTACAGCACAACCTGCAAAGTTTTCAAGCCCTTCTTCCAGTGCCCTTAAGGTGTTCACATCAATATCATTGGTAGGCTCATCCAACAGGATAACATTCCCTTCTTCTTTTAATGCCATAGCAAGGTGAAGCCTATTCCTTTCACCTCCTGATAAAACCCCGCATTTTTTGGTTTGGTCAGCTCCCGAGAAGTTGAAACGTGCAACATATGCCCTGGCGTTCACTTGCCTGCCACCCAGCATGAGTAGCTCATTACCCTGTGAGATCACATCAAACACTGATTTTTCAGGGTCAATGCCTTTGTGGTCTTGGTCTACATAAGCAATTTTTACAGTTTCGCCAACTTCAAAGTTTCCTGAGTTCGAAGTTTCCATCCCCATTATGAGCTTAAATAAAGTGGTTTTTCCTGCCCCATTAGGACCAATAACACCAACAATCCCATTGGGTGGTAAATTGAAATCCAGGTTGTCAAATAGCAATGTATCATCAAAGGATTTTGCTACCCCTTTTGCTTCAATCACTTTTTCACCAAGCCTGGGACCATTGGGGATAAATATTTCCAGTTTATCTTCTTTTTGTTTTACATCTTCATTCAGGAGCTTGTCATAAGCTGAAAGCCTGGCTTTTGATTTTGCATGCCTGGCCTTTGGTGCCATCCTAACCCACTCAAGCTCACGTTCCAGTGTTTTTTGCCTTTTGGTATTCTGTTTTTGTTCCATGGCAAGGCGTTTTGATTTTTGCTCAAGCCATGATGAGTAATTGCCTTTCCAGGGAATCCCTTCGCCTCTGTCAAGTTCAAGTATCCATCCAGCTACATTATCAAGGAAATAACGATCGTGGGTTATACAAATTACTGTCCCTTTGTATTGTTGCAAATGCAATTCCAGCCACTGGACTGATTCAGCATCAAGGTGGTTGGTAGGTTCATCCAATAATAGGATATCTGGTTCAGAAAGTAACAGGCGGCATAAGGCAACCCTCCTTTTTTCACCACCCGAAAGAGTTGAAATTTCCTTATCTCCAGCGGGGCAACGCAAGGCATCCATAGCACGTTCCAGTTTGCTATCCAGGTTCCAGGCATCCAACCTATCAATTTCTTCCTGCAAGCGAGCCTGTTCTTCAATCAACTTTTCCATTTTTACAAGGTCTTCCATTACTTCAGGATCCATAAACTTATAGTTGGTTTCCTCATAAGCTTTCAGGATATTCACTGTTTCCTGTACACCTTCACTAACGATTTCAGAAACAGTTTTATCTTTTTCCAGCACTGGTTCTTGTGAGAGGTGCCCCATAGTATAACCTGGAGAAAATACAACTTCGCCCTGGTAGTTTTTTTCCAACCCAGCAATAATTTTCAATAGTGTGGATTTTCCTGAACCATTTAATCCTATTATCCCGATTTTGGCTCCCAGGAAAAATGATAATGAAATATCCTTAATTACGGGTTTATTAGGTTCAAAGGCTTTGCTAACCTTGTACATTGAAAATATGATCTGCCTCTCTTCGCTCATGATTTTAAAATTCAAATTACGTTTTGCAAAGGTAAAATAATCTTAAGAGAGATGTCTTTAGCTTTTAATATTAACAACAAAGATTATCAATAAATTTTATAAAGAATGTAAATGGTTAAAAGTAATTACTGGCTATGCCCCAAAAACAAGAAGGTAACCTTCCGGGTACGGAGGGCGGAAAAAGGCAACTGGAAGGTACCTGAAAACGAAACGGCAAAGTACGGTTGGACCGGTTCTTGGGACACTTACCCAATTTTTGGGGCTACGAAAGATAAATACCCGCGGAATTAATAATGCGAATAAATGTATGCACATGTCGGCAGTGGCATATAATCTTAAAAAGCTCCTGAGGTTTGAGCAAAAACAAAGAAAAACTATGGCAATGAATGACATGTTGTTTTTATTATTAAAAAATCGCCTAATAAGCCTCAAAATAAGCCTTTTCAGGTTGTCAATCTGGTTAAACTAAAAAGTAGCGTCCCTGAAATGGAGGCCTTAAAACCGTTTATTCAATCCATAAAAAATAAAATAATTGCGAAAAAGGGAGTTGTGCATCTGTAAGCTTCCCCTTTTCAGAACCAGCTAAAAGTAGTAAAAATTCATTTTTTTGTTAATCCAAATTCTGAAAGCTTTTTCAGTGTGATTTTTGGTTCT
>JANQHI010000074.1 GCA_028282705.1 Prolixibacteraceae bacterium | reverse complement strand
AAACCAACAGACAATGATGAATCAAATTTCATCCTTGAGTAAAGGAGACTTTCAGTCTGAGGGAAAACTATGGTACTTTCAGTCCATAGTGGTTTATTTCACTAACAAATTCTTCTTTTGAGGTGTAATCAGCATCCAATAGCGTTAGTATTTCTTTTCGGTAACGATCCATTTCGTCTTCAGATACGTCTAATCGGTTACTTAAAAAACCACGTCGCTGAGCCATGTGATAGAATGCACGTCCCAGTTTATACTTATCTTCCTCCTTGTTTAAATCTAATTGCTGGCTTATGGCAAGGTTTCTAAAAAAGTAAGGATGCTTTTCCGAATCGTCATCGGTAAGCCACCAGTTACGGAAACTTTTATTTTGGGGATAAACCTTCTTGTAACGCCATAAATTCAACTCTTCTTTTGATAGCTTTGGACAATATCCATAATCCGACAAAGCTCTTAGTGTTGCAATCTTCCGCAACTTCCTACGAAATTTGATTCTTCTGGCACTGCGATGCCCTGTTCGCTCTGCAGCCTTTGAACTTTCAATGCCTTTTTCGATTTTAACTCCTTCCTGAAAGATTCTTACTCCTTTATCGACTAACGAGAATTTTCCATCTTCTTTTTCTACTACAGCCCATCCAATGCTGTTTGTCCCAAGGTCAAGCCCTAATATTTTTGCCATGATATTTTTGTGTGTATGAGTAGCTTAATTAAAGTAAACATCCCTAAAATTAATGAGAATTTATTATTTTTTTGTACATTTGATTAAAATTAAAGAATTTAATTTTACATCTTATCACAATAAGGCTTTATGCCGAAGGAAAGAAATTCCTGTACTCCCGCCTCGGTGGGAGTTTTTTTATTTGGAGAGGGATATTGTTCCATTTGCATTTATGAGTTTGGGTTGGCAGAATAAAACCAAAGTGTTAATTTGAAATAGATCACATAATCATAGGCATGAGGTTACTTTTTCAAAATCAGATTCATTTACCCAAAAAGTTGGGATAGTATCTCCAGCCATATACCTTTTATAAAAGTTTTGCACAGCTCCTGAATAAACATAGTTGTCAAAAATATCACCTTTCCCCAGAATCCTTGGGTCACTCTGTTCTGCAAGTTTTATACTCATTTCTTCAGATAAACTAGCTTTTATTTCAGCAAAATCTTCATCATAAGCAAGGTTGTCCATGCAATAGGGGTCTTTTTCAATATCATACAATTCTTCTTCTACCTTTTTCCCAAAATTTAGTTGCCATAATTCAAGTTGCCCTTTGTTTCTCCTGGTATTCAGAATATAAGTTTTAGTGGGGCTTCCATCACAATTAAGGTAGCCTGTTTCAGGGTTTCCTTTAGGCCAGCGCCCAGGCTTAAAGTTGTGTAAATACAGGAAATTATTTTTGATAATCCCGCGCACAGGGTATCCCTGGTCATCAGGCCTTCCAACATCATGGCGCTCTTTTCCAACCAAAACATAATTGCGTTCAGGGATTATATTCCCTTCTTTTTCAGAATTAAAAATTTCAGTAAGGCTTCTTCCAGCAACAGGTTGCATGTTTGCTTCTGAAACAGTTAACCCTGCAAGTTCCAGGTAAGTGGGTGTAAAATCAATAAAATTCACATAATCTTCAATAACCCTGCCTGGGTTTTTTATCCCCTTTCCCCACATAATGGCCAGGGGCAAGTGGTTTGAGTATTCATAAACCTGCCCTTTTATCCTTGGGAAGGGCATTCCATTGTCTGCAGTAACAATGACCAATGTATTCCCCAATTCCCCAATTTCTTCCAGCTTATCCAACATTTTTTGTAGGTGGCTATCAAAATATTCAATCTCAAAAGCATAGTCCAGCATATCTTTCCTGACAGTATCCACATCAGGCCAAAAAGCGGGGACTTCATCTATTTCACTTGTGCTTTTGCCACCTTTTTTTGTACCTGACTCAAACACATATGAACGATGAGGCTCATGGCTGCCATACCAAAAGCAAAAAGGTTTTCCTTCAGGGCGTTCATTAAGGAAAGCTTCAAAATTTTTTGCATAATCATTGTTTGAGATAGCTTCTGTAGGAGGGACAAGTTTGTGGGTATCAAATTTTTTCCCAGTAAGTTGGCGTTTTTCCCTATTAACTTTTCCCGGGTTGCCAGGAGCCCAGCCTTTGGCTACACTTCCAACCCAATACCCATTTTCTGAAAGGGCTTCAGCATAAGTTTTAAATTTAGTTGGGAAATTAGGAGAGTGGTTACATGCTTCTTCCAGTTGCCAACTGTTCCTGCCTGTCAATATACAGGCTCTTGAAGGTGCACATTTGGCATTTGGCGTGTAAGCATTATTAAACAAAATACCTTGGGTAGCTACCCTATCAAAAGCAGGGGTTTTTACCCAATCACAACCATAAGCTCCAAAATGTTGCCATGAAGCATCATCAGCAATAGCAAATAATATATTGGGAGGCTGGTTATTGGCATATTCTGTTTTGCATGAATTCAATATAAAAGATAACAGTATAAGGCAGAAAAAACAGGTGTATATTTTAACCTTAAGTGAAATTGTTTTTGGCATGTTACGTAGTTTTAGGTTAGATTCCTCAGCTAATAAGATTTTAAAAATAATAAATTTAAAACCAACTTATCCATTTTTACACTTTCATTGTTGTGCAGGGGGGAGGGCTTTAAAAAATTCCTATATTTGTACATTTTTCAAAAATAGTATTCAATAGTTGGTTTTAATGAGTTTTAAGTTTCAGGAATATAAGCAGTTAGACTTATCCCAGATTAATAAAGATATTCTGGAAAAGTGGGAAAAAGATGACACCTTCCATAAAAGTATTGACACTAGGGAAGGTAATGAAACTTTTGTTTTTTATGAAGGACCCCCTTCAGCTAATGGAATGCCTGGTATCCACCATGTTATGGCACGCGCCATAAAGGATATTTTTTGCAGGTACAAAACCATGAAGGGTTATCGTGTCCACAGGAAAGCTGGATGGGACACCCATGGGCTTCCAGTTGAGCTTAGTGTAGAGAAATTATTGAATATTACCAAAGAAGACATTGGTAAAAAAATCACAGTTGAAGAATACAACCAGGCTTGCCGCAAAGAGGTAATGAAATATACCCGTGAGTGGGAAGAACTGACACGCATAATGGGTTACTGGGTAAATATGGATGACCCTTATATTACCTATGATAATCGTTACATTGAAACCTTGTGGTGGCTTTTAAAACAGCTGTTTGATAAGGGTATGCTGTATAAAGGGTATACCATACAGCCCTATTCGCCAGCAGCTGGTACAGGGCTAAGCTCGCATGAGCTAAACCAACCAGGGTGTTATCGTGATGTGAAGGACACAACTGCAATAGCCCAGTTCAAGGTCATCAGGAATGAAAAATCAGCATTCTTGTTTGAAGGTACAGATTCTGATGTGTACTTCCTGGCATGGACAACCACCCCATGGACCCTACCATCAAACACTGCATTGTGTGTGGGTCCTAAAATAGCCTATGTTAAGGTAAAAACATTTAACCCATATACTTATGAACCTGTTACCCTGATTTTGGCAAAAGAGTTATTAAACTCTTTATTCAACCCTAAAAATGCTAAATTAAAATTAGAGGATTACCAGCCGGGAGATAAAAATATCCCATTTCTTGTATTAGATGAATATAAAGGGAATGACCTGGAAAGTGTTGCCTATGAACAACTTATTGAATGGGTAAAACCAAAGGGCAAAGCTTTTGAAGTGATCACAGGTGACTTTGTTACCACTGAAGATGGTACAGGGATAGTACATATAGCACCTACTTTTGGTGCTGATGATGACAGGGTCGCCAAACAAAATGGGATATCACCATTAATAGTAGAAGATATTGAGGGAAAAACACAACCTTTGGTTGATAGGAAAGGGAGGTTTTTCAAAATAGAAAATATTGATCAGGAATTTGCAGCTAATTATGTAGATGCTGAAAAATATGCTGATTTTACAGGTAGGTATGTAAAAAATGAATATGATGAACAGCTGGTTGAAAATGACCCAACAGTGGACATTGATATTGCTGTGATGCTGAAAAAGGAGAACAAGGCTTTTAAAATTGAAAAGTATGTACACAGCTACCCACATTGCTGGAGGACTGACAAGCCTGTATTGTACTATCCCCTTGATTCATGGTTTATCAGGACAACTGCCTATAAAGAAAAACTTATTGAACTGAATAATACCATTAACTGGAAACCCAAAGCAACTGGGACTGGCAGGTTTGGCAACTGGTTGGAAAACCTGGTTGATTGGAACCTTAGCCGTTCGCGTTTTTGGGGGACACCACTTCCTATTTGGGTAACTGAAGATGGGGCAGAAGTAAAATGTATTGGTTCAACTGAAGAATTGGTTGCTGAAATTGAAAAATCAATTGAAAAAGGGTTTATGGTGAAAAACCCATATCAAGGTTTTGTTGTAGGCGAAAATACAAAGGGGAACTATGATAAAATAGACCTGCATAAACCTTATGTTGATGACATTGTGCTGGTTTCTTCAGAAGGCAAAAAAATGTTCCGCGAACCTGACCTGATTGATGTTTGGTTTGACTCTGGTGCTATGCCTTATGCACAGCATCATTATCCTTTTAGCCCCCTCCCAACCTCCCCCCAAGGGGGAGGAGCCCAAAAACCTAAATGGCAAACTGCCAGGGATTCTATGTATGGGCTTTTGAAAGAATTAGCCGAGAAACAAAAGGAAAACCCAACAGAAGCAGAAGCTTTCTTGTGGGAAAGTTTAAAAAGCAGGAAACTTTCAGGATATAAATTCAGGAGTCAACACATTATTGACCAGTTTATTGCAGATTTTGTATGCCTTGAAAAAAGGTTAATAGTTGAAGTAGATGGTGGATACCACACATTGCCTGATGTAGAGGTTTCTGATCAGCAAAGGACTGAAATATTGGAACAGCTGGGCTTTAAAGTGATTAGGTTTAAGAATGAAGAGGTTATTAATAATATTGAAGGTGTTTTAGAAAAAATAAAGAAAACACTTTTCTCCCTCCCCTTAGGGGAGGGCTGGGGTGGGGCTTCTTTATTCCCTGCTGATTTTATTGCAGAGGGTGTTGACCAAACACGTGGATGGTTCTTTACCTTGCATGCCATTGCTACAATGATTGATGAATCAGTAGCATTTAAAAATATCATATCAAATGGTTTGGTGCTGGATAAAGCTGGCAACAAAATGTCAAAAAGGTTGGGCAATGCTGTTGACCCATTTGAAACCATTGAAAAGTATGGTTCTGACCCTTTGAGGTGGTACATGATTACCAATGCACAGCCTTGGGACAACCTGAAATTTGATATTATGGGTGTTGATGAGGTCAAAAGGAAATTTTTTGGCACCCTTTATAATACCTATAATTTCTTTGCTTTATATGCCAATGTAGATGGCTTTAAGTATGCTGAAAAAAACGTGCCATTAGATAAACGTCCTGAATTGGATAGGTGGGTAATTTCATTGCTGAACTCACTGGTTAAAGAAGTTGGGGAATGTTATGAAAACTATGAACCCACTAAGGCTGGCCGTGCAATTTCAGAGTTTGTAATTGAAAATTTGAGCAACTGGTTTGTGCGCCTAAGCAGGAAAAGGTATTGGGGTGGAGAATATTCAACTGATAAAATTTCAGCTTATCAAACTTTATATACCTGTTTAGAAACCATTGCTAAATTAATGGCACCTATTGCTCCATTTTATGCAGAGCAATTGTATTCAGACCTGAATAAAGTTGCTGCCAAAGAAGAAGATCAAAGTGTGCATCTTTGTACGTTCCCTGATTTTGATAGGTCAGTTATTGATAAGGATTTAGAGGAGAAGATGGCAATAGCTCAAAAAGCTTCTTCAATGATCCTGGCTTTGCGCAGGAAAGAAAAAATCAAGGTTAGGCAACCTTTGATTAAAATAATGGTTCCTGTGTTAAGCAGCCATTTTCAGGAACAATTTGATTCAGTAAAAGATATTATCCTTACAGAAGTGAATGTCAAAGAGGTTGAATATATATCTGATGCATCAGGGGTTATTAAAAAGAAAATAAAACCCAATTTTAAAGCATTAGGCCCTAAATATGGGAAACTGATGAAACAGATAGCCGGGGCAGTAAATGCTTTATCCCAGGATGATATTGCAACCTTTGAAAAGGATGGGAAGTATAATTTGCAGTTAGGGGCAGAAAAAGTGGCCTTGGGAATTGAGGATGTAGAAATCATAACAGAAGATATTCCTGGTTGGTTGGTTGGAACTGATGGCAACATGACAATTGCCCTTGATATCCATATCCCTGAAGAATTAAGGCAGGAAGGTATTGCACGTGAGTTTATAAACAAAATCCAAAATATCAGGAAAGAAAATGATTATACTGTAACTGACAGAATAGTGCTGAAGATAGTGAAAGATGAAGCAATAAATGAGGCAGTTACTAATTTCAAAGAATATATCTGTAATCAGACTTTGGCTAATGAATTATTGCTGGTTGATAGCATTGAAAATGGCAGTGCTAAAAAAATTGAGATAGAAGAATCAGTAGAAGCAACCATTTTAGTGGAAAAATACTTGCAATAAAAGCCACCAGGATGTTTTACGGCCTATTGGGAATTAAAAAAAAATTATAATTTTAGAAACTATATTGGTTAGTCCAGGATAATAACTTTAAACTTTAGGGCTATGACAGGAAAAAATAGATATTCAGATGCTGAGTTGGAAGAATTCAAGCAAATAATCAATGAAAAGCTTAAAAAAGCACAGGAAGATTATGACATGTACAGGAATTCTATAACTCATGGTGATGGGAATGACACACAAGATACTTCTCCTACTTTTAAAGTATTAGAAGAAGGGGCAGCAACATTATCAAAAGAAGAAGCTGGCAAGTTGGCACAAAGGCAACTAAAATTTATCCAGCACCTTCAGGCTGCATTGATCAGGATTGAAAATAAAACCTATGGGATATGTAGGGAAACAGGCAAACTGATCTCAAAAGAAAGGCTTAGGGCTGTTCCACATGCAACATTAAGTATTGTGGCCAAAAAAGGGCAACAATAAGATAACTTTAAATAGGGTTATTTTGAAAATATATGGAATCTCTCTTTTACCTTAAAAGAGGGTTTCTTTTTTATTGGGAAGTTATTAATAACTGATGATAAAATTTAAATAATTAAAAGGGTGAAATTATCTAAACTCGCAAAATCAATTATTTTCATCTTAATAATCCTGGTTGCAGACCAGGTTTTAAAGGTTTGGGTGAAAACTAATATGTCAATTGGAGAGGAGATCAGCGTATTGGGAAACTGGTTCATCATCCTTTTTGTAGAAAATCCTGGGATGGCATTTGGGTTTGAGTTTGCAGGGGAATATGGAAAGGTTTCTTTAAGTGTGTTTAGGATACTGGCAGTGATTGCAATTGGGTGGTATTTAGTTAAACTGGCCAAACAAAATGTATCAATGGGGTTTTTAATTTGTATAGCATTGATATTTGCAGGTGCATTGGGCAACATTGTTGATAGTGTATTTTATGGGGTATTGTTCAACCATAGCTTTGGTCAAGTGGCCGAATTTATGCCAATTGATGGTGGCTATTCCTCTTTGTTGCACGGCAAAGTAGTAGATATGTTTTATTTCCCTTTAATAGAAGGGCATTACCCTGGCTGGTTTCCTTTTAAAGGAGGGGAAGAATTTATTTTTTTCAGGCCTGTATTTAATATTGCTGATTCTTCAATAACAGTAGGTATATTTTCAATCCTTCTTTTTTATAGGAAACAATTCAACAATGCATCTTTAAAAAGCAAGGTCCAGGAAACTGAGGGTACACCTGAAGAAAATGGGACAACAATAAATGAACCAGGCAAAAAAAAAGATAGCTAAGATTTTAACTGGCTACCTTATGGCTCATGATTAACCTAATGTTTTCTCATTGATTCTTTAAAAAATTTTACCTTTGTCAATCAAAGCAATTTCCTCTGAAAAATGGAAAACCAACTTATTGTTTATAATACATTAACACGCAAGAAAGAAGTATTCAAATCAATTTTGCCAGGCTATGTTGGCATGTATGTGTGTGGTCCCACAGTTTATGGGAATGCACACTTAGGGCATGCACGCCCTGCCATTACCTTTGACCTGGTTTTCCGTTACCTGAAGCATTTGGGGTATAAAGTGCGTTACGTGAGGAATATTACTGATGTAGGCCATCTGGTGGCTGATGCTGATGATGGAGAAGACAAAGTGGCAAAAAAAGCCAAGCTTGAAAGCCTTGAACCCATGGAGGTAGTGCAAATGTATACACACGACTATCACCAAAATATGGGTTTACTGAATGTGTTGCCACCAAGCATTGAACCCAGGGCATCAGGCCATATCCCAGAGCAGATTGAAACAGTAAATAAAATTTTGGAAGCAGGATATGCCTATGAAAGCAATGGTTCCATCTATTTTGATGTGCAAAAGTTTGCTGAGACCAATGAATATGGTACACTTTCAGGAAGGAAAATTGAAGACCTGATTTCCAATACCAGGGAGTTAGAAGGGCAGGAAGAAAAACGTTCTCCCCTTGATTTTGCCATCTGGAAAAAAGCCCAGCCTGAGCATATAATGAGGTGGCATTCACCCTGGAGTGATGGTTTCCCTGGTTGGCACCTTGAATGTTCTGCCATGAGCACAAAATACCTGGGTGATTCATTTGACATCCATGGAGGGGGGATGGACCTTACCTTCCCGCACCATGAGGCTGAAATGGCCCAATCAAAAATAGCCAATGGGAAGCCTTCAGTAAACTACTGGATGCACAATAACATGATCACCCTGAATGGGCAAAAAATGGGTAAGTCATTGGGCAATGCTATATCACTGAAGCAGTTTTTTAGTGGGGAGCACCCATTGCTGGAGAAAGCATATTCCCCCATGACCATCCGTTTTTTTATGTTACAAGCCCATTACAGGAGCACCCTCGATTTTTCAAATGAAGCTTTGCAAGCTGCTGAAAAAGGATATGCACGCATGATGAAGGCTGTGGAGACATTAAAAAAACTTCCAGTTAGCCAGGAATCAACTGTTGATGTTGATGCATTAAAAGAAAAAGTTTATGTAGCTTTAAATGATGACTTTAATAGCCCCATTGCAATAGCCCATTTGTTTGATACTGTTAAAATGGTTAACTCAATAAACGATGGCACTGAAAAAATTACAGCAGTACAGTTTGAGGATTTAAAAAAGTTTATGCAAGCAATCCTTTTTGATGTATTGGGCTTTCAGGAAGAAGAAGTTTCTGAAGGTGCAGGGCAGGAAGTATTCAACAATGTAGTGGATTTGCTTTTGGAACTAAGGATGGAAGCAAAAGCCAAAAAAGATTGGGCTACTGCTGATAAAATAAGGAACCAGCTTACAGAAATGGGGTTTGTAGTCAAAGACACAAAAGATGGGTTTGACTGGAAATTGAAATAAATTGTAAATACTAATTGGATAAAGCTATGTTTTCAGGAATTGTTGAGGAATTTGGGACAGTGGTCTCCATTGAAAAAGAACAGGAAAATTACCATTTTACCCTGACTTGTTCTTTTGCTGATGAATTGAAAGTAGATCAGAGCCTTGCTCATGATGGGGTTTGTTTAACTGTTGTGGAAGTTAATAAAGTGGATAAAACCTATCGTGTAACAGCCATCAAAGAAACATTGCTGAAGTCAAATCTTGGGTATTGGAAAGTAGGCACAAAGGTAAACCTGGAAAGAAGCATGATGATGAGTGGGCGCCTTGATGGGCACATTGTCCAGGGGCATGTGGATCAAACAGCCACTTGCATAAATGTTGAAGAATCAGAAGGCAGCTGGTACTATACTTTTGAGTATGACTTTAATAAAGAAGCTGCCAAGCAAGGTTACATGACTGTTGAAAAAGGTTCTGTAACTGTCAATGGGGTAAGCCTTACTGTGGTAAATTCAAAAAATAATTCATTCCAAGTGGCTATAATCCCTTATACCCATGAGGTTACAAATTTCCATACTTTTGAAAAAGGGTCAGTAGTTAATATTGAGTTTGATATTATTGGTAAGTACCTTAGTAAGTTAATGACTTTCAATGATTAACAAGCCAAATATGGAATAGGTAAGAGCCTGGGTTTTTCCAGGCTTTTTTGTTTTGTTTAGCTGACCTGTAATTTCCATTGAACAAAAACCACCCCTCTGTTTTTATTTATCTTTAAATTGATTATCTTTTTTCTATGAACAAAACAGCCTTGATAACAGGGGCATCCAGAAGGATTGGGAAAGCAATGGCACTTCATTTGGCTGCACAAGGATGGAATATAGTGATACACTATAACACTTCCAAAGGGGAAGCATTGGAGCTTTCAAGCACTTTGTCAGAAAAATATCCAAAGCAAGAATTTCCTGTAATAAAAGCTGACCTAATGTATGAAGGTGAAGTTGAAAAGCTTATCCCTGCTGCATTAAAGGCAGTGGTTTCAATAGGGCTACTTGTTAATAATGCTTCAGTGTTTGACAAGGGAAGTATTGAAGGATCTAACATGGGGTTATATAATAGCCAGTTTCAGGTCAACCTAAAAGCACCTTTTATCTTAACACGTGATTTTGCTAAACTTTGCAAAAAAGGGAGTATTATCAACATGGTTGATACAAGGGTAACCCAAAATAAATCAAATTATGCAGCCTATTCTTTGTCAAAAAAAGGGCTATGGGAGCTAACAAAAATGGCAGCCCTAGAGTTCTCTCCTGAAATTAGGGTAAATGCAATAGCCCCTGGGGTAAGCCTGGCTCCTGAAGAAGAGGACGAGAGTTACCTACTCAAGTTGGCTGAAGAAATACCCATGAAAAAACCAGGAGGGGCAGCACCCATTTTAAAAAGCCTGGATTATATCTTAGAGAATGATTTTTTGACAGGGCAGTTATTATTTGCTGATGGTGGCGAAAATTTAGGCAGTTAAATAACAAGAAATTCTGGTAGTAAACTTAAGAAAAATAATATGGCAACCATACGTGTAAAAAACTTATTGATCAGGACATATATTGGCTTTAACCCTGAGGAGCTTGCAAATAAGCAGGATGTGGTTATTAACATTAACATTGAAACTGAAATTCCTGAAGAGGCATTGGAATCTGATGAGCCAGATTCAATTTATAACTATAAAAAGATAACTAAACAAGTAATTGCATTGGTGCAGGAAGGAAGGTTCAAGTTACTTGAAGTATTGACAAAAAGTATCTTGGACATGGTGATGGAAGATACACGTGTAACTTATGCAAAAGTTGAGGTAGACAAACCCCATGCATTGCGTTTTGCTGAATCTGTATCAATTGAAATGGAAGCCAAAAGATGAACACCTGCATAATAGGAATAGGTTCAAATATTAATGCTCCAAGCAACATTAAAAAAATGCTGGGAATACTAGGGCAAAAGGCAACTATCATTCAGGTTTCTTCATTTGTAAAAACCAGCCCTATAGGAATTAAGAGTCAACCAGATTTCACAAATGGGGCAGTAAAAGTAGAAACTGAGTTACCAAAAAAGGACTTAATAGAGTACCTAAAACAGATAGAAGATATATTGGGGCGTGATAGGAGTGCCCCAAAATTTGGGCCACGTACAATGGATTTAGACATTGTAATCTGGAATGGGAAAATTGTAGATAAAGATTATTACACACGCGATTTTCTTCAAAGAAGTGTTGATGAGCTGAGCTAGCTTTCTGGCATAGATTTTGAACTTTGGTTGGAAATCAAAAAAATAGCCATGAAGCAAACTAACTTAGTTATCTTAATTGTATTTGTATTGTTAAGCTCCTGTTATTCAACACGCATTACACAAGATTTCCTTACTCCCGAAAACAAAAACCAAGGCCTTATTTCTAACCTGGAATTGAAATTTGATGAAGCTTCATTCTCTTCAACCTTTTCAACTTCTCAAAGGTTAGTTGAAAATGAACTCATTGATGATGACTTTGTATCCTCATCAGAGTATCAAATAATTCGTGATAATTCTTCTACTGCTGAGATTAGAAGCCTTATTAAAAAATATGCAAAGTTTTATGGCAATTCTTCTGATAATCAAAATGGTTCTATAAAGTTTGGCGTCAATTTCTATGATGCAAAAACAAATTATAGTTATGCTGCTATTTCAGTTTACACATTGGGAGCATTAAACTTACTTGGCATGCCAACAGGCAAATTTTCCCACTCTGTTGAATTTGAAGCAGCTATTTATAATGCATCTGGAGATTTAGTAAAAGTTTACAGGGGATTTGGCACGGATAAATACATTACAGGGTTATACTATCATAGTTTTAGCCAAAAACGCTCTTCATTTATAAAAAGTATTAAAAATGCTTTAGCACAAATTGACAACCAAATATTTGCTGATAGGGAATTTTTAGAATCCAGCCTACAAATAAATTGATTTATGTGGTTGATTCAATCAAAATGAAAATAAATTAGGACTTATTTCTTGTAATTTTTCATACAAATGATTTAAGTTTGTAGCAGAAATGTTTTGTTATGATTGCATTTTATTTGGCCATATTCCTACATAACCGTGGTTTTATCAATATAAAAAACCGTGACGCTTTCATAGGTTAATCCTAACCTGAAAAATAGTATAAGCAAATTTTGTGCAGGGTTCTACCTGCATTTTAATCATTCACGTTTTCTAAAATTAAGATCATGGAATTACCATTTGCAGAATCATATAAGATAAAAACAGTTGAACCAATTTTTCGTAGTACACGCAAACAAAGGGAGAAGTGGATAGAAGCAGCTCATTATAACCTTTTCAATTTACGGAGTGAGCAAGTATTTATTGATTTGCTAACTGATAGTGGTACTGGGGCTATGAGTGATAACCAGTGGGCAGCAATCATGAAAGGGGATGAAAGCTATGCAGGCTCTTCTTCATATTATAACCTTAAAAAAGTCATCCAAACATTATTTGGGTTTAATTATTTCCTTCCTACGCATCAGGGCAGGGCAGCTGAAAATGTACTGTTTTCAACACTTATAAAAGAGGGGGATGTAGTACCAGGAAATTCACATTTTGATACAACCAAAGGGCATATTGAATTTCGGAAAGCCAAAGCAGTTGATTGCACTATTGACAAGGCTTTTGATACAGAAAGTGATTATCCTTTTAAAGGGAATGTTGACCTAAATAAGTTGGAAGATGTATTAAAATCAGGGGTGAATGTTCCTGTTATCATCATGACATTAACATGTAATACCAGTGGAGGGCAGCCTGTTTCAATGGGAAACCTCAAACAAGTTAAGGAGCTGGCCGAAAAATATAAAACTTATGTGATATTTGATTCAGCCAGGTTTGCCGAGAATGCCTGGTTTATAAAAAAGAGGGAAAAAGGGTATTCAAAAAAGGCTATCAAAGAGATTGTTAGGGAAATGTACTCTTATGCTGATGGGATGACCATGAGTAGTAAGAAAGATGGTATTGTAAACATTGGTGGTTTTATGGCCATGAGCAATAAAGATTGGTTTGAAAAAGCTACCACTTTCAACATCATGTTTGAAGGGTTTGTTACCTATGGGGGAATGGCAGGGCGTGATATGAATGCACTGGCTGTTGGGTTAAATGAGGTAACAGATAAAGATTACCTGGAATCACGAATTTCACAAGTTGAATACCTCGGAAACAAGCTGATAGAGTATGGTATCCCAATCCAAAAACCCATTGGGGGGCACGCCATTTTTGTGGATGCTAAAAAATTCTTGCCCAATGTACCTAAAGAAGAATACATTGCCCAAACTTTGGCAATTATATTATACCTTGAAGCAGGGGTAAGGGGGGTAGAGGTAGGCACTCTACTTGCTGACCGTGACCCTGAAACCCATGACAATAGGTATCCAAAGCTTGAATTCTTGAGGCTTGCAATACCCAGGAGGACATATACCAATAACCACATGGATGTTGTGGCAGCAGGCTTAAAAAATGTATATGAAATGAGGGATGAAATCCGCACGGGGCTTAAAATACATAAAGAAGCCCCAATTATGAGGCATTTTACCGTGGAACTTTACAAGGCATAGGAGCCTAACTGGAGCAATTAACACAGAACTTACTTTGGGGCATCAAAAGCATCCTTGCCAAGGGAATTTGGTGTTTGCATTTTGCGCACTTACCAAATTCCTGGCCATGTATTTTTGTGAGCATAAATTTTAGGTTGGATAGTTTTTCCTCGGCTTTTCTTAGTGCTGATTCAGCTATGCTTTTGTTGTTAATTGCATCCATCCTTGAAATGCGTCCAATGGCATTTTCAGGAGCAATAGGTTGTGTCATTTCCCTGTAGCTAAGTATCGTTTTTTCAGTCTTGAGTATCTCTGATTCAATCTTGAGGCGCACTTCTTCCCTGGTGTTATTATCCATTTTTATTTCAGTTTAAGACAAAAAAAAGGCAGCTTCTAAAAGCTGCCTCAAAGCCATGAAAACAATTAAACAATGTTCAGAAAACAGAAAACTAGAAACAATCAAATGGTCATAATATCTTGTTCCTTAGATTTTACTAAGGTATCAACTTTTTTTGAAAAATCATTGGTTAATTCCTGGACTTTTGCTTCAGCATCTTTTTCAAGGTCTTCAGATAAGCCATCTTTCTGTAGTTGTTTTAAACTATCATTGGCTTCTTTCCTTGATTGGCGAATACTTACTTTGGCATTTTCACCTTCTTTATTAGCCTGTTTTACCAAATCCTTACGCCTTTCTTCTGTAAGCACTGGAATGTTTATCCGGATAATTTCTCCATTATTTTCCGGATTTAAACCCAAGTTTGCTGCCATAATGGCTTTTTCAATATCTGGAATTAACCCTTTTTCCCATGGTTGAATAGCAATAGTCCTTGGATCAGGAGTACTAATGTTTGAAACCTGATTTAAAGGAGTAGCACTACCATAATAATCAACTAGAACGCCATCCAACATTGCTGGAGTTGCTTTCCCCGCCCTAATGTGCGACAACTCTTTCTCAAGGTGTGCAATAGAAGCATTCATTTTTTCTTCACAATGTTCAATTACAAAATCTGCTTCTTCTTGCATAAATTAAAATCCTTGAGTTGACAACTATGGACTGTTAGCAAATATAGGAAAAATATAAATACTTGAAAATAAATTGCCTGATTTATTGAAAAAAGTGTTAAAAAATACTAACCATAAACAATAGTTCCAACACCCTCTCCGTTAACAACTTTCATTAGACTACCCTTTTTATCCATATTAAATACAATAATGGGTAAATTATTTTCTTTACACATTGTGGTAGCAGTTAAATCCATAATTTTTAGGCCTTGGCTATACACCTCATTGAATGAAATAGTATCGAATTTTGTAGCAGTTGGGTCTTTTTCGGGGTCAGCAGAGTAAACCCCATCTACACGTGTACCTTTCAGGAATACATCTGCTTCAATTTCTATTCCACGCAAAGAACTGCCTGTATCTGTAGTAAAATAAGGGTTGCCAGTGCCTGCTGAAAAAATTGTAATATAACCCTTTTCCAACCATTCTATGGCTTTTTCTTTTGAATAAAATTCTCCAATTGGCTCCATTCTTATGGCAGTCAGCACTTTTGATTTCACACTAACATTTGTTAAAGCAGAATTCAGGGCAAGGCTGTTTATTACAGTTGCCAGCATACCCATTTGGTCTCCTTTCACCCTGTCAAAACCTTTGGTAGCCCCACTTAACCCCCTGAATATGTTTCCACCACCAATTACAATACCAATTTGTACTCCCAGGCTAGCAACTTCTTTAATCTGTTCAGCATATTCATGCAGTCGCTGCTGGTCAATGCCATAATCTTGTTCTCCCATAAGTGATTCGCCACTTAATTTCAAAAGTATCCTCTTATATTTAGCCATTTTGATTGTAATATTTTTATCAATTAATCTTCTAAAATTACTGCTTAACTCAATAACTACAAATTTTCATATTATAGGTTAATTCTTTCGGTAAGATAGGCAAAAAAAAGAGCCTCATTTACAATGAAGCTCTTTTTCATAAAATATTATTTGAATACAGTTTTATACATTTAATGTATAACGATCAAATACAGTAACTGTCAAGTCATTATCAGTTTGCTTAAGGAAGTCTTTAATGGAAATTTTGCCATCTTTCACATAGGTTTGCTCCAATAAGGTATTTTCTTTGAAAAACTTATTTAAAGAACCTTGTGCAATTTTATCAAGCATATTTTCAGGTTTTCCTTCCTGGCGATATTTCTCTTTTGCGATTTCCAGTTCTTTTTCAATCACATCTTGTGGAACTGATTCCTTATTAACAGCAACAGGGCTCATAGCAGCAATTTGCATAGCAACATCTTTAGCTACAGTTGCATCAACTTCAGCTTTATTAAATCCGACTATTGTAGCCAATTTATTTCCGGGATGAATGTACCCTGCTACATTTTCAGCACTAATTGTTTTAAAATAAGAGAGTTCAAGTTTCTCTCCTATTACTCCTGTTTGCTCACTAACTTGTTCTTCAACAGTATGGCCATCAAGATTCAAAGCTTTTACTGCCTCAAGGTCAGCAGCTTTGTTCTCTAATGCCAGGTCTAGAATTTTTTGGGCAAAAGCTACAAAGTTTTCATTCTTTGCCACAAAGTCAGTTTCGCAGTTCAGGACAACAATTGCTCCTGTTGATTTATCATCTGTTACCTTAGCCAGCGCTACACCTTCTGAAGCTTCCCTGTCAGCACGTTTGTTTGCAACAAGTTTACCTTTTTCACGAATAATCTGTAATGCGGCATCAAAATCGCCTTCTGCATCTTTCAATGCATTTTTACAATCCATCATGCCTGCCCCCGTTGCTTTACGCAATTTAACTACATCTGCTGTTGTGAATGCCATAATGTAATGTTATTTGGTAAATTAATAATTTCGTTACTATTCTTCTTCTTTATTAACTACTGCTTCAGTGTCTTCAGATGCTTTTGCTTCTTTAGCATTATTCGTATCTGCTTCACTTAAACCTTCTTTTTCCCTTTCCATCTTCCTTTCAGAAAGCCCTTCGCCAATAGCATCAGTCATTACCTTTGTAATGAGTTTAATTGATTGAGATGCATCATCATTGGCAGGGATTACAAAATCAACTAATTCAGGATTTGAGTTTGTGTCAACAATAGCAAACACAGGTATTCCCAGTCGTTGAGCTTCCCTAACTGCAATTTTTTCTTTTAAAACATCAACAACAAATAATGCAGCAGGCAGGCGGGTAAGGTCAGAAATACTACCTAAAATCTTTTCCAATTTTGCCCTTTGGCGAGTGATCTGAAGCTTTTCCCTTTTTGAAAGGTTGTTCCAGCTAGTATCTTTCATCAACTTGTCAATAGAAATCATTTTCTTGACAGCCTTTCGGATGGTTGGAAAATTGGTAAGCATACCCCCTGGCCAACGTTCAGTTACATAAGGCATGTTAACGCTTTCTACTAGCTCAGCAACAATATCTTTGGCCTGTTTTTTCGTAGCAACAAAAAGAATTTTACGGCCAGACTTGGCAATCTGCTTAATAGCAGCAGCAGCTTCATCAATTTTTACAATTGTTTTTTGGAGGTCTAAAATATGGATCCCATTTTTTTCCATGAAAATATAAGGTTCCATGTTAGGGTTCCACTTTCTTTTAAGGTGCCCAAAATGTACACCAGCTTCTAATAATTCTTGAAAATTTGTTCTTGGCATCTGTTTACTTTTTTTAAATCTTGCTAAAAGCAACCACTGAGTAGTCTATAAATATGTATAGAATCTCAGCAGTTTTAGATCCGTGTATGAATAAAATATTAACGTTTTGAGAATTGAAATCTCTTTCTTGCTTTTGGTTGTCCAGGTTTTTTCCTTTCTACTTCACGTGGGTCACGCGTTAGGAATCCTGCCTGTTTCAACTGAGGGCGCGATTCTGGATCAATATCAACCATAGCACGGGCAATAGCCAGCCTCATAGCTTCAGCTTGTCCTTTAAAACCACCACCATCAAGGTTCACTTTAATGTCATATTTTTCTTTTACATCCAACAAAAGAAGTGGCTGTAAAGCAACATATTGTAAAATATCTGTGGGGAAATAATCTTTAAGGTCACGTTTATTGATGGTAACGTTACCTTTTCCTTCGCTTACGTAGATGCGTGCAACTGCAGATTTCCTTCTACCTAATGTGTTTACAACTTCCATCTTATTTAATTGTATTTAAATCAATAACTTTTGGTTTTTGAGCTTTGTGGTTGTGCTCTGCACCTACAACAACGTGCAGGTTTTTATAAATGCGGCGGCCTAAACGGTTTTTAGGCAACATCCCTTTCACAGCCCTTTCAACAACACGTTCAGGATATTTTGTCAAAACTTCCTGTACAGTTTGTTTCCTTTGCCCACCAGGGTAACCTGTATGCCTTATGTATGTTTTATCAGTCTGTTTGCTTCCAGTTAATTTAACCTTTTCAGCATTCAGGACAATAACATAATCGCCACAGTCGACATGAGGAGTAAAGTGTGGTTTGTACTTGCCCCTTAATAATTTAGCAACCTTGCTTGCCAATCGGCCTAAAACCATATCAGTAGCATCAACAACAACCCATTCTTTGGTTATTGTGGCCTTGTTGGCCGATACTGTTTTGTAACTTAGTGTATCCACTTGTTTCAAAATTTTTAATTCAACACTTTTAATATCCAAACTTTGAGTTCAAAAAAATATTAACCTCGGGCTTGTCAATAAGTTTTGTTTCTCTAAGTAAATCAATAATTTAAACAACTTACAAGTACGGATAATAATCGGGACTGCAAAAGTATTCCCTTTTTTCTAAAAACCAAAAAATATCGTGTTAAAAATCAAATTATTAACAAGTAATAGTTTTTTGGTGTGAAACGTTATTTTAACATCATTGTTTTTCAAACGGAATAAGGAAATAATGTACACTATAATTATTAGTTTTATAGCATAAATATTATTAAAGATTTCATTTAAGATGGTAGAGAAAAAACCACAAAAACTTAAAAAGAGGGTTGCCACTTCTTATTTTACATCAACAATTAGTATCACGCTAATCCTGTTTTTGTTAGGTATTCTTACATTGGTGTTGGTTAATGCTGGGAGGTTGTCGAATTATGTAAAGGAAAAGATTGGTTTTACCCTTGTTTTGCATGAAAATACGAAGGAAGTGGAAATAGCCAGGCTTCAAAAAGTATTAAATTCTACAGGATTTGTAAAAAGCACAAAGTATATTGATAAAGAAGCTGCAGCCCTTGAACTCCAAGAAGAGTTAGGGGAAGACTTTATGGGATTTTTAGGTTTTAACCCATTATTCTCATCTATAGAGATTAAGCTGAATGCTAATTATACACATCCTGATAGTTTAGCTGTGCTTGAAAAAGACCTTTTAGAATATCCACAGATAAAAGAAGTATATTATCAACGCAACTTAGTAACAGTAATTAATGATAATGTAAAAAAAGTCAGCATGTTTTTATTGTTATTTAGTGTTTTAATGGCTTTTATTTTTATTGCTTTAATAAACAACACCATAAGAATATCAATTTATTCGCAACGTTTTGTAATTAACACTATGCAGCTTGTTGGTGCAACCAGGGCTTTCATACGAAAACCTTTTATACAGAAAAGCATGTATTTTGGGATTTTAGGCTCATTAATCTCATTCCTGCTTATTATTGGATTGCTGATTTTGTATAGGAATGAGCTTAATGGGGTTATTAATGTTTATGACTTTAAAATGATGGGTATATTATTTTTCACAATATGCTTTTTAGGGCTGCTAATTTCTTGGGGTTCGACCAGGTTGGCCGTAAATAAATTCCTAAAGTTGAAATTTGACGAGTTATTTTATTAATTATATTTACACCCTAAATGTACATTTGGAAATGGCAAAAAAACAAACTGATAATAAAGAAGGAGGATTTGCATTGCGCAAAGAAAATTACCGTTTAATGGCAATAGGTTTTGCAATAATTGTATTGGGTTTTATTCTGATGGTTGGTGGAGGTAGTGATGATCCCAATGTTTTTAATCCTGACATTTTTAGTTTCAGGAGGATTACACTTGCACCAGTTATATTATTGATTGGTTTTGTATTTGAAATTTATGCAATTATGAAACCACCAAAAGCTGAAAAGTAATTTTTAATGAATGAATTTCAGGCGCTAATCCTTGGATTACTTCAAGGGTTAACAGAATTCCTTCCTGTTAGTTCCAGTGGCCATCTAGAAATTGGGCATGCTTTTCTGGGTATACATGATGACAATAACCTGTTGTTTGCAGTTGTTGTCCATGGAGCAACTGTTTTAAGTACAATTGTCGTTTTCAAAAAAGATATTATAAGCATATCTAAAGGTGCCTTTGAATTTAAAAGGAATAAATCAACTATTTACTTATTAAAGATTTTATTTTCGGCCATCCCAATAGCCATTTTGGGTTTAGTTTTTCAGGATGAAATTGAAGGGATTTATAATGGCAGGTTAGTTTTGGTAGGGGGAATGTTAATTTTTACCTCTTTCCTTCTTTTTATTACAAAGTTCATCAAACCCAAACAGGGAGAGGTAACTTTTTTTCATTCATTTATGATTGGGCTTGCACAAGCCTTAGCTGTTATTCCTGGGATTTCAAGAAGCGGGGCAACCATTGTTACAGGATTGCTGCTAGGCGTTGACAGGAAAGAGATAACACGTTTTTCGTTCCTGATGGTATTAATCCCAATCATTGCAGCGTTTTTAGTTGACCTGGTTAAAGGAGATTTTACTAACGTGGAGAACATAGGTATTCTTCCACTTGCAATTGGTTTTGTGGCTGCATTTTTTTCAGGGCTGCTTGCATGTAGGTGGATGATTGGTATCGTAAAAAAGGGCAAGTTAATTTATTTTGCAATTTATTGTTTTATTATAGGCCTAATTGCTATCTTTGCAGCCTGATTTTCGAGAGGTCTGTCTCAACAATCTGTTAATTAGTTGATTATAGATGACAAAGCTGGTGCGAGACTTTGATTTTATTTCTGGAGAAGTTTTACTCTTTGATAAGGACTTAAATTGGACGTCTTTTGACCTGGTTCAGAAGGTAAGGAATTCATTGTGCCGTGCAATGGGCATTAAAAAATTGAAAGTAGGGCATGCAGGCACCCTGGATCCTTTAGCCTCTGGGTTGATGATTTTATGCACAGGGAAATCAACCAAAAAAATTGAAGAAATACAAGCCCAACGTAAAGAATATATAGCTGAATTAAAGCTTGGTGCAACTACTCCTTCTTTTGATTTAGAAACAGAAGAAGATAATACATATGAGTTGGCTCATATAGATGAAAAGCTGTTTAAAGAAAAGGTTGGGTTGTTTATTGGGGAAATTGAGCAAACACCTCCCATTTTTTCAGCAGTAAAGGTAAATGGAATAAGGGCTTATGACCTTGCAAGGAAAGGAGACAACCCTAAACTTACCCCTAAAAAGGTTGTTATTGATTCAATTGAAGTTTTATCATTTGATTTACCTAAAGCAGTTTTGCGCATAGTTTGTAGCAAGGGGACTTACATTAGGTCAGTGGCACGTGATATGGGGGAGGCTTTAAATAGTGGTGCATACCTGACTGCTTTGCGAAGAACGAGGGTGGGGGATTATAAAGTTGAAGATGCTTTAACAATAGATTATTTTTTAAAAAATGTACAGTCATTTGCAACAAATTAAAAAATGTCACGTAAAACGGGTTTCGGCATTTTAAATTAATAATAGATTAGCTGGGTTGTACCATCTTTTAATACTTAGAAAAGATTGGGCAAACAGTAATCACAAAACATATTGGCACATGAAATTATCAAAATTCAGGTACACCTTACCAGATGACAAAATTGCGTTGCATCCAGCAGAAAACAGGGATGAATCGAAGTTAATGGTATTACACAGATCTACAGGTAAGATTGAGCATAAGCAGTTTAAGGATTTGCTCGAGTATTTTGATGATAAAGACTTGTTGGTTTTTAATGACACTAAAGTATTCCCTGCCCGTTTATATGGGAATAAAGAAAAAACAGGGGCAGAAATTGAAGTGTTCTTATTGAGGGAACTGAACAGGGAACAACGCCTTTGGGATGTGCTTGTTGACCCAGCAAGGAAAATTAGGATTGGGAACAAGCTGTATTTTGGTGAGGATGATCTATTGGTTGCTGAAGTAATTGACAATACAACTTCAAGGGGGCGCACACTTAGGTTTTTGTTTGATGGTCCTTATGATGAATTCAAAAAAACACTGTTTAGTTTAGGGGAAACTCCACTTCCAAAATTTATCAGCAGGCCTGTTCAGCCAGAAGACAAAGACAGGTATCAAACTATTTTTGCAAAACATGAAGGTGCAGTTGCAGCACCAACTGCAGGGCTTCACTTTAGCAGAGAACTGCTTAAAAGGCTTGAAATCAAAGGCATTGATTTTACATATATTACCTTGCATGTTGGTTTAGGGAACTTCAGGAGTGTTGATGTGGAAGACCTTACCAAACACAAAATGGATTCTGAACAAATTTGGATATATGAACAAACCTGTGAAATGGTAAACCAGGCAAAAATGAACAAACAAAATGTTTGTGCTGTAGGAACTACTGTTATGAGGACGCTTGAAAGTTCCGTATCTACTCAAGGTTTCCTAAAGCCTTTTGAAGGTTGGACCAACAAATTCATTTTCCCTCCATATGATTTTAGTGTTGCAAACAGGATGATCACCAATTTCCATCTGCCATTATCTACTTTATTAATGATGGTGGCTGCGTTTGCAGGGTATGATTTTCTGATGAAATCATATAAGGAAGCATTAAAAAATGATTATAGGTTTGGCACTTATGGTGATGCCATGCTAATATTATAACAAGGAATATTACAACATATAGAAAACCGTGTTTGATTTTTCATTCACGGTTTTTTTTGTGCCTTTAACTGGCACATTTTCCACACAACAGCCAGTTCCAAAATGGGACTATTGTCCACCCCTGGAAACATTTTCGTTTTTGGAACAAGCTTCAACTATTTGGCTATTAGTCGTTTGCTGTTTTTTGGCATTGCCTTTGCAATATAACAGGCATAATCAGCATATAAAAGTTTGGGCGCTTTTGCAGGTTAAAGACAAAACGGTTTTACA
>JANQHI010000070.1 GCA_028282705.1 Prolixibacteraceae bacterium | reverse complement strand
TGTAAAACCGTTTTGTCTTTAACCTGCAAAAGCGCCCAAACTTTTATATGCTGATTATGCCTGTTATATTGCAAAGGCAATGCCAAAAAACAGCAAACGCCTAGTAGCCAAATAGTTGAAGCTTGTTCCAAAAACGAAAATGTTTCCAGGGGTGGACAATAGTCCCATTTTGGAACTGGTTATTGAAGAAAAAAAGGGAAAAAGCTGGTTTGTTTTTTAATTGGTATTATTTCAATCAAAATGTTTCCGGTTTATTCTTTTTAATGATAAAAGTGTACTTTTGTTAGCTAAATTTTTGAATCAATACTTAATTTCGGCAAAAGGCTGTACTATGAAAAGGGAAAAAATCAAGAGCATATTAAGCTCTTCAGAAACAGGCAAGGAGATATTGGTTAAAGGATGGGTGCGCACCAAAAGGGGAAGCAAAAATGTAAATTTCATTGCTTTAAATGATGGGTCAACTATCCACAACTTGCAAGTAGTAGCTGATGTCGAAAATTTTGAAGAAGGGCTTTTGCGTTCTGTCACAACAGGAGCTGCTGTTTCTGTTTCCGGCAAATTACAACAATCACAAGGAACAGGGCAGAACCTAGAGCTAATAGCTGAAAAAATTGAAGTTTTTGGGGAAGCTGACCCAGATAAATACCCCATACAACCAAAACGCCACACCTTGGAATTTCTAAGGGAAAATGCCCACTTGCGTTTCCGTACAAATACATTTAGTGCAGTATTCAGGATCAGGCATGCTATGGCTTTTGCCATCCATAAATATTTCAATGAAAAAGGGTTTTATTACCTGCATACACCTATTATTACAGCATCAGATGCAGAGGGTGCAGGACAAATGTTCAGGGTTTCAACACTTGACCCAGTGACTCCACCTTTAGATGATAAAGGAAACATTGATTATTCTGAAGACTTTTTTGGTAAAGCTACCAACCTGACAGTTTCAGGGCAACTGGAAGGAGAGCTGGGTGCAACAGCTTTGGGCGAAATTTATACTTTTGGTCCAACTTTCAGGGCTGAAAACTCGAATACTACACGCCATTTGGCTGAGTTTTGGATGGTTGAACCTGAAATGGCTTTTTATGACCTTGCAGATAATATGGATTTGGCTGAGGAATTCCTTAAATACCTTACAAAATATGCCCTTGAGAATTGCCAGGATGACCTGCAGTTTTTAGCAAAAAGGCTGCAAGAGGAAGAGAAAAGTAAGCCACAAGACCAAAAGGCAATGGATTTAATAGAAAAGTTGCAATTTGTAGCAGACAATGATTTTATAAAGTGTACATACACTGAAGCAATCAATATTTTAAGCAATTCAAAACCATTTAAGAAAAAGAAATTCCAGTTTCCCGTTGAATGGGGGGTTGATTTGCAGAGTGAACATGAAAGGTATCTTGTAGAAAAACATTTTAAATGCCCTGTTATCCTAATTGATTATCCAAAAGAGATCAAAGCCTTTTACATGAAACAGAATGAGGATAATAAAACAGTAGGTGCCATGGATGTACTGTTTCCTCAGATAGGTGAAATAATTGGGGGCTCTCAGCGCGAAGAAAACCTGGATAAACTGGTAGCAAGAATGAAAGAAATGGATATCCCGGCAGAGGAAATGGACTGGTATTTAGATACAAGGAGGTATGGCACTGTCCCTCATAGCGGATTTGGGTTGGGCTTTGAAAGGTTTGTCCAATTTGTAACAGGGATGGGGAATATCAGGGATGTAATCCCATTTGCAAGGACACCTAAAAATGCTGAATTCTAAATTTAAGGGTAAATGTTATTCAGTAATTTTTGTTTTTGAAAAAATAGTAAATTTGGAAGGGAGAATAGTTTAAATAAGGGATGAAACAAAAATTATTACTACAACAGAAGTTACTTCAAAAACTTTCACCACAGCAGATACAGGTTATCAAGCTGTTGGAGATCCCTACAGTTCAACTGGAGCAAAGAATTAAGAAAGAATTGGAAGAAAACCCTGTGTTGGAAATGGGAGCAGATAGCCCTACCAATGAGGATGAAAATGATGCTCCTGAATTACGTTCTGAAGAGGATAAGGATGATGAAGAATTTTCTGTTGATGATTACCTGAATGAGGAAGAAATCCCATTATATAAACTTTCAACCAATAATTATTCTCCTGATGACAAACATGTTGAGATCCCATTTTCTGTTGGGGCAACTTTCCATGAAAGCCTGATGGAACAGTTGGGGCTGGCATACCTTGCCGACCATGAGAAAAAATTAGCAGAATATATAATTGGGAACATTGATGAAGATGGTTACTTAAGGCGTGACTTGGGCTCTATTAGTGATGACATGGCTTTTAACCTGAACATGGAAGTCACAGAAGAAGAGCTGTTGGAAGTGTTAAAAATCGTACAGAAATTTGACCCTCCAGGTGTAGGTGCACGGGATCTTAGGGAATGTTTACTGCTTCAATTAGATAAGAAAGGCTTTGACAAAAGGGAGTACCCATATATTATTTTGCATAGCTATTTTGATGAGTTTGCTAAAAAGCATTATGAGAAAATACAAAAGAAGCTTGAAATAGATGAAGAGACTTTAAAAGATGCTTTTAGTGAAATCCTGAAACTCAACCCCAAACCAGGCAGCTCTTATAGCAACCCTCTCAATAAGGCAAACCAGCATATTGTGCCTGATTTTATCCTTGAAAATGTTGATGGCGAGCTGAAGCTGTCATTAAACCAAAGAAATGTCCCTGAGCTAAGGATCAATGATACTTATATGGGGATGCTGAGGTCGTTTAATGAAACCAAAAAAGAAAAGAGCAATGGCAAAAAAGAAGCCATTAGTTTTGTCAAGCAAAAACTGGACTCGGCCAAGTGGTTTATTGAAGCACTGAAACAAAGGCACCATACCCTTTTGGTTACCATGACTGAAATTATTGATTTTCAGAAGGATTATTTCCAAGAGGGAGACGAAACAAAACTCAGGCCTATGATACTGAAGGACATTGCTGAACGCACAGGGCTTGATATTTCAACCATTTCAAGGGTTTCAAATAGTAAATACATCCAAACCAACTTTGGGATTTTCCCGTTAAAATATTTCTTTTCTGAAGGGTTGCAAAAAGATGATGGGCAGGAAGTTTCAACCAGGGAAATCAAAAAAATACTTAGTGACTGCATTGAAGGGGAGGATAAAAAGAAGCCCCTTACTGATGAAAAGCTGGCACAAATTTTAAGGGAAAAATCATACAACATTGCCAGGAGGACAGTTGCCAAATACCGTGAACAGTTGGATATACCTGTGGCCAGGCTACGCAAAGAATTATAAAATGTTGTTATGCTGAAAACAATAGCTAAATCTGTTTCTATTATTTTCCATCCCATTTTAGTTCCTACTATTGGGTTTATCCTGTTGTTTAATTCAGGCTTTTATTTTTCAATGATGGCATGGGATGTGAAAAAATATATATTGCTTGTGGTCTTTTTTTCAACTGGGCTGCTCCCTTTGTTAACATTATCAGTTTTTGCACTTAACCCAAGGTTCAACATAAGTTTTGAAAAATCGACTGACAGGGTTTTACCATTGCTCTTTTCTGCTGTTTATTATTTCCTGGGCTATTATCTACTGTATAGGTTGCCTATTTATTCTGTTTTTAGGGTATTTTTATTGTCTACAATTGTAGTGATTATCCTATTGTTATTTATTTCATTTAAATGGAAAATAAGTAACCATATGGCAGGCATTGGAGGCTTATTGGGGACTTTGCTGGCCCTTTCTTTCAGGATGGGGATAAACCCTATTTATGAAATTATTGGTGTGGTTATGCTTTCAGGGCTGGTGGGGACTTCTCGAATGTTTTTAGAAAAACACAACCTTTCTCAAATATTGGGAGGCTTTACCTTAGGTTTTATTATTTTGTATTTGTTTGTTTATTTTTCATAAAAATAAAGCTTATTTTAAACAGTACTTTCCATTATAGCAAAAAAATCTTCCCTAATGAGAAGATCTTTTGTATCCTAATATTTAACTGGCTATTCAACAAATTTATAACCAATCCCTTTTAGGGTTTTAATATGGTTATTCCCAATTTTTTCCCTTAATTTTCTGATGTGCACATCAATTGTCCTGTCTCCAACAACTACATTCTCTCCCCAAACCGAATAATAAATTTCTTCACGTGTGAATACCTTTCCTGGTTTTGATACCAGCAATGAAAGCAGCTCAAATTCTTTACGCGGAAGGATCATTTCACTGTCATCAATCCTTATAAGATAACGCTCTTTGTCAATAAGCAAGTTACCAATGGCAATGGTATTGCTATCAACAGCAACAGTGGTGGCTTGTGTAGCAGAAGTAGACCTTTTTAATAAAGCCTTTACCCTGCTAACTAATACTTTTGGGCGGATAGGCTTGGTAATGTAGTCGTCAGCTCCTGCTTCAAAACCTGCAATTTGTGAATAATCTTCACCACGGGCAGTTAGGAAAGCTATAACTGTATTTTTCAGTGCAGGAAGTTTTCGTAATTCTTCACAAGCAGCAATGCCATCCATTTCAGGCATCATTACATCCAAGATAATTAAATGTGGTTCTTTTTTCTCTGCAACTTTAATTGCTTCAGCGCCATTGGTGGCTGTATAGACCAGGTATCCTTCCTTTTCAAGGTTGTAGCTGATAAATTCCAGAATATCAATCTCATCATCTACCAACAAAATTTTTGATTTATTTTCATTCATAGCTTATAATGAAATAATTATGCCCCAAAAGTAATGCATATTGTTTTAGCAAAGTTAACCTTATTTTATAATAGGGTTAACACAAAGTTATTTTTTATTATTTGAACTTGTTTAAAGTTAAATGCTAAAAATGCTTGTAATTGCCTGAAAAACTGCACTTAATAATTTTGAAAAAGTGTAACATTTTTCACATACTTACTC
>JANQHI010000065.1 GCA_028282705.1 Prolixibacteraceae bacterium | reverse complement strand
GCGCCGATGGTACTGCACCAGTGTGGGAGAGTAGGCCGCTGCCAACCTTTATGAAGCCCGGCAACCAATGAATGCCGGGCTTTTTTTATGCAATAAATTCAAAAGAATTCCGTTCAATAAAAAAACTGCATAATTTATGGCTGACTTTACCACTCTTGTGAAAAACATTAATTGGTTTTATTTTTCATTGTTGGTTTTTGCAGTTGCTTTTCCTTTTTCAGAATCTCTTATTTCAATTTCTATAGGATTAATCTTAATTACATCTTTATTTGGTTTAAAGAAGGATAAATTTATGGGGAGGCTAAAAAAAAATGGCTTTTTATTAATCTCAGGGATCTATTTGATCTACTTAGTAGGGTTTATTTTTTGCAAAGATTTGAATTGGGGATTATATGATTTAAGGAAATCATTGGCTTATCTTATAATTCCAGTTGCTTTTGCTTTGGGAGAAATTCTTTCAGAGAAACAGCTTAAAAGGCTTTTAATTGTTTTTGTAGTTGCTGTTGTTTTATCTTCTCTTATTACACTATTTGAATACTTGGGAACTGGAACAAAGACCATGTTATCTCTTCAAGAATCAGGTTATATACACCATATTAGGTTTGGGCTACAGATTAATTTTGCAATTATTATTCTTACCATTTTCTATTTTTTTGAATTTAGAAGAATTGCATCATTAGGAAAAATATTTTACTTGTTGGTAATTTTTTACTTAATACTTTATTTGATATTGAACCAATCATTCACAGGTTTAGTTGTTTTTTGTTCTATCGTTCTTGTTGAAGTTTTAATGTTTATAAAACACCTACATAAGCCTTTATTAAAAAAAGGTGCTATCTTTTTTTTAGCAATTATATTCATAGCTCCTATTGGATATTTATATGTTTCAGTTAAGAAATTTTATAAGGTTGAAAATGTGGATTTTGAAAAATTGGAAAAATTTACTCCTTATGGAAATATATATACGCATCCTATTGAGGATAAGCAAATTGAAAATGGGAATTATGTATGGCTATACATTTGCGAGGAGGAATTGAAGCAAGAGTGGGATAAAAGAAATACTGGTATTGGGTTGAATGATTTAGGAGAAAATGGTTATCCTATTAAAGCAACATTGATCAGGTATTTAACCTCTAAAGGGTTAAGAAAAGATGCAGAGGGGGTTAAGGCTTTAACTGAAGAAGATATTGCTAACGTAAAAAAGGGAATAAGCAATTACATTTTAGCTAAAAAAAGGTTTTCTATATATCCTCGGGTTTATATAAGTATTTGGGAGCTTGACAGGTATTTTAGGACAGGTAATGCTAATCATCAGTCTTTATCTCAGAGAATTGAATATACAAAAGCTGCTATTCATATCATAAAGGAGAATTTTTTGTTTGGGGTTGGTACAGGAAACTGGAAAGAGGCGTACAAAGAAGCATACATAAAAATTGGTTCAAAGATGAACCCTGAAAGGTATGGTGATGCCCATAACCAATATTTAAATTACTGGGTTAAGTTTGGGGTGATTGGTTTAGCTATCATTTTATTTTTTATCATCTATCCTGTCATTAAAACCAAGCGTTATAAAAATCCAATTATCCTATTGTTCCTAGTAAGTATGTTCGTGTCAAATTTTGGGGATTCAAATTTTGAGACACATGTTGGCGGAACTTTTTTTGTTTTCTTCTACTGTTTGCTTTTATCTTCTGAAGAGTGGGTGCCAGGATTTAAGAAAAAGCTAGCCTAGCAGTTTTTCCCAGGCATCAATAATGCTGTCAAAATCAAATTTTGACCTGATCAGCTTACTTGCTTTTTCCCCTATGGCTTTCCTTAATGCAGCAGACTGAGAAAGCTCATAAACATGTTTTGAGAATTCTTCAATATTTGGGTAATCCACTAAAAAACCAACAGATTCATCTACAACAATTTCAGGGTTGCTGGTAAGGTTGAATGCCACAACAGGCTTTTGTTCCAGCATGGCTTCAACCATTGCATTTCCAAATCCTTCCCACAATGATGGGAAAACAAAAATATCAATAGAATTAAGGAAACTTTTTACATCAGATAAAAACCCAATCAATTCAACATGTTGTGTTAAATTATTTTTAGCAATAAGGTTCTTTAATTTTCTTTCTTCTTGGCCAATACCTGCAATAAGTAGTTTGAACTTTAGCCCTTTTTTCCTAAGCTTATTTGCTAAGTCAATCAGGAATGTTTGCCCTTTTTGGGGAACCAGCCTGCCCACATTTCCAATAATAACCTCATCATTTGTTTTCCAACTGGTTGGGGTAATTTCTCTGCTATCCCATTCTTCAAAGTTAATTCCCCTGTAAATAACATGGACATCTTCATCTTTTAATGTTTTTGAGAGCTTCTCAAGGACTGTCCTTTTTGTATCATTTGAATTGGCTACAATATGGGTGGCCACTTTTTTCAACAGGTATCTGTTTAATAACCTATTTTTAATAGGGACAGCAAGAGCCCTCATGTACACAATATTTTCCACGGAAGCCTTTTTGGAGGCAAACCCTCCCAGTTTTAAGTCAGGTGAGGAATTAAGAAAGATGGTATCAATTTCATGTTCAACCAGCACTTTTCTAATCCTTTCAACTTTGAAAGGGTTCAGGAAAGAAGAATTTCCAATATGCAATGCATATACATGGATGTTATGTTCAAGGCATTTCTTATGAAGTGGCGAATCCTGTGATGTTATAACCAATACATTGTAATTCCTCCTTTTGAAATTGAGGGCATATTCAAAATGTGACTTTTCCCCTCCTCCCCAAAAACGGGTACTATTAAACATACAAATATTCTTCATAAACACGGGAGCAAAAAATATGGGGCAAAGTTGGTGAAAACTTGGCAATATTCATTGCTCTTCATTCATTTTTTGGATAGGGAAATATTGGTTTTGCTGTGTCCATAACATTTTTGAAAATTCTCGAACAAATTTACTATCAGCTTGTTTTGTTACTGAAATGGTTTTAAAAATTTCTGCAAGCAAAAAATAACTTTATGAAAAGAAGAGATTTTATAACAGTGATGGGAACAGCAGCAGTTGTTGCACCTGTTGTTGGCACATTAGCATCATGTGCTTCTAATCCAAAGACATTTGTGGGGCATGAATTCCCTGAACTTGGTTTTGGGTTTGACGAGTTGGAACCTCATATTGATGCTATGACCATGGAAATTCACTATAACAAACACCACAAAGGGTATTTCAAAAAATTTATGGCTGCAGCAGAAGGTACAGAATTGTTGGACACCCCTATGGAAGTAATTTTCGCAAATATAAGCAAGCATAGTCCCTCTGTCAGGAACAATGGGGGAGGCTTCTATAACCATGCATTATTTTGGGAGAATCTTACTCCAAGCCAGGGGCAGATACCTGCAAAACTTAACGAAGTTTTGGTTAAGGATTTTGATTCAATAGAGAACTTTAAAGAAAAGTTTAACATTACAGCTAAAACACATTTTGGAAGTGGGTGGGCATGGCTGTCAGTAAACCCAGAAGGAAAATTGTTTGTTTCATCAACAGCTAACCAGGATAACCCATTGATGGATGTTATCTCTGAAAAAGGGACTCCTTTGCTGGGCTTAGATGTTTGGGAGCATGCCTATTACTTGAATTATCAGAACCAAAGGGGAAGTTATGTTGAGAATTTCTGGAATGTGGTAAATTGGGATATAGTTGCTAAAAGATTGCATTTGGCACTAGGATAATTAGTGATATAGTTGATACAATGAATAAGGCTCATTATTTTTGAATAAAATTCAAGAAGATGAGCCTTAATTGTACAATAATAGGTGCGGGAAACTTAGCTACCCATTTGGCAACAGCACTTTTGGGAAAGGGGTATAACATTAGCCAGGTTTATAGCCAAACAGAAAAATCAGCAGCCAGGCTGGCCCAAAAGGTAAATGCAGGCTTTGTTACTGACCCTTCAGAAATTAAAAGCAGTGCAGGTATTTATTTTGTAGCCATAAAAGATGATGCCATCCCAATAGTCCTTTCAAAGCTGGTTTTCAAAAATAAGCTGATGGTTCATTGTTCGGGTAGTACCCCAATATCAGTCTTACAAGGGTATTCTGAAAACTATGGGGTGATGTATCCCCTCCAAACCTTCTCGAAAGGCAGGGAACTGGACTTTAGCAAAATCCCAGTATTTATTGAAGCAAATTCAAAAGCTAACCTTGAAACCATACAAAAAATTGCATCAAGCCTTTCAGGAAATGTTAAGGAGCTGGATTCCCAAAAACGCCATGCATTGCATGTAGCTGCTGTATTTGCATGTAATTTTACCAACCATATGTATCACCTAGCTGATGAAGTTTTAAAAGAAAATGGGTTGCCATCTGAAGTGTTAAGGCCTTTAATTGAGGAAACAGCCCAAAAAGTGCAGGAACTCCATCCTGCTAAAGCACAAACAGGGCCTGCTGTGCGTTATGACGAGAAAATAATATCAGGGCACCTGAAATTATTAGGGCAGGATACTGGGCTGAAAGAGTTGTATAAGTCCATTTCAAAAAGTATTTTTGACCATTACCAAAAATGAAGTTCCATGGCATTTTTCAAAAATGAATTAAAAAATATCAGAGCATTTGTTTTTGATGTGGATGGTGTTTTATCAAAAGATACTTCCCCATTGAATGAAGAAGGAGATCCTGTGCGCACAGCCAATGTGAAAGATGGTTATGCCATAAGGGGGGCACTGGCTTCTGGTTTCCAGGTGGCAATCATAACAGGAGGTTTTGTTGAAAGGGTAAAATTACGTTACCAAAAACTGGGAGTTGAGCATTATTATGATAATGTAAATGACAAAGTTGAATTCCTGGATGATTTTATTACTAAAACTGGGATACCTGCTGAAAACATGCTGTATATGGGAGATGACCTAGTTGATTATAAGGTGATGAAAGTAGTTGGTGTCCCAACATGCCCTGTTGATGCTGTACCTGAGATCAAGGAAATATCTAAATACATATCAGATAAAAAAGGGGGTGAAGGATGTGCACGTGATGTCATTGAGCAAGTATTGAGGGCACAGGGAAAGTGGATGGATTCAGACAGTTTTTACAGGCGCTCATTTTAAGGGGATGGATATAGCAAAAAAGTCAATCATCCTTGCCTCAAAATCACCCAGGAGGCAACAGCTTTTAAAGGAGTTGGGCATCCAGTTTACTGTGAAATCTTTTGATGTTGAAGAAACTTACCCAGGGAATCTTTCAAAAACTGAAATACCCGTATTTCTGGCAGAATTAAAAGCAAAACCTTTTTTAGTGGCACTGAAGGAAAATGAATTGGTCATTTCTGCTGATACCATTGTTTGCCTTGAAAATGAAGTCCTTGGAAAGCCTGCTGATGTGGATGAAGCCACTGAAATATTGCAAAAATTGAGTGGTAAAAAACATGAAGTAATAACAGGGGTTTCTTTGTTGAGTAAACATAAAAAAACTTCATTTTATGCCATTACTGATGTCTATTTCAAAGAGTTAACCCCCGATGAAATAAATTTCTATATTGAAAACTACCAACCTTTTGATAAAGCTGGTGCTTATGGTATCCAGGAATGGATTGGTTACATTGGTATTAACCATATTGAAGGTTCATTTTACAATGTAATGGGCTTGCCAGTGCAAAGGCTGTATGAAGAAGTCCAAAAATTCTGAAATATTCAAGGGGTTACAAATCTACATGTGTTTTTAAACAATTGAATATAACTCCCTTTCTGTTAAACAAAATCTTACGCAGACACGTACAAAATCATATCAAAAATAAAAATTTAGGGTATGAAAAGTATGTTTAGGAGTGTTAAGTTACTGTTAGTATGCCTGCTTTTTATTACAGGATGTAATAATAACAAACCTGTAAAAATTGGTTTGTTGCTACATGCCCTTGACAATGAAAGGTGGGAAAATGATATGAACTATTTCACTGAAAAAGTGAAAGAATTGAAAGGGACAGTTTTTGTTGAAATTGCTGAAAATGATGTAGAAAAGCAGCTAAAACAAGCTAAGAAAATGATTGCTGAAGGGGTAGGTGCATTAGTGGTTGTACCTGTTGACCAATTTGCAGCAGCAAAAATTGTGGAGCTGGCACATGCCAAAGATATTAAGGTTATATCTTATGACAGGTTAATAAAAAATTGCAAACTTGATTATTATGTATCAACTGATAATGTTGAGATTGGCGAGCAGCAAGCAAGTTACCTTACAACCATAAAACCAACTGGCAACTATGCCCTTATTGGTGGTTCAAAAAATGATAATAACAGCCAATTCCTTTACCTGGGGCAGATGAATATTTTACAGCCATTAGTAGAAAAAGGGGATGTAAATATTGTGTATAATGAGCTCACCATGGATTGGGAAGAAGAGGAAGGCTATGAACATGGGGTTAAGTTGCTTGAAAAGAACAATAAAGATGTAGATGCAATTATTGCAGCCAATGATGCAATAGCCAGGGGGGTGATGAAAGCACTGGAAGAGGCAGGGCTTGCCGGAGAAATATTGCTGGCAGGCATGGATGCTGATTTAAAAAACCTGCAAGAAATTGTTAGGGGCAACCAAACCTGTACCATTTACAAACCTTATGAAAAACTTGCATCAACTGCTGCACAGATAGCTGTAAAAATGGCTAACTGCGAGGAATGTGAAAAAACCTACCAAACAGTGAGCAATGGAGAGGTGCTAGTCCCTTCCATATTCCATGATGCCATGGTGGTTAACAGGGAAAACCTGAAACTTACTGTGTTTTCTGAAGGATACCAGGAAGAGAAAGACGTTTACAAAAACGGGAATACCAATTAATAACATCTTAAAATTCATTTGTAAAGCACATTTACTTTTATATGGGTAGATGTGCTTTTTGCATTTGACATGTATTATCTTTGGGGAGTTCAATCATAAAGGTAAATCATGAAAAGATTAGTTACAATTGTAGTCCTATTGATATTGGCAGTTAGTTTGTCCTTTTCAAAAGAAGGGATGTGGGTTCCTACACTTTTAGAAAAGTACAACATTGAGGAGATGCAGCAAATGGGTTTTAAACTTTCTGCTAAAGATGTGTATGATGTCAACTATTCAAGCCTTAAAGATGCTATAGTTATTTTTGGAAGAGGATGCACAGGTGAGGTCATATCTGATGAAGGGTTGCTGATCACCAACCACCATTGTGGGTACAGGGCAATACAATCACATAGTACATTAGAACATGACTACCTCTCCAATGGCTTTTGGGCAATGAACAAAGAGGAAGAGCTTCCAAACCCTAGCTTGTCAGTAAGATTCCTTGAATATATGGAAGATGTTACCTCTAAAGTTTTGGAAGGCACAGAAGAGGTTGAAGGTGATAAAAAACAGAAAAAGATTGATAAGAACATTAAGCAGGTAGTAGAAGAAGTTACAATAGAAGGAAAGCTGGAGGCATCAGTAAAGCCATTGTTTTATGGCAACCAGTATTTTCTGTATGTCTATAAAAGATACACTGATGTGCGCCTGGTTGGTGCCCCGCCTTCATCAATTGGGAAGTTTGGGGGTGATACTGATAACTGGATGTGGCCCAGGCATACTGGCGATTTTTCACTGTTCAGGATTTATGCTGATAAAAATAATGAACCAGCACCTTATTCTGAAGATAATGTCCCTTTCAAACCCAAAAAATTCCTACCCATTTCTTTAAAAGGGGTACAACCTGAAGATTTTACCATGGTTTTTGGATACCCTGGAAGTACAACTGAATACCTTCCTTCAAATGCCATTGATATTATCATGAACCAGCGCGACCCTGATAGGATAAAGATCAGGGGTAGGAAAATTGAGGTCATGAAAAAAGATATGGAGGATGACCCATTGGTAAAAATTAAATATGCAGCTAAATATTCAGGAGTAACCAATGCCTGGAAAAAATGGCAGGGCGAGATTAAAGGGTTATCAAGGATGAAAGCCATTGAAAAGAAAAAAGCATTTGAAGGTGAGTTTAAACAATGGGCTATTGAAAACAACACATGGGACAGTACCTATCAACAAGTTTTTGATGATTTTAATGGGTTATATGCCACTTATGGCAGGGTAGTTAAAGCTTCTGATTATTATAATGAGATCTTTTGGCGTGGCCCAGATATTTTTCAGATGGCATCACAGGTAAATGGTTACTTAAAAAAGGTAAAAAAAGAAAATAAATTGCCTGCTGGTAACTCATTAGAAGACCTCAAAAAAGAGCTTGATAAACTGTATAAAGACTTTAACCGACCAACTGATGAGAAAATAATGGCAGTTTTATTGCCAATGCTGGTTAATGATCTAGAACATAAATTCTTACCATCTTCTACCAAAGAAAAGATCGTTAAACTTGGTAGCCAAAAATTGGTTGAAAAGGTTTATAGGAAATCTGCCCTTTGCAATAAAGATAAACTGTATGAAATCCTGGAATCAGGGAAGGTTCAGAAGTTAGAAAAAGATCCAATGGTGAACTTTTACAGGGAATTCAGGACGCATTATTATATCTATATTGACCCTGTATTGGCCTTAATTGAGGAAACCATTAATTCTTCTATGAAAACATATGTGGCAGGGCTGGTGGAGATGAAAAAAGGGCAACCCTTTTATCCTGATGCCAATGGGACTTTGCGCATTTCATATGGGAAAGTGGAAGGCTACCAACCTAAAGATGGGGTAAGGTATAAACACAAAACCACGCTTGAAGGGGTCATTGCAAAAGATGATCCTGAGGATTATTATTTTGATGTACCTGAGAAGCTGAAAAAACTTCACCAGGAAAAAGATTATGGTATCTATTCAGAAGGGAACACAATCCCTGTTTGTTTTGTGGCTTCAAACCACACTTCAGGGGGTAATTCAGGAAGCCCAGTACTTAATGCTGATGGCCACCTGATAGGGCTAAACTTTGACAGGTGTTGGGAAGGCACCATGAGTGATGTAATGTATGACCCTGAAGTTTGCAGGAACATATCTCTTGATATCAGGTATGCCCTTTTTATTATTGATAAATTTGCTGGCGCTGGTTATTTATTGGGTGAAATGAAAGTGATAAAATAACTTAGCTCCCAAATACATAAATTATGGATAATTGCTGGCTTTGGTCAAGGTCATTCCCATCAACCAAATGGAAAGATAAATTAAACCTTCCTTTTATATTTTTATAGTTGATAAAAAACCAGTTAAGGTCAGTCCTCCAATAAGTATCAAGGGCATAAAACCTGTCTCCAAAATGGAAATGGTGCCCTTTTCCTGAGTGGAAAACAGATTTGACACCATAATTTTTGTACCTGACCACCAGCTCTGCCAGGAAGCTGTTAGCAGTTAAGTAACCATCAGTCACACTCCTTTCGCGGAACATGGATGATAACAACCCACCCTTAATATGCCCCGTAAAGTTGGTTTTATTTTTAAACCTGTAACCTCCCATAAATGAATACCCCAGATAATCTTTAATGTGGTCATCAGGTATATCAATGGCAGGCCCTGCATTATGGAACATGAGCAGATAGTTTTCAATAAAGAAGTTCTTGTAGGATATTTCTCCTGAAGCCCCAGCCAGGAAGGCTTCCCTTTTTACATCAGTTTGCCTGCTGGTCCAGTCAGTAAAAGCATTTTGTTTTCCCCAATCCCAACGAACTTCAGCATAAATACCTTCAATATTTGGGCGGTAATATAACAGGGTGTCAGTCAGCATAGCCAGGGGGAAATCAATTAACCCCCTTCTAGGGAATGAGCCAAAATAGAAATCTTTAGTTTCATCATGGTACTGGTAATAAAGGGTTAGTTTTGGTTTGTGAAAATCAATTTCAGAGCCAAATTCATATAGTTCACTAATACCTCCCCTAATCTTATGGTTGCCAATGGTGGTGCCTATTTCAAATGCCCCCCTGCTTCCCAGTATAGTTTGTGAGTGTGCCTTCTGGCTAAAAAACTCACGATTGTCGCCAATACCTTCCCAGGTTACATTATATTCAAATTTCTGTGCAAATGCATTTATCGTAAAAAGCATTAATGCTGGTAATAGTAGGTATTTCATGTCCAGTTTTTAAAAGAATTTGAAAATAATAAATTATCACTACTTACAGGGAAAAGAAGTTTATTAATCACATAAAATGTACATATCCTTGCGTGGGTTTATTATCATAACAGGTAAGTTGCCACATTTTTTAAGCACTTTTTCTTCAGGTAAGCCAAGTAAAAGATCAACTGGAGTTACAAATGAGCTGCCCAGCATGATAAATAACTCAGATTGGTTCTTCTTGGCAATGCCAAGTGCTTCATACTGTATTGCAAAACTATTCTTAGTGCCTTTATATATTTTATGTGGAACCTGAAACTTTTCTAAAAGCTTTTTCATGTTTAGGATGTTCTTGGTAATTTGACGGATGTTGCTTTTTTCTTTATCCTTGGCAACTGCCACAACTATTTCAGACCTATTGAACCTGCCAAAATAGCTGCACCACAATGAAACATCACTGTTTTCTTTTCTAAGGTCAATGGGGGCAGTTACCTTTTTGTAGTTTAGGATTGTGTCAGATTTTTTATCAATAAACAAGAAAGGGATGGAGCTTTTTCTAACAGCCTTAGCCAATTTTTCATACAATGAACCTGGAGCTAACACGAGCACTGCTTCATAATCATCAGCTAACCTATCTACTAATTTATCAAGCTTCCCATCAAGGATCAATGTTGAAATGGGTAAATTGGGGATGTCCTTCCTGATAATGGCTTTGTAGCCAGAAAGTGCTTCATCTACATGCAGGTAGTTTGATTTTCCTTTTTTAAAATTGTAAAATAAGCACAGCTCTTTTTGGAAAATCCCTGCCAGCTTGATCCCATGTAAAATGATGTTCTTTTCTGAATCAATTAATTCAGTAAGCACAACAATTTTTTGTTCTTTAGGGTCTTTCATCTAATGTAACTTGGGCAATTCAGATATTAATATTATTCAAATTTACAATTCATGGGAAATATCATCTTAATAGAAAACGGATTTTTCTACTTTTAAAATATAAATAATATAGCATATATGATTTATTCAGGGCTGATTGATCCTAAAAGTATAGTTGTTGTTGGAGCCTCCAATAATACTTCAAAGCCAGGGGGGAAGCTGCTTAAGAACCTTATTGACAATAGTTATTCAGGAGAATTGTGGGTGGTAAACCCAAAGGAAGATGTGGTTCAGAGGGTACAATCATTTAAATCTGTTGATGGTTTGCCTGATGTTGATTTGGCTGTATTGGCAATTCCTGCACGATTTTGCCTTGATACAATTAAAACATTAGCTTACCAGAAACAAACCAAGGCATACATTATTATTTCAGCAGGTTTTAGTGAAGAAGGAGAAGAAGGGGCAAAACTTGAACAAGAGATTGTGGAGGTTGTAAAAGATGTAGGAGGAAGCCTGGTAGGACCTAACTGTATTGGGGTAATGACCCCTTACCATACCAGTGTTTTTACAACACCTATTCCAAAACTAACCAAAGAGGGATGTGATTTTATTTCAGGTTCTGGGGCTACAGCAGTTTTTATTATGGAATCTGGTATACCTAAAGGGCTGCAATTCTCAAGTGTCTTCTCAGTGGGTAATAGTGCGGATGTTGGAGTAGAAGATGTATTGCAACACTTTGATGAAACCTTTGACCCTAAAGAAAGTTCAAGGGTAAAACTACTCTATATTGAAAATATAAAAAACCCTGATAAATTATTGTTCCATTCACAATCGCTCATCAGGAAAGGATGTAGGATTGCTGCCATTAAAGCTGGAAGTTCTTCAGCAGGGAGCAGGGCGGCTTCATCACACACTGGAGCACTGACCAGCTCTGATGCTGCTGTTGATGCACTTTTCCGTAAAGCTGGCATTGTAAGGTGCTATGGGCGGGAAGAGTTAACCACTGTGGCAAGTGTGTTTATGTGCAAAGAGTTAAAAAATAAGAACATTGCCATAATCACCCATGCAGGAGGACCGGGGGTGATGCTTACAGATGCCCTGGAAGCTGGTGGGCTGGAAATACCACAAATAAAAGATTCAGCAGCAAAACAGGCATTGAAAGAAAAACTTTTTCCTGGCTCATCAGTTGAGAACCCCGTAGACTTTTTGGCTACAGGTACTGCTGAACAACTGGGTGAGATCATTGATGCTTGTGAAAATGATTTTGATGAAATTGATGGGATGGCAGTTATTTTTGGCAGTTCAGGGCTTTTCCCTGTTAGGGATGTGTATGAAGTGCTAGATAAAAAAATGAACTCGTGCAAAAAACCCATATACCCCATATTGCCTTCTATTATTGATGTAAAAGAAGATGTGGCCTATTTCCTTTCTCATGGCAATGTGAACTTCCCTGATGAGGTGTTGTTGGGTAGGGCACTAACCAAAGTTAAAAACACACCACCTCCATCAAATGGTGAATTTATCACTGAAGGGGTAGACATTGAAAAAATCAAAGAAGTAATTGTTAGTACTAAAGATGGCTACCAACCTCCTGGTGTCATCCATAAATTGTTTGATGCTGCAGGCATACCACGTGTGAATGAAAAAGTTGCACGCACTGAGCAGGAAGCCATATTAGCTGCTATGGATATTGGTTTCCCTGTGGCCATGAAGGTAATAGGGCCTATCCATAAATCAGATGTGGGTGGGGTGGTATTGAATGTCAGGAATATTGAAGCTGTAAAAAAAGAATTCCACCACCTGTATGAAATTGAAGGCACAGAGGCTGTGCTGGTTGCTGAAATGGCACAAGGGCGCGAACTATTCCTTGGGGCAAAATATGAACCAGGTTTTGGGCACATTGTTTTGTGTGGTATGGGAGGGATTTATGTAGAAGTCATGAAGGATATAGCTTCAGGGCTGGCTCCCCTCTCAAAAAAGGAAGCTGTGTCAATGGTCAAAAGCCTGAAATCATATAAAATCCTGAAAGGTTATCGTGGGCAGGAAGGGGTTGATGTAGATAAGTTTGCTGATATTATTGCAAGGTTGGCAAGCTTATTGAGGCATGCCGTGGAGATAAAAGAGATGGATATAAACCCACTTTTGGGGGTTGGGCAATCCATCCTTGCAGTAGATGCGCGCATCAGGATTGAAAAAGGAAAACAAGATGAATGAAAATAAAATTGGGCAAGAAAAGTTTTATACTTCCATAGCAAACTATTATTCAGATATGTTCCCATACAAACCAGCTCAAATGCAGTTTGTTAAAGAACATGCAGGGGGAGTGGAAGGGAAAGCAGTCCTTGATATAGGATGTTCAACAGGGCTTTTGGCAAAAGAACTTGCTAACCAGGGGGCACGAGTAACAGCTATTGACCTTAACCCTATATTATTAGAGCAGGCTCAACAACATTCAGCCCATGAAAATGTGCGTTACTTAATGGTAAATATGCTCCACATTGGGCAAGAGTTTGATGATAGCATGTATGATGTTGTGAATTGTTTTGGCAATACCATTGTACATTTATTGGATTTAAATGATATCCAACAGATGCTAAATGCAATTTATGATAAGCTAAAACCAAGGGGGAATTTTTTCATTCAGTTATTGAATTATGACTATATCAACAAAGAAAAAGTGGGACAACTCCCTATGATTGAAACAGAAAGTATAAAGTTCACCAGGAAATATCAGTTTACAGAAGGCGACCCAATAGTACAATTCCAAACAGAATTAAAGCTTAAAAAGGAAAACCAAACTATAATTAATAATGCACAATTATTGATGCTGGGGAGTACCCAACTCAAAGAAATGCTTGATAAAGCAGGCTTTCAGGATATTTCTTTTTATGCTGATTTTTTAGGAAACCCTTTTGGTGGGAAACATCTGCCTTTGGTGGTTAGGTGTAACAAGTAATAATGTGCTAGTTCACTTCTTTTTCCTGTATCCCATCCACCATATAAAAAAGCCACTTATCAAAACAATTAATATACATATCCCTGCCAAGGGGACATATAGTATATAAAATGGGCCCATCAGGTGTTCAAATATCCTTCCTGTATGGATTTCCAAAGCCAGATTCCATAATGACATGGGTGACCTTTCCAATATTTCCTGGCTCATTTCAGGAAAATCAATTTGGGCTGGTGTAATACCCATTGCCCCTCTGTTATAATCAAACCAGGTTGGGGCTTTCCCATGTGGGTTAACCCATCCAGCCACCATATTGTCAGCTATGGGCCTACTCATGCCTGAGGGTTTTTGGTAAGGTTGCCCAGTGAAAAAATCAAATGATTTCAAGCGAGTCAAGTCCCACACAAATAAACCACTAAATGACCCCACTAAATATTTTCCTGGTGCTGCTTTTTCCAGTACATTGCATCCCATAACACTCACTGGTGGCTGGTTTGGGATGGGCTTCAAAGGTTTTTCCAGCCTTTCATCCCCAAAGAAGAAACCATCAGAAGTGGAAAAAATATAAGCCCCTATTTCATCATCCCATGTTACGCGCCTGAGCTTGTCAAACCAGGGGTTTGGTGAATCAAGGTGGGTGTAGGGTATGATCCCTACTTTGGCATTGGCAATAGCAATTAGCAAAGGAGGGCGCAAATGCATACCTGATATAGTATTGATAATTAGGAATAGCACAAAGATATATCCAACCACATTGTGCCACTTCAGGTTTTTCTTTTTCACTGAAACCAATGAAGTCACACTTTTTTGCTTTGCTTTCCTTTTTTTTATGATTTTTGGGAAGAAGAAATGCAATAACCCAGTTACTGAAAGCAGGATAACCACTGCCCCAAACAGGTCAACCACCAATTTACCAATCAACCCAAACAATTCCCCGCTATGAAGCTCCCATAAAGTATTGAATAACCCTATTTCTTTTACATAACCAACAGGGGCTGGTAGCTGCACTTTTTCAAAATGTTGCAGGTCAGTTGATTTTAAAAGGTAATGCCTGGTCAATATAAGGAGGGTATCATTTTTTAAAACTACATCAGCAACCCTCTTTTTTTCAACTGGAAGGGGGATCTCTTTCCACTTTGCAACACCTGTAGAAGATGTATATAACCCCATATGGGTTCCTGCAACCAACTGGTTATCCCAATTGGCAATGGAATAGATTTTCTTGTTATCAATACCTTTGGGGAATCCAGCATTAAAATCAGAAAAAGAGTGGTAACTATCAGTGGTTTTCCATACCCCAATGTTTCCATACATAAAGGCAGTGGTACTGTCCAGGTTCACTGAACCACGCACAGCAGCCAGGTTCCAATTCTTATAGTGGTAATCAGGAGGCAACAGTTTTCGTGAGACTGAAACAGGTGAAACCAGCCCCCTGTGGTTCATTACAATTCCTGAAAAGGCAAAAAGGATCACAAAAAATGAGATAATGACCCCAGGCCATTTATGGAATTTCCTCAGTTTCCTTACCACCACACTTTTCTTCATGCCCCTAAAATAATTTAATTAGTGTGAGTTTAATATATAAGGATGCATAAAATATATACAAGCATTACTTATTTAACTCACTTTAATTGGTAGGTAGATGTGTTGAAAGGCTATTTTATAAATATTGGTTTTACTGAAAGCATTATATAAGCCCATTGTTGGCCAACAGAATGGTCGCCACCTTTCAAAATCTCCATGGATTCTGAAGCAAACATTTTTGAAAACCCAAAACTGAGGCTTGATACCTGGTTTACTTTCCATGACAATGAAAGGTCAATCTCTGTCCCCAGGTATTTATCTGCACTGGATGTAATATCAGCAGCAGCAGCAAAATAATGGATATGGGCATTTACCCCAATTTTATTTTTTGAATAGCCATATTTAAAGTAGATATCATTCAACCCCACTGAATTTGCATGGTTTCCTACATAGAAGTAGTCCATAAAACCATTGAATTTGTGGTTGGTACCATAAAAGGGTGTAAATGATTTATTTTTTGCGCTTTCATCATAAGCAGTCCCAGAAAGGGTTTCAAGCCCTAAAACAAAACTGTTATTGGCTGTTTTCTTTGACACTTCCAACAAGAAATTATAGGCTGAAATATCTTGCCCGGTTGGTGATTCCCCTGCCTGGAAATATACATTGGATGCTACTTTTACACTTTTCAATGGGAACGTAACCCTACCCCCTATCGTTTGTGAATAGTTGGTGGTTTCATCTCCATCTTTCATAACTGGTTTGCCATTATTCAGGAACAATAGGCTGAGGCTCTCCTTTTCCCAAACCTTGTTGAACCAGATGTATTGCAGGTTTTTATAAGCATCATCACCCATGTATAGGCTATTGGTCCTGTTGGTGTTTTCATGGTGTGCAATCCCAAAATGGAGTTTTACATCTTTTTCATATTTAAACACAGCAATGTCATGTGACCTGGCCTGGTGAGCCCAGCCCACTGACCCAAAAATCCTGTGGTCATCATAGATCAATTCCTGCCTGCCTGCTTTCAGTGAAAATTCTGGTGAGAAAAAAACCTCAGCCCATGCTTCATGGACAGATGTGGCATAATTTTCATTGGTAACCAGTTGCCTTTGGCTTCCCCATGTCCTGACATCTTGTAACACCAGCTTTGTATGCAGGTTTTCAGTATTGAACAGGAAATTTAGCCTGGTCCTTTGTGCAGTAAAAGTAGATGCATCCTGGCCTTCAGAAGCCAGTTTGCTATACCCATGGCTCACTTCAGTCCTTGGCCTGAATTCTCCTGTTAAGCTAAATTGAGCTGATAAATTAAGGGAAGTTACAATTGCTACTATAAAGAGTAAATATTTAAATGATTTCATTACAGTTCTATTTTATTCTAATTAAGGGTTGTTAATAGTTTGATATACTAAATCTCTATGTTTTTATATCTTACAACTAAACTCTATCAATCACAATGAATCTCCATCAATTTCCATTTATTTCATTGAAGTTGTTTGGTCATAGGAAGCTTCTCTTTTTTCAGCTTCTTCCAACCATTTTGGTACAACAGTTTTCATAAACTCATTTTTTTCTTTTTGAAGTTTTTCTACATCCAGCCCAATAAATTCCTGAGCTTTAGCTTTTGTTGCAATATCAGGGTAGGGGACTGGTTTGTTGTGCCCAAGGCTTGCCAATAACCTGGCTAGTTCAATCCTGGTTTCCTGGGCAATGGTAATGCCTGTTGCAATCACCCTACTGGTTTCAGTAGGTGCATGGAATGATCCCCCATGGCTGGCAGCAGCATAATCCCAGCGCCATTGTGCATGCCTGATTCCAGTTAGGATGTTTTCCATTTGTGGTTCAGTGGCACCCAAGTCCCAAGCCTTTTTAGCTTCAACATGGGCATGTACCAACAGCTCTTCCAGTTTGTCCCTGTTTTCAATGATCTGGTCTTGCCTTTCATATACATTTAGTGCCAAAGTGGCTGCCTCTTCCCTATGGCAAACCTGGCATGAGTTGGCAATATTATTTAATGGCGATTGCATTTTATGGTCAGTGAATTTTTGCCCACCCTCACTTTTATAAGGCATATGGCAGTCAGCACATGAAACTCCTCTCTGGGCATGTATGCCTTTCATATACATTTCATATCCTGGGTGCTGAGCTTTTAACATAGGAGCTTTGCTCAATGCATGTGTCCAGTCTTTAAATTTTATTTCATCATAATACTTTTCCATGGCTTCTACAGACATTCCTTTATCCCATGGGAAAGTAAGGTAATTAGCACCTTCAACCACATTTTTATTGAAATAATATTCCACATGGCACTGGGCACATACCAGGCTCCTCATCTCCTGGTAGCTGGCCTTTTTAATATCTTTTCCCTGCCTTTCAAAAGCTTCAATCAAAGCAGGCCTGGTTACAGTAAGGTTCATAGTTTTGGGTTCATGGCAATCAGCACACCCAATTGAATTGACCATTTCTGGCCCCAGTTCAGCCCATTTGTCTGTATAAAACTGGGCAATCCCCCTTTCATCCATGATCCTGGGGACATCAGGGCTTTTACAAGTCCAGCAGGTAGATGGCATAGGGCCATCTGTGGCAGTTTTTGGGGCACCTGTCCTTAATGATTCATGCAAATCAGAAATGGCATAATAGTGGCCCCTTCCTTGGTTATAATCTTTTGCAAACCCATAGCCAGCCCATAAAACCACTAGCCTTGGGTCAACCTCAAGCATATCAATCATGGCATTGCCATTGTATTTGCTCTTGAACAGGGTATCTGCAGTTTGTATATAAGATTGGTATTCCCTTGGGTAATTTTCACCCCATACTTCATTCCTGGGTTCAAATTCACTTATCTCATTTTTAGGGACATTCACATAAGCAGCTTCAGCCCTTCTTTCAAGGATAGAAGATGCCAAGAGCCCAAGTAAAAATACAACACCAATGGTGAGTAAAAATAACAACCATGCTAACCATGGTTTTCTTTCAGTTAATGATGCATAAGATTTCATATCCACTATATTTTGATTATTTTTCTAAATATTCTTTTAACCAGTCAGGGACCGGGCTTTGGGGTAATGGCACTCGGGCATTGGGCACACTTGATATACTGTTTACCCTTCCATGGGGAACTTCCCTGTGGCATTCCCAGCATTTCCTGTTCTCCATATGTGCTTTGTGGTGTATATTGGGTTGCCCTACTTTATGTTCACTTATCAGTTTTGAATGGCACCTGATGCAATTGTTGTGAACCACTTCAGCCCCTTCTTCTTTTATAAAAATTACTTGTGGCTCTTTCTTGAGTGTAAAGATGCTAGCATGCCTTAACCCATCTTTTGCTTTGAAATAATACTTCTCAAGGGCATTGTTGTGTGGCACATGGCAGTCATTGCAGTGTGCTACCTCCCTGTGTGAGCTATGGTTCCAGGTGGCATATTGTGGTGCCATGATATGGCAGTTTGTACAAGCCTCTGGTTTATCTGAAAGGTATGAATGGGCTTTTGATACATAAAAGGTAAATAAAGATATCCCAATAATAATACTAGAAAGAATCATAACCAGGAATCTCCATTTTGGTGGTGGTAGCAATTTTTTAAGCATAACCAGTTAATTATAATGCCTTATTATTGAGGTAAAATTCAATTATTTAATACCCATAAATTGTATCAGATGTTACAAAATCTGGTTTTTTATGAAGATGAAAGCTGCATTTTTAATTAGACTTAATATAAATAAGCTTTCTATGTTTTTCAGCTATTTTATTGGTGAGGCAGGATGGCCTTTATCTATTAATTTTGCCCGCTTAAATCATGGCTTATTGGATCATTGCCGTGATAACTACTAACCAAAAATATATATCTATGAAACGAATATTTGTCCTCGTATTTGTTTTACTCTCAATTGGAGTTTTTTCACAAGAAGTTAAAACTGCCAAAAAAATCAACATGCAGTTTTCAGGTTTTGTGCGTAACGATTTTATTATTGACACCAGGAGGAATGTTGATGCCTGTGACCACTTGCTGGAGTTATACCCTAAAAAGCCTGTTTATGATTCAAATGGTGAAGATATCAATGCACAGGCAAGTGCTACTTTCCTGAATATCTTCACCCGTTTTGGAACCAGGTTCTCAGGGCTTGAACTGGGGGGTGCAAAAGTTGGGGCATATGTAGAGTTTGATTTTACAGGAGGTTCAGGGAAAACCAATAGCTTGAGGTTCAGGCATGCTTACACCCAGTTTGCATGGGAAAAGACCAAACTTTTGTTTGGGCGCACCTGGCATCCTACATTTATTGAAAAAGTATTTCCCAGCACATTAAATGAAAATACAGGGCTACCATTTCAGGTATTCAACAGGAGCCCTCAGTTGAGGGTAACTCATCAACTGAACAGCAACCTTGATTTAATTGCTGCTGCTGTTTACCAGGTTAAATACATGAACTTTGGACCCAATGGCAAAAGTTATCAATACCAGCAAGATGCATTGATCCCAAACCTGCATTTACAATTACAATATTATGATGCCAATTGGGTGGTTGGGGCTGCATTTGATTGGAAAAGCATACAGCCACGCACATCAACAACAGGAACTGGGGGAACTTTTGTTACTTCAGAAAAACTGAATACTGTGGCAGCTTTGGTATACCTGAAATATACCAAAGATAAGTTCCAATTTAAAGCTAAAACTATGTATGGGCAAAATGTTTCAGAAAGCTTATTCCCTGGCGGGTATGCTGTTGTTTCAATAGATTCGCGCACTGGGGCTGAAACATATACCCCAACAAACCACATTTACAACTTTGTAAATTTCACCTATGGGACAAAATGGAGAGTTGGGCTTTTTGCAGGTTATTTGAAAAACCTTGGGACTTCGGAAAACCCATTGGCTACATCACTATTTTATGCCAGGTCTGCTGATATGGATGCCTGTTTCAGGGTGTCACCACAGTTAATTTATACCCATAAAAATTTTATGTTTGGGTGGGAAATGAGCCTAACCACTGCTACATATGGTGATATTAATGTTTCTGACAAAGGAAAGATTACAAACACTTATGATGTAACAAATTTCAGAAACATGATATCAATCGCCTATAAGTTTTAAGAAATAACGTAATTTTATATCCTAAGTTGTAAGGCTGCCAGTTATTGGGTTTAAATAGTAGGCAGCCTTACTTTTAGCGACTAAAAAAAGTATTATGGCTTACGAAGTTTCAGTTTTCCTTGAAAATAAAATTACCCACTTTGAGTTGATTACCAGGGTACTAAAAGAAGAAGGCATCAATATTCGTTCAATAACATTAAACAATATTGCCCATGGGTGGGGCACATTAAACATGTTGGTTGACCAACCTGAGAAAGCATATAAATTGCTCACTGAAAAAGGGAATTCAGCAACTTTACGTGAAATAATAGCCCTTGAAATGAAAGATGAAGCAGGTGGTCTTGATGAGTTATTGCTAAAGTTAGCCAAGTCAGGTGTCCATTTTGATAATGCTTACAGCAGGCTCATAGCTGAAAAACAAATAGCCATCCTGATACTGGAAGTTTCAGATGTGTTAGAGGCTAAAGAAAGGCTGGAGAAAAACCAGATCACCATACTTGATGACAGCCTGGTATATGGCAAATAGTTGTACCATTTCCAAATTACCATATAACAATAACATTATTTTATTTTTAACCACTTGAAGGGTAACTCCTGATAACAACCATCTTTTAACAGAATTTGTATATTTGGGTTCAATTAAAACCACTTAAATGAAACGAGCATGAATTTTAGCATTCTAAAATACACACATAAAGATGATTAAATTCATTGGGAGTTCCATCTTATACCATTTAGAAATAAAAAATTTAATAAGATGAAAAAAATAGCTATTCAGGGTATTGCTGGTTCCTTTCATGAAGATGCTGCAAGGAGGTATTATAAAGATGAGGTTGAGGTATATGAATGCAAATCATTTACCAGTGTTTGCGAAGCTATTGACAAAGATGAGGTTGAGGTTGCTGTTATGGCAATTGAAAACTCAATAGCTGGCAGCCTGCTGAATAATTACCAACTTATTAAAGATTTTCATTTGCGTGTAATTGGAGAAATTTATGTCCATATCCAGTTAAACCTGATGGGGAATAGTGATTTAGACCCCAAAAAAATTCAGGATATTTACTCTCATTCAATAGCTTTAAAGCAGTGTGCAGAGTATCTGGAAAAATATTACCCAAATGCAAAAACACATGAAATGAGTGATACTGCATATTCTGCAAAATTTATTGCAGAAGAGAAACCTGAATATTCAGCAGCTATTGGTAATCTCAGGTCGGCAGAGATTTATGGGTTAAATACCATTGAAACAGGTATTGAAACCAACAAAAAAAATTATACCCGTTTTTGGATATTATCTAAACATGGGAACCCAACTAAAGGAACCAACAAAGCTTCTATATGTTTTGAGGTAGGGCATTTTCATGGGGCACTGGCCAAAGTGTTGAATACATTTGCCGAGAATAAAATAAACTTAACCAAAATACAATCTGTTCCTATAATAGGGAAACCCAATGAATACAATTTTCATGTGGATATTGAGTGGGAAGAAGTTGAAAATTATGACCGCGCTATACATCAGGTATTAAAAAGTGCTTCAAGCCTTTCAGTATTAGGAGAATACCTAAGAGGTGAATTGGCAATTCATAATGAAAACATATAGAAGTAAAATTGTTTGCTGGGTAGTTTAAACCATAAATAGTTGTAATTTTAGGTTATAAGACAACTATATGATTAAGTAACAATAAAAATTTAAATCTTATGAGCAAAATTGGATTATTTTTTGGGCCATTAAACGGGTCAGTACACAGGGTTGCAGATAAAATCAAAGCTGCATTTGGAGGTGATGTGATTGAAATGGTTCCTGTCAAAGATGCCAGTTCATCTGATTTAGAAAAGTATGATAAAGTAATTTTTGGTATTTCTACAGTTGGCAAAGATACCTGGGATTCAGGATATTCTTCAGATGATTGGGGTATGTTTTTCAAAGAAATTTCAAAAGTAGACTTTTCAAGTAAAAAAGTGGCAATTTTCGGGCTTGGAGACCACATTACCTATGCCAACCATTTTGTTAACCATATGGGGTTGCTTGCCAAAGAGTTAATGAAAGTAAATGCCAATATAGTAGGGCAGGTATCTACAGAAGGGTATGAATTTGAAGAATCAGAAGCAGTAATTGACGGGCAGTTTATTGGGCTTCCTGTTGACGAAGATTTTGAACCTGAGCTAACTGATGAAAGGATTGCAGACTGGCTGGCAATATTAAAACCTGCTTTTGGGCTCATTTAATGATAAAAATCACCTATTGTTTTTACCCCAAATTCTTTGGATTTATTATCTGAAACGTGTAGGAGCTTACATTCTGTTTAAGTTACTATCCTTTGATTTTCGGATTATTAAACATGCTCATAAATAGGACATAAATATTTGCCTATTAGTGTAAGTTGTATTTATTTTAATGAAGAAATATTCAAAAAATGAATTTATCACCCATTAAAAAAGAACTTGTTGACCAGAAGGTTAAAGAACTAAGGATACCTGATATTGGGAATGCATCTATAAGGGAGCTTGTGGCTGTTGTGAACATGGTAGAAGAAGTTTCAGGTGTAAAATATATCAGGATGGAGATGGGTGTGCCAGGGTTGCCTCCTGCACAAGTTGGGACTGAAGCTGAGATTGAAGCCTTAAAAAAAGGGGTTGCCTCAATTTACCCAATGGTAGATGGGATAAAACCTCTGAAAGAAGAAGCTTCATTGTTTGTAAAAAACTTTATGGATGTGGAAGTGAATCCCAAAGGGTGTATCCCAACTGTTGGTTCAATGCAGGGGACATATGCTTCTTTAATGTGTGCTGGCAATACCAATAAAGAAAAAGATACAACCCTTTTTATTGATCCGGGCTTCCCTGTACAAAAACAGCAAATGCTTGTTTTAAACCAGAAACTGGAATCATTTGATGTGCTCAATTTCAGGGGGGAGAAACTTCGCGAAAAATTAGAGTCAAACCTATCAAAAGGCAATATTAATTCCATAATTTATTCAAACCCTAACAATCCTACCTGGATTTGTTTTACTGAAGAAGAATTGGCAATCATTGGGGAATTAGCTAATAAGTATGACGTGATTGTGATGGAAGACCTGGCTTATTTTGCTATGGATTTCAGGAAGAACCTGGCTCAGCCTGGTATGCCACCATATCAGCCAACAGTAGCCAAGTATACTGATAATTATATCCTATTTATTTCAAGCTCAAAAATATTTTCCTATGCAGGGCAACGCTGTGGTATGATGGTTATTTCTGATAAATTGTATAACAAGGAATATCCATATTTGCAAGAGAGGTTTAAAAGTGCAACTTTTGGAAGTACCATTACTTTGAGGATCTTGTATTCTTTTTCATCAGGTACATGCCATTCAGCACAATGGGCACTTACAGCTATGTTGAAAGCAGCCAATGAGGGAAGGTTTAATTTTATTAAAGATGTGAAAGAATATGGAGAAAAAGCCAAGGTGATGAAGCAGCTTTTCCTGCAAAATGGCTTCAATATTGTCTATGATAAAGACCTGGATGAACCCATTGCTGATGGTTTCTATTTTACCATCTCATATCCTGGCATGACAGGCAGCCAGTTGGTCGGCAACCTACTTTATTTTGGTATCAGTGCAATTGCTTTAAGCAATACAGGAAGTGAAGAAGAGGGCATCAGGGCTTGTGTATCATTTGTAAAAAGGGAGCAATTCCCTGACCTTGAAGAACGCTTGAATTTATTTAACAAACAATTTGGGCCCAATTAAACTATACAAGGACAATGGATCAAAATAAGGTTATATCACGCTATAAACTGACCCTGGAACAAATACAAAACATGGGGCTGAAAAGTAAACCTATGGCTTTGAAAAAGGGGGAAGCGTTTATAAACTATGGGGAAAAAACAAAAAAAATAGGGATACTTATGAATGGGTTGCTTTATGCTACATATGTTGCTGATAGTGGGCAGGAGTGGATATCAAGGTTTTTTTACCCTCCTAATAACTTTATTGTAAGTAATCATGCAGGCTTTTTATTGGGGAAAAATTCTACTGAGTCAATAAAAGCCTATGAAGATTCTGAATTGCTCTATATTGAAAAAGACGAATTTAAAAACCTGTTGGATAATAACAAATCATTTGAACGCACTGTGAGGATATTGGCAGAAGAGAGTTATGTGCAAGCTATTAACAGGATACATGCTTTGCAGTCATTGAATGCAAAACAGCGCATACAACAATTCCTGAAAGAAAACAGCAACCTTGCTTCAAAGTTACAGAGGCAGCATATTGCATCTTATTTGGGGATTCACAGGAACATTTTGACCAAAATATTAAATGGGATATAATTTCGCAACAATTGTTGCATATAATCTATTCCTTAAGGGATAGTTTTGTACACTTATTCAGGAAATAATTTAAAAATCAAAGATAAAAGTATAGACATGGCGAAAGTTAGAGGAGCAGTAGTGGTAGACAAGGAAGGATGCAAAGGCTGTGGCATTTGTGTTGATGTCTGCCCACATGACGTTTTAGATTTGAATTTAGAAGTAAATAGCAGGGGGTACCATTATTCCTATATGAAGAACCCTGAAGCATGTATTGGGTGTTCAAATTGTGGTGTGGTTTGTCCTGATACTTGCTTAACTATTTATAGGGTGAGAGTTTAAAGGTTTTTTTATCGTCTAAAAAGATATAAATGGGAGAATTAAGATTAATGAAGGGAAATGAGGTATTGGCAGAAGCAGCAATTCGCTGTGGATGTGATGGGTATTTTGGGTATCCTATAACACCTCAGTCCGAGATTATGGAGACCCTAATGGTGCGCCAGCCTTGGGATGAAACAGGAATGGTTGTCCTTCAAGCAGAAAGTGAGATTGCATCCATTAACATGGTGTATGGTGCTGCTGCAACAGGGAAAAAAGTAATGACCTCATCATCAAGCCCTGGAATAAGCCTGATGGCAGAAGGGATATCATACATTGCAGGTGCAGAATTACCTTGCCTGTTTGTTAATGTGGTAAGGGGAGGTCCTGGTTTAGGGACAATCCAACCTTCACAGGCAGATTATTTCCAGTCAGTAAAAGGAGGTGGGCATGGCGATTACAAATGTATAGTGCTGGCTCCTGCTTCAGTTCAGGAAATGAATGATTTTGTTGGCCTTGGTTTTGAGTTGGCTTTTAAATATCTTAACCCAGCCTTGATCCTAACAGATGGAGCTATTGGGCAAATGATGGAGAAAGTTGAATTGGCAGATTACAAGCCAAGATGGACAAAAGAAGAGATACAAAAATATAGTGGGAAATGGGCAACTACAGGTAAACCCAATTCTCGCAAACAAAACGTGGTCACCTCACTTGAAATGGACTCTGATAAGATGGAAGCCAATAACAGGCGTTTTCAGGAGAAATACAAGAAGATGGAAGAAGAAGAGGTGCGTTTTGAAACCATTATGTGTGATGATGCTGAATATATTATGGTAGCTTTTGGTACTTCAGCAAGGATATGCCAGAAATCAGTGGAAATTGCACGTGAACAAGGGATTAAAGTTGGATTATTAAGGCCAATTACATTATTCCCGTTCCCTAAAAAGGAGATTGCTAAGCTAACCTGCCATGTAAAAGGTTTCCTTTCAGTTGAAATGAGTGCAGGGCAAATGGTTGAGGATATTAAACTGGCAGTCCATGAATCAGGCTGCAATGTGCGTGTAGAACATTTTGGCAGGATGGGTGGAATTATCCCTTCTCCAAATGAAGTGGTTGATGCTTTAAAAGAGAAATTTTTATAGGAGGTTATTATGGACATTAAAGATATAATTAAACCTGAAAACCTGGTTTACCAGAAATCAGATGTTCAAATTGATACTATCATGCATTACTGCCCCGGGTGTACCCATGGGGTTGTGCATAAAATTTTATCAGAATTGATTGATGAAATGGGTATCCAGGAAAATACTGTTGGTGTTGCTCCGGTAGGATGTGCTGTTTTTGCTTACAATTATATTGACGTTGACTGGCAGGAAGCTGCCCATGGAAGGGCTCCTGCTGTGGCAACAGGGATTGTGCGCACAAACCCCGACAAGTTTGTGTTTACCTACCAGGGTGATGGAGACCTGGCATCAATAGGTGCAGCTGAAATATTGCATGCTTGCAACAGGGGTGAAAACATGTTAGTTGTCTTCATAAACAATGGTATTTATGGGATGACTGGAGGGCAAATGGCTCCAACAACCATTGATGGGATGGTAACTTCAACTACCCCGGGAGGAAGGGACATAGCCCTTAATGGCTACCCAATGAAAATTACTGAATTGATTGCCCAATTGCCAGGGACTTCATATGTGACACGCCAGTCAGCCCAAAATGCAGGTGCTGTGCGCAAATGTAAAAGGTCATTAAAAAAGGGTATCCAAAATGTGTTGGATAAAAAAGGGACTTCTTTTATTGAGGTGGTTTCTACATGCAGCTCAGGTTGGAAAATGACCCCAGTAGCTGCTAATAGGTGGATGGAAGAAAATATGTTCCCATTTTATCCCCTGGGTGATTTAAAAGATGGATCAAAAGAGCCTAATTTATCTAAAAACTAAACTTGGAAAATCATGACAGAAGAGATCATTATAGCAGGTTTTGGTGGGCAAGGTGTTTTGTCAATGGGGAAAATTATTGCCTATTCAGGGATTATGGAAGATAAAGAAGTTACCTGGTTCCCTTCATATGGCCCTGAAATGAGGGGAGGAACAGCCAATGTGACTGTGATTGTTAGTGATAACAGGATAAGTTCTCCAATTGTGCAAGAGTTTGACACTGCCATTATCCTTAACCAACAATCAATGGATAAGTTTGAATCAATGGTGAAGCCTGGGGGTACACTTTTATATGACCCTAATGGTGTGATCAACCCTCCAACAAGGACAGATGTAAACATTTACAAGGTTGAAGGAACACGCACAGCTGTTGATATGGGGAATCCCAAAGTTTTTAATATGATAGTTGTTGGTAGCTTCCTTAAAGTAAAACCAATCTTAACATTAGACAATGTAGAAAAAGGATTGGAGAAGTCATTACCTGAACGCTACCACAAGCTGATCCCCCTTAACCTTCAGGCCATAGAAAAGGGGCAGGAAATTGTTGAAACTGTAGCTGAAGTTTAAAATAGCTGTTATAAAGTATATAAAGGCTCTACCTTTGGGGTGGAGCCTTTCTTTGTTTTAAAAAGTGCCAGGAAATTACAATTATGATAGGTTTTTATCTATCAATTGAAGCAGTTCTTTTTTATTAAGGGGTTTGGCAATATAATCATCACAGCCTGCTGCCAATGCTTTTTCACGGTCATCAGGCATAGCATAGGCAGTTTGTGCAATGACAGGGATATCGCGTTTTGATTTAATTTTCCTGGTTACTTCAAGGCCATCCACATCAGGAAGTTGGATATCCATCAAAATAATATCAATGTTATTGTTACTTAGGGCAGCTTCAATGGCATCAAGGCCTGTCTTCACATGTATGAGCCTTGCCCTGGTTTCTTTTAATATTTCTGAAACATAATAATAAACCACATCCATATCATCAACCACAAGGATGGTTTTATCAGCCCAATCATAATTAGGGGTTTTCCGCATACTCAATATGTTATTACCTTCTTTGTGTTCTGCCTGTTTAAAAGGGATTGTAAAAAAGAAGGTTGAACCTCTGCCCGGGACAGAATCCATCCAAATTTTCCCACCCATCAATGTAATAAGCCCTTTAGAGATAGAAAGCCCCAACCCAGTACCACCAATATTTTTTTTGGTTGTATTCTCAGCTTGCATAAACCTTTCAAAAATTATCTTTTGGTCAGTTAAAGAAACACCACTTCCTGTATCTTCAACATAAAATAGAAGCCTATGTTTTTCATGCACACGGTAACCAAATTCAATTACCCCTTCATTAGTAAATTTGATTGCATTACCAATTAAATTCATTAATACTTGGTTGAGCCTGACCCCATCAACTTTTATTGTACATTCAGAGTCTTCCAGCCCTTTTTTCATGATTAACTGAATATTCCTTTTTCGTTTATTAACCAATTCTACTTTAAATTGTGATTCCAGTTTATCAAGTAATTTATTGATGTTTTCATCTTCAATTGTCAGGTTAACCTGGCCTGCTTCAATTTTAGAAATATCAATAATATCAGAAATAATGGTTAGGAGCTGGTTGCCACTATTATTTATAATTTCAATGTATTTGGCTTTTTCTTCTTTTGTCAGGTTATCTTGCTGTAGTAAACCTGTAAAACCCAAAATCCCATTCATGGGTGTCCTTATTTCATGTGACATATTAGCCAGGAAAGCTGATTTTAAACGGTCACTTTCTTCTGCTTTTTGTATAGCTTTTTTTAGGTCTATATTTTGTTTAAGGTATTCCTTATTTAAACTTGAAAATTCCTCATTTTGTGTAATAAGTTGTTCCTGGCTTTGCTGAAGTTCTTTTGTCCTGTTCTTTACTTTTTGTTCCAATTCAAAGTTAAATGATTCCAGCCTAGTATAAGCATCAGATAGTTCTTTTACAACAACATCAAAAACTTCTTGTTCAGTACTATTTTTTGGCAGATAGGTTTTTTCCCTTTTGTATAAACGTTCAATTTGTAAAATAAAATCATGAATAGGTTTTGAAACACTTCCTGAAATAAATAAAGCAAACCATAAACTTAAAATAAGGGATAAAATAAACATGGTGATTATAATAATCATATTGCTTCTTTCTGCCCTTTTGATTTCGTCATATACTTTATTAGCTTTATTCTGTGCAAAATCAGTCATGATCTTTGTTTTTTCAAAAAGCATGGCTACATATTCAGCTTCTTTACCAGTTGACAAGGCTGATGCTTCAACGTCGTTTCCTGCCAACTTTAGCTCAAATATTTCAGTTCTTATGGGTTCCCATTTCTGAAAAGCTTCGAATGTTTCTTTAGGGATTTCCTTATCTCCCAGGAATCTATCAAAAACAACATTAAATGCTTGTTGGACATTATCCTGATATTGGCTTATTAGCTGTACTGATCGTTCAATTTGTTGTTGGTTTTCAGCAAGGACAACATCTTTCATGGCACGCTGGATGCTTCCAATGTATATATTAATGTCACGTACTGAATTACTAACTGTTAAAGGGTGTTGGTAAATTATGCTGGTGTCATTGCTAATTTCGCGTGCAAGCCTAATTGCAAAAAGGGCAATGATACTATTAAATAAAAGGATAACCCCAAATCCTAAGTAAAGCCTTGTCCTAAATTTTAGTTTTTTCATCCCTACTTTATCCAATGGGCTAATAGATACAAATGTATTGCCTTGTTTATCCCCTTATTACTAATAACTAAATATACAGAAAAAAGGATAGAATGTAAATAGGGATTTCCCTGAGATTCAAATGTTTTTAAAAAGCCCTTTGTTGATAATTTTCACAATAAACCTGAATTAGGACTCAATGGTTTATATTTTAACATTAGGAAACAACCAGAAACAGGGTTAATAAAACCTCGCGAAGAAATGAAAAAGATTGTATCTTAACCTAAAAAAATTATGAAAACATTTTTCTCAACATTGGCCTTCATTTTGTTGGCTTTAACCAGCATTTCACAGGAGAGGTTATCAACAGCAGACAAGGATTCTATTACAAGTATTTTTATGAAGCAGGAAGCTGCCTGGAATGCGGCTGATATTAATGCTTTTATGAAAGGCTACTGGAAATCTGATAAATTAACTTTTGTAGGTGGGAGCGGGGTAACTTATGGCTGGGAAGCAACCAAGGCAAGGTATTTTAAAAGGTATCCTGATAAAGCTGCCATGGGTAAGCTTAAGTTTACCATCCTTGAATTATCAAAGATTGATGATAACTCAGCCATGTTGATAGGGAAGTTTTACCTAACAAGGGCTATTGGAGACTTATATGGGCATTATAGCCTTATCTGGAAAAAAATTGGTGGCAAGTGGGTAATTATCAGTGACCACTCAAGTGCTGATACTGAGTAGCTTTTTGGGTTTTTGTTGTTACCAAAACAATGACCTCTTTTTTACCTTCCTTGTTGTGTTATGGTTAGGTGGTCAAAAAAATTACCATACTGAAGTGTAATGGTAACCACTCTTTCCTCGTGGTTTTCATTTTCTTCCATTTTGACAAACAGTGCGTTTTTATTTTGGTGCTGTATGGTAAAACAACCTCGTTTTATAGTATAGTTTTCAGGTGTAGGGTCAATTTTCTCAACACTGAAATAAGTTTCATTATCAAGGGTGATGCTATTTATCCACCATCCATCCCCTTTTGTTGTTACCATTGCTGAGTCAGCTTCAGCACCAAACTCAATACTTTTTGTGGAAAGTTTTATACAATCATCCCATTTGCCAATTGGTTCATTTTTATCTGTACAATAATGAAAAATAAAAGCAAAGCATATTAAAAGAGAGGCTATAGAAATCCTGAACATAATTGTTTTTTTATTGGCTTGTATTTATAGAGACAGGGTTATCCTGGAATGGTTGCGTGGTTTAAAAAGAAATAGTAAATAACAGTTCAATAAAAGATAATTTTGGCTGAAAACCAGAACTTTGGTATTTACAAATTTGTACCCTCTAATTTATTTTGTAGTTTTGCTGCTGTTTATTTAGATTGATTCTTAATTGTAAAATGAAGTACCATTTAATTACATTGGGATGCCAGATGAATATGTCTGACAGTGAGCGGGTGATATCAGTACTTGATAAAGCTGGCTATGAGTGGGTTGATAATGAAGAGGAGGCTGGTTTAATTGGTATATTGGCTTGTTCAGTCAGGCAAAAAGCCATTGATAAGGTATATTCAAGGATATATAAATGGAACAAATGGAAAAGCCATAAAAACCTGGTTACTTTTATTTCAGGCTGTATCTTACCCAGTGACCATGAAAGGTTCCTTAAATTGTTTGATATAACCTTCCAGATGAAGGACTTACCTAATCTGCCTGAAATGGTTAGCCAGTATGGGGTAACCACACCAACACATTTGAAAATTGGGATTGACCCACATAACCAGCATATTGAAAATTTCTGGGATGTAAAACCAGCTTATAGTTCAACATTTGAAGCTTTTGTCCCCATCCAGAATGGGTGTGATAAGTTTTGTACTTTTTGTGCTGTCCCTTACACCAGGGGCAGGGAAGTATCAAGGGCTTCTTATGAAATCATAAATGAAGTTGAAAGCTTGGTGCAGGCAGGGTATAAATCAATCACACTGCTAGGGCAAAATGTAAATTCCTATGGGCTGGATAAAAAAGGGGAAGAGGTTACATTTCCTGGATTGTTGGAAAAAGTTGGCAAGCTTGGCAACCAACTAAAAAAGGAATTCTGGGTTTATTTTACTTCCCCTCACCCAAGGGATATGACAGATGAAGTAATAGAAGTGATAGCTAAATATCCAGTGTTGGCCAAACAAATCCACCTACCCATCCAAAGTGGTGATGAAAAAATCCTGGTTAAGATGAACAGAAAACACCATGTGGGTAAATACAAGAGCATTGTTGAAACCATCAAAAGGTTAATACCACAGGCAACTTTATTTACTGACATCATTGTAGGGTTCACAGGTGAAACTGATGAGCAGTTTGAAAATACACGCCTGGTGATGGAAGAGTTTAAATATAATATGGCTTATATTGCTATGTATTCTCCACGCCCTGGTGCAGCTAGCCACAGATGGGTTGATGATGTCCCATTGGAGGTGAAAAAACAAAGGCTACATGTATTAACTGAAGAATTGAGGAAGCATAACAGGGTTTATAATGCTGAAATGGTTGGAAAACAATATAGGGTGCTGGTAAGGTCTGCTGACAGGAAAGAAGGTTTCCTTTCAGGGTTAACTGAAGGGAAGTTGATTGTTAGGTTTCTTTCTGAAAACCAACACTTTATAGGTGAATTTGTTGATGTGAAAATTACTTCCTATTCTGATTTTTCATTGCAAGGGGAATTGGTTGCTATCCCAGAAACCATAGAAATATAGGCATATAAAGTTGTAATAAAGGGGGTTGTTTACAAACTATATAGTACAGAAAAAAAGTGCATGATGCTGCCTGCCAGCACAAACAAGTGCCATATGCCATGCCCATAAGGCATTTTCCTCCAGGCATAAAAAATAACTCCCAAAGAATAACATCCTCCACCTATAAAAAGGTAAGAAACACTAATATCAGGCAGGTTTTGTACAATGGGTACTACAGCTATCAGGAACATCCATCCCATCAATAGGTAAATCCACACCATCAGTCTCCTGAAACGCGTGAGGTATATTGAACGAATAACTACCCCCGTAGTGGCTAAACCCCAAATAAGGCCAAACAGTACCCATCCAAGGGCACCTCTTATGGTTGTTAATACATAAGGTGTGTAAGTACCTGCAATCAGCAGGAATATGGCTGCATGGTCAAAACGTGCAAACAGGTTTTTTACCTTTTCTTTTGTGAAACTATGGTATAATGTTGAGGATGTGTATAATAACACCAGGGTGCTTCCAAAAATGGTAAAACTAACCACATGCCAGGCATTCCCTTTTATGGCTGCAAAAACAACCAATATAACCAGTGCAGCAATGCTCAACAGTGCACCAATACCATGTGTTATGCTGTTGAAAACCTCTTCCCCCAGGGTTAAAGCCCTATATCTTTCTTGTGGTTTTATTTTCATTGCTAATGAATATTGTTTTTATACTATGGCTAACGCTACAAAGGTAGGATTGTTTTCTGATTTTCGACTATTTTCAAAGTATGTTCAAGATTATTCTGGTCCCATTAATTCAATAAATGTCCCATCAGGGTCTTGGATCAGGACAAATAAGTTTCCATTACCCAATTTTAACCCATCCTCACTTAATATTTTTATGTTGTTCTTTTTTATCCTTTCCAGGAAAGGTTTCATGGATTTCACAAAAATACTGATGTACTGAGGACCTGTGTCATCCATAATGTACATTTGTTGAGGATGGTTAGCTTCTTTCCCAAAACTTAACAGCTTCCATTCACTGGCTTGCTCACTGTCCTCTAATTTTAGCACCACAACAGAGATAGGTGTCCCATCTGTTAAGCCAGACTTTTTTGAAAAATTTTCATCCACACTGAATTCAAAGGTTTTTGCCATCCCAATCACATTGGTATAAAAATCCAATGATTTTTCAAGGTCAGAAACCACTACACCCACAGAGATTGTTTTTTTTGCAAACTCATCAGGAGAAGTATTGCTTACAGAGGTCAAAGTGTTCAGAAGGAGGCTAAAAATGATGGCTAAAGTTGGTAAGGTTTTCATGAAATTTACAATTTTAGTTATATGCCCTGAAAGTTAGCCAAAAAAATAAACCTTCCAGCTATAAAGTAAGGCCATTAGTGTCCCAGGTCATGCAACATTAATATGGAATGCCAGACAGTGGGCAGAATAACTTCCATGTATTCATTTACAGCTTTCATGCTTCCAGGGAGGGTATATATCAGTGTTTTGCCTTTTGTGCCTGCAATCCCCCTACTAAGGAGGGCATTGGGTTTTTTTGCCCCATATTTCACCCTGACCATTTCCATAATGCCAGGTATTTCTTTGTGCAGCAGAGGTTTCACAGCATCTGGTGTAAAATCTTTTGAGCCTATCCCTGTGCCACCTGTTGTGAAGATCACATCTACCCCTTCAGTTGTTTTTTCTTTAATGATCCTGGTTAATTGGGTTGGGTCATCAGGGATGAGAGTATAACTAAATTCCACAGGCAGTTTTTTTTCATTAAAGAATTTTTTTGCCAGATGCTGGATATGTGGCCCACTTTTATCTTTATATTCTCCTTTGTTTGCCCTGTCACTGAGGGTTACCACATGTATTTTGAATGTTTTAGGGATGTATTCCAATTCATCACCAGCTTTTAGTTCACCTCCTTTGATGGTTCTGGCAAAAATCCCCTCCTTGGGCATTACACAATTTCCAATTTCCTTGAAAATGGCACAATTATCACCATGGCATTCTTTGCCAATCTGGGTTACTTCAATTTCAAGATTTTCATTTTTAAACCTGTCAAAAGGCTGGCAGTTAAAAAGGTTAAGCCCTTGTGTGGTGATGTTTTCGGCAAATTCCCCATTTTTTATATGGCGCACAGCTTTAAATGCAAATTTATCAATGCTCTCTTTTGCCAGCAGGCTTATTTGCCTATGCCAGCTTCCTGAATGGGCATCTCCTTCCACCCCAATGTTGGAAAGATGGATGGACTCAACAGGCTCTTTAATTGTCCCTTTTTCCTTTGAGATATTTACTGAAAGTATTTTTATTTTCATGGAGTTTTTCATTTTTTATTAGATTTCTCATCATTCTATTCCTCTAAATGACAGGATACTCTTAAATTATGTTTTAATTTTTTCAATTAATTTTACCTGCCCAATTTCCATCTGCCTATCTACTGCTTTGCACATATCATAAATGGTAAGTAAAGTTACACTAACACCAGTAAGGGCTTCCATTTCAACCCCAGTTTTGCCAATACATTTTGCTATGCAAATTGCTTTTACCCCTTTTTCTTCCAGTTGGCAGGTTACCTGCACTTTTGTAAGCTGGAGTGTATGGCATAGTGGGATCAATGAGCTGGTTTGTTTGGCAGCCTGTATCCCTGCAATTTCAGCAATAACCAATACATCCCCTTTTTTTATTTTATTTTCAGTAATTAAAGCAACAGTCTCAGGTTGAAGGGAAATAAAACCGGAAGCCACAGCTTGCCTTTCCTGGCCTGGCTTATTGCCCACATCTACCATATTAGCTTTCCCTGAATCATCAATATGTGTTAACTTTTTCATCTCAGTAACCAATTTATCATTCATTAATCCTTCCGTTTACCCTCCAATCTGGCTAAAAGTGGCTGACCTGTTGTAAGTCCCGGCTTTTGGTTTATTTCCAATTGCCAGGTTTAGGGCTTTTTCATTGCCTAATTCACGAATATTATAAGCCAGGTCACTAAATAGGCAGGGCTTCACATCACCATTGGGCAGGAGCCTGATCCTGTTACACTGTGAGCAATTGCCCCCATCACCCCCTTCAACCACTGAAAACTCCCCAGTCCTTAAATCCATTTGGTGGATAAAACGCAAGGACAACTTGTTCTTTTTACAAAAATCCTTTAGTTGATTAACCTCTCCAATGGGTTGCCCCAGCAACACACAATTAATTTTTATGGGGGTAAGCCTAGTTTTGGTGGCTGCTTGTATCCCCCTGGATACATCTTCAATATCCCCATTCCTGGTTACCTGGCAGTACTTTTTTGCATCCAGTGTGTCCAGGCTTATGTTTACCCTGTTTAGCCCAGCTTGGGCAAGAGCTTCAGCATGTTTATCCAACAGGGTCCCATTGGTGGTCATTGAAAGGTCATTCACCCCTTTAATTTTTGAAAGCATTGCTACCAATTCCACAATACCTTTCCTCACCAGGGGTTCTCCTCCAGTAAGCCGGATCTTTGTAATCCCCTTCTTTACTGCTGCTTCAGCAAACCCCACAATTTCCTCAAAACTTAAAATATCTTTGTGGCCGAGTAGTTTGACACCCTCTTCTGGCATGCAATATTGGCATCTGAGGTTGCACCTGTCAGTCACTGATATCCTGAGGTAATTAATTTCCCTGCTAAAGTGGTCTAACATAGACAACCTCCCCTTTTTTTATTTCACTTTTGCCCATTGCTATGGAGATAACCCCATATGCCTCATGGTATGCATGGATGTGTGCAGACCCATGATAGGGTACACATTCCACTTTGTTTTCAGGGGTCAATATAATGGGGATCAATTCTTCCCTGGTAGTTTTTTCCCGTGAGAAACCTTCACTCATTTTTAAAGGGATGATTATCTTGTTTTGTTTAGCTCCCATTAATTTGAAAATGATTTCTTTGGTGAAGATTTCAAACTGGATAAAAGAAGAAACGGGGTTACCAGGCAACCCAATAATATAGGACGTTTTTCCTAATACCACATCTTTTTTTGTAGCAAAGGTGGTATGCATGCCAGGCTTTACAGCTATTTTGTTAAAATGGACATGAAACCCAGCTTTTTGTATTGCCCAAGGCACAAAATCAAAATCACCCACTGAAACCCCTCCAGAAATAATGGTGATATCATTCTCTGAGGCTGACTTATAAATAAACTCCAGGGTTTCTTCCTTTTTGTCTGGTGCAATCCCATAATAATAGGTTTCTAACCCAAGTGCTTTTGCCTGTGCAACTATTTGTGGCCCATTACTATTCCTGATTTTTGCTTTACCTGGTTTATCATGGGCTTCAACCAGTTCAGAGCCTGTTGAGATAACCCCCAAAGAAGGTTTTTTGTAAACCTCAGGTTGGGTAGTTCCCACAGCAGCCAGCATGGCAATGTGTTGAGGTTTCAGGAATGTACCGTTTTTCAGTACATGGGTTCCCTGTTGCAAGTCTTCACCAGCCAGGCAGATATTGGTAGAAGTTTTTGAACCTGTAAACAAGATTTTATTTCCATCTATTTCCTTGGTGTACTCAACCATAATTACAGTATCAGCTCCTGAGGGAACTTCTGCCCCAGTCATTATTTTGGAGCATTGCCCTTTCCTAACAGGCAAAGTAGGAGGTTGCCCTGCAGGGATCATTTCAATTACTTCAAGTGGTTGCCCAAGGTCTTCCTTCCTACAAGCATACCCATCCATAGCTGATTTGTTAAAGGAAGGCATATCTACATCTGAATAAACATCTTGTGCCAACACATATCCCAGTGATTCCTGATAAGGAATCTTTTCAGTTCCCAGTATATGGGTATGTTTTCCTGCAATTTCTAGTGCTTCAGCTAAACTGATCATAGCCTTGTTTTTAATGTCCAACCATTTTCAAATACAACCCTTGCTGGTTCAGGATAGAACTTTTTCCCATCAGAAATAACAATTAGGTCAGCCACCATCAGCTTGTTTTCAATTTCTTTTTTCAGGCATTTGCCATCAGGTAGGATAACTACAAACAATCCCGGTTTTATCAAATCAACTAATCCTGCTGATTCAATAATAACAGGTATTTCATTAGGGAGGTATTTATAAAGTTCAAGAAATGCTTCATGGATGTATTCTTTTTTTGTTTGCAAAAAAAAGCTGTTTTTGGCTCCAGCCTGCAAATAGAGGGAGGTATCTTTTTCTTGTGAGGTATTGGTTTCCTTAAATAAACACCAACTTTCAGATTCAGCAATGGGTTGTAGCCCTGGTGTTACTTCATGGAAATGGGGAGTGATTTTTACTGCTGTAACCCCACTTTCCTTAACAGAAGGAATTACCTGGCAAATAAAAGTTGTTTTACCAACATTCCTTTGCCCACCTGAAACCAATAGGATATTCCTATATTTCCCCATAAAAAATCCCCTTTCAATTAATTGGAAAGAGGACACTTATGCCTTATGGTCTCCTTTCCAAGTCATTCCACCAATTGATGGAAATCGGGAGGCTTAACTGTTTCCAGCAAACCCATTGGCAGGATTGCATATGGCCTTACCACTTAGCTGCACCCGCTCGGAAAACTTATACAAATATAATAATATATGTATTTAAATATGTTAGTTTGATTATTTTAGAATTGTTCTATTTATAGGGTTTCATGTAGGTGCAGATATATTTGATTCCTGAAAAATAAATGGATGCTTTTCTTTATGAAGAAAAATATTTTAATGATACAGTTAAGGACTAAAGTCCATGAATACAGGATAATTATTTGACCCCAGGCTTAAGCCCGGGGTCAAATAAAAGCACATCTAAGTTGCTTTAGCCATGGAATAATAACTAGAAGGTATAAGTATTTCCTTTTCAATTAAACTCATTTAAGTAAACCCCTTTTTTAATCAGATGTAAACAAACTTTTGAAAATCATTATTTGTTGGAATTGATAATACAAGTATAAATAGGTATTTTGCTATTGGATAAAATATAAAATTGGTTTATTATGATGAAACATACTTTACTATTCCTGTTACTGGCATCTTTCTCCCTGCTTTCATTTAAAAATGGAAACCCAGCATACAGGATATTCAAAGAGGATGGAAAAGCAGTGAAGTTTGGTAAAATGATGGATTCAATCCAGGAGGCTGATATCATTTTATTTGGGGAATACCACAACAACCCTATTTCACATTGGCTGCAACTTGAGGTTACCAAAAGGCTTTATGCCCAAAAAGGGAAGGAACTCATTCTGGCGGCAGAAATGTTTGAGAGTGATAACCAAGTTATTTTGGATGAATATTTAACTGGCTTGATTTCCCAAAAACGTTTTGAGGCTGAGGCAAGGCTTTGGGGTAATTATAAAACAGACTATAAGCCTTTGGTTGAGTTTGCCAAAGATAGTGGGCTACATTTTGTGGCTTCAAATATTCCCAGGAGGTATGCTTCTTTGGTTAGCAGCAAAGGGTTTGAAGGGCTTACTGAGTTATCTGAAGAAGCAAAAAAGTGGCTTCCTCCTTTGCCAGTTGCTTATAATCCAGAATTAAATTGCTATAAAAACATGCTGAATATGGGAGGTGGTATGCAAAGCCATGTAAACAACAACTTTCCTAAAGCACAGGCTATTAAAGATGCCACTATGGCTCATTTTATTTTGAAAAATTGGCAACAGGGCAAGGTTGCTTTACATTTCAATGGAGCCTACCATTCTGATAATTTTGAGAGTATTTACTGGTACCTGAAACAGCAAAATCCTGAGTTGAAAATTGTTACTATCACAACTGTTTCTCAGGAGGATATTAAGAAGTTGGAAGATAAAAATTCAGGAAAGGCTGATTTTATAATCTCTGTGGTTAGCAATATGACTACAACTTATTAACTTGAGCTTAATATTTTAGTAGAACTCAAGTCATTAATTATTTTAAAATTGAAATAGGATATGTTAATTTCAGAAAAAGGCTGCTACTGTTAGGGGTGTTGGCTTTTTCTAAATATTCATCATGAGAATAAATAATATAAAGAGCACCAAATGGAGGCTTGAATCGCCAACCAAATAGGCCATAAAAATAGGTGTTTTCTTTGACAGTGTTATTTTGGGTAAATACTTTTAGCCATAAATCTTTTGTAAAATTGTAATTGGCGGTAAGCACATTGATGAATGTGGAATTATCATCAGGGTCAGGGCTGAAATCCAACACATTGGCAGAATAACTTAATGAAAGTTTTTGGAACAGTTTTACCCTTCCTCCAAATGAAATAAGGGAGAAATCCCTGTCAAAGTTCCTTCCTGTGGTGTAACTAACCTGTGCATGGCTCCAGCTTTCAGTATTATACCCCAATGAAAAAATATGCTTGTGGTTGTAAAAATCTTTTTCATACAACTTATACTCATCATTATAGGCATATTCAATATTAAAATTGTTTTTAAAATAGAAGTTGGCAGACTGGGTTACATACCAGCTCCTTAATGTGCCATTCCTGCTCCAGAAAATATTATTTTTACTTTTCAAATGGATATATTCAAAAGTGTTGTTTTTTAACCAGAATTTGTAGGTTACATCACTGTCAACTTCCCTTCTGTCATCATCAGTTATAAAACCAGTTTGGTCTACATTATCTCTGAAATTCTCTCCTAGTTCAGTATACCTTACATGGTAATGGTAGATATTATTTTCACGTGCAAAGCGCACAAAAAATGCACTATGGTTCCAAAAATTACCAGGAGCACTCCCTACAAACTGCCCAGTTAGTTTCCAGGTTTTGCCCAGGTTCATTAAATAATCAAGGCTTACAGACCTTGTGAAACCATCATTCCAGCTTTTATCAACCAATGTCAGTCCAAGGGTTGATGATTTTAGAAAGTCATACTTAAATCTAGCAGCTGTAAATACAGAGGTGGGTGAGTCTGAGATTCTAGGAGAGATAACATTCAATATATTAAATTGGGTTTTTCCTATTTTCCCATTTGCACGTGTCCCAAAGTCAATATCCTGTATCCTCCTTGAATAGAATGTTTTTATCCTGGTACTATACATATCATTTCCTTCTTGAAAGAATAGGCGTTTCTCAGGATACCTTAATTCATACCTTGTGAGGTTTATTTTTTGCTGGTCAGCTTCCACTGTTGCAAAATCAGGGTTGATGGTTGAGTTTACAGAAATGTTGGGAGTAACTTGCCACTGTATATCACCACCCACATCAGCACTTACCCTTTTACCAGTTGTTTTGAAAATGGAAATGTATGGGAAAATTGACAACTTCATGTTGGAGCCAGGGGTAACAACCCCCAGGGCTTTCCCTCCCTGTGATATCCTGTAATCATCACTCAGTGTGCCAGACCAATAAACTGTTTCAAGGTTTGAGCTGATTGCTCTTGCAAAATTAATACCCCATATGTTGAGCCCTTTTTTGTATTTTAAGCTTTTAAATGGGATTTTAAATTCAGCACACCAACCCCAATCATAAACTTTTGACTCACATTCCCATTCTGCATCCCAATTGTCATCCATGTTCCTCCCATCATCATTTATCCTTGTATCATGTTGTGTTCCTAATGGGTTGGTAATAAAAGAATAGCCACTCCTGTCATCTTTATAGGTGTCCAATATAACAGCCACCAGGTCATCACTTTTATTAAGGTCATCTCTGCTTTGGTTTTCCCCACTTATGGGAAAAGTTTGAAAACATTGAAAAATGGCATAAATGTTTTTATCATCATAGCCAATATAGGCAACTGTCCTTTCAGTAGATGGGTCGCCTGGGGTGGGTTCCATTTGGGTAAAGTTTACAGCACTGTCAGCCCCGGCCCATGTGGTAGGTTCAAAAATACCATCAATTTTAATGGGCTTTTTAACGTTAAAAAAATGGATGTTTTTGGGTTGTTGTGCATACACCCCTGGCAAATTCAAGCAAGACAAGAAGAGAAGGATCAAGCAGTATCTTTTTATCATAATCAATATTTCCAATATGAAAAGTAAAGACCTAAATAACTATTTTTTATAGAAGTTCATTTCATCTATGTATTCATAAACCCTGGGTGGAAGAAAATGGGAAATGTTTTTCCCTTCTTTAATGGCTTGGCGAATAAAGGTGGAAGAAATTTCCATCAGAGGGGCATCAGTTAATGTATGGCCTGATTCAATTTTTACCTTTTCAGGATCAAAGCCAGGGCGTGGGTAAACAATCAACCCATAATCCTGAAGGATGACCTCTGCATTTTTCCATTTATGGAATGTTTCCAGGTTGTCACTTCCCATAATAATAGAGAAACTATGCCTTGGGAACTGTTCAGAAAGGTATGCCAAGGTATGGATTGTATAAGAAGGTTTTGTTAAACTAAATTCAATGTTTGATACCCGGAAACGTGGGTCTTCACCCACTGCCAGGTGTGCCAGCTCAAGCCTATGGTAATCATCAAGCAGGTTGTTCTTTTTTTTATGAGGGTTTTGTGGGGACACTACAAACCATAACTGGTCAATATCAGTAAACTCAACCATGTAATTAGCAATGGCCATATGCCCAATATGGATAGGGTTGAATGTACCAAAATACAACCCAATTTTTAGTTGGACATCACTTCCAGGGTGGATCATATTTGACACCAAACCACTCATTGATTATTGGTTTAAAAATTCACTGACAATTTTTTCTGCATCTTTGAATGCCTGGGGCAATTCATCATTGATAATAACCACATCAAATCGTGGGGCATAGCCAAGTTCCTTTTCTGCTTTAGCAACCCTCATGGCAACCTTTTCTTCTGATTCTGTTGAGCGTTTTGTAAGCCTTTCCTTTAACTCTTCTATAGAAGGTGGCTGGACAAATATGGCCAAGGCTTCATCACCATAAAATTTCTTAATGTTTAACCCTCCAACAACATCTACATCAAACAAAACATTTTTTCCCAATTTCCTGATCCTTTCTACTTCACTTTTCAGGGTGCCATAGCAGGTGCCTTTATATACCTCTTCCCATTCAAGGAATTCATTGGTATCCACCTTTTCTTTAAATTCTTTTTCAGAAAGGAAATAATAATCTTTCCCATGGCTCTCAGTATGCCTAGCTTCCCTGGAAGTTGCAGAGATGGAGAATTCCAGGTTAAAGCCTTGTTTTAGTAGATGCTGTACAATGGTAGTTTTTCCCGCCCCTGATGGTGCTGAGAATATAATAAGTTTGCCTTTTGGTTTTGTATCTTGCACTTTCTTTATAATAAAAATATTCTTCTACTTTTTATCCTCCCTTCCTTGGGAGGGAGATCAACGGAGAGCCTTTTATAATACATTCAATAGTTGTTCTTTAACCCTTTCTAAATGGTCTTTCATTTGAACCACGATCCTCTGTATATCACCATCATTGGCTTTTGACCCAATGGTATTTATTTCCCTGCCTATTTCCTGTGAAATAAAACCTAGTTTTTTCCCAACAGGGATATCCAGTTTAACTGTGTCAAGAAAAAAGGAGCAATGGTTGGCAAGGCGCACTTTTTCTTCATTTATATCCAGCTTTTCAAGGTAGAAAAGGAGCTCCTGCTCCAACCTGTTTTCATCAACACCCCCATTTCCATTGAGTTTGAGGGATTCCAGGTTCTCAGTGATCCTGTTTTTTATGGTTTCAATCCTTTTCCCTTCAAAGGGTTCAATTTCAACAAGTATTCCCTGGATTGTTGATATGTTTGAGCAAATATCAGCTTTTAATGCTGTGCCTTCCTGCACACGGAAATTGTCCAGGTCTTTCAGGGCTTTCCTTATATTTGAAAGGATGCAGTTCCATTCATCCTCATCCAGGGTTTCATATTCAACTTTCACAATATCAGGGAGGCGCATGGCAGCATGTAAGGTTGCTTCATTTACAGGCACATCCAGCTCTTTGCTGATTGAACTTAAATGGCTGAAATAATTCTTTAATATAGGCTCATTGATTTTTGCAGTACTCACTTCCCCAAGGTTCTCAACAAAGATGGTAAAATCAACTTTCCCCCTTATTAATACTTCTGAAAGTTCTTTCCTGATCTCAATATCTTTCTCCCTGTATAATACAGGTATCCTGGTATTAATGTCAATTTGTTTGCTGTTCAGTGATTTAATCTCGAGGGTAAACTTTTTATTGTTGAGTTCAAATTCAGATTTTCCGAACCCGGTCATTGATTTTATCATACACTAAATTTTACTTGCTAAGATAGTTAGACACTGTTTAAAATTTATCCAATTTGCCTATTATTTGCCTTTTTCCCTAATTCTGTATTGTAATTTCCATAAATAACTGGTACTATTATCTTTAATTTCACCTTAAAATAGAAAGAAATTCTTAAATAAATAAAAATTAATATAGTGCCTAATTATGCAATTACTCCAGAGCCTATTAATTCATCATCCTTATACCAGGCTGCAAATTGCCCTGAGGTAACTCCTCTTTGTTCATCCTCAAAAAGGATATACACCCCCTCTTCTTTTTGGTAAAGGGTTGCTTTTTCAAGAGGCTGCCTGTAACGTATTCTTACGTCAAATTCTTTTTCCTCATTAATAGGTAGTTGCATGTCATTTCTAAGCCAATGGACATCTTCATTGGCTATGAATAATCCTTTCCTGAAGAGGCCAGGGTGCTGCTTCCCTTCGCCCACATAAATAATATTCCTATTAACATCAGTGCCTATTACAAAAAGTGGTTCTTTATATCCTCCAATGTTTAGCCCTTTCCTTTGCCCAATAGTATAAAAATGGGCTCCTTCATGTTCCCCAATTACTTCTCCATTCCAGGGTTTATAAGGGTATGCAAAACACAATTTATTGAAATTATCTTTAGAAAAAGAAACCTGTTTTTTCTTTACCATAAATTTTGCAGGTATTTCAATCACATTGCCTTTTTTAACTTCAAGTTGCTGTTGCAAGAAAGTGGGAAGGTCTACTTTACCAACAAAACAAATGCCCTGAGAGTCTTTTCTTTCAGCAGTAGGCAGGTTTTGTTCCCTGGCTATTTCCCTCACTTCAGGTTTTAGCAGTTGCCCAATAGGGAACTCTGTTTTAGCAAGTTGTTGCTGGTTAAGCTGGCATAAAAAGTAGCTTTGGTCTTTGTTGGTGTCTTTTCCTGCCAATAGCTTAAACTTTTTTTCACCATTTACCATGATTTCACCTTTTTGGCAATAATGCCCAGTGGCAACAAAATCAGCATCAAATTTTAATGCTTCTTCCAGGAAAATATCAAATTTTATTTCCCTGTTACAAAGTACATCAGGGTTTGGGGTGCGCCCTGCCTGGTATTCTTTGAACATATAATCAACCACCCTTTTTTTGTAGTCTTTGCTGAGGTCAACAATGTGGAATGGGATATCCAGTTTTTTTGCTACCATTTTAGCGATCAGGGCATCCTCCTCCCAGGTACATTCACTGGTTATGGCACCAACCCTTTCATGCCAGTTTACCATAAAAAGTGCAACCACATCATACCCCTGTTTTTTTAGTAGGTATGCTGCAACACTTGAATCTACTCCTCCTGAAAGCCCTATAACTACTCTTTGCATACTTCTAATTTATGGGGCAAAAATAGGGTAAAAAAGTAGAAAGAAAAAAGAATAAGGTTTGCACAAATTTTATCACTAGGAATGATAATTAGTTTAGATATGTTATTTATTGCGATGATAAAGAAATCTTTATTTCCTGTATTTTTTCTTTTTCTGGGGGTATTTCTTTTTCCTATAATTTTTTTTGGGTTTCCTGGAAGTTCTCCTGGCAGATATTTTCCATTCAGGACCTTCACCAATGCTTTCTGGAAGGTGGATTTTCATTACTTCCCTGCCAATCAGTTGTTCAATCCTATGGAACTTGAACATATCATCCTGGTTTACAAAAGTTAGGGCTACACCAGTTGAATCAGCACGTGCAGTCCTGCCTACCCTGTGTACATAGTCTTCAGCATCCTGGGGCACATCAAAATTGATGATAAGGTTGATATCCTTGATGTCAATACCACGGCTAAGCACATCAGTAGCAACTATTATCCTGGTTTGCCTTGAACGGAATTTTAGCAACACTTCTTCGCGCTTGGTTTGCTCCAGGTCAGAAGAAATACCATCAACACTATACTTGTTCTTTTTTAATGAGTGGACAATTTCAGCTACCTTTTTTTTGGTTGAAGAAAAAATCAGGATGCTGTCATAATCAGCTTTGTCCGCAATTAGGCTATTTATCAAGCTTACTTTCTGGCTGTCATATACCAGGTAGGCAGCTTGTAGTACCCCTTCAGCTGGCTTTGAGATGGAGATGTTTATTTCAACAGGATCATTCAGTATTTTGGAGGCAAATGTCCTTATTTTTGGAGGCATGGTAGCACTGAACATCAGGTTCTGCCTTTCTTTTGGAAGGTATGAAAGGATTTTTAAAATGTCATCATGAAAACCAATATCCAACATCCTGTCTGCTTCATCAAGGATCAGATGTTCTACTTTATCAAATTTAACATATCCCATGTTAAGGTGTGCAATCAGTTTTCCAGGTGTGGCAACAATAATATCAGCCCCTTTGGTTAATGCAATTTTTTGTTGCCCCCAGTCATCTCCATCCCCGCCTCCATAAATAGGGATTGATGTAATATTCAATGGGTAAGCCAACCCCTGTATTTGCTGGTCAATTTGAATAGCCAACTCCCTGGTAGGTACAATAATCAGGGTATTTGTTTCATTGCTGTGGTTGTTATGTAAAAACTCCAATACAGGAAGCAAGAAGGCTGCTGTTTTACCTGTCCCAGTCTGGGCACAGGCAATAAGGTCACTACCATCTAAAATGGCAGGTATAGCCTGTTCCTGTATGGGTGTTGCTTCTTCAAACCCCATATAATAAATTGCATCAAGCAATTCATCACTTATATCAAAGTCTTCAAATCTCATCTGCATTCAGTGTAAACCAACCCAAAGAAAAGAAAAATGTTTAATCTTGGTAAAGATATGGATATTTCCCTTTAGTTGATAATAAAACCTGTTTGGGCATTGCAGGATGAACAATTGGTATTAGTATCTATTCCAACCATTTTTGTGGTATATCTTTTTCTTTCAACCAGCAAATTTTTGCACTGTGGGCAATAGCTGTCTGACATATGGCTGTCAGGAGTATTACCCAGGTAAACATAACTGAGGTAATTGGAAGCAATTTCATAGAAACTCTCCAGTGTTGAGATTGGTGTTGATGGGTTAAGTAGTTTGTAGACAGGGAAATACCTTGAGATATGTAAAGGGGTTTTCTTTCCTAAATTTGTAACTATCCATTTGACCATACTTTTAAATTCCTGCTCATTGTCATTTACATTGGTAATTACCAGGTTTGTAATTTCAAGGTGCTTCCCAGCATGGGCAATAACTTCTAATGTTTTTAAAACAGGAGCCAGCTTACCTTTTGCATGTGTTGTGTAAAATTCATTTGAAAAAGATTTCAGGTCAATATTAAATGCATCAATGAATGGCAACAATTCCTTTAATGGCCCTTCAGAAATAAACCCATTACTTATCATGATATTTTTTTGCCCTGCTTCTTTTACCAGTTTTGAGGTTTGCAAAACATATTCATAAAAAATGGTGGGTTCATTATAAGTATAAGCTATACCAATGTTGTTGTTAAATGAGTTGGCATACCTTGCAATTTCTTTAGGAGTATAACTTTGGGAAGGATGTGTTGAGTCAGGATTGCATTGTGAAATAGAATGATTCTGACAAAATGAACAAAAAAAATTACATCCCATTGTCCCAACTGATAGAACCTGCTTCCCAGGGAAGAAGTTGTATAAAGGTTTTTTTTCAATTGGGTCAACATGGAGGGCAACCAACTTTCCATAGGTTTCAGAAAAAAGTTGCCCACCAATATTTTTCCTTACCCTGCAAATCCCAGATTTGCCATCATGGACTGTGCATTCATGTGGGCATAGGTGGCATTTTACAATGTTTTTCCCGAATTTGGTATAATAAAGTGCTTCAACCATATACCAAATTTACAAAAAGGAATGGGAACCTTTCTAACTATTTGAAATGGTAAAGGAATGTTACAATAGCATCATATGCAGGTTTTGCTGAACCTTCAATTTCCAATTTAATTTTCATTTGGGCTTTAGTTATTCCCCTTAAGTTGTTGATTGAGTGCAGGGAAACCCTAGCCCTAACCTTGCTATTTACTATAACAGGCTGGCTAAATCTTAAATTCTCAATGCCATAGTTAACCAGGAGTTTTACATTCCTTACTTCTACTACACTGTCCCATAAGTAGGCTAGCAGGGAAAGTGTTAAATACCCATGTGCAATGGTATTTTTGAAAGGTGATTCTTTTTGTGCACGTTCAGGGTCTGTATGTATCCACTGGTGGTCGAATGTAGAATCTGCAAATTTATTTATCTGGTCTTGTGTGATTGTTACATATTCTGAAACTCCTATTTCCTTCCCCAAATAACTTGCAAACTCGTCATAGTCATTAATAATAATCTTACTCATTTTAGTTAAAAATTTTTCTATATGATTTGTGTCCTTTTAAATTGATGTGTTCAAGTTTCCCATGATAAAGAAATTATAGTTGAAAATAATAGAAATGGCAATATTAAATAATAATTGCTTTAAAGAATGGTGAAAAAATTAATATTTAGTGCATACATTTTAACAGGACACTACTTACTTTTGAATTGTATGATTCAATTATTCAAATCTCTACCCTTATTTTGGAGTTTCAAAAAAACATCCAATGCTGCTGGGAAAGGCTGAAGTGCGCGTTCAAATATTCCCAGAGAAAAAGCTATTGTCAGCCCATAATTTGTAATGGGTACACCTGCCTGTTTTGCCTTCATGATCCTACTCAGCATTTCACGCCTGTTCCACATGCAGGCTCCACAATGGATAATTATTTTGTAGTCTTTAATGTTTTCAGGGAAGTCATGCCCTCTGGTACTGTCAAATTCAAGTTTCCCTCCAACATATTGGGTAAGCCACCTTGGAATTTTAACTGTGCCAATGTCTTCTCCAATGGGGTGGTGTGAGCATGATTCGGCTATCAGTACTTTGTCCCCAGCTTTTAGGCTGTCAATAGCCATAGCCCCTTTGACCATTTCAGTAAGGTCTCCCTGGAACCTGGCAAATAGAATTGAAAAAGAGGTGATTGGGATATCTGTGGGTGTGTCAGCAGCCACTTTTAAAAATGCCTGAGAATCAGTTACCACCAGCTTTGGAAGGGTGTTGAACCTGGATAATGCTTTACGCAATTCCCTCTCTTTTACTACCATACAAAAAGAGTCATTATCCAGCAAATCCCTGATGCTTTGAACCTGGGGTAGGATCAGGCGCCCTTTTGGTGCTTCTTTGTCAATTGGTACAACCAACACAGCTGCTTCTCCAGCTCCAACAAGGTCAGCCAAAATGCTTTGCCTGTTAATAAAATCAGCTGGCGCTGACTTTAGCAATATCTGCCTGAATTCCAATATGCCTTTTTTCTCATGGGCAGCAGTGTTAACAAATTTTATTTTTTTAGAAACCAGTTTCTCTGATATTTCATGCTTTTCAGGGTAAAGGTCAATTTTATTTAATACAGCTACATAAGGTATTTGCCTGTCTTCAAATTCAGCAATGATCTCTTCTTCAAAATCACCCCAGGTTTCATAATTTGAAACAATCACCCCAAGGTCAGTCCTGTCAAACACAGCTTTTGTACGGCTAACCCTTTGTTCTCCCAACTGCCCTTTGTCATCAATTCCAGCTGTATCAATAAATAAGACAGGTCCCAGGGGCAGTAATTCCATAGGCTTTTCAACCGGGTCAGTGGTTGTCCCGGCAATATTTGAAACAATAGAAACTTCTTGTTGGGTAAGGGCATTTAACAAGCTTGATTTTCCTGCATTCCTCCTTCCAAAAATCCCAATATGCAACCTAAAAGTTTTGGGTGACCTCATACTAAAAAAACTGTTAATTAATAAGGAGGAAAGATAGTGAAAATAAACCTTACCAATGATGATATTTGTAGCCTTGAATTCAGTATTAACAATGATAATGGTTTAAGAGGTATAATTGGGAAGGGCTGGTAATAACCATGGTATAATAAAAACAAAAAAGGTGCTTTTTAAGCACCTTTTTCAAAGAATATATTAACTATCCTTATTATTTTTTGTCGCCACAACATTTTGAAGCTTTCTTGCCATCACATGATTTAGATTTCTCAGCACATGATTTTTCACCAGCACAGCTTTTTGCTTTTTCTCCAGAGCAACCTTCAGCTTTTGCTGTTTTTTTAGCAGCTTTTGCTTCTTTCTTTTCTTCTCCATCAGGAGTTGTTGTGTCATTATTATCGGCTACTACAGTTACTTTTGCTTTCTCAACAGTTACTACTTTTGCACTTGCACTTGAAATTGCCACTCCATATGCTACTACAATTGCTAAAACTAGAAGTAATTTTTTCATGATTGTTTCAATTTTAATGATTAAAGTTTCAACAAATATATTTTGAATGAGTCTAAATAAGCGTTAATGGGTTGTTAATGGGATGTTAAAATTATACCTGTTTGTCTTTTATTTCTGTAATTTTGAAGCCTGAATATGGATAATATGGTTGGAAGCTTTTTATGGTAAAAGGTTTTAAATAACATTATGAATTCTACTTCGCGCAAAAATATTGTCATCTTCACTATCCTGCTGATACTTGGTTTATTATTCATCCAGGTCAGGTGGATTGTTTATTCCATAAAATTCCAGGACACTGCTTTTAAAAAGAGCATCAGCCTGGCATTGAACCAAACTATTGATAAGCTGAAAGCCAATAAAAAGGTTTGTATGGTGATGCAGGAGTGTGTTAGTTGTGACACATTAAAATTGGATAACCAATTGCTTTCAAGTGGTGTGTGGAAAATGATCCATGATGCCATTGATGAAGAACTGGAAGCTTATAATATAAACCTGGAGTATGACCTTTTTATAGTTGAAGAGGGGAAAGATTCAATGCAAAAATCAGTAAAGGATAAGACCATTAAAAAAGGGTTATATTATTCCCATTGTATTCAGGATATTGTGTTGAAAACTGGGTATAGGTTGGTGGTTATATTTCCCGGGCGCACAAAATTTTTCCTTGAAAGTGTAGGGTTTATGTTCCTGGCTTCTGTTATCCTTATTTTATTGATTATAGCTTCATTTATTTATTTACTTAGGTTATACCAGGTTGAGTTGCGTTTGGTGGAGCACACCAAAGACCTTATTAATAATGTTTCACATGAGTTTAAAACACCCCTTTCTTCCATTTCCCTGGCTTCAGGGATGATCAGGAAAAAGAGGTATAGTAGTGAAGAAAAACTGCAGGAATATGCTACTTTGATTTTCAAAGAAAATAAAAAACTTCAGAGGCAGGTAGAGAGTTTGTTGCACCTGGCAGCTATTGAGCGCAATGAATTTGAATACAACAAAGAAGACTTGGGTGTAAACCTTATTGTTGAAGAGGCTTACAATACTGCTGAAATGTTGTTAATAGAGAAAGAAGGCAAGCTTAAGTTAGATTTGGATGAAAATGATACCCACATTTTTGTTGATAAGCTGCATCTTTCAAATGCAGTGGTTAACCTGATAACTAATGCTATAAAATATTCAAAAGGTAAACCAGATATTGAAGTAAATGCATTTGCTGAAAATAAAACTGTACATATCATAGTTGAAGATAAAGGCATTGGTATACCCACAAAATACCAGAAATATATTTTCAATAAATATTATCGTGTGCCAACAGGAAATGTGCACAATATCAAAGGGTTTGGCATAGGCTTGTCTTATGTCAGAAAAGTTGTAAAAGCCCATAAAGGTGAAGTAAAAGTTGATAGTGTGCCAGGAGAAGGAAGTAAATTTACTATCTTGTTGCCTCAAAATGAACAATAACCATGGTGGAGAAAAAACTAAACATTATCCTGGTTGAGGACGATTTGAATTTAGGTTTTTTATTGGTTGAATTTCTTGAAAGCAGGGGCTTTCAGGTGAAATTGTATCGTGATGGCGAGTCTGGTTTTCAGGGTTTTAAAAATGGTAATTTCAATTTTTGCATTTTTGATGTAATGCTTCCCAGGCTTGATGGGTTTGCCCTTGCAAAAAAGGTAAAATCATTGAATCCCAATGTCCCCATCATTTTCCTGACAGCAAAAGCCATGAAAGAAGATAAGTTGAAGGGCTACAATATTGGTGCTGATGATTATATAACCAAACCTTTTGATGAAGATGAACTGTTATGCAGGATACAGGCAATAGTTAACAGGGTTGATTTTTCGGAAAAGGGTTTTGTAAATGAGTACCAGATGGGCCGTTACACCTTTGATTTTGGCAACCATGCATTGATCATTGATGGGAAAACCAAAAGGCTTACCAGCAGGGAAGCTGAAATCCTGAAAATGCTGTGTACTTCAAAAAATAATATTGTCAGAAGAGAGCAACTGCTTGTAGCTATTTGGGGTGAGAATGACTACTTTGCAGGAAGGAGCCTTGATGTATTTATTTCCAAACTAAGGAAATACCTTTCAGAAGACCCTAGCATAAAAATTGAAAACATTACCAAAGTTGGTTTTGTGCTTAGTTGTTAGTTTCCAAGCTTACAAACTGCCTCAGGAGAAACCAATTCTTCAAATTCTTTTTCAGAAATTAACCCAGACTCAAGGGCTGCCTGTTTTATGGAAATCCCTTTTGATTTAGAGTCTTTGATTATTTGTCCAGCTTTGTTGTAGCCAATTTTTGGGATCAATGCAGTGGTAGTTGCTGTTGAATTTTCAACATTTTCGCGGCACTTTTCTTCATTGGCAGCAATACCAACCACACATTTTTCTTTTAAAATTGAAGAGGCATTTATCATTACTGACAAACTTTCCAATAAAGAGTGGGCAATCAAAGGGATTAGTTGGTTTAGTTCCAGGTTACCCTGGCTGGCTGCCTGGGCAATTACCTGGTCATGCCCCATGGTAAGGATAGCTGCCTGGGCTGCAGCTTCAGGGATGACCGGGTTTACTTTTCCCGGCATGATTGATGAGCCAGCCTGCATTTCAGGCAGGGTTATTTCACCAATCCCTGCATCAGGCCCACTTGACAGCAGGCGCAAGTCATTGCATATTTTTAAAAGGTTGGACGCGCAGGCTTTCAGTATTCCGGATACTTCCACAAAAACATCACTGTTTTGTGTCCCATCAATCAGGTTTTCACTGCGTGCCAGCCCAATCCCACATATCTCTCTTAAATTATCTACTACCCTGAAGATAAACTGCCTGGGAGCTCCCAACCCTGTTCCAATAGCTGTGCCTCCTAAATTCACTACCCTTAGGCGCTCTTCACACTTATATACCCTCCACCTGTCTCTGTTAAAAGCTTCAGCATAGGCACTCATTTCCCTTCCAAGGGTTGTAAGTACAGCATCCTGTAATTGTGTGCGCCCGATTTTTACTACATGGGCAAATTCTTTCTCTTTTTGCTGGAAAGCTTCCTGCAACCCCAGGGTTCTTTGTTCCAGTTCCCTGAACAGGTTAATGGCTGCAACCTTTAATGCAGTTGGGTATGTATCATTGGTTGACTGATGCAGGTTGATATCATCCAAAGGGGAAATAATGTCATAACTGCCAGGTTCTTCTCCCATTAGTTGGAGGGCTCTATTGGCAATTACCTCATTTACATTCATATTGGTTGAAGTTCCTGCCCCTCCCTGCAATGAGTCCACAATAATATGTTCATTTAATAAACCATTGGATAGTTCATTGCAGGCTTGCAAAATGGCATCAGCTTTATTTTGTTTTTCCCAGAACCCAAGTTGTTGATTGGTTGATGCACAAGCATACTTAACCTGTCCATAAGCCTTGATCAATGCCTTATGAATGGGTTTGTTTGCCACAGAAAAATTCTCAACTGCTCTTGCAGTGTGTATTCCCCAAAGGGCATCCACAGGAATTTGCTTGCTGCCAAGTTGGTCTGTTTCTATTCTGTATTTATTCATTTAAGATATATGTCCTTTATATAAATCTGCCAAAAGAAAAATAAGGTCATAGTCATTCCAATTTAAATTACCATCAACTATTTGGAATGTTTTGAATAAATTAAAATCAAGGTATTTTTTTATTGAGGGGTGATTTGATTTTGCAAGAAAACTATGAAAATCAACTGTTTTTTTATTCCCATCATGAAAATAAACCTGAATTTTATGTTCAGATTTATACACAGCTTTTATAATTTCTGTATTTGCTGCCTGGTAACTTCCCCGTGGTTCTTCTACTATTTTCATATCAATTGAAGAAATATTTATTATAGTTTCTTTGTAATTCTTTCAAAATCAACACTTTTGTTTAATATGAAATAATCAATCCATTTTTGAACAATTTGGTCAGCATATATTTCAATAAAATTTTTAAACAGCTTCATATCTTTACTGTCAAGGGTTGGAGCTTCTTTTATACTCTTTATCTTTGTTTCTACAATTTTTCCTTCAATGATTATGAATTCTGCTTTGCATTCATTCCTACCCTTTTTTGCATGGACATGTATAGGTTCATGCTCATTGGAATAGAAAAAAAGTATAATCCCAAAATATTCATAATATTTTTGGCATATTCTATTTCAAATTTCTAATTGTAGGTTGATTTTAACAAATTTAATAAATTGAATCCACAATTAGCAATATACATCATCTTTGCCTTGTTTTACCCTGTTTACCAGTTTTACTGCCCTTTTCTGGGCAAGCCCTGACATTTGGTTAATGGATTCTTGTATTAGCTTTTCTCCTACTTCTTTTGTTTCAGGGGTGGCATAATTCCTTAAATATTCAGCAAAAGAAGATAAACCATTGGGTGCACAATGCAGCTTAATATCTCCAGGTTTTGCTAAGTCCATAAAATCTTGGCCAGTCCTGCCCATCCTGTAACAGGCTGTACAGAAAGAGGGCACATAGCCCATGGAAGCAACATCCCTGATTACTTCATCCAGTGGCCTATGGTCACCCAGTGAGAACTGCCCTGAAATATCATCTTCAGTTTCTCCATCATAGCCACCAGGGTTTGTGCGGCTTCCTGCTGATATTTGGCTTACTCCAAGGGCAAATGTGCCACGCCTCATTTGGGCGGTTTCGCGTGTTGACATTATGATGCCTGTATAAGGTACTGCCAGACGCAAAATGGCTACAATCTTTTTGAAATCCATATCAGCTACAGCAAAAGGAGGATGAGAAGCCAGGTCACTGCCTGTGGCAGGTTCCAGCCTTGGAACACTTATGGTGTGTGGACCCACCCCAAATTTATCTTCCAGCTCATTAATGTGCTGCATCATGGCCAATATCTCAAACCTGTAATCAAATAGGCCAAAAAGGACACCAATACCTAAGTCGTCAATGCCAGCTTCCATTGCCCTGTGTAATGCCCATGCACGCCAATTGTAATCCTTCTTTTTCCCACCCACATGTACTTTCCTATAGGTTTGCCTGTGGTAGGTTTCCTGGAATATCTGGTAGGTCCCTATTTTTTCTTCCTTTAGCAGTTTAAATTCATCTTTTGAGAGAGGGGCTACATTTACATTGATCCTCCTGATTTCACCATGTTCATTTTTTACCCTGTATACGCTCCTGATAGATTCCAATACATAATCAAACCCTTCCTTAGGATATGATTCCCCTGCTACCAATAGTACCCTTTTATGTCCTTGGTTGATCAATATTTCAGTTTCTTTTTCAATGTGTTTTTGCGATAGGGCATTCCTGGTGATGGATTTGTTAGTAACCCTAAATGCACAATAAAGGCACTCATTAGAGCAAAGGTTAGAAATGTATAATGGGGCAAATATGACCAGGCGTTTTCCATAAATGGTTTCTTTCAGCTGGTTGGCTGTATCAAAAAGTTCTTGCAACTGCATGGGGTCAGTAATGCATGTCAACACAGCTACATCATCCATGTTCAACCCTTTCATTTCCTTTGCTTTGGCAAGCACTTCACTTACTTTTCCAGGGTCTGCCCTCTTGTTGTTTTCCAGTGTTTCAGAAATTTTTTGTTCATTGATAAAATCTGCGTTCACATTGTACATAATGGTGTGGTTTTTATTGAAGTTGTCAAAAGTTAAATTGAAAGACTATTAGTAACATCTTGATCTCATAGAGCTTCGCCACTGATAATCAATATGTCACTCTCGAAATTCTCCTTTAACTTTGAACAACTTCATTGTTTTGCTAATCCTGATTTTACAGATATCCCTTTTATATTTCCCAGCCTTCCAGTTAATTGCCCCAATTCATCAGTAGTTGCATCAATAACCAGTGTAATGATAGATGAATTTCCTTTTGCATTGGGTAGCCCTGTGCGGGCAAGGATCAACCTTGAATAATCACTCAGGATTTGGTTTACAATACCTGAATATTTTTCCTTATCATCAACAATAATACCCACAAACCCAAGCCTTTTTTGGTTTTCGTTCATTTAATAAAATTTTTGCAGGAATATAAGCTGGAACAAGCCAACCAGGAAGAATAGGATATTTTTGCCTGATGGCTCTTTTAAATAAGTTCCCTAAAGTCAGCTTAAATGCCTTCCTGCAGGATGAAAGCTCAAAAATAACAGTTAAATGTCCAAAACTGTATGAGAATTATCTTCTAATTTTATGTTATATAGCCTATTTGGAAGTCATAAGCTTTTGACCATAATATGGCTGAGCCAGGGCAAAGCCTTGAAAATTCACCACTGGATAATATTTCAGGAGGGCATTTGTCTCGTGCTATAAGTTTATACCCATTTTTTTTGAAAAATATTTCAGCAGTAGTTGTGAGTAAGAATAGTTTTTCAATGCCATTTTTTTGAGCTGTTTGTTCCAGAAAACTTGTAACCAGTTTGCCATATCCTTTATTGTGGTACGCTTTGTGTATGGCCAATGACCTTAAAATGGCATTCTGCCCATATATTTCAATACCTCCAACCCCAATTAACTCAGAACCTTCTTTTATCTCATAAAAATGAATGGGGGCTATTTCTATGTCCAGGGTAGGCAAATTAAAAGATTGAAGCAACTCAGCTACCTTAAGTATTTCATTACTATCAATCTTTATAATGTCTTTTTTTGGCATTGTCTTTTATATCTGTTATTAAATCAATCAGGGTTTAACAGCTTCAATGGTTGCAGAAATAATGTAATCCCCAAACGAATTATTTTTATCCCATCCCTGGATGATTTTTTTACTTTCTGTTTTTGGTGCTATTTTGATATCAATAAATCCTGCAACACTCAACATTTCTTTTATTTCATTTATTGAGGAAGCTCCTGAAACACAACTAGTATAAAGGCTTAAGTCAGATTTTAACTGGGCAGGAAGTTCTTTCAGGGTTACAATATCAGAAACTGCCAAACGCCCCCGGTGCTTTAGCACACGATAAGCTTCTTTAAAAACCTTGGGCTTATCAGGTGAAAGGTTGATTACGCAATTGGAAATGATTACATCTGCAACCTCATTGGCAACTGGGAGGTTTTCAATTTCCCCTAAACGAAATTCAACTTGCTTTGCAGATATCTTTTTTGCATTTCTTTTGGCTTTAGCTATCATTTCAGGGGTCATATCAATACCCATGACCAGCCCTTCTTCTCCAACCTGCCTTGCTGCCAGGAAGGCATCAAACCCTGCACCACTGCCCAGGTCAATAACTACTTCACCTGGTTTTAAAGAGGTAATAGCATGGGGGTTTCCACAACCTAACCCCAAATTGGCTCCTTCAGGTGCTATTTTTAGGTCTTCCATTGAGTACCCCAGCTTAAATGATTGGTGGTCATAATCCTCCTGAGGAGTGCAACAACCATTGGTGGATTTTCCAGTGCAGCAACTGGTTAATATTGAAGAATTTGAATTTGCAATTAAGCTGTACCTGTCTCTTACTGCTTCCCTGATTTTATCTTTATCTTCCATTTTTCTAGGTTTAAATTTGACAGGTAGACGCAATTATTTTGAAGTTGATACACTTTTCAACAATTTTTACAATGGGGAGGGTTCTTTTTATATTCAATCACATTTCCATAAGCATCAACATGGAAAGTGCAACAGTCTGTTAGGTTCTTTTTTAGCATTTGGCGTCCCCTGGAAATCCTGGCTCTGGCATTGGTGTAACTAATGCCTAATTCTTCTGCAACCTGCCCAATTGATTGCCCCTTTAATTCGGAAAGGATTACCGCTTCTCTGTATGTCTCAGGTAAGTCATTTACATATAACCCAATCCAGCTTTCAGCTTCTTTCATTGCATTTGGGTTTCCTTCTTCAGTTTCCTGAAATGGGATGTTTTTAGAAAGCTTGTTTTCTTTTTCTTTTCCACGATAATAATCAGCAATTACATTCCTGGTAATCTGGTATAGCCAACTTTGTAGTTTTTCTTCATCTTTAAGGGTATCAATTTTTGAAAGTATCTTCAGGAATACATCCTGTAAGAGGTCTTCAGCCACCTGTGTGCTATTTACACGATTAGAGATAAAATAAAGCAGTTTATTACTATGCTCAATCCAGATATGGTTAATTTTTTTATCCATGATTTATAAAATTACTCCAATTTATAATTGGAGCATAATAATATAGACGTGTTTTTATATTTCCTGACACAAAAAAATCATGGCAGAATGAAGTTGAAAATTAAAAATTTGAATTCCTGATATACTTCATAAAAAGGGGCTATGGCTGTGGTTTAGAAATTATTATATTCACAGCATGAAAAAGATACAGGAAATATTGGCACAGGATTCATTCTCAAAAGAGGATTTGATTGGGCTTTTAAATGCGGAAGGAGAAGACAGGACTTTGCTATTTAAGGAATCACAAACCAGGAAAGAAAAAGAGGTGGGTAAAAAGGTATTTTTCCGTGGATTGGTAGAGTTTTCAAATATCTGTTCAAAAGACTGCCTGTATTGTGGTATCAGGAAAAGCAACCAGTATGTATTCAGGTATGAAGCTACTGATGAGGAAATACTGGATGCCTGCCTTTTTGCCTGGAAAAACCGTTTTGCTTCTGTGGTGCTACAGTCAGGGGAGTTGTCATCTCCTGCATTTGTTGACAGGGTGGATGGTTTATTAAAGAAAATAAAACAACTGTCAAATAATGAGCTGGGTATTACACTCAGCTGTGGGGAACAATCTCGTGAAACTTATTTGCGTTGGAAGGAGAGTGGTGCACACAGGTATCTTTTAAGGATTGAATCTTCTAACCAGGACCTCTACTATAAAATTCATCCTAAAAATGAGCGCCATTCATTTGATAGAAGGCTGGAAGCTTTAAGGTTGTTAAGGGAAACTGGCTATCAGGTAGGTACTGGAGTGATGGTTGGCTTGCCTTTTCAAACTATGGAAGACTTAGCCAATGACTTGCTGTTCTTTAAGGAGATGGACATAGACATGTGTGGAATGGGGCCCTATATTGAGCATGAGCATACCCCTTTGTTTGAGCATAAAGATGGATTAAAAACTCGCCAATACAGGTTTGACCTCACATTAAGAATGATTGCCACACTCAGGTTGTTAATGCCTGATATTAATATTGCAGCTGCAACTGCTTTGCAGGCTATTGACCCTGCCGGAAGGGAGAAAGCACTAGCTATTGGGGCAAATGTAATTATGCCTAACCTTACTCCGTGTGACTACAGGAAGGAGTATAAGCTGTATGATGACAAACCATGTATGGATGAGGATGCTGAGCTTTGTAAAAACTGCATGGAAGCAAGAATTGAGATAGCTGGAAGTGAAATTGGCTATGATGAGTGGGGTGATTCAAAACACTTTTTTAAGAGGTCAAAATAGATTTTAAGAATTAATGTAATTAAGTTAACTCCCCCACAATCCTTCTCCCATGAAATTCATGTCTACCAGTTAAGGTTTGTATTTCATGTATATTTTCAGAAGTTATTTTGCCAGCAACCAGGATGGTAATTCTTTTACCAGCAACTTGTATCATTTCCCTGATTTTTTTTGCACCCTGCTTGGCTGTTTTTTCCCCACCTGAAGTTAATATGCGAGTAATCCCATCAATTGCTAACAGTTGTTTTACACCATCCACAGGGTTAGCCAGCTCATCTATGGCTTTATGGAAAGTCACAGGTAGAGGGGCAGCAAGGTTAACCAATATCCTGGTATTGTGTACATCAATTTTATTATCAGAAGTTAAAAGCCCTAACACAATCCCTGAAGCACCAGCTTTTTTTGCCAGTTCAATTTCTTGTTTCATCCGGCTAACCTCTTCCTCAGCGTATACAAAATTACCTCCACGTGCGCGTATCATAACCATTACAGGAATAGATAATTTGGTGCAAGTTTGCTCCATTAACTCCATTGATGGTGTCAGCCCATCCAATTCAAGATGTGAACAAAGCTCTATCCTGTCAGCTCCATTCTTTTCAGCCAATATGGCTTCTTGTAGGGTTTCAACACATGCTTCTTTTATCATGTTGCAAATATAAAAAAGAAACAAGGTGTAGTTTATATAGGGTGAAACTATCGTAAAAAACAATACTTTTGAATTAGTAAATAAAAAGCCTTATGGAAAAATATAATTTACTAACTGTGTTGGGTGCAACAGCATCAGGGAAAACAGCTTTTGCAGCCAGGCTGGCATCTCTTTTAAATGGAGAAGTAATATCTGCTGATTCACGCCAGGTGTACAGGGGTATGGACATTGGTACAGGCAAAGATTATAAAGATTATTTGGTTGATGGGAAAGAAATAAAAGCCCACCTGGTTGACATTGTGGATGCTGGCTACCAGTACAATGTGTATGAATACCAGCAAGATTTCCTAAAGGTTTTTGAAGACATGGCAAATAGGGAAAAATTCCCTGTAATTTGTGGTGGAAGTGGAATGTACATTGAAGCTATATTAAAAAACTATAAACTGATCCAGGTTCCTGAAAATGCTGAACTTAGGCAAAGTTTGCAAGGAAAGGAATTGGAGGAGTTGACCACTATCCTGGAAAGTTATGGAAACCCACTGCATAACAAAACAGATATAGTAAATGTAAAAAGGGCATTAAGGGCTATTGAAATTGCTGATTATTACAGCAAAAATCCTGAAATTGATACTCAAATGCCAAAGATTTCAAGCCTGAATGTTGGAGTTAAATTTGACAGGCTTTCACGCAGGAAGAGGATTACTGAACGCTTGCAGCAAAGGCTAAATGAAGGGATGGTGGATGAGGTAAAAAAGCTGCTTGACTCTGGCATCAAACCTGAAAACCTGATCTATTATGGGCTGGAATACAAATTCCTCACACAATATGTGGTGGGTGAGATCAGCTATGATGAGATGTTCTCAAAGTTAAATACTGCTATCCATCAGTTTGCCAAACGCCAGATGACCTGGTTCAGGAGGATGGAAAAGCAAGGAACTATTATCCATTGGCTGGATGGGTATATGCCCATGGATGAAAAAGTGGAAAAGGCTTTAACTTTATTGATCAGGTGACTCAAAGTCACCTGATCAATAAATAGCAGCTACATCTCTTTTCTTTTTTTCATCCTGTTGTAAAAATCATTCCTATACACATCTTCTTCCTGTTCATCAGTATAGTCACTCAGTTTTACACCAGACTTTATCCTTTTAAGATAGAAGGTTGTAGTGTTGGATGATAATATCACTGAATCAAGATTTATCCATTTTATATGATAGCTAAGGATGTTAGTTACAAGTGAATCCTCATTTATTGTATATTTCTGGTTGGGAATAAACCCTGCAATATCTGTAAATATCCTCATATTACCTTCCTCAAAATAAACTTCTGAGTATTCATTTTGGTTATCCAATGCTTCCCAGTTGCCTTCAATGTTTTTGGGGTTTGAACAGGCTAATATTAAGAATAATACTGCTCCAAAAGCACTAATCCAATTTAATTGTTGTTTCATTTATAAAATCAATTTACAAGTGTCCTTTTAAATATTCTAAAAGCAAACTTGTTAAAGTATTCTAAAGCTAACCTAAAGTTTAGCTTATCCATAAAGTAACATAGCATAATATTTCCCATTCAGTATTACATTTTTTCAAGATGAATAATTGTCCTTCTCCACATTCTATACCACATAAGGTATCTATTTGTATTATAGCAAGCTGTTCATCTTTTGAAAAAATAGGCAAAGACATTTTTGTATATTTTTTTATACCTTTTGAGTTGTTCTGTGGTGAGAGTTTCACCTTTCTTTTTAATATTTTATAATTCTCAACTAAATGTTTTTTTCTCCATTTCTTTATGTAATTATGATTTGCCGTTTTTCTTAAATAACTTAATGTCTCACTATCAATCTCTTTTTTTATTGATAGTGTTTCATATGGTTTATTAGAACTAAAGGTATCATTATATAAAATGTTTTGCTCCAGAATTTGATATGTCAAAACATCATTCCAGTTAACCGAAAGAGGTTCTTTATATAACCAGATAATTGAATTGTCATTACCCAGCTTAATTCCCTCTTTTAAAGCCCCAAGAATTTTATCTGGAGGATCAATCATTTGGCTGCTTGCTGATAAATTAAAAACCAACAAAAGTTTGATTACAATTACGACCTTTTGCAGCATAATTATTTGTTTTTTCGTTATTATTAATCCTGTTTATTTGTGATTTATCTGGATGGTTTTCAAACTCTGGAATTCCAGCAAGCCCACTCCAAGCCATTTTTTTACAATAATCATAACTTACAAAAAGACTTGACTGTCTGCACCATTCATATAAGTTGTCAGCAATTATAGGAATTAAATTATCTGCAAAATATGAATGATGCATAAATCCTTCTGAAGAAGATTTTGATTGTTTTAATATTTTTAAAAGATCTGAATACTCAGTTTCTTCCATCCTATCGAATTTCTTATATAAATATACATGCATGATTTCATGTATGAATGTTCTCGCAATACTTAAATCTGTAGCATTTTTTACGTAAATTGAATTGAATATAATTTGGTACTCATTATTTGAACGACTTACTGCTTTTGCATTTATGTAATCATTATTAAGATTTCTAACATCTAACGTAAGTTTTACTGTTTTGTCTAATTCAAAGAACTCTAATATTTTTGCTGTTAAGTTAGGATTTAGTTTTAAATTCTTAATATCTGGGCTTGTACCTCCAGATAAAGTTTTAAGTATGCCATTTATACATTCCATCAATATTCTTCTCAAATAAAATAAAAATTGACTTATTTTTCTTTTGAGAAAAACAATTCAGGGTTTTTAATATTATTATAATCAAAGTAAGAATTATTTTCATCAAATAGTCATTTGCCTCATTCAATTGCTTCAAAAAAAATGCAAGGAACCAACCTATAATTAGAATCATTCAATTTTTCTACAATTGTAATATTCGAATTATGTGTTAAAGAATCTGGATGATTTGTGCAGAGATCACGAATCCAATTAATATTATGCATCTGTGGTTTTATGTTCTTTTCAAAATTCTCTAAAGAAATGATTTCACCATCCTTCTTAGGTCTAAATCCATACCAGAAGATAGGTCGTTTGGGATTAATTGTGTAATAATAACAACTATCTGGACCATAAGTATACCATTTATACATGCCATCTATATTCTTCTCAAATAAAATAAAAATTGACTTATTTTTGTTTTGAGAAAAACAATTCAAATTTGGTAGAATAGTAACAATTAAAATAAAAGCTATTCTTATAAAATAATTATTTACATTCTTTATTACCACTGTTGACTTCATTTGTTTATTTTCCTAGAAAAATAGGCATCAATTTTTTTTGAGATGAAATAAAATGTATACCAATAACATATTGGTAATAAAAAATAAAGTAAATAAACTATTATGATTTTTGAGGTTTGGTTTCCAATGTGGGAAGCCAATATATCTGGTAAAAAGGGAACGTTTATGGGTGCTGCGTGTTCCAATAAATAGATTGAGGAATAATCCCAATAATTGATACCTGCAAAAATAAGATAGGATAATGGTAAGAAAGATAAAGTTACAAATATTATCCACCTCATTATTCTTTTCTTTATAAGATTTATTGTGAAAACTAAAGCAATTAACAGCATAATATAGGCCAAAGCACCTAAACTATTATCTATAAAATCTCTTTTATAAATAAGAGAAAACATCATGAAATTTGAATACACCAATATTAAAAGAATTGCATGTATTCTGATTTTTTTAATCATTGCAATAACCCTCCATGTAGTTTAAAGCATTATAAAGATGCATATCATAAAGAAAATCATCTTCAAATCCCTTTTCAATGAAAAAATGCTCTAGATATTCTAACGCACCTTCAATAGTATGTTCAATCCATCCTTTTTTTACTAATCCCAAAGCATTATAATCTCCATTCTTTTCAGGGTAGAATTTAAGCTGAAATCCTGAACTACCTATTTCTGAGGATATCAACGCATCATTATTATTTGGACTTGAATTTATTGTTTCTGTCCAATCTGCAGTATATTTTTCATGATTATATAGTTTACTGTATTTACTATATAAATTGCTATGAGTTGAGAAATTAACTAAATCATTTTTCAGGCTTTGCATAGGTAGATTCAATTGATGTAGAGCTGCTAAATTTGCCAAACTAATTACAAACTGCTCTTGATATAATGTAAAATTTTTGTAATTGTTTTTCAAAGAATCAATCATTATTATACCATTATACGAATCACATAATGCTTTTTTGATTTTATCTTCTGGTTTTAGTGGATTAAGATTGGATGGTGTTCCCCCTCCAGTTGGGTTATACCATTCACCTCCACTACCACCTCCACCACTTCCATTGTCAAATACATGTACCCAATTATAATCGGTATCACAAACAATAGAGTGTTTAACTTCTTCACCATCAACTATAGTTACAGTATGGTAGCAAGTAGTTACTTTCTCAACATAGCCACCTTTTAAATTTGATGTATTATCCCTATCACTAACAATTTTCCCATTGGGTAAATAATTACTTTCCCCAAATTTTTGAAAATCAAAAATTATAAAAAGATCTTTTATTTTATCAGCTGTAGGTGTTGGTTCCACATTATCTGCATATTTGTCAAAATTATCTCTTTCAAATAGTGCAAAGTTAAGTTCATCATTATGCTTTACGCATAAAATAACAGCTTGTGTTTCACAATCATTATCATGAAGTACAGGAACTTGAGCAACAACTTCATCTCCATTTTTAAACCATCTGGTCATATCCCAGTCAGGGTAACCATATTTTTCCACAAAGTTTTCGATAAATTTTTCTTCCTGGTTTTGTTTAGTAAGGTCATCAATGACATTTCTAATAAATTTCTGTTCTTCTGCAGAAGCTGATTTTTCAAAATTGTTCCAATTCAAAAATCTCATTTCAATAGTACTTAACTCAGATAAATCTTCAGTAACTTCTTTTTAGCAAGAAAATACAATTCCAAGAAAGCAAATAGCCACAAATAGATTCACAATTTTTTTCATAGTTTTACATGTTAAGCAGGTAAAGGTGCAGCTTTACTTACTGGTTATTAATAATTCTCAAAGCCGGGTGAAATATCCGGGTTTTTTCGTGCCTGGGTTCAAAAAAAAGTTTTTGAAACAGGGTGTTAAATAATAATAAGCTAAATTATGGAATAAAGTACAAAAAACCAATAACTTGTTGAAACTATTCCCTTGTTTTCCAAACCAGCCTGGCCCTAATTAGTTCTACATTATCAGCTTGCCTTACAACACTACATAAATGGCAGCCATTGCCCTGATCTTCCTTTTTTATGGCAAGTTGGTCATGGGGCATTCCCTCTTTTAAAAAGTTTACCTCAAATTCTACCAGTTCATTTTTTGCATGGAATGAGAAGTTATAGCTGTCAAGTATCCTTTCAAGGTATCTGCCACTATTAAAATGTTGGTTAATATCAATTTCATTAAATAGGGTTGGAGAGAATATTAATGGATCATCAGAAATAGGAGGTTTTACTTTTTTTGCATTACTTCCAAAAAGGCTTTCATCCATGGTGGGAAAGCTTTTTATTTTATCTAGGCGTTGAATCCTTTTAGTTTCCAGGTTAATAGCAAGCCAACTGCTGGTTGCTTCAACAATGTTTTTCCCCTCTTCATCATGTAACTGGAAATCACGGTAACCATAAAACCCATCAGTGCCCCTTGACCATGTTGAAACAGAAAACTTTTCCCTCCACCTGGGGCGTTTGTAAATTTTTACCCAAATACGTGAAAGTACCCAAAACAGTTCATTTTTCTTTAGGTCATCATACCCAAACCCAAGGGCTATGGCATGTTCTCCTGCAATTTCCTGCATGTGGTAAAATAAACTTGAGGTAGATAATTTCCCAAATTTGTTAATATGGTATGATTTGGTGTAATGGTTAGTTGTAAACTTCATTTTTAGATAAACTTTCCTGCAAATTTATTGTTCAGTTTTGAAAAACTAAGGCAATTAACCATTTTTGCATAAAATTAACATTTCAATGAGTGAGATCATCATAAAAAATGAAAGCCAGATAGAAGGGGTAAGGAGAAGCTCCAAATTGGCAGGGGAAACACTTAATTTTATTGAACCATTTGTAAAAGCAGGTGTTACCACAGCTTTCCTTGATGAAAAGATTGAAGAGTTCATTGTAAACTATGGTGCAATTCCTGCCACTAAAGGGTATAACGGCTACCCCAAATCATCCTGTATTTCATTAAATGAGGTGGTTTGCCATGGTATCCCATCAGAAAATACCATTTTAAAGGAAGGGGATATCCTGAATATTGATGTGACAACAATCTTGGATGGTTATTATGGTGATACCTCACGCATGTTTACAATTGGAGAAGTAAGCCCTAAAGCAAAAGACTTGATAGAGGTTACCAAACATTGCCTGGATCTTGGGTTAAAACAGGTACAGCCCGGGAATTATTTTGGTAATATAGGATTTGTTATAAGCAGGTATGCCAAGGCAAAAGGATGTTCTGTTGTCTTTGAGTTTTGTGGGCATGGGGTGGGGCTCAATTTTCACGAATCCCCACAGGTTGACCATGCAGCCAGGAAAAATTCAGGTGAAAAAATGAAACCAGGTATGATATTTACCATTGAGCCCATGATTAACTCGGGAAGGCCTTCAACTGTGATTGATAAAAATGATGGCTGGACTGCCAGGACTGTTGATAATAAATTATCTGCCCAGTTTGAACATACTGTATTGGTAACCAAAACAGGGTTTGAAGTTTTAACAGATGTGGACGGGAATTATCCTATAACATAAAAAAACGCTGGCTATTGCCAACGTTCCTTTATCTGTTTTTCTGACTTTTTAACCATTATCCCCAAAAACCTTCATCTGTCATCCAGGCTTCCAATTTTAATGGTGATTCTTTTTCTGTTTCATTGTTGAAATGATTTTCATTTTGCATCCATGGCTCTAATTCCATAGGTTGCTCCATTTCTTCAAATTCTTCTAAGTTGAACGTGTTAAAATGTGAATTGTCTATCATCCAGCTTTCCAGTTCAAGCTCTTCTTCCTCAATTACTTCATACATAGGAAGAGAAATTGTAACTTCTGAGTTTGAAAGCAAGCTTATTGGGTTGGTATTGGCTTTCTCTGTTTCTGAATAGGAGCCTTCAACCAACACTGCTGCTATTTCATTAATGCTGTTGTGAGTTAAGATCTGTTTCCAGAAATCTTGTGCGCTAACTGTAAAACTTAAAAGAACTATGCTTATAAAAATGGCTGTTAACCTTAGAAAAGTCCCCTTGACTTTGTTTTTGTTTCTGTTTTCAAATTTTGCTTTCATGTCTTTTACCTCCTGCTTATAGTTTCTGTTTCTAAATATATGACGCTTGGTTTTTTTAAATGTTACACTTGTATAGAACTTTTTTTAAAAAATTACCTTTACTAACAATGTAATTGGCTATACAAATATATAAATAAAAAATAGTAATATGCAATACATAGTAGTATATTTTTTGATAATAAATTTATGTAATGAAATTAATGTTTTGATTATCAGTGTTTTATTGTTATATTTTTTCGAATAAAAAATAAGTAGGAATTATACAGATAATAACTTTGTTTAACATAATTCCAATAAAAAATGCCTTATTAAACATGAATGAATAGAAGAAAATGAGAAAATAATTTCGGCTGATGAATATATTTTTGTTTCAGATTTAGTTTTTTTAGGCAAAAGAACCATAAAATTAAAATTCATTTTACTGTCATTTTTATAAAGGTGAGTATATTTGAATATAAATAAGACATATGTATTTCTATACATTATTTTAATCACCTGTTGAGGGTGTTAGAATCCGGGACAATTCTGTAAAATGTTAAACCAAAGGGATGATCTAATTTCTAAAACTATATTACCATGGAAGAATTTGAAAAAATTGAATATGAGCAGGCATATTCTTTCTTTAAAACAAGCATTCAGGAATTTTTTAAAGTACTGACAGTACTGGTGGTTGCAAATGCTACTATAATTGGTATAGCTATACAGTATAACATCCATATATTTATATGTTGGAGGAATCATCCAGGGTGTTATTTTGCTTGCTAACAAAAGGACAGGTATTATCCTGTTACCCTTAATCTATCAAATATTGAAGATTGAAAAGAAGAAAAGGGTTGCCATTAATGAAAATGATGGCTGTTAAGTTAAATGAAGAAAATACACTTGACTTTATTGAGGAGTGTATTACTAAAAGTGATAATGTAGCAACGAGGAAACTTTTGGATGAAAAAGAACATAGGCCAAGCTTATTGTCAAAAAAGGCAAAGAGGATTGTTGTGTTGCTTTTGGTAGTACAATTTATGTTTCCCTTAATAAAAGATTTAAATATGCTATCTGCGCTTTTTCAGAGGGTTTTAGGTTGAAGTTTATAGGTAGTTTTGAGCATATTTTATAGCCAGAAGCCTAGTTTAGGTTGATAAAAGAATGCACAAATGTTTTATCTTTGCATCCTCTTTTAAGGAATAAATTATGTCATTAATAATAGAGGAAAAAGATTTAAAGAAATTTATTGTAGTAGGTGACCGTGTATTGATAAAACCTAAAAATCCCACAGGGAAAACAAAAACAGGGTTATACCTTCCCCCAACAGTTCAGGAAAATGAAAAAATCCATAGTGGATATGTGGTGAAAGTGGGGCCTGGATATCCAATCCCAGCCATGACAGATGAAGATGAGCCATGGAAAGAAAACAGGGAGGATGTAAAATATGTACCTCTTCAGGCACATGAGGGTGATTTGGCAGTTTACATGAATAAGAGTGGTTTTGAGATAGAATTTAATAATGAGAAATACATATTGATCCCACATTCAGCAATATTAATGCTTATTAGGGATGAGGGGTTATTTGAATAAAAAAGCCACTTTAACTAATAGCTAAAATGGCTTTTCTTTAAAGTAAAAAATCCTTTTATATACATTCTTTGCAAGCAGCATAAATCCCATCAAACATAGACTTAACATCTTTTGCTGCAACTGCAGAGAAAGCAATCCTCAACATGTTATTCAGGTTGATAACTCCAATGCTGTATTTATCAATTAAAATCCTGCGAACTTCTTCTCCATCAATCCCTTCAGCCAGTTTTATACACATGAAATATCCAGAATTGAAAGGCAGGGCAGTAAACACTTCCCTGTATTTTTCATCTTGCAAAGTTTCTTTAACGGCATCATAACGCGTTTTCATAATGCTGTATTTTTCTTGCTTTTGCTTCTGGTAATCTTCATTATTGAAAGCAGACAATAGTAATGATTGGGAAATATTGGCTGAGTTAGAGATATTTCCACGAATTGCACCTGCTGTTTTATTTTCAAGGGCTGCATACAATTCACTGCTTCCATTTTTGACACCATAGGTAATAAAACCTACCCTAAACCCCCACACATAATCTTCTTTTGTAGGGCCATCAACTTTTACAGCCAGCACATTCTCATGCAATTGGCTTAATGAGCTGAAAATACTTTCTTCAGAAATACCATCTTCAAATACTAACCCAAAATAGGCATCATCAGTGATGGTTACAATTTTATTCCCTTTCTCAGCAGCCTCTTTAATAACATCTAGGATTTGAGCTGTCTCATCTACAGTAGGTGTATACCCTGAAGGGTTGTTAGGGAAGTTTAAAATCAAGGTTTTTTTCCCTATACCACCTTCATTAAGCTTGTTTTTAAAGGCTTCTACATTAAAGCCACCATCTTTGAAGAGTGAGAATTTTGTAAGAACAGCGTCATAGCCATTGGCTAGGGTAAGGTTGTAGTTACCCCAAAAAAGGTCAGGAACTATTACTTGTTCACCAGGGTTCAGGAACATATAGCCTGCCATACTAATACCATGGGTGAGGGCATTGGTTACAACTGGTAGGCTTAGTTCAGTACCATTAAGTGAAGGGTTTTTTTCATAGATCATTTCCTTCCATTTAGCCCTGATATCAGGACGCCCGAAACTTGGGGCATATGGAAAAACAAGTGAGGGGTTCAAACCAATATTTGATGCAATAGCCTCCAAACGCATGGGTGTTCCATCATCTTCAATAGCAGCGCCTATGGTTGCATTAATTTTTGTTCCTTTTGCATCAGCAGATTGCCCTAAAATTCCTTTCTTGGGGAAAAAGATTTTCTTCCCCTTTTCTGAAAGAAGGTCAAAAACAATGGGATTTTTTTCCCTGATTACCTGATTTAATTGTTCAGCTTGTGGATTCATCTGAGTACTGGTTTTTAATATACCTTTTTGTCAATAAATTGAGCGAAAGATAGGAAATATTATGTCAGATTTGCTTGAGATCAATACCAAATTGGATGCTATTTTGTAAATTGTTAACAAATTGTAGAATTTGTATTAGCCAATCCATAGGGATATATGATTTTTGGCAGGTTTACCAACCTTTCTGCTTCATAATCCTTAACCACGTAAAACTACTTGTTTTACTAAGTATTAATACTTGATATGCATTTCCTGGAGATTCAAAATTGGATTTAGCCAAGTAAAATTTCGTATCTTCACGCACCCAAAAAACACATTGGAATGGATTAATAAATAGTGTAGCCACTGGGTGTGGTATATTAGAATTTATTAACCTAATTGATTGATGAAATTAAACTTAAGGAAACTAATTATCTGGATGTTGCCCTTTGTTTTTGTAGTGTTGGCCATTTATTTTGTTTTGCTCAGCTACAGTGCTATTGATGAATCTTCAGGGTTAAATAGTTACAAGCCCATTGAATTAAAAACTTTTCCCGGTTTTTGCATTTATAAAACCAAAAGAGATTATTTTGACAAAGTTTCATGTTGTTATAAAGAAGGGAAAATTATGAGGTCTCCTGTTTATACTGTTGGAGACCAGTTCTATTATGGAGAGAAAGACACAGTTTACAAATGTAGGGTGAGGCTATGTGAAGGCTATGTTTTGGACCAGGAATGTTCAATCCATGATATTTTTCTGGACATAACCATAAAAGACTACTTAAGGTGGGAAATACAGAATGGGATGAATGGGATGCCAAAAGAACACCTGTCTGAACTTGTTTTAGATACTGACCCATTTAAAGAATTCTGGTATGTAAAAGATTGTAATAAAGGTTCATTTACAATCCAGGAAATAGAGAAACTTATCCTTGATGATAACCTTAATGCTAATTTTAAAAGGTTGAAATAAGATGTTTAAGCCCTTAAGGCTTCAAGGAGCATAAAAAACAGGGCAAGACTCACCAAAACAGAAATGGGCACCATGATCTTTAAACCTTTCTTTTTTAGCCAGTCCAAAATAATTGTTACCAGTGATACTATCCCATTAATTACTAACCCCCAATAAATGGGTATTATGTGCATCTCTTTTGGCAGTTCATCAGGCTCAAATTCATCAAAAGGAAATTCAGTTTCATTTACATAGAGGTCTGGTGTTGCTATGCCCAAGAGGATTGATAGCAATGCAAACAACCCTAATAAGGCTAAACCAATACAACCCATCTGCCCAAAAACCTTTTTCTTTTCAACCCAGCCATATAGGATGGCTATGATGCTCACAAAAATTACCCATTGTGGGATTATTAGCAATAAATAAATACTCATAATTCCTTTTTTTGGAATGCTAAATTGTTAAATTTTTGATAAAGATAAAATGTTTAGGGGGCATACAATGCTAGTTTACTAAATTTGGAGGTTTGCAAAAGTAACTTATGAAATTGCCATGATTTCATAAAATATGGAACTGGAATGGTAATAATTTTTAATCATGGCTATTATGATCTGGACTTTAAAATTAATTGTATATAAAGATGAAGAAGCTTCAAGTTGATCCAAAGGCAAAGGCATTGATATTTGACCTGGATGGGACAATTGTGGATACAATGCCTGTCCATTTGCTTGCATACCAGAAAGTGTTAGGAAATTTTGGTATAGAATTTACCAAACAAAATTTGGATAAAATGGCAGGGTTGCCCACAAAAGAAACCATGGAGCTAATTTTTGAAAAGCATGGGGTTAAAGCAGATGCAGCAGAAGAAGCTAAAAATAAGGAAGATGAATATGAGAAATTAATGCCTTCTCTTAAACCTGTTGAAATTGTGCTTGATGTAATTAAAGAATATCATGGCAAGCTGCCAATGTCAGTGGGCACAGGAGGGTATAGGCGCCTATCAAAAAAATCACTTGAGCTGGCAGGGGTTAGCAAATATTTTGATATTGTAATCACCAATGAAGATGTTAAAAACTTTAAACCACATCCTGAAACATTTTTAAGGTGTGCAGAGTTAATGGGAGTACAGCCAGAATATTGCCAGGTGTTTGAAGATGGCAGGCTAGGTATTGAAGCTGCAAAAACTGCTAATATGATGTGGGTTGATGTTACAAAAATCTAAAAGCAACATTTTATGAATAAATTTCTTATAGTTGTTTTTTTAATCATGGTATGTATCTCCAGCCATGGAAAAAAATACAATAAAAAAAAGTGCCTCACGATAGCATTTTATAATGTGGAAAATTTATTTGACCTTGAGGATGAACCAGGAAAACATGATGAAGAGTTTACACCTCAAGGGGAAAAGAACTGGACTCAGGAACGTTTCACCAAAAAATTGGAAGATATTTCCAAAGTGCTAAGTTCAATTAACCAAAATGAGTTACCTGAAGTTATTGGGTTGTGTGAGGTTGAAAACAAATATGTTCTAAATGCATTAGTTAAAACCAAGGCATTGGCTGGATCCAACTATGGGATAGTTCATTATGAAAGCCCTGACTTCAGGGGGATTGATTGTGCATTACTTTACAGGCCTGGTGAGTTTAAGGTAATAAAAAGCCAACCTGTTAAAATCCGTTTTCAGGATGACCCCAATTATGTAACAAGGGATATTCTGTATGTAAAGGGTAAAACCAAAAACAGGCAGGAATTCCATATTTTTGTGAACCATTGGCCATCAAGGATTGGTGGCATACCTAAAACTGAACCTAAAAGGATGCATGTAGCTTCCATCCTGAAAGCAAAAGTTGATTCAATCTTTGCTGAAGATGCTTGGGCTAATATAGTTGTTATGGGAGACATGAATGATGAACCTGGTAATAAAAGCATTAGGGAAACCCTTGGGGCTTCATTTGAAATAGGGAAAGATTCAGGATTGTTCAATACAATGGCACAAGAAAAAAAAGAGGGTAGGGGCACTTATAATTTTCGTGGGAACTGGAATATGCTGGATAATATTATTATATCTTCAAACCTTTTATTTGCAGAAAAAGGGTTTGTTTGCAAGCAGCAAAAAGGCATTGTTTTCAGGGAAGGATGGATGGAATACAAAAATGAAAAAGGAGAAATTTACCCCAGCAGGACATATGGTGGTCCAAATTATTATGGAGGGGTTAGTGACCATTTCCCAGTATACATACAATTAACAAGGTAGTAATCAATGGATTTTAAGGTAGTTTCAACATATAAACCAACTGGAGACCAGCCAGAAGCTATTAGCCAATTGGCTGAAGGTATTGAAAATGGTGACAGGTTTCAGACATTGCTTGGGGTAACAGGTTCAGGGAAAACATTTACCATGGCCAATGTAGTTGAAAAGGTGAAACGCCCTACTTTAATATTGAGCCATAACAAAACACTGGCAGCCCAGCTATATAGTGAAATGAAACAATTCTTCCCTGATAATGCTGTGGAATATTTTGTTTCATATTATGATTATTACCAACCAGAAGCTTACTTGCCAGTATCAGACACATACATTGAAAAAGACCTTTCAATAAACCAGGATATTGAAAAGCTGAGGCTGGCAACCACATCTGCTCTGTTATCAGGTAGGCGCGATGTGATTGTTGTTTCATCTGTATCTTGCCTGTATGGAATTGGCAACCCAGATGATTTCCATGCCAATGTAACTTCAATTTCCAAATTTCAGGATATTGGAAGGAATATATTTTTAAGGAAACTGGTGGATGCCCTTTATTCAAGGAGTGAATATGACTTTCAAAGGGGGAATTTCAGGGTAAAAGGAGATACTGTTGATGTTTTCCCAGCTTATGCTGACACAGCATTTAAAATCATTTTCTGGGGTGATGAAATTGAGGAACTGTATTCCTTTGAGCCTGTTTCAGGGCAAATTATTGAAGAGTTTGAAAATGTAGTGATTTATCCTGCCAACATTTTTGTGACTACCAAAGAGAGGATGAACCAGGCTATCAGGCAAATTCAGGATGACCTGGTGGAGCAGGTTAATTTTTTCAAGGAAATTGGGAAACCCCTTGAAGCAAAGAGGGTACAGGAAAGGGTGGAATATGACATGGAAATGATGAAGGAGCTTGGTTACTGTCCTGGTATTGAAAATTATTCCAGGTATTTTGATGGCAGGGCTCCTGGTACAAGGCCCTTTTGCCTGCTGGATTATTTCCCTGATGATTTCCTGACAATTATTGATGAAAGCCATGTTACAATCCCTCAGATCAGGGCAATGTATGGGGGTGACCATTCCAGGAAAGTAAATTTGGTAGAATATGGTTTTAGGTTGCCTGCTGCCATTGATAACAGGCCCCTCAAATTTGAAGAGTTTGAAAACCTTGTAAACCAGATGGTATATGTAAGTGCAACCCCTGCTGATTATGAGTTGAATTTATGCGAAGGAGTAGTGGTTGAACAAGTGATCAGGCCAACAGGCTTACTAGATCCTACCATTGATGTGCACCCAAGTACAAACCAAATTGATGACCTGCTTCATGAAATAAATGAAAGGATTGAATTAAATGAAAGGGTGTTAGTTACCACCCTCACCAAAAGAATGGCTGAAGAATTGAGCAAATACCTGCTTAACCTGAATGTAAAAACAAGGTATATCCATTCAGATGTTGACACACTGGAAAGGATTGAAATTATGGAGGGGCTCAGAAAAGGTGAATTTGATGTGTTGGTGGGTATTAACCTTTTGCGGGAAGGGCTTGACTTGCCTGAAGTTTCATTGGTAGCCATTCTGGATGCAGACAAAGAAGGCTTTTTAAGGTCTGAAAGGTCATTGACACAAACAGCAGGAAGGGCTGCAAGGAACCTGAATGGAAAGGTGATCATGTATGCTGATAAGATCACTGACTCCATGCAAAAGACTATTGATTCAACCAACTACAGAAGAGAAAAGCAGCTAAAATACAATGAAGACAACAGCATAACACCAACCCAGATTGTAAAACCTACAAGGGAAATAATAGGGTATGAATACAGGAGTTCAAAAGAACCTCAGCAGTATGATGGAGGAATTGAAAAAGTGGATGTGGCTGCTGACCCTGTTGTGCAATACATGAGTGTGGATGCACTGGAGAAAACCATTGAAAAAACAAAAAAACAAATGCAGTCTGCTGCCAAAGAATTAGATTTTATTGAGGCTGCCAGGTTACGTGATGAAATGTACAGGCTTCAGGAGATCATGAAAGCAAAGAAAAAATAACCCAACTTTCTTTTTCTTAAGCCTTGTAGTTGTATTTTTGTATTCAAAATTTTAGGGTTTGGTATGTTGAAACTATCACAACTGGTTCAGAACATAAAAGATGTAATTATTACCCCAGCTAAATTTTGGGAAAAATCAAAATCTCCAGAATTTAGCAACAACTTATTTGCACAATATTATCTTACACTTGTACTTATAGCTACACTGGCAGTGTTCCTTGGGGCTTGGTTTGGGAGCCCAAATTTTTACATTCGTTTTGCCATTGTAAAAACCCTTTGTGAATTGCTAGTTTTTATCCTTCAATATTATATCTCTGTTTACTTGGTAAATGAGTTGATCACCTCATTTGGAGGTAAAAAAAACCTTCCAGCTTCACGAAAACTGGTGGTGTTTTCACTAACACCAATCCTGTTGGTTTCAATAATTACTGGCCTTTTCCTAGTTTTGTATGTGGTTGATGTGCTGGGGCTTTATAGCATTTATATCTTTTGGCTTGGGGTAAAAGAATTGCTAAACCTTCCTGAAAATAAAGAGAGTGGGTATGTATTGATTACCAGCCTATTGAATTTATTTGTGTATGGGTTCTTAAGTATATTCCTTTGGAAAATTTTTGTTTCATTTGTATAGATGGTACATAAAACTGCAGATATCAACATAAAAAACAAGAAAGCTACTTTTGAGTATGAGCTGATCGAACAATTTGTGGCAGGGCTCCAACTGGTGGGTACCGAAATAAAATCAATCAGGGGAGGAAAAGTGAGCATGGGAGAAGCTTATTGCCAGTTCAACCAAAATGAACTGTATGTGAAGAACCTGCATATTGCAGAATATGAATTAGGCACATGCAACAACCACATTGCAAGGCGTGACAGGAAGTTGCTCCTAAACAGGAAAGAACTCAATAAGCTGGAAAAAAAAGTAAAAGAATCTGGGCTTACCATTGTACCTGTAAGGATGTTTGTAAATGAAAAGGGGCTGGCAAAGTTGGTTATTTCACTGGCACGTGGAAAGAAAACTTATGACAAAAGAGAAAGCCTTAAACAAAAAGATGCCCAGCGCGACATGGACAGGATGAAGAAATACTAAAGCCCATTATTTTCTATAAAATTCAGGAACTTCTAATTTAAACTAGTATTCCCTTGCAATCAGAAGGGAGAGCTATTTTATTTTCTCCATTGAACCAATCATGCTATTGTTTGTATAATAAGGGTAAAAAGTGATATTTTTCAATGGAGTATCCACAAATTAAGTCTAACATACATACTGGTTCAGAGGAATTTAAAAACAACACAGAAACATTTCAGGAATTGCTTCTGCATTTCAGGGAACAATTGAATATTTCACTGTCCCATGGTCCTGAAAAAGCTATTGAAAAGCACCAGGCAAGAGGTAAGCTCCTGGCACGTGAAAGGATCAACCTTTTGGTTGACCAGGGGACACCATTCCTTGAGCTATCTCCAATGGCTGCTATTGGGCAGTACAATGATGAATTCCCATCAGCCGGAATAGTTACAGGAGTAGGGCTGGTTCATGGTAGGGAGTGCATTATTGTTGCCAATGATGCCACTGTAAAAGGAGGGACTTACCTGAAAGAAACTATTAAAAAGCATATCAGGGCACAGGAAATTGCAATGCAAAATAACCTGTCATGTATTTACCTGGTTGACTCAGGAGGCATATTCTTACCTGAACAGGCAAAGGTTTTCCCTGACAAGTTTGACTTTGGAAGGATATTCTATAACCAGGCACAAATGTCAGCTAAAGGTATTCCTCAGGTTTCAGTGGTTATGGGATCATGTACTGCTGGAGGGGCATATGTTCCTGCAATGAGTGATGAGGTGATTATGGTGAAAAACCAGGCTACCATATTCATTGGAGGGCCACCACTGGTAAAAGCTGCTACTGGTGAAGATATCAGTGCTGAAGAACTGGGAGGGGCTGATGTACATTGTAAAATATCTGGTGTGGCAGACCACCTGGCTGATGATGACATTGATGCCATTAAAAAATGCAGGAACATTGTTAAATCATTTAAAAGGATACAAAAACAACCCCTTAATACACAGGAAACAGAAAAGCCAGCATATCAGGTAAATGAACTGTATGGGCTTATCCCATCTGAAACTAAAAAACAGGTTGATGTTCATGAGGTTATTTGCAGGATAGTGGATGGAAGCAGGTTTCAGGAATTTAAACAAGAGTATGGAAAAACCCTGGTTACAGGATTTGCTTTTATTATGGGAATGCAGGTAGGGGTTATTGCAAACAATAGTTTCCTTACTTCTGAAAGTGCACTGAAAGGAGCTCATTTTATTGAGTTATGCTGCCAGCGCGAAATCCCAATTATCTTTTTACAGAATATCACAGGTTTTATTGTAGGGAAAAAATATGAACATGGCGCAATAGCCAGTAGTGGAGCTAAACTGATCAATGCTGTGGCCAATGCTTCAGTACCCAAGATCACCCTGGTTTTTGGTGGCTCATATGGGGCAGGGAATTATGCTATGGCAGGAAGGGCATATGACCCCAATTTCCTGTTTATGTGGCCCAATTCAAAAATTTCAGTTATGGGAGGGGAACAGGCTTCCATGGTGTTGAGTACTATTGGAAGCAAACAAGCTGAAGAGTTGAAAGCTCAATTTGAAGAAGAAAGCACAGCATATTACAGTACAAGCAGGGTATGGGATGATGGGGTCATTGACCCTAAACATACTAGGGAGGTTTTAGCAATGGCAATTTCAACTTGTTTGAATAAAAAGTTTGGGAAACCCCAATATGGTATTTTCAGGATGTAAATAAATTAATATGGCAAAAAATATTCTTGTAGCAACTAAAGGTGATGTAACCACAATAACATTGAACAGGATCAAAGTCCACAATGCATTAAACCCTGAAACCATAAGGGAATTAAGGATGGCAATTGAAGCTGAAGGTGAGAACAAAACAACTTGTGCCATTGTGCTGAAAGGGAATGGTGCAACATTTTGTTCTGGGGCTGATATAAATTGGTTTAGGGAACTTTCACAGTTAGAAATAGCTGAAGCCAAAGAATCATTAAAGGAATTGCCAGAACTGTTGTTGTCTATATATAACTCGCCTAAAATTACAATAGCTGTAACCCATGGTTCTGTTTTGGGTGGAGGCATAGGGTTGGCTGCAGCTTGTGATTTTGTAGTGAGTGAGCAAGGATGCAGGTTTGGTTTCAGGGAAGTGAAGTTGGGAATTGCACCAGCAACCATATCTCCATTTGTTATGATAAAAATGGACAGTTCAGTAGCAAAAGGGTTGATGTTGACAGGAGAATATTTTGATGGGAATAAAGCCAATAAGGCAGGCCTTGTAAGCCATCTGGCAGAAAATGGGGGGCTAGAACATAAACTCCAACAACTTCTGAAAGAGGTTGAAGGCAGTGGAAACTATGCTGTTCAACAAATTAAAAAAATGGTCAATGATGCCAGGCACCAGCAGTTAATTTTAAAAGAACTGGAAGGAACTACTACTATCCTTGCAGGGTTGATCCATTCAGAAGATGCACAGCAAAGGATGAAAGCATTTTTTGAGCGGAAAAAAACGGAAACATTAATTAATACATAACCATTTGCCAAAGTTCCCTAAAGATGAAGGAAATAACCAAAATATTTGTTGCCAATAGGGGAGAGATTGCTATAAGGGTAATTAAAACTGCCCGGGAAATGGGGATCTATACTGTTACTGTACACACACCAAATGATAAAGGAAGCCTACATGTAAAACTGGCTGACAAATCTGTATTATTGGAAAGAAATAGCTTGGATAAGACTTTTTTGTCAGTGGATAAAATGGTGGAGATAGCTGTCAATGAAGGTTGTGATGCCATCCATCCTGGTTATGGTTTTATTTCAGAAGATAGTGAATTCCCCAGAAGATGTGAACAGAAAGGGCTGGCATTTATTGGTCCTTCAGCTGATACCATTGGCTTGATGGGTAATAAAGTTAAAGCAAGGAGCTTTGTGAAATCATTGGGTATCCCTGTTATTAGTGGGTTGCATGGTGACGTTGAGGAATTACTTGTTGAAGCCAATTACCTGGATTTCCCTGTTATGGTGAAACCTTTGGCAGGAGGAGGGGGAAAAGGGATTTTTATTGTACATGAAAAAAGCCAGCTTGAGCAAACACTTTATAAAGCTTCCAGGGAAGCCTTAAGTTATTTTAATAACAGTGAGTTGTACATTGAAAAGTATTTTACCCATGCAAGGCACATTGAGGTGCAGCTTTTGGGTGATATGCATGGTAACCTGGTGCATTTATATGACAGGGAGTGCTCATTGCAGCGCAGGTATCAAAAAATTATTGAAGAAGCTCCTTCTCCAAGCATCACTGGCGATTTACGCAAAAAACTAATAAAGGCAGCTGTTACAATTGGCAAGGCAGTAGGCTATTTTAGTGCAGGCACCATTGAATTCCTTGTTGACCATGAAGAAAATTTCTATTTCCTGGAAATGAACACAAGGATTCAGGTAGAACATGGTGTTTCTGAATTGGTTACTGGGATTGATATTGTGAAAGAACAAGTCCGGGTTGCTTCAGGCAGGAAAGTTTCAAAACTTCAAAAAAATATTCATACAAATGGCCATGCTATTGAATCCAGGTTGTATGCTGAAGACCCTTTAAATAATTTTAGGCCAAGCCAGGGTGCTATTAAATTATGCAAATTCCCTGAAGGGGAAAATATAAGGGTTGACACCCATCTTAGTGAAGGGTTAATGCTTCCCGAAACCTATGATTCTTTACTGGCAAAAATTATGGTAAAAGGCAAAACAAGGGGAGAGGCAATAGATAGGCTTGAAAATGCACTGTTGAATACATCTTTAATAGGTGTCAAAAACAATCTATTGTTGTTAAGGCTGCTTGTTTCAGATACTTCTTTTAAAAGAGCCAATGTCCATACAAAATACATTAAAGAATTCCTTTCTGCATCAAAGGTGAAGTTTGAGCAGATAGGTGATGAAGGGATTACCCCTGTTGCCATTGCTTATCTTGGATACCATTTTTTAAACAAACCTAAAACTTCTGGAAATATTTGGCAAGGCATTGGTTTCTGGAGGCATCAGCAACAGGTGGAGATAAAAGTAAATGCTGAAAGAGTATTGTTAGGATGGGATCAAAAGCCAGGCTTTATTGAGGTGGTGGTTAATAATAACAGGATTTTACTTCAAAAGCTTCAAATATATAGTAACCAGGTTATGTTTCAGGTACAAGGGAAGGTTTTCCAACTGTCACTCTTTGAGGATGCTGGATGTACATTTATCCAATACAATGGGATGGTGTTTAAAACTACTTCCCAGCATATTATCAACCATGCAAAAATCAATAAGGAACATGAAGCAGAGGCAAACAGAGAGAAAAATATTTTATCTCCATTGTATGGTAAGGTCATAAACATAACATGTACTCAGGGAGAAAAAAAGAAAAAAGGAGAGGTGTTGGCCATAGTGGAATCAATGAAAATTGAAAATAATATTATCAGCCCTGGAGATGTGATCATAGAAAAGGTTCATGTTGGTGAGGGGCAGCAGGTTACTGAAGGAGAAGTGCTGGTAAGTATGCAACCTGCAACTGAGTTGGAAGAAAAAGTTGAAACCCATTGAGGATAATATTGTTACAATAGTAAAATTAATATTAGGTTGAAATGAACGTTCTTATAACCCAAAAGAATGAGGAACTAAGGCAAAAAGTGAGGGATTTTGCTGAACAGGAGATCAAGCCTGTTATATTGGAATATGATAAAAAAGAAGAATTCCCTATTGGTATAGTTAAAAAAATGGGTGAGTTGGGATTGTTTGGGATAAATGCCCCAAAAGAATATAGTGGCCAGGGTGAAGATACATTATCATACATAATTGCAGTTGAAGAATTGGCAAGGGTTGATGGTTCAATGGGAGCTACCTTAGCTGCCCATAATTCACTTGGGATTGGTCCTATTGTTGAATTTGGAACTGAAAAACAAAAGAAAAAATTCCTGCCACAGTTGTGTAAAGGAGAAAACTTGTGGGCATTTGGGCTGACTGAGAAAAATGCAGGGTCTGATGCCCAGGGAGTTGAAACTACTGCAGAACTAAAAAATGGGAATTGGTTGATAAATGGCTCAAAGCTTTACATAACCAATGCAAGCTCTGCCATTGCCAGTGGGATGACAGTAGCAGCCATAACAGGTACCAAAGCTGGGGGTAAGAAAGAAATTTCGGCTATATTGGTGAAAAGTAATGTTCCAGGTTATACAAAAAAAATTATGACTGGAAAATTAATGTGGAGGGCTGCTGATAATGCAAACGTCAGGTTTGAAAATGTGGAGGTTCCTGAAGAAAACCTGCTGGGAGTGCGTGGAAAGGGGATCAGCATTATGCTGAAAACCATTGATAATGGTAGGTTGTCAATAGCAGCTTTGGGGCTGGGATGTGCACAAGGGGCTTATGAAATGGCCAAAGAGTATGCTTTAAAAAGGAGGCAATTTGGGCAACCTATATCATCTTTTCAAGCTGTGTCATTCAAACTAGCTGATATGGCTACAAAAATTGAGAATGCCAGGAATACCCTGTATAATGCCTGTTGGTTAAAGGACAATGGCCATCCATTTGGAAAACAGTCGGCTATGGCTAAATTATACTGCTCTGAAGTGGCAAAAGAGGTTACTGATGAGGCAGTCCAGGTATTTGGGGCAGCAGGGCTAATGCGCGAAAACCACATAGAAAGGTTTTATCGTGACCAGAGGTTATTGCAGATAGGAGAAGGAACCAGTGAAATCCTAAAAATGGTTATTTCAAGGAAAATCCTGAATGGCCAATGGTAATAATTTGTTTTATTTATTGGGAAAGAAAAGATGAAGAATATAAAATTATTCCTTCAAAAATAAATTTGACAAATTTTCAGGCAGTCCTTTAATTCCTTAGATTTGTATAACACTGATTTAAACAACCGCATATGGCTGACCGCAAACTAGATCATATTAACCTGGCCTTTGAATCACAAATTGATTCCATAAAAAATGATAGGAGGTTTTATTATGAACCACTTCTGTCTGGAAGCCCTAAGGATGAGGCAAAAAACTTTCATTTCATGGGGAAGAAATTGGCAGCCCCCATATGGGTGTCAAGCATGACTGGTGGGACAGAGTTGGCTGGGAAAATAAACAGGAACCTTGCCAAAGCCTGCAATAGGTTTGGTTTAGGAATGGGGCTTGGTTCATGCAGGAAGTTGATGAAAGGGAAAGAGTTTTGGGATGATTTTAACTTGCGCCCATTGATTGGGAGCCAATTACCATTTTTTGCCAACCTGGGTATTGCTCAAGTTGAAGAGTTGGTTGAAAAAAAGGAAGTTGGGAAAATTATTGGCTTGGTGAATGATTTAGAAGCTGATGGGCTGATCATTCATGTGAACCCAACCCAGGAGTGGTTCCAACCCGAAGGGGATGTAATCCACGCACTTCCCATTGAAACCATATCAAAACTACTTCATGAAGTTGAATTTCCTGTTATTGTTAAAGAAGTGGGGCAGGGGATTGGCCCAGCCAGCCTAAAGAAGCTGTTAAAAATCCCATTGGCTGCCATTGAATTTGGTGCTTTTGGGGGGACTAACTTTTCAAAAGTTGAAATGATGAGGCACAATGATGAACACATTAAGCAATATGAGCCTCTTACATTTATTGGGCATACTGCATCAGAAATGGTAAATTTCATTAATGATATTGTTGGATCAGGAGAGGATATCCATTGCAAGCAGGTAATCATTTCAGGGGGCATAAGGAACTTCCTTGATGGGTATTACCTGGTTAGCAAGTGCAAACTACCTGCTTTATATGGGCAGGCTTCTGCATTTTTACAGCATGCCAGGAACAGTTATGAAGAGCTTGAGTATTTTATTGAAAGCCAGATAAAAGGTTACAGGTTTGCTGAATCATTCCTAAAAACCAGGTAAAGTGAACCAGGATAATCAATCATCTTATATACAAGGTTTTTCCAAATGGGGGCTTCAAAAGAAATTGGAGTTTATGTCATCATTAACAGGCATTGATATCAATGTGCTGATGAAGTATGCCTGGCCTGATGAAGATATTGCCAATATTATAAATAAGTTAAGTGAAAACACTGTTGCCCACTTTCCATTTCCCTATGGGCTGGCTCCCAATTTTAAAATTCAGGATGAAACACATGTGCTTCCTTTGGTTACTGAAGAGAGTTCTGTGGTTGCTGCACTGGCCAATGCTGCCAAAATATGGTATACAAAGGGTGGTTTCAGGAACAAAGTACTTGGTACAATAAAAAAAGGGCAAATCCATGTTTTTTGGAGCGGGCAGCCAGAACTATTCTTTAAACGTTTTTCAAAGTTTAAATCAAAATTATTGGATGCCACAAGGAATATTTCAGGGAGGATGGAAAAACGTGGAGGAGGTGTCCTTGGGGTAGAACTATTGGACAAAACAAAGGAACTCCCAAATTATTATCAACTGGATGTAAGCTTTAATACATTGGATGCCATGGGTGCCAATTTCATCAATACAGTGTTGGAAAAAATGGCACAGGAGTTTGAAAAGAACATGGCACAGGAATTCCCTGGGGAACTGCCAGTTGAGGTTGTAATGTCCATTTTGTCCAATTTCACACCTGATTGTTTGGTTAAAGCCTGGGTAGAATGCCCAATTGAAAGCCTTGATGATGTTATAAAAGGGATGCCAGGTGCAGAGTTTGCTTCCCGTTTTCAGAAAGCTATCCAAATCAGCCAGGTGGATGTGTCGAGGGCAGTAACCCATAATAAAGGAATATTCAATGGGATTGATGCACTGGCACTGGCAACTGGCAATGATTGGAGGGCTATTGAATCAGCAGGGCATGCTTATGCTGCCAGGAGTGGAAAATACCAGGGGCTCACAAAAGTTTACATTGATGAAAAAATGTTTAGCTTTTCCATTGAACTTCCTATGAATATTGGGGTAGTTGGGGGAGTTACCAACTTGCACCCAATGGCTGCCCTTTCAATGAAAATTTTAAAAAACCCTTCCGGAAATGAACTGATGGGAATGTTTGCTGTAGTAGGGCTTGCCAGTAACTTTGCAGCAATAACAGCATTGATTGGGCAGGGCATCCAGCAAGGGCACATGAAATTACACCTTGATAACATCCTTCAACAACTTGGGGCAGATAAAAACCAATCACAAAAGGCCAGGGAATTTTTTAAGGGGAAAACAGTTTCATATGCTAATGTGGAAGAATATATTTCAAATTTAAAATGAGAAAATCAGTATATTCAAATGGAAAGCTCCTGATCTCTGGAGAGTACCTTGTTTTGAATGGAGCAAAAGCATTGGCTGTCCCATTAAAAGTAGGGCAGGAAACCATCATTAGTGAGGGGAATAAAAAAGATATACTCAGTTGGTATTCACATGAAAATGGGAATAGCTGGTTTGAAGCAAGATTTCAAACCTCTGGTTTTGGGATCAGAGAAACCACAGATATTAACAAAGCTGCCTATGTGCAGGATTTACTTCTCCATGTTAAAAATGCCAATCCTGTTTTTTTAGAAGGAAGGGATTCTCTTGAAATCAGGAATGAACTTGGTTTTAACCACCAGTGGGGGTTTGGCTCAAGCAGCACACTAATTTACAACATGTCCACACTTTTTGGTGTTGATCCTTATAAACTCAATAAAATAATAACAGGAGGGTCAGGTTTTGATATAGCTTGCGCAGGAGCAAAAAATCCACTATTGTACCAGGTTGATGGTGAAAAACATTTTGTTGAGGAATGCAAGTTTGATCCTTCTTTTTCAACAAACCTGTATTTTATTTGGTTGGGAAATAAAAAAAATACAAGCCAAAGTGTAACCTGGTTTAAAAAGAATATCCAACCAAAACAAAAGGACATTGAAGAAATTACAGGTATAAGCCAGGAAATGTTACAAGTAAAAGAGTTGCCTGTGTTTATGGAACTGATGGAAAAGCATAATTCAGCACTGGAGAATGTATTGGGTGTAGCATCAGTCCAAAAACAATATTTTAATGATTTTACTGGTACTATAAAGCCATTAGGGGCATGGGGAGGTGATTTTATATTAGCAGCATCAGATAGTGAAAAAGAAGAAGTATTCAATTATTTCAATAGAAAAGGGTTATCAACCATTTTGGGTTGGGATGAACTGGTTATCTGATTATGGCAGGTGAAAAAAAAACATATGGCCATTTAGAAAAAGTGGGGTGGAAAAGTCCTTCCAACATTGCTTTGGTTAAATATTGGGGGAAAAAGCCCGGGCAGTTCCCAATGAATCCTTCATTAAGTATAACCCTTTCAGAAAGTTATACGGAAACCATATTGTATTTTGAAAAGAGTCTCAACCCATCTTCAGAAACAAAGTTTAGTTTTTTATTTGAAGGGAAAAATAACCCTGAATTTTCATCCAGGATAAAAATATATATCAGTTCATTACATCATTATTTCCCTTTCCTAAAAGAATATAACCTGTACTTTGAAAGTAAAAATAGTTTCCCTCACTCAGTTGGTATTGCTTCATCAGCATCATCATTAAGTTCCATAGCCTTATGTTTATGCAGCATGGAGCAGAAAGTTTCAAGCAGCCATCTTACAGAAGAGGAATTTTTCAGGAAAGCTTCTGAAATGGCACGCCTGGGGTCTGGAAGTGCATGCAGGTCAGTTTATGGTGGTTTTGTCTCCTGGGGAGAAAACCAGGCTCAGGAAAGTACCTCTGCCCATTTTGCTTCAAAAATGGAGGTATATGTTTCTCCTGAATTTAGGGAATTAAATGATGCCATCTTGGTTATAGATGATACACCTAAACAGGTTTCAAGTACTGAAGGGCACAACCTTTTAAATGGGCATCCTTATGCTGAATCAAGGTTTAAACAGGCATCAGCAAATTTTGGGCAATTGATTCAAATCCTTCAGGATGGTGGTTTTGACAAGTTTGCCAAAGTAGTTGAAGAAGAAGCCATGAGCATCCATGCCATGATGCTGACCTCAAACCCATCCTATTGTTTAATACAGCCCAATACATTATCGGCTATCAAAAAAATAAAGGAATGGAGGGAAAAGCACAAGGTGCCAGTTTGTTTTACACTGGATGCTGGGCCCAATATCCATTTGATCTATCCTGAACAACAAGCAGCCTTGGTTAAACCACTTATTGAAGAGTTAAAAAATTTTTGTGTAAATGGGATAGTGTTGATGGATAAGGTTGGGGCTGGCCCTGAAAAATTGTTTTAAAGATGAGGTTCAATTCCAAAATATTGTTGTTTGGGGAATATTCAGTCCTGTATAATGCTAAGGCACTATCTATACCTTACGGCAGGTTTTCAGGTGAATTAAAATTTGGGGGCATTTCTGAACCTGGAGTGGCTGATTCAAATTCCAGCTTAAAAAAATTCTTACATTATATCAAAACCAACCTATCTGCAACAGCTTTCTTTCAGGTTAAAAAAATGGAAGAAGAAATCCAGGCGGGGCTTTATTTTAAGTCTGATATTCCTGTTAAATATGGGGTGGGCAGCTCAGGAGCTTTAGTTGCAGCATTGTATGACAGGTATAATTTTCCTGCCAATGAATTTAATAAGTTAGATTCAGCTTTATTACTAAAGTTGAAAAAGGATTTAAGCCAATTAGAATCTTTTTTCCATGGGCAGAGTTCTGGTTTTGACCCATTGGTTTCTTACCTGAACAGGCCTGTTCTATCAATTGACTCCAACCACCTTGAAGTAGTTTCAGGATTAGGTTTTCACAGTTCAGTTTGGCTGGTAGATACCAAGCAACAAGGTGATACTGAACAACAAATCCAGTATTTTGTGGGGCAGGCCTCAAATCCTGGTTTTGCCAAAGAATTCCAGGAGCATTATATGGCAGGTGTAGATGAGGCCATCCAATCTTTTAGGCAAAAGGGGGAAGGTTTTTTCCCTGCCCTGGGAAAAGTAGCCTCATTTCAGCTTAAATACCTCCCTGGGTTATTTCCTGAAAAAGTATTGCAACTGGCAAAAAAAGGGCTTGAAACCAGGGATTATTTTGTCAAGCTTTGTGGTTCAGGGGGAGCAGGCTTTTTCTTATTATTTGCAAAAGATGGGTTTGAAATTAAACAGATACAGAAAGGCTTTTCTTTAATACCTCTTTCTTTTGTCGCATAAGGTTTTTTCCTTCATTTTTGTTTTGGCTAGGGGTTAATTATTGGGAGTTTTAAACTCAACTAACCTCCCAGCTCATATCATTTTATTTACACCAAATAAACAAGTAGAATCTTTTTTGTAACTTGAAAGAAAAACTAAAAATTACTTTACAAACCAAAAATTCAAGGAAATGCAATTGAAACTATTTGTCATTTTTATTTCCCTTTTATTTATTGTCCAACATATTACAGCCCAACAACTACATCTTGAAAACCCTGAAATGAAAATCCTATCTATTAATCCTTATGATATTGTTATTGATGAGTTTGCTGAGCTGGACCTGGTAGAAGTAGAAAACAAAGCTTACCTTATTTTTCTGCAAAAAGATTACTATAAAGCAGCTAAATATTATTTATACCTGACAAGGCATAATTCAGAAAATGGGAAACATTACTTTAGGCTGGCACAATGTTATGCCCATTTGGGAAACCCACTGTATGCCGCAAACTTTCTGGTTTTTGCTGTGAATTTTGGTTTTGATGATTTTAAACAAATTGATGAAGATGAGGGATTCAAAAAAATTAGCAATGACAAGTTATTTAGCAAAACACTGTCTCAGGTAAAAAGTGTAAAAAAAATGGTGGGTGAGAAGGTTTATATTGAAGCCAAAAAAATAATGGAAAGCAGGGTGTTTCTCCCTGAAAGTTTTGATCAGGCAAAAGGTTATAAATTGGTAGTTTGCCTGCATGGAAGAGGTGGGAATAACAAATTTGTCACACAACAAATGCAAAACCTGGAGAATAAGGAATTTATTTTTGTAGTTCCTGAGGCTCCATATGTGTACAACCCAGATGGTTCTTCCATGAAAAAGGAGTATTCATGGGGAATTGAAGTAATGGATGTAGAATTATGGAAAAGAAGTGACCCCTATGTAACTGATTACATCCTGGATGTTCACAACCATTTTAAAGAAAAATATAATATTACTGAGTCCTATTTAATAGGTTTCTCACAAGGTGCAGGAATGGCCTATTGCACAGGCATTAAAAACAGCTCCAAATTTGATGGCATAATATGTTTTGGCGGGGCACTGATTAATACTGAAAAATATCCATGGCTGCTTTCTGAAGAACAAATCAAGGAAAATAACAACTTGGATGTATATATAGTACATGGCAAAAATGACCTTGCTGTTGATTACAAATATGCCCAAAAAGCCAAAAAGAAATTAAAAAAATATGGGTACAATGTAGAGCTGCATACATTTGAAGGAGGGCATAATGTACCATTAAATGAGTTTAAGAGAGCACTTCAGTGGGCTACTAACAGATAACTAATAACTATTCCTAGTTTGTAACCAGTGGGTAAAGGTTAATTTTAATGGTAATTTTATAGTGTTTGGTGACCTCCATAAAAATTTAGTTAATAACTGCGCCACCCAGAAAATGCCCTACTCTAGTGAAAAAGGGATTTAGGGGATTTCCAATACATGGTATATTTTTTGTTTTCCCAGCAGAAAGCCTAAAACTTATTGCCATGAAAACAATGAAACTATTCAAATGGTTAATCCCCCTTATCCTATTTACATTTATTTCTGGTTGCCAAAAAGATATTGAAGAAGAATATTGGCTATACCTGGGTTTCTGGGGAAGTGAAAAATTTATCCTTGAGATATGGCAAAGTGGTGAAGCCAGGTTTGCAAAAATAGGGAAATATGATTATTCAGGATGGGTAAAGATTAAAGAAAGGAAAATTGTATTTCATGCATGGGATGATCGTTTTACCAAGAGGTTAACCATCAACAGGGAACCTTCAATTGATGAATTTGGGTTAATATATATGGTTCTGGACAGGAAACGTTTTACCAAACATTAAAGCACATATACTTCACCAGCTTCATAACGTGAGGTAAGCCTTACTTCAAACCTTGGCTCCAGGGGTTGCAGCAATCCATAAGCAATTTCTGGGGCATTGTTTTCGCCTGACAGGTGGCTTAAATACACGCATTTCAGGTTATTACCTGCATGTTTATCCAGCAAATCATAAGCCTGCATGTTTGATAAGTGCCCCATATTTGATGCAATGCGCCTTTTCAGGTAGATGGGGTAATTACCATTTTGCAGCATGCCTTCATCATAATTGGTTTCAAGGAAAACTGCATGGCACTGCTTTAGGTTATCAACCACATTCTGGCAAGCAGAGCCAATATCAGTGAAAACACCAATATGCTTGTTATCATATTCAACCCTAAAAGAACAGGGTTCAGAAGCATCATGGTTTTTCAGGAATGAGTGGATGGTAAACCCTCCCTCTGAAATGCTTTCACCAGGTGTAAATATGCGTGCTGCATCAGGTAGGTAATTAGGGTATAAAGCTTCCAATGTTTTTTTAGTAAAATAAGCTGGAATGTCCAGTTTTTTACATAATACCCTGGCACCTTTTACATGGTCACCATGTTCATGGGAAATAAATACTGCTCTGAGTTTTTTTGGGTCAAGGTTACGTTCCTGCATGCGTTTCAGTACCCTTTTTGTGGTGATCCCCACATCAATAAGGATGGCATCATGTTGGTTGCCAATATAATAACAGTTTCCATTACTCCCGGAAGCCAGTGCACAGATATCAATCATATTCCCCTAATATATTTATCCCACGAAAATATAAAATAGATAATTGAAATAAAGGATTTTCAATTCTAAATTACATGGGGAAGATATTTTGGTCTGTGTAAGATTTTTGTCCTGGCTATTGAAGGTTGAAATCAAGTAATGAATAAACTAAAGAATTGCAATATAAGGAAACATGTTTGCCCTTTTTCAAATAAATAAATCATTTTACATATTTTTTAGGAGCCATATACCTTCTCCAGAATTTTAATTTGGTTAAGGATGTATAAGTAATCAAGATAGATACTGCTTTAAATTTAAGCAAGAAATGTAATATCCTGTAAATAAAAAATAAAGGCAAAAGCAGGATAGCAGAAACAATAAAATCCAGCACAGATTGAATTAAATGAGGCATATCTTTATAAAATGGGAGGCTAAAAAGGATCATAGCTGGTACGACCCCAAATATTACCCACCACATAATGAATGTAAACAAGTGAGGTGTTTCAATGGCATGCTGGGGGCAACTGTTCATGCAGTGCATGCAACTTTCGCATTTGTATGTCCAGAAAGGTCTGTTAACCAACATGTTGATAGCTTTTACAGGGCATTCTTTGCTGCATAGCCCACATGAGTTGCATTTGTAGCTGGCAATGTAGGTTTTTGATAGTGTAAAACGCCCAATCAGGTAATATAAAACAGATATTGGTGAAATAAGCAGGTCAATGGGAAGGCTATATAACCCACGAAATTTTTTTTCCCCTGAAAGTATTTTTCCCATAAAGCTGGTGGTAATCCTTTCACAACGCTCAAAAATTGAATCAACCACTTTTGCCCTTAGCCCGGGGTGCAATGAAATCCAATTTGAGGGCAGGTCAATGGACCCGAAACCAACTATTTTGTATCCTTTAACCCTCAAAATAATGGCAGGTAAAACCTGGGCAAGGCCACTTAACCCAGGAGTAAACAATTTTGAAGCTTTCATCCCGGCTCTGGTATTGATCAGGAAAACCTTGTTTTTTGTTTTGGGGAACTTCCACAAAAAATCAAGGACAATGGGTGGGGCGTTAAACCCATGGGTAGGATAACAAAAGCCAACCAAGGTATCATCTCTTAGCTGGCTTATATCAGCTTTAAGGTGTTTTTTAATCTTTATAATTTTCCCACTAACACCATGTTGTTCAGCCACTGATGCACACCACCTGGCAGCTGCCAGTGCATTGCCAGTGCCTGTGAAATAATAGATAATCAAATTTTTACACATAGCCTTTAAAAGCATGCATAAGTTACAAAATTATACCTCAACAGTTAGTGGGTTTGTAATGATAAATGTTGTTAAAAATAACTTGAACCATCCCAACAGTGGGTGCAAAGTTTTTCTTTGGGCAACCCAATAGCTTCAACCAGGTCATCCAACTCCTGGTACTGCAAGGTTGTTAAACCAAGGTCTTTCCTTATTTGCTCAACCATATTTTTATATTCTTCAGTAGTTGGGTTTGAATATTTTTTGAGGTTCACATCTTCAGTGCCTTCCAGTTTTAGGATTGCTTTGCGTGTAGCCAACTCTGCTGTTTTCCTTGAACGTGAAAAATTTAAGAATTCACAAGGATAGGTCAATGGTGGGCAGGCAATCTTCATATGCACCTCTTTAATCCCAGCATCATGCAAATCCCTGGTGTTGTCTTTTAGCTGTGTTCCCCTAACAATTGAATCATCAAGGAATACCCCACGTTTTCCTTTTATCAATGATTTGTTTGGGATCAATTTCATTTTGGCCACAAGGTCTCTCATCTCTTGGTTTTGTGGCATAAAACTGCGCGGCCAGGTTGGGGTGTATTTGGCATATGGGCGCATGTAAGGGATTTTGGTTTCATTGCTATAACCAATAGCATGGCCTACCTCTGAGTCGGGGATGCCTGCTACAAAATCAGCCTCCACATTATCTTTTTTAGCTAATTGTGCACCACAATTATAACGTGAAACATCCACATTAATATCTTCATAATAAGAAGGTGGGTAGCCATAATATACCCACAAAAATGAGCAAACCTGCATTTTTTCATTGGGTTTTCTTATTTGTTCATGCCCATCAGCAGTTACTTTCACTATTTCACCTGGTCCTATATATTTTTCAACTTCATACTCTAGGTTTGAAAAAGCACAAGTTTCTGATGCTACAGCATACCCATCCCCATTTTTGCCAATTACAATTGGTGTGCGTCCCAGTTTGTCGCGTGCAGCAATAATAAAGTCTTTTGTTAAAATCAACATAGAGCAGGAACCCTTTATGCTGTTGAAAACATTTTCAATGCCTGAAACGAAATCTTCCCCTTCAGTTATTAGCATGGCTATAAGTTCTGTGGGATTTACCTTGCCCTGGCTGGTTTCAGAAAAGTGTTGGTGGTTTTTTAAGAACTTTTCTTCAAGTTTTTCAGCATTATTGATTTTGCTTACAGTTGAAATGGCAAACTTTCCCAGGTGGGAGTTAACCACAATTGGTTGGGCTTCAGTGTCACTAATTACCCCAATACCACTTTCCCCTTCAAAACCTTCAATGTCTTTTTCAAATTTATTCCTGAAATAACCATCTTCAAGGGTATGGATAGCTCTTTGAAAACCTTTTTCGTCATTATAAATAGCCATTCCAGCCCTTTTTGTGCCTAAGTGTGAATGGTAATCAGTGCCATAAAATACATGCAGGGTACAATCTTTTTTTGAAGTGCTCCCGAAAAATCCGCTCATATAAAGACTTTTAGTTAATTGATTTGATGTTTTTAATGAGCTGAAAAAATAGATGTTTTTACTCAGGATTTTGAAGATTTCTCCAACTCTTTATTAACAAAGTTTAAACAGTTAGATACAGAGTTTCTTTTATTAAAAAACTATGGTTTGTTGAAGCTTTTGTGAACTTTTTGTGATACTTAATTGCTTATTTTAAAAAAATATGTAAAAAGTGTTTTTAACCACCTGAAAATCAAATAAAAATACGCATGAGAGATGTTTTAGTAATTGAGGATGACCATTATATTGTTGAATTGGTTTCAATTCACCTAACAGATATGGATTGCACGGTAAAAGTTGAGCTTGATGGGAGAAGTGGGCTCAATGAAGCATTAAATGGAGATTATGACTTAATTGTACTGGATGTGATGCTGCCATCAATGGATGGGCTGGATGTTTGCAGGAGGCTGAGGGCAGAAAAAATAAATACCCCAATATTAATGCTAACAGCAAAGTCAGAAGAAATTGACAAAGTCCTTGGCCTTGAAACTGGTGCTGATGACTATATTACTAAACCATTTAGTATTAGGGAATTCAGTGCCAGGGTTAAAGCTATTTTCAGGCGTTCAGAAATGAATGACGAAAAAGATGTGGATGGGGAAGAGGAAGTTATACAAGTAGAGAACTTGTTAATAGATGTAAACAGGCACAAAGTATTACTTTCAAATAAACAAGTTGAACTGACCAGAAAAGAATTTGACTTGCTTCTGTTAATGGCAAAAAACCCGGGAAGGGTTTATAGTAGGATTGACTTACTCAACCAGGTTTGGGGCTATAATTATGATGGGTATGAACACACAGTAAATTCACACATCAACAGGCTTAGGTCTAAAATTGAAACTGACCTGAATAATCCTGAATACATTTTAACAAGTTGGGGGGTAGGCTACAAGTTTAATGATGCATTGTAAAATTGGACAAACATAAATTTTCATCATCTAAAATTCACGCAGAAGAAATGAGTCCCAAGGGCTCGGGATGAGTTACATGAATTTCCATAAAAAACTAAAAAAATTATAAACGAATGAAAAAATTATAAACGAATGAAACGACCATGAATTTTAGCATTCTAAAATACACACATGAGAATGATTAAATTCATAGGGAGTTCCATCTTATACCATCGAGAAATA
>JANQHI010000055.1 GCA_028282705.1 Prolixibacteraceae bacterium | reverse complement strand
AATTTTCTGATCACCTGAGGCCAGATCATAACAGTTTTCGATGAGTCCGTTTTCAATCCAACCTATTTCCGGGTTAGAAGTAGCATAATCATGAGCATTTAATCCACCATTTTAACTGATATGCCCAGTTTCCCGGCAATCTCCTTGTTTTTTAAATGCTCATGCCGGCTGAGTTTAAAAACTTCCCGGCATTTATCTGGCATTCCTTCAATGACTTCTGCAATTTTTTCTTCCAACTCCATTTCCAGCAAACTAAAATAAGGATTATTGGAATCTCGGTAAATTTGTTTTTCTAATTCTGAAATCTTATGGCTTAGTTCTGCTTCAGCTGTTTGTTTGATGGCTTCATGGCGTTTAAAATTCAAACAACTATTTCGGACCGCCTGGTAAAGGTAGGCTTTGGGAGATTGGGTAATCTCAATTTGGTCAGCTTTATCCCATAAAATGGTAAAAGCATCCTGCACCAAATCACGGGAAACCTGCATGTCTCCAATAAACTTATTGGCAAAAAGAACCAGCCTGCCATGGTAATTAAAAAACAGTTCCTCGAATGATTTGAACTCCCTATTCTGTATCCCTTTTATCAGTTTATCTTTACCCACAACCATGTATATTACCTAATATGGTACAACAAACATATAAAAAAGAGCATAGATGGAACGTATTTCTTCTTTTTAATTGATAGAAAAGCCTGCAATTCAATTACCACGTGATCTAATTATTGTTCTATATAATTTTATTTTAAAATAATAAATTGATTGTCATTGATTAATGGCAGCTTTTACTCAATTATGCCAATTCAATTGAAAAGAAACAATCCTTGTTTAACCTACCTTATAAAAGGTATTGGCATACTTTCAATACTATACAACCATTTTACCGCCCCAACTCATAAAACAGTGGAGAATCAGGACCTAATGGTATTTTGAAATAAATCCAGGCGAACAAAAGCAATGTCCATGCAATAAAGAATAAGATTGAATATGGTATCATGGTTGATATGATCGTTCCAATGCCTGCATTTTTATCATATTTCTGTACAAAGGCAATGATCAGGGCAAAGAAACTCATCATTGGGGAAATGATGTTTGTGACACTGTCACCAATCCTGAATACTGCTTGGGACAATTCTGGTGAATAACCCATCAACATAAAGATTGGGATAAATACAGGTGCCAGGATTGCCCATTTTGCTGATGCACTTCCCATCAACATGTTAATAGTTGCTGCAAACAGGATAAACAACACCATCAGGATATATATATTCAGGTTGGCTTCTTTTAGCACCTCGGCCCCATTCACAGCCAGGACAATACCGAGGTTGCTAACTTTGAAATAGGCTACAAACTGTGCAGCAAAAAATACAAGGACCAAATAAGTGGCTAAAGTTTTCATGCTTTCGGCCATACCTTTCATGATATCACCATCATTTTTAAACTTCCCAACAGTTAAGCCATAAACCACCCCCATTAAACCAGCAATCAAAAATAACAAGGTAACAACCCCACGCAGAAGTGGAGAGTGCAAGATAGACCCATCTTCACTTCTAAGTACCCCATTCTCAGGAATTGAGCCAAGCAATAAAAGGGCTAAAAAAAACAGGAACACAAAGGTAGCATTCCTCAACCCTTTCTTCTCTTTCTTTGTTAGTTGCTCCAACTCTACATTCTCGTGGTCTCCTTCATTTTCGTATTTACCAAAACGTGGGGCAACAATCTTCTCTGTCACCCAAGTACCAATAATAGAAATAAAGACAGTAGAAACAATCATAAAATAATAGTTTGCAGTTGGGTTAACCACATAATCAGTATCTATGATCTGTGCTGCTTCCTGGGAGAGACCTGCAAGCAAGGGGTCTATAGTGCCGAGAAACAGGTTGGCACTAAATCCTCCAGAAACACCAGCAAAGGCAGCAGCCATACCAACTATAGGATGCCGCCCAACCGCGATAAAAATTACCCCTGCCATTGGGATCAACAGGACATAACCAATATCACTTGCCATGTTCGACATGATGCCTGCAAACACCAAAACAAAAGTTAGCATCTTTCGAGGCGCTTTTAAAACCAACAGGCGGATAGCAACAGCAATTAAGCCACTGCTTTCTGCAATTCCAATACCCAACATTGCAACAAGTACAATACCCAAAGGGGCAAAATCAGTAAAGTTTTTGACTGTTTTTTCAAGGATAAAATGAAGCCCCTCAGTGGAAAGTAGGTTTTTTGTGGCTACCATCTCCCCAGTACCAGGGTGGATCACTTCCCACTTCAACATATAACCAATAAACGAGATAACCAGAGCGGACAAAGCCATAAGTAAAAAAAGGGTTGCTGGATGAGGTAAGGCATTTCCACCTTTTTCAATCAGGTTTAAAAAACGTTGCATTAATGATGGCTTCGATTTTACCATGGTAATCAATGTTTAAAATTTGCTAAGGATACTGAAATATTTTTTATTTCCAACATTCATATACAATATCAATACCAAATAAATTGTTCATTGAAAACTTCTAAGATGCTAAACATTAAAACTAAAAAGGGAGGCACAATGCCTCCCTCCATAGGCACTTCGAAAAAGGTTATTTCAAATGAATTTAATAACAACATACCTATTTATAATACCAACAGCTTTATGTATCTTTATATAAAATCAAACTTTTCAATAACAGTAGATTGGTAAATGTACCTGAAAATTATTTTTATAAAGGTAATACCCAAAATTATCATATCAATAATACTTTTTACAACTTTGTTTGGATGTGATAAAGAGGAACAAGTAGACCAGGATAACAATCCACAGAAAATAATTTTTGATTATCCTCCACTTGATTTAAGCAAAATAGAATTTATTCTCCCCATGGGTGGTATGATAGGTAACCATGTTACACCAATAGACCACCAATATTATGTGTCTCCTGACTTTGGTGGTTCAGAGAACATTGAAATAGATGCCTATTCACCAGCAGATGGTGTTGTAACCAGCATACAACACATGGGTAATTTTGATAATGATGATTACAGATTTGTGGTCCAGCATACTGAAGCAATTTCTTCTATTTATATCCATGTAGACAACCTTTCTGATAAATTGGCAGCTTATGCACCTTCTAACGGGAAATATGTGAATACCAATATTAATGTCTCTGCAGGTGAAGTATTGGGGAACTACTCAGGTTCAGTTGACTACAATATTGTTGACACTGATACTACATTGAATGGTTTTATTCTACCTAGCAGTTACACAGCGGAACCCTGGAAAATACATACCCCAGACCCATTCAATTATTTTAATAATTCCATTAAAGAAATATTAATTGATAAAAGCCTGAGGACAGCTGAACCAATTGGTGGTAAAATTGATTATGACATTGATGGGCGCCTGATTGGGAACTGGTTTCTTGAAGGTACTAATGGTTATGGAGGTATCAACCAGGAAAACTACTGGGTAGGGCATCTTGCTTTTGCTTATGATTATATTGTACCAAACCATATTATTGCTTCATTTGGAAACCACAATGGGCAACCAAAACAATTTGGTGTAGCGGGCAATTCGCCCGACCCTGCTGGTGTATCCATAGAAAGTGGGCTGGTTAAATATGACCTTGTACAGTATGAATACTATAATAATTTAACCCCATGGGATAGGAAAACATTAGTACAGGGGCTTACAATGGATAATTACCCCCACATAAATAGTGTTGTACTTTTACAACTTGTTGAACCACGTAAACTGAAAATGGAAATCTTTTATAATAAAACCTCTTCAGAAATAAATGATTTTACTTGCTGTGCCTTGTATTATGTAAGGTAGGCAATTAAAGGACCATTCCCTCTAAAAGGAACGGCCCTTTATATTACCCCTATAAGATTTCATTAATTTTAACAGGCCTGTTTTCTTCTACTGACTTCTTTGCTGCCAATGCAATTGCCATTGATAATAACCCATCATCGCCACTAACAGGAATATCTTCGTTATTAACCAAAGCATCAACAAATTCCCTAACCTCCTGATTATAAGAAGCATCATACCTTTCAAGGAAAAAATGCAAGGGTAAATCACCTGAAACCCCTTTTTCTGTATATAGTTTATGGTTATTGGGGAAGTTATTTTCAGCCTGTACCATCCCTTTGCTGCCAAATACCTCCAGGCGCTGGTCATAGCCATACACAGCCTGCCTGCAATTATCAATAACTGCCATTGAACCATCATCAAAAGTTAATGTGATAATGGCTGTGTCAATGTCCCCTGCTTTGCCAATTTCAGGGTCAACCATAACTGTACCTTTGGCAAACACCTCCTTAACCTGTTTTCCTGAAATGTAACGTGCCATATCAAAATCATGGATTGCCATATCAAGGAACATCCCCCCAGATACTTTCACATATTCTATGGGAGGTGGACCAGGGTCACGGCTGGTTATTTTTATAATTTGTGGGTCACCTACAGCATCATTTACAATTAGCTGCCTGATCTTTTTAAACTCAGGGTCAAAGCGCCTGTTAAAGCCCAGCATCAGTTTTACACCACATGCTTCAACAATGTTCAGGACCTCTTGCACGCGTTCAAGTGAAAGGTCTAATGGTTTCTCACAGAAGATATGTTTCCCTGCCCTGGCGGCCTTTACAACATAATCAGCATGGGTATCTGTGGGCGAGCAAATGACCACAGCATCCAACTTTGAAATTGCCAGTAAATCATCAAAGTTTTGGGTGAACAATGGTACATTAAACTCTTCAACTATCGCTTTTGAACTTTCAGCAACATCCATTGTTGCAATTACTTCTATTTCCGAAAAATTCCTGCATAAATTCTTTAAGTGTATTTTACCTATCCTTCCAAGGCCTGCTATAGCAACTTTTATTTTGTCCATTTTATCTGATTTAATTAAATTCCCAATGATTTAATAAACTCCCTATTATTGGCTGCACATTTTTTGGGAGAGCCCATCCCTGGCAGTACATCCTGCTCAACAACTATCCAACCTTCAAAGCCTTTTTTATTGAGTATATCCACAATAGACTGAAAATCGACACTCCCCTTTCCAAGTTCACAGAATACCCCTTCTTCTACTGATTTAAAGTAACCATAACCCATCTCCTGCGCTTTCTTGCCTACTAGTGGGTCAAAGTCTTTAAAGTGCACGTGCCATATCCTGTCATAATACTTTTCAAGGGCTTCAACAGGATTGCCACCTCCAAAAGCATAATGCCCCATATCAAGGCACAAGCCCAATAAAGAAGGGTCTGTCAGCTTCATTAATTTTGCAACCTCTTTAGGTGTTTCAACATAGCCAGCACAATGATGGTGAAAAACTGTCCTCATACCATATGTATCTTTTACAGCCTTGGCAACTTTTTCAGCCCCACTGGCAAAAACCACCCACTGTTCTTCTGTCAAGCCCATTTCAGGGGTAACCCTGCCTGCATGTTGGGTGCGTTCCCCTTCACTCCCATTTTCATCAGCCAGCACAATAAAAGCATCTTTATACCCCGCATCATACATTAGCCCTGCTGTTTTGAGTGCAACTTTGATGCCTACATCATGGGCATTAGGATTTGCTAAAGCCACTGGCACAAAAGCCCCCAACAACTGAAGGTTTTTCTTGACAAGCACACCATTCAACTCTTCAGGGCTGGTAGGCATAAACCCCCAATCACCCAACTCTGTGCCTGCATACCCTGTTTCAACCATTTCATCCAGTACTTGCTGGTATCCCAATGATTTCCCTTCCAGTTCAAATTCTAAAGCCCCCCACGAGCAGGGGGCATTGGCTATTTGTATCATTTTGATTCCTATTAGTTGATTTTTATTTCTGATACCTTTTAAAATTTCCGTGTCCACTCTTTGGGCCAACGTTCAATAACCACCTTTGTTTGGGTAAAAAACTCAATGGCATGCCTTCCCTGACCATGGAGGTCACCAAAAAAACTGTCGTTCCAACCACTAAAAGGGAACTGTGCCATTGGGGCAGCCACCCCAATATTTATCCCAATGTTCCCTGCATTGGCCTGGTTCCTAAATGTCCTTGCATTTAACCCACTTGAAGTAAACAGGCAGGCCATGTTGCCAAAACTATTGCTGTTAACAAAGTCAATAGCCCGACCAATAGTATCCATGGGTAGTAAGCTCATTACAGGACCAAAAATCTCTGTATTGATAACTTCACCATCCAGGGCAACATCCTCCAGGATGGTTGGTTTCAGGAAGTTCCCAGCTTCATATCCAGGTATGACCGGGTTACGCCCATCAAGCAACAACTTAGCCCCTTCATTTACTCCTTGGGCTATTAATCCTTCAATACGTGTTTTACTTTCAGGGGTGATAACAGGCCCCATTTCAATGCCCTCATCCAAGCCAAAGCCTGTGGTTTTTGCTTTTGCAGCTTCAAGCAACACCTCTTTTATAGCCCCATTTTTATCGCCAACTGTAATAATATTGGAGGCTGCCAGGCAACGTTGCCCAGCACAGCCATAAACACTGTCAGCTATTATTTTTGCTGCCATTTCAATATCAGCATCTGGCAACACAATCACAGGGTTCTTGGCTCCCCCCTGTGCCTGCACACGTTTTCCGTTGGCTGCCCCTTGTTGGTATATGTAGCGCGCAACAGGGGTTGAACCAACAAAGCTTATTGCCTTTACTTCAGGGTGTGTAAGCAATGCATCAACACTCTCTTTTCCACCATGCACAAGGTTTATTAACCCTTTGGGAAGGTCCAACTGACCGATCAACTCAAAAATCCTCATCATGGTAAGGGGTACTTTTTCTGAAGGTTTCAGGATGAAGCTATTCCCACAAGCGACTGCATATGGCAGGAACCAAAAAGGTATCATCCCAGGGAAATTGAATGGGGCAATACAGGCACATACCCCAATAGGTTGGCGTATCATAAACTCATCAATACCTATTGCCACATTTTCAGAAAACTCACTCTGCATCAGGGTTGGGGTTGCACATGCTGTTTCAATGTTTTCAATGCCACGTTGCATTTCAGCTTTTGATTCAGCAAAGCTTTTCCCACATTCAAGGGTGATCAACCTGGCTATCTCATCCAGGTTTTCTTCTATCAACTGTTTTAATTTATAAAGAGGCTGCACGCGTTTCATTACAGGCACATCCCTCCACTCTTTTAGTGCCTTTGCTGCTACAACTATAGCCTGGTTGGCATCTTCAACTGTTTTTTCCCCATAAGGTACTTTAACCAATACCTCCTGATTGGCAGGGTTCACCACATCAATTGTATTTCCTTCCCTACTATGGCTCCATTGCCCATCAATATAATTCTTTAATAGTTCCATATATAAAATGAATAAATTGTTTTTGTTATTTAATTAGACCCCAGCAATATGTAAATCATAATTGTGATTATTACCAATATTATTGACAGGTGCTTTGCATATTTCCATTGTACCATGTCCATTTTTATTGGGGCTGTCCTAATGCCAAAATTTTTCCTTGGGTAGAAGTATGAAACAGCAAACATAATGATGACATTCAGCACAAATTCAATACCCCAAATATGTATAAAATGAATATCTACCTTTAAAATAAAGGTGGTAATGATGTAAAATGCCAAGCCAAACAGCAAGGCAGCCTTTGCCCCAACTGCTGATATTTTTTCCATAAAAAAACCTGCCAGCATAATGGATGCTATGGGGATAAAGAAAATGCCATTTAACTGTTGCAATAACTGGTATAGCCCATCAGGGGCTTGTGCAACCAAAGGGGCTGAAAGGATGGCAAAAATTGCCAATACAGAAGAAACAGAACGCCCAATCCAAACCAGCTTTTTTTCTTTTACATTTTTATTGATATGCCTTTTGTATACATCAATACTGAAAATGGTAGCAGCACTGTTGAGCACACTGTTAAATGTGCTAAGCACAGCCCCCATAACCACAGCAGCAAAAAAACCTGCCAACCCAAGGGGTAGCACTTTTTTAATCAAAGCAGGGTAAATATGGTCCTGGTTTTCATACATAGAATCCCCAAAATAATAGAACCCAATAACTCCAGGCAGGACAATAATAATGGGAACCAGGATTTTCAACACACCTGTAAAAAGCAAGCCTTTTTGGGCTTCTTTCAGGTTTTTGGCTCCCAGTGCCCTTTGGATAATGGTTTGGTTCATCCCCCAGAAATAAAGCTGGTTAATGATCAAGCCTGTAAAAAGTACCCCAAAGGGCAGGACAGAATCTTTTGCCCCAATCACATTGAATTTTTCGGGAGCATGTTCATATACTTTGTTGAGCCCTGCAAGCAGGTTCCCATCACCAATGCTAACCAGGGCAATTACAGGCACTAGTATCCCCCCAATTAATAACCCATACCCATTAATGGTATCTGAAACAGCCACAGCTTTCAACCCACCAAAAATGGCATAGAGGGAGCCTATCAGCCCAATTGCCACTACAGTTATCCATAGCCCCTCTGATTTGCTGACCCCCAACACTTCAGATACATTAAAAATGCTCTCAAGGTTGATGGCTCCAGTGTATAAAACAATGGGCAAAAGGGTAACCACAAATGATATGACCAGGAATAAGGCTACCAAACTCCTTGTTACAGGGTCAAACCTTTTTTCCAGATATTCAGGTATGGTTGTTAATCCCAGCCTCAAATATTTGGGGATAAAGTAAATAGCTGCCACCACCAATGCCAGGGCTGATGTTACCTCCCAGGCAATAATGATAAAACCATTTTTATAGGAAGAGCCATTCATGCCAATAAGGTGTTCTGTTGAGATATTGGTAAGTAGCATTGAACCAGCTATAACTACCCCTGTAAGGCTACGCCCTCCAAGAAAATACCCATCAGAAGAATCCAGTTTTTCCTTCCTGAGTTTATACCAGGCATAGAAAGCTACAAAAGCTGTGAAACCTAAAAATGTTAGTACTGTTAGCATAGTTTAGTTTTGTCAGTTCATTTTGGTTTACAAATAATATCTTTGATCCTTTTTCATTTTCTCATAGTTTTCACGCGCCTCCTGCACTGGTTTTGATGAAGAAACCTCAGCAACAGGCACATCCCACCAGGCATACCCATATCCTGCAATTTTCCTTTCAGGGACAGTTTCAATATAGACCACTGAAGTAATTGCCTCTTGTTTTGCTTTTTTCAATGCTTCATTAAATGAAGCAATATCAGCAGCCTTGAATACTTTTGCCCCAAGGCTCTCTGCATTTGCAGCCAGGTCAACAGGCAAATGTTTCCCTTCCAACTGCCCAGAATCCTGGTCACGATATGAGTATTGGGTACCAAAACCTTCACTACCAATTGATTTTGACAAGCCCCCAATACTTGCAAACCCATGGTTATTGATCAAAATAATGGTAAGCTTATACCCCTCTTGCAATGAAGTGACTATTTCAGAAGGCATCATTAAGTAGCCCCCATCACCCTGGATAATGTAGATTTCCCTGTCAGGGCAAGCCATTTTTGCCCCCAGCCCACCAGCTATTTCATATCCCATGCAGGAATAGCCATATTCAAGGTGGAAGCTTTTAGGGTCTTTTGAACGCCAAAGTTTATGCAAATCACCAGGTGCACTGCCTGCTGCACAGAGCAAAACATCTTTATCACCAGCAAAATTGTTAACTGCCCCAATTACTTCAGACTGGCTGGGTATATCCCCTCCATCTGCATTGTAGGCTGCTTCAACTTTTTCATCCCAGCTTTTATTGAACCCAGCTACTTTTTTCATGTAGTTTTCTTCAACTTTAAAGCCTTTTAGCTTTTCTGCCAGTTCTTCCAATACCATTTTTGCATCACCAGTTAGTGCCAAGCCACTGTGCTTATGTGCATCAAATTCAGTGATATTAATATTGATAAATTTTACTTTTTCATTCTGAAAAGCTGTTTTTGAAGCTGTGGTAAAATCACTATACCTTGTGCCAACCCCAATAACCAGGTCAGCCTCCTGGCTAATGGCATTAGCCCCTTCAGTGCCAGTAGCCCCAACAGCCCCCAGGTTATGGGGGTCATCATAATCCAGGGAACCTTTACCAGCAAAGGTTTCCCCAACAGGGATACCTGTTTGCCCAACAAATGCCCTGAGCACTTTTTCTGCCTCACTGTAAATAACACCCCCCCCGGCTATGATCATAGGTTTTTTAGAAGATTTGACCAGCTCAACAGCCCTGTGCAGGGCATTTTTATCAGGGCGTGGGCGTGGGATATGCCATACCCTTTTCTGGAATAACCCAACTGGGAAATCAAAAGCTTCAGCCTGCACATCCTGGGGGATGCAAAGGGTAACTGCACCAGTATTGGCAGGTGAAGTTAAAACCCTCATCACTTCAGGTAGGGAAGTGACCAACTGGCAAGGCCTGTTAATCCTGTCCCAATATTTTGAAACTGGTTTAAAACAATCATTTACAGAAATATCCTGGGTTGCAGATGATTCTAATTGCTGCAATACTGGAGCTACTTTTCTTTGGGCAAAAATATCACCTGGCAATAGCAACACAGGCAGCCTGTTTATGGTAGCTGCTGCTGCTGCTGTTACCATATTGGTTGCCCCTGGCCCTATGGATGATGTGCAGGCAAAAGTGGCTAACCTGTTTTTCATTTTGGCATAAGCAGCTGCAGTGTGCACAGCAGCCTGCTCATTTCTTACCAGGTAGTACCTGAAATCAGGGGTTTGCTGAAGTGCTTGCCCAAAACCAGCCACATTGCCATGGCCAAATATCCCCATACACCCTGCAAAAAAAGGTTGTTCAAAACCATCCCTTTCTGAATACTGGTTTTTAAGGAATTCAATGGTTGCTTGTGCTACTGTCAGTTTTTTTGTTTTCATTTACACTTAAATAATTATAATAACCTATTGGAATATGTTTCACCCCATGGGGTATTTTTATTTCTCCGTAATTTTCACAGATTAAACTAGCATTTGACCCCTTATTATTGAATTTAAATCAGTAGTTGCCTTGCAAAATTGAGATAATGTAGCAATGGTTGCCGGGAACGTGTCAAACTCATCAATAGTTAACCCTTTTTCATCATATGCACGCCTGAATTCTTTAAACTTTAGTTTCAACTCAGCAATAATTTTGGGGTCAACGGGAATATCCATATAGTTCTTAATAGGTACATCTGAACCATTATACCTTTGCTGCCATTTATAAGGGGGTGAAATAACCACATCCCCACCAATAAACTGGGACCAATGCAAATGGTTCCTGAAGGCTGCACTTAACAGGCGTAACCTATATCCCCTTTCCGTATATATTTGATAGGCTTTTTTCATGGTTGCAACCCCAGCCCAGTCCATAATTTCTGGGTTTGCTATGATATCCTCTTTATCTGCAATTTTTTTCAGGATATCGTCAAGCCTCCCAACCATTAAAGTACAAACTGGCCCCATGGCACTAATGTCCTTCCCTTCTTTTTCGCGCCTAGACAAGCCACGTTCAACAGCTTCAGCTACAGCAATTGCCTGAGGAAGTGTAAAACTTACTGTTGCATTGACACTTACTCCCTGATAAGTTACTTCTTCCATTGCTTCAATCCCAGCTTTTGTAGCAGGTAATTTAACAATAATATTTGGTGCAAGCTTGTTGAAATGTATAGCCTGTTCAACCATCTTATGTGCATTTCTATATAACCTGGGGTCTGTTTGTATAGAAAGCCGGCCATTTTTGCCTTTTTCCCTATCAAAAACTGGCTTCAAAAGGGCAGCTGCCTTAATTGAAATTTCTTCAATTAGCAGCCATGAAAGTTCATCCTCAGTTGCAGAAGGGTTTTCAATGATTAGTTTTTGGATGGTGCCTTTCCACAGAGCCCATTCTTTATTTATAACCCCAAGGACGATAACAGGATTGCAAGTTGCCCCAACTGCCCCATCTGCTATTGAATTACTTAGCTCACTAGCCGAACATGAATCATTCCATAGTGCTGTTGGCATAGTTTGTGAAATCTGATGTAACTTGCTTTTGTAGCCTTTTTCAAGTGAACGTTCTTTTTCCATCATACAGGCTTTTTAATCGTTTTTCTTCTTTTTTGTGTTATTATTAATTTTAAAATATCCCGCCTAGCCTTCCTTATTCATTTCAGCAGTAACCATGGGAATCCTCGGGTCTAAGCCCTTCCATGAATTGTATATCCATTTGTGGTCGGGGTCATCAGTATTTGCTAATGACTGGTCACTCCCTGTTAAAAAATTCAGGTAATACACATTGTAACCATGCCCTGCCACCACTGGGTGGTAGCCTTCAGGTACCAGCACCACATCATTGTTGCGTGCAACTGCAATTTCATCCAGGCTCCTATTGTCATTGTATACCTGTTGGATTGCAAAGCCCTGAGGTTTGTCAATTTTATAAAAATAAGTTTCTTCAAGCCTTGCTTCCAACACATTGCCATGTACATCCACTTTACGTGAATCGTGCTTATGGGCAGGGAATGAGCTCCAGTTCCCTGAAGGGGTATACACCTCAACTGATACCAAACGCTGGCAACCAAAACCAGGTTGCAACAAGCTGTTGATCTGGCGTGTGGCATTGTCCCCTCCCCGTATCTCTATATCAGCTTCTTCAGGCCTTTTGAAACAGGCTGGGTAATCTTTATCTGCCTCACACCAACCATAAGCAATATCTAGTACATCACTCTCTGCTGTCAACTCAAACACTGTGTTTCGTGGAAGGTACAATGAATGGGCTATACCACTAAATACATCTTTCCTCCCATTAACAGTTTCCCAACTGCCTTTATCTGTTTTAACTGAATAATTACCCCCCAGCAGGATAATGGCATATTCATTCCCTTCAGTGTTGCCACCCCACTTTTCCCCTTTTTCCATCAACCTAGCCTGGAAGTTCAGGTATTGCCAACCAGCCTCTTCTTTGAGGATGCTCTGGTAAATACCCTTTTCAGAAACAGGTTTTGCCAACAATGGGTATTTTTTATCTAATTGCATCTTTCTTATTTTTAATTCATTTGTATAATGGTATTATAAGTGAAACCATGTATTGAAATTGTTAAAACAACTTTATGGATTTCAGTATAAATTTAAGGTGGAAATGGTTGTAAATACCAATAATACAGGAAAAAATTTATGCAAACCTTTGCATAAAATGTGTATCAATTTGTAGCTTGACTGCTAGTCAAACCCTAAATATCTGGCTTAAAAAGAAGACCCCCTGATAATCAGTTCAGGGAATAAAGATTCTACCCTGATTTTTGGATCATGGCTTTTTGCATTAACCTTTTTCATTAACAGCCTTGCTGACAGCATACCCATTTCATAGGTAGGTTGCCAAACTGTTGAAAGTGAAGGCTTAAAATAACTGGAATGTGGGTCATCATCAAAACCAATTATGGATATTTGACCAGGGATTTTAACCCCTGCTTCCTTGATTACATACATAGCCCCAATGGCTACCCCATCATTGATGGCAAAAATTGCATCAGGGCATTTTTCCAACCCTAACAGTTGTTTGGTGGGAGCTATCCCATGCTTTGGGGTAAACCCTTTGCAGGTAAGAATGTAATCATCATCCACCTTAATTTTGTGTTTTTCAAGGGCATTTTTATAAGCTTTTAGCCTGTGCCTTGCTGTTGACAATGTTGGGGGCCCTGCAATATGGGCAATTCGCCTGCACCCTGTTTTAATTAGGTGCTCAACTGCCTGGAATGCCCCACTGTATTCATCCACAAACACCTTATCTGCTTCTACCCCTTCACAGTCCCTGTCAAAAATAACCAGGGGGATATTGTTCTCTTTAATAGCCAGTAAATGGTCAAACTTTTTGGTTTTGGAAGAAGGGGAGATCAGGAAGCCATCCACATTGATAGCCCTGAAAGTCTGGATAATCTTTTTCTCTTCTTTATACGATTCATTAGACTGCCCAATGACCATATTCACCCCCATAGGGTTCACCAGGTCCTGTATCCCATTTATAATGGATGAAAAAAAGTAGCTGGTAATTTCGGGGACAACCACCCCAATGGTGTTTGTTTTTTTCTGAAGCAAATTAAGGGCTAAAAGGTTGGGTTGGTAATCCAGCTTCCTGGCAAGCCTTACCACAGCCTTTTTTGTTTTATCGCTTATGGCAGGGTGATCATGTAAAGCACGTGAAACTGTTGATGGTGAAACCCCCAGTTTTTCAGCAATATCTGTTATAGTAGTATTAGACCTTTTCATGCTACTCGCCCTGAAGTATAAAAATATAAAAATTCCCCTTTGCAGCATGCAAAAGTTCCTGAAGTACAAAAAATAGAGCCTGTTTAAAATAATATATAAACAGGCCCTGGGTTAGTTGGTTAAGGTTACAACCTCTTTTTCCTGGGTTGAAGGTGTGTTAAGCTGCCAATCCTAACAGGCTCACCAGATTCAATGCTGTTGCGAGCTGCAATACCTATGAGTATTGACATTGCCCCATCACGTGTCCCTGCTATGTGTTTAAATTCATCTTCTTTTTCAGGATGTAAAAACAATTGGTCATGCAACCTTGCATCACCCCCACCATGGCCTCCACGGCTATAAGGCACATCAATTGTTTCCTGATCATTCCATAATTTATGTAGGATTATAGGCTTGGTTTGTAATTGTTCCCCTCCTTGCTGGTTCATTTCTGCGTCATGAAGTGCCTCTTGCGACAGGTTTTCTGAATTCAGGTAAGGTACATCAAGGAATGCCTCCAACCTCCCTTTTGTACCATTGAATGCAATTCGCCAACCTTCCCAAGGAGAATATGTTGTGAGCATATAATTTACATATACATTGTTGGCATATTTAATATTGACATTCATTTTATCATAAATATTTACCTCCGGGCGGAACAAACAGTTGTCACGTATATAACCATCATGGTGTTCATGCATTACATACCTTTCATAATCACCTTTATTTTGGGTTATATCCCAATAAAATTTGCAGGTTTCTTTCTCATTGCACGAGCGGCAACTCACCCCTTTTTTATCTTGCCTTTGCCCATAATATTCAAGGTCTCCATAGGCAAAGACCTCTTCAGGGTCAGAATCAAGCCACCAGTTTAGCAAGTCAAAATGATGGGTAGATTTATGCACCAACAAGGTTCCACTATGTTCTCTTTGCCCATGCCAACGCCTGAAATATGATGCCCCATGGCTTGTATTTAGCATCCAGGTAAAATCAACTGAAACCACATCCCCAATTGCACCATTACCAAGCATTTCCTTTATTTTGGTACTGTATGGACTCCACCTGTAATTGAATGCTACAATTACTTTTCGTTTGTATTTTCGCTCAGCATCCAAGATAGCCTGGCATTTATCTTCATCAGTGGTCATGGGTTTTTCTGTTAACACATCTATCCCATGCGCCAATGATTTAATAATGTAGGTATGGTGTGTGGCATCAGTTGTGGTAACCATAACCAGGTCAGGGTTTTGCTCTTTTACCATCTCCTCAAAAGTTGCATACAACCCACAACCCTCATTTACTCCTATGTATTTAGCTGCATATTTTAACCTCCCTGGGTTATGGTCAACCAACCCTACAAATTCAAGGATATCACCATATTCATGCAATAGCCTACTGCCCCAGAAACTATTTCCACGCACACCTGTACCAATTAAAACCAGTTTCAACTTCTGCCCGCTTGATTGTATTGCTGCCTTTAATGGGTTTGAAATAGCTGCACCTGCTGCAATGGTGCCAATGGTTGTTAAAAATTTTCTTCTATCAAGCATTGTATTTAGTTTTTGTGATTTTTATAGGTTGGCCTTTAAGCTAAACCATTAGGTTGAATTTAATTTAGATTCTCGAAATCCTATAAGTTTTTTCTTGAATTAATGTAAAAAAGGGGTTAAATTTGGGCTTAACAAAACTCATTATCAAATAATTAATGCCAACAAGGAACTTAATAAACATATTCAGGAAAAAGGTTTTGCAAAGCCAGGTATTTTCCAAATCAATCGTATCTAAAGAGTTATTCAAGTACCTGGTTGATGAATCATTAAAAGGGGAAGCCCCTAAAGAATACCAGGTTGCCCAAGAAATTTTTGGGAAACGTGGTGATTCAGAAAAAGATAAGAATATCAGGATATATATCCATAACCTAAGAAAAAAACTGGTCCAGTATTATGAAAATGAGGGCAAGCAAGATGCTGTAAAATTTGAACTTCCAAAAGGTGGGTACAAAGTAGTTTTTAAAATAAACAGGTTAGCCATCCTGAAATCAAAAGCCTTAAAGTTAAGCCCATTGTTATTTGCCCTTAGTATTTTTTTACTGGTAATTTCAATATTGATATACAATGGTAAAGGCCAACCCAAATTAGCTAAATACTTTATTTGGAAAGATATTTACCAATCAGAACACCCTACTTTGATTGTTTTGGGAGACCATTATTTTTTCAGGGTAAAAAATGTGTTTGACGATTTTTCTATCACCCGTGTCCCTAATATCAATTCAGACCAGGACCTGGAAAAGTTGATCAATGAAAATCCTGGTTTTGAAGAAGATATAGAAAAAACCACTCTTACCTATATTAACAAACAAGCTCCCTTTGGTTTATATAAAATCATGAGCTTTTTGGGTGGAGGTAAAGTTGAAATTGATTTCCAATATTCAAGCAATTTGCGTTGGGAAGATGTTGAAAATAAGAATGTGGTTTTTATTGGCTCTTATAAAACCCAGAATATCCTTAAAACTGTGCATAAGGAAATTGGGATTGATTACCATATTAATGAATCCAAACTGTTTTACCAAGTTGGTGATTCCATTTTTGAATATGACGCAAGAACACAAGAAACTTTTGTTATGGAATATGCCAGCCTGTCCAGGTTTATTACTGATGATGGGAGGATTGTTACTTCTTTTATGTGTAACAGTGATGTTGGAAATATGGCAGTTATCAAATACTTAACCAACCCTGAAAACTTAAAAGGGGTTAATGAGTTTGATGGGCTAAACTTTAAAGCTGTTTTTGAAGTACAAGGCCAGGAAAACACGGATTTTAAGATCAGTTTAAAACGCATGGATATTATCAATGAAAGTATTGAAGAGGTTTGGCCTGAATGATTTACTTCTTTTGGTTTTGATCAATACCCAAATTTATCGCATTGGTCCTGGTCAAGGTCAAACTCAAGGTTCAGGCTGGGACCTGTTATTGTGTAAATTTCAGATACCAGTTCACCATCAACAATGATCCCCATTTCATAGGTCCCATTTTTTTCCAGGTCAAGGGTAGTGTTCCCATATACCAACTCAACTTCATTCCACTCCTCATCCCAAACCAGGCGGTAATATCCTGTTAATGTTGGGATTATCTCTGTATCAGGGCACACAGCTTTTACGTTAATATCAACTGTTATCATTTCCACTGGGCTTATATCCACATTCCAGGTTAGGCCCTTTTGGCAAACATCCCCAATGCTAAATTCGTAGGGAGCTACATGGAATTTTGTACCAGAAACAACCCTTTTAACTTTTAGGTAGGCACGTTCGCTTTTAGCCAACACAATATTAAATGGCACTAATAGCTCCGTTTCCGAACATTTAAGGTAAATATTTTCAATAAGGTTGTTTGTTGTTTCATCCCTGACCTCAACTTTAAAATCAATATCACCTGAAGGAAATTGCCCAGAAAAGTTGAACTCAAAGGTACCACTTAACAAACACTTCTCAGGTGACAAGGCAACTTGGTATTCCTGCCCTTGTACCTGTGGCTCCTGAATGATAATCTCATTAGGGGTTGCTGTAAAACTATTATCAGGATTCAGGGCTGAAAAGGTTACTTTCAATGAAGATGCCTGTTGCATTGTTGTTGAAACTTCTACCTTTTTGCCATCAGAAACCAGGTAATCCTGAGAAAGCAAATGTTTACCAGAAGCTACATCATAAAAGCTGGCTCGTACCTGAAACTCTTCATTTGGGAACTCTTCCAGGAAATTAAAAACAAAACTGCCATTATAATCCATTGAAGTAGGTTCCAAAAGTATTTGAATTAACCTGTTATCAACACAAGGTGTATGTATTAACCGCTGTGATGGAGTGGCTTTAAAACTGTTGGTATTGTCCCTATTTACCACCTCGAGCAAAAGCCTGTTATTTTGTGGAACATAAAACTCAAAAGCCTCATTGTGCAAATCACCTGAAATGGTGTAAGGTATATGCCCAAGGTACCTCAGGTCAGCTTCACGGTAACAATAAAGGGATGGGCTTACAGGCTTCATAATAAAGTTTTCATCCAACGAAAAGATGGCATTCCCTGCAAATATGCAAAGGGGCTGTGTAACTGCACCTGCATAAAATGACAACCTGTTTGTTGCAACAGAAAGAAATAACCTGCCACCATGTTCTTTAAGCTCTTCTTCATTATTATTGACCCAGGCATTTTCTTTATTCAATTCCCAGGTTTTTACCTTCTGCCCTCCAGCAAAGTTTTCCCAAGTAATAGGGTTTAACACCCCCTCCTTCAATGGAATATTTAGATTTATGGAAGCCCCTTTAATAGAGCTTACTATTGAATTTCCAGCCCTCATTTTAACCTTTACCAATGAAACAATATCAAAAGATTGCTGAGATACTTGATCTCCCTCAACTGTCTCAACCACTAAAGATTGGGGTATTGGTGCAAGGTTAAAATTTTCATAAATAGTTACCCATAAACCCACCTCTTCATTACTGATTATATTGCTTGCACTATCTAGCAACACTGCATCATCAGGAAGGATAAAAAAACTTTCATTATCCAATGAAGCTATTTTTATTGAATCATTTGGAGTACCATTGCTTCCCACATTGAATTCCCTATAATATTCCCTTACCCCACCTGAGGTTTCTTCTTTTTCCAAATACACCTCAAAAGAATAATTACCTTCTTCTGAAATAACCACATTGAGTGATTGTTTCCTATACCCTTCATAATTGGCATTTACAATAAACTGGATAAGGTTTCCTGAAGAGGGTACATATGGGTCCTTAGGGTTTAATGCCAAGGTTAACAACCCTGAAAAAGAGAGGTGTTCACTTTTGCTTTCACCTAATTGGCCTACTACCCCATCCTTGTGCTGCCCTGTAATAGAAACAGCTACACTGCTCCCATCAGTGGCACCAATTAACTCTCCTGTTGAAGTATCAATAAAACGAAAAGATATAAATGTATTAAAGATGTCATAATCAATGATCAGTTTAAACCCATCCAGGGGGTTCTTCACCTCATCCAGTTTCCCACATGAAGAAACCATCAAAAAAAATGATAGCAGGATTGGCAATATGTTATTTATCTTTTTCATTGATTCCTTCCTAACCTAAATGACAACCTAAAAGCCATTACTGGCCAGAATGTTAATGGAGCAATATTATCCTGGATCAATTGTTCTTGTTCAACAGTATCAGTTGGTTCCAGCATACCTGTGGTTTCAAGTTCAACCTGTGGTTTGCCATGGTACATTACTCCTAGCTCAAAACTAAATGCTACTTTTTTGTTATCAGGCAGGATGCTTCCAAACCCCAACCCTAAATATGGGGCCACTTTATACTCCGGGGTAATATCCAGGCTCACATACCCCACTTCATCTGGGTACATTTCAATATCACCAATAAATACAGATTCTGACATTTGCCCGTCAACATCCAGGGCTGTTTGATTATAAGAAACACCTCCTGCCAAATACAAGTTTTGAAACAAATAATAATTCAGCTTGGCAGAAGCCCCACCCAATAAAATTTTAGCATCACCTGCTAATTCTTCATCCAGTTTATTTAAGGGATGGTTATAATTAAAATAATTTATACCTAACGAGATGGATGCCTTGGTTGATAGAGCCTTAGATAACTCAATACCAGGTCCAATGGTTGATACAGAAGCTCCCAATGACCAATTCCCTGTTTCAATATTATTCCTACCTGTATGGTTAGTAGGCGTTGAAGCATACCCTGTTGTGGCTATAAATGCAAACAAGGAATAGGTTAACTTTTTAAAAATAAATTTTATTATCTGCGTCCTTTGATTATTCATTCAGGCTTTAAATTTAAAACTTATTTTTTATTGAAATGCGAACTTTATAAAAAACTTGAACTCGAAATTCATTGAATTGAACATTGTGAGCCATAAGTTCCTTACATTTTATTGTTAAAAAACGATAACCTATGAAAATAAATTACTCCTGATATAGTTAAATTAAAATCATTCCTACCTTTGAGTGGTTAAATTTACATAACATGGCAAAATATATTTACTTCATTTTATTGGTTGTTTTAATAGCTGGATGTGGTGTACAGAGCAGGATTAACAAGATGAAAGGGCATACAGTCTCATCTATGCTACAAGAACTGGGTAAACCTACAACCATTATTCCCAGGGCTAGTGATTCTGTTTATGTTTATGAAATAAAGAAAGAACTTGCAAGTACTGAAATAAACAAAGGAGCCCTTACTTTAGACCCCATGGTAACACCTACAGTTGAAAAAACTGATAAGTATATTTTTGTAGTTAAATCAGGATATGTAGTAGAAACCAGGCATGAAAAAACCTATATAAGGAAACAGTAACTCTTTTAAATTGTAAGAATACCCATAAAAGTTAAAATTTAGCAAGTATATAAATCCACCCAAAACAATGAACCTTAAAATAAATTTTTTAGTTTTGCAGGCACATTGTTTTAACGAAATAATGCCCAGGTGGTGGAATTGGTAGACACGCCAGGTTGAGGGCCTGGTGGCCGGTTTAGGCCGTGCAAGTTCGAGTCTTGTTCTGGGCACAACGTTGAAAACAAACAACAACAAAAAGCGCTTAAAATCAGAGATTTAGGCGCTTTTTTCTTTATGTAGAATACTAAAAAATGGTACAAAAACACCCATTTTAGGTTACCATACGGTATCCATAACCCATTCTTCAAATTTATGGACACCTAAAGCTCTATAATTAGTATAATATTTCCTCAAAAGAAAAGAAAAATGGAAAAAAAGAAAAGAAACCCGAAGCTTTGCCGTCCGGGGATAAAATGCAAGGCTGTCCTGAGAACCAAAATTTTATAAGATCTAACCTTAAAAATATTGAGCTCAGGGCGTTCTATTTAGCCTTGCGTTTTTCCAGGATGGATTTGTGGGGAGGAGGGCTATCTTTGGGATTCTTTTTTGTTTCCAACCTGCAAAATTGGGCAAGCTCTAAACGTATTATTGCGAGCTGGCTCCGGGAAAGTGTAGACCGGTAGTGAAACGGACGGGTTTCTCTTTCCGTGTGTTGCCCAAGGCTCTTGCCACGTACAGGCAAAACAACACCGTTTCCATGAGGAACGAATGGGTATAGGTGGGTTGAAGGCTGGTAGTGGGATGTGCCGGGGCAATGCAACACCCAAAGATTTGTTTAACCTATTTCAATGCCTTGTACCTTGTATCAAGGATATTAAAATAAGATACTTTCATTTCTGCAGATAGAGGTTTAATTCTGGGATGTGCATAGTCATTGCAAAAAAAAGGATTCTTCTAATGAACAAACACTTCTTTTTAGTTCTTCTAATAATAATTAGTAAATTTGTACTATGGGTAAAACAAATAAAAGATATATTACTAAAAGGCTTGTTGTTAAAAAGTCAAATGGGGAATTTAAAAGAGCTGCAAGTAAAGCCATTCAAGATAATGGATATGTTATTGTTGCTAAAGATGGTTGGATTGTGAAAGAGTATTTGGATGGTAATATAGAACGGATTCGAAGGATCGACACTAATGATGTAAACCAAGAAATCATATTGGATTAAATATGACCAAAAGAATGCGGGTATTTGCAGGTCCCAACGGCTCAGGCAAAAGTTCAATAATTAAAAGTATCCTTAACACCAAGGTAGGTAGAGGTCGGACTTTGGATTTTGGCGTTTATGTTAATGCCGATGATATTGCTTCCAACTTAAAAAAAAGAGGGATTAACCTAGAAAAATATAAGATATCTGCAACAGAAAACGATCTATATGAAATTGCAAACGATTCTGGATTAATCTCTAAGGATTTTCCCTTGGATAGGATGAAGGAATGTGTAATCCTTGAGAATAATCACATTAAAATCGATACCATTGCATCTAGGAGAAAGGATGACAAACCATACGACCGTATTGCTCAAATCTTAGCAGATTATTTACGAAAAAAGTTGTTGTCAAAGGGAGAAAAATTTTCATTCGAAACAGTGTTCTCGCATGAAAGTAAGGTCGAATTCATAAAAAAAGCCAAGGAAGAGGGTTATAAAGTATATCTTTATTTTGTCTCTACTGAAAGTCCAGAAATAAATGTATATAGAGTAAAAGTAGTTAGAGTTGGGAAAAGAGGGCATGATGTGGACGAAAAAAAAATTAGAGATAGATATTATCGCTCTATGGAATTAATGTTTGATGGAGCACAATATTGTTACCAATCATATTTTTTTGACAACTCTGCAAACGGTGGTCCTCACACAATGTTTGCTCATTTTAAAGTTGATAAAAACGGGAACAAATTTTGGGATGAAATTGATCAAGAAACTGTTCCGATTTGGTTTCGTAAATATTATTCAGGAAAAGCCAAGGAAAAATAAAGAAGCTTTATTTTCTCTTCATACCCACATTATCAAACACCGAGTTAAACATTTCTTACAACTGATTTAATAGGCTATTAGGAGACTATTCTTTACTAAAATATAAACAGATAATATATTAGCTATTTAAAATGATTTTTACTATTTTTAGATAATATTTTAACCAAAATGAAATGTATTCACTAAAACCAACACCATTCGAGGTCAGTAAAGCATTAGCCCAAAGGTTCCGCGCCATACGGAAGCAATTAAAGCTTTCACAAGAAGAAATGGCAGGACGTTCCGGTGTTTCATTCGGAAGTTTAAAACGTTTTGAGAACACGGGAAAAATCTCACTGGAGTCTTTACTAAAACTAATGCACCTTCTTGGGCGGTTAAATGAATTTGACCAACTTCTTATTATCAAGGAAAACCCGGAAGACCTTGAAAAACTGTTCACAAAATAATTACCCTCCATGATTGGAATTAAGAAAATATCCGTGTCTATTCTGCTTGAAGGGAATCAAATTGAAGTTGGGGAGCTTGTCCTTTCCAATGGTAAAATATACTTCAAATACCACCCCGGTTACCTTAGCAACGGATTTGACCTATCGCCTATCAAATTACCATTCATGGGTGATATTGTTAGTGCCGACCGGGAACCATTTGAAGGATTATTTGGAGTGTTTAACGACTCATTGCCCGATGGCTGGGGACGTTTGTTGTTTGATCGCTCACTATCTTCAAAAGGAATTGACATTGCCAGGATTACACCACTCGATAGGTTAGCTTATGTCGGAACAACAGGTATGGGGGCACTTATTTACAAACCTGAATTTGAACCGGACAAATCTATCGGGGCTATCCCTGAACTGGATACCTTGGCTACTGAAATGAACCGGGTACTCCAGGGTACAAGTTCTGATGTCCTTGAAGAACTCTTTGTTCTTGGTAGATCATCCGGTGGTGCCAGGCCAAAGATTTTTACAGGCTATAACCCACTTACGGGTGATCTGATACATGGAACTGACGATATACCGGAAGGTTATGAAGAATGGATCATTAAATTCCCATCGTCCTCCGACAACATAGAAATTGCAAATATTGAATATGCCTATCATAAAATGGCTTTGCTGGCTGGTATTGAAATGAGTGAATGCCACCTTTTCAAAGGAAAATCCGGTAAAGAATATTTTGGGACCTTACGTTTTGACCGGAATAAAGGGAAACGCCTGCATGTACATACTGCATCGGGCATTATTCATGATAATTTTAAGATAAGCACCATGGATTACGGTCATCTAATGGATTGTGCTTTCAGGCTGGAAAAGCATATTAAAGCGTATGAAAAAATTTTCAGGCTTGCAGTTTTTAATGTTTATTCCCACAACCGGGATGACCACAGTAAAAATTTCTCGTTCCTGATGGACTCAAAAGGGAATTGGCAATTTGCGCCTGCCTATGACCTTACATTTTCTTCTTCCAGTTATGGTTTTCATAGTACCATGATAGCTGGGGAAAGCCAAAATCCGGGGCGTAAAGAGCTATTGAAGCTTGCCACTCATTTTGGGTTGAAGAATGCAGCCCAAATCATCGAAGAGGTACAGGAAGCCGTAAGCCAATGGGAAGCAATTGCCGGCGAGTGTGGTGTTTTCAAAGAAAACAGGCAGGGTATTCAAAAAGTCCTTGACAAACTTGCAGGTACTTAAGCTTACTTTTAGCTTCTTTTATCTTGTGCATTTTTATCAAATGCCACCAGGTTGAACATTTCACACATCCGGCTTCTTACCCTATTTCCATACCTCTGCTCAATTTCTGAAGCTGAAAGGTTAGTCGTGACATGCGTGATGATACCTTTTGAGACAAACAAATCGTAACGGCTTAAAAGTATTTCTCCCATTACATCGCAATTATTGCCAAAATGCTTATGCGGTTGCTCAACTCCCAAATCATCAAAACAAAAGCTAATTCTTAGTGATGGATTAGAGGATATTCCATTTCCATAGCGGTTAATCACTTTAAATCCATCCTTTTCAAATTCAAATCCAATCTCCCTGCTTGACTTTAGCTGATACTACAGAATCTGAGGAAAAAAGTACCTGATTAGAGTCATCAAAGATGTTTTTCCACAGCCAATGGGACCTGTTAGCAGAATTCCTTTTCTTAGGTTAAGCTTCTTTTTAACAGCTGATTCTTCATCCCGGATAGCATAAACCAGCAAAGTCATCAAAAGGGAATGGTCTTCCGGGTAAATCCGAAAGTGAGACCCAAACTTTTGCTTTCCAAGGGTTTTAATCCAACTGTTCAAAAACTTAATCTGGTCTTTTTTACTCCAATGTATCTCCTTAAATATCGATAATATTCACCAGCCTTTGTAAGAAATACTCCCAAAAGGGTAAAAAACACCTATTTTAGTTTACCATATGGTGTATAAACTATTTTGCTGTACTGCTTTGTTGCTATACTGCTGTTTTTTAATTCAGTCCTTTACTCATTCAATCCATCAGTCCTTTTCTCCAACTTTACTGTAAAATAGCAGTACAGCAATATGATAAAATACAACCGTTTTTATAGATTTGTAGCTGATTCATTCAAACAAATGGTATTTTGGTGGTTTCAGCAAATAAAGAAAAAGATTGGGCAGTTGCTTTAAAAAAAGGTAACCATAATGCTTTTAAAAATCTGTTTGATGAATATGCAAAACGGATATTTGTTTTTGCAAAAGGCTACTTGAAATCCAACCAGGAGGCAGAGGAAGTAGTACAAGAGGTATTTGTAAAAATCTGGAATGTCAGAGAGTCTATTAATACCGACCTTTCTTTTAAGTCCTATTTGTTTAAAATCACCTATAATTACGTTCGCGAAGTTTTTCTGAAAAAGAAAAGGGAAAACAATTATAAACATGAATTACTTGACCTTGCAGTTGATTTTGACAACCGGACTGAAGAGCGGATCGATTACCATTCGCTTCTCGAACTGGTGGAAAAATTAATAAATCAGCTACCTCCACGCCAAAAAGAAATTGTTATCCTGAAGCGAAAAAATGGCCTGCCTGTAAAAGAGATAGCCATCATGCTTGATATTTCACCACGGACGGTTGAGAAACATTTATCCGAAGCTTTAAAATCGTTAAAGCAAAGCCTGACGGATGACAGCATTGCAGGGCTTCTGTTCTTCAATTTGTTTGTTCATTCCCCAAAATAAAAGATAACAACTAAATAATCCACCTTCTGAGAAGGTGGGCTTGCGAATGCCCCTATAAGGGGCCAAAGTTGAGCCTCTCTTGCTCCTCGATACGTTCTTGTTCTTCTTGATACTTGACATATTTCTTGATCTTTCCTTCGTCAAGACCAATGGTGTCAACGCAATATCCTCTTGACCAAAAGTGATTTCCCCAGTAGGGCTTTACTTTTAATTGAGGATACGTTTTGAATATTTTGATGGCGGTTTTGCCTTTCAAAATACCCATTAACTTGGATATTGACAGTTTGGGCGGTACACTGACAATCAAATGAATATGATCCTTCTGGATATTCATCTCAGTCAGTTCACAACTTTTCCATTCTATCAATGTCCGAATATCTTTGTTCAACGATTCTTTGACAAGGCCTTCAAGAATGCGGTATCGGTATTTGGGTGTCCAAACAATATGGTAAGTACACCGATAAATGACATGGCTTAACTTTTTAAAATTGCTCATGCCACTAATTTACATTTTTTCAGGTAAAACCGTTTAAACATTACCACCACCAAAGGAGGTGGGTTTTTAATTTATACTAAAAACTTATCTGTCCCAAGATAGCCCTTCGTGAAACTTTGTGATTTCTTTGTGCTCCTTCACGTTATAGCTATAATTTAAAGTTACCCGAAGTAGCACAGAGTTACTCAAAGTGGTTTAAGCCAATACAAAACCAAAAACATGGTTTCATTTTTTTGAAAAATAATTACCAACCAACTACGTAGTTTTTATTCGCCATCCATATTACTTTATAGAGAGAGTACAATTTTGAGCTTTTAAAGCAATGGATAAAATAAAAAGCACACTGAAAAATTTTATTGAAAACAAATATTCCAGAAATGAGTTTTTTGGAATTACCTCGGGTTTTGAGAAAAATGAAGAAGATGGAACTTTTGTAAACGAATTAAAAGACCAATGGGATAAATTAGATGATAATAAAGCCCCCGGTTTTAGCACTCAGAAAGTTTGGTCGACGATCCTAGCCCGGACTAAACCTGAGCATAAGAGAACAGGAAAAACCATCTGGATGTCTGTACAACGGGCGGCAGCCATTTTATTTTTGCCTTTATTGCTCACATCATTGTATTTCTTCTACACCTTTACCAGTGATCAGGGCAAAACAGCATTTGCAGAGATCCATTGCCCAATGGGCGTGCGCACCCAATTTGAATTACCTGATGGAACAACAGGTTCTCTTAATAGTGGCTCATCACTAAAATATCCCGTTGAATTTGCACGATCAAGAGATATATCCCTGGCCGGGGAAGCATTTTTTGATGTTGTTCATGATAAGAGACACCCATTTACTGTGAAAACGGAACATTTAAATGTGAAGGTACTGGGTACAAAATTTAATGTACTTGCTTATAAAAACGGACAAACTGAACGAGTCATTTTAGAACAGGGGAAAGTTGAGATTTCATCAAAAACAGGGAAAAGTATTACCATCTTAAATCCTGATCATCAGCTTATTCTTGATACCGAAAAAATGAATTATCGCAAAGAAGAAGTGGATGCAGGAATTTACATAGCATGGATAGAAGGCAAACTAATGTTTAGGGATGAAAACATTCAACAGGTAGTTGAACGCTTAAGCCTTTGGTACAATGTGGATATTGAATTGATGGACAAGGAGCTTTTGAAATATACCTTCAGGGCTACTTTTGTAGATGAACCAGTTGAAGAAGTGTTAAAATTAATGGCACTATCAGCCCCTCTGAAATTTGAAGAAGTAAGCCGAAAAAGCAAAAACGAAGAATATCAAAAAAGGAAGATTATATTAAGATTAGACAGAAATAAATAAAAGATAGAATAAATTATAAATAGTCTCTAAAAGCTTAAAAGAAAACAGGAAAGTGTTTGCGGCACTTTCCTGTAGAACTAAGCAGCGTAAAATAACGGTAATTATTAACTACTTAATGGATCAAATTTATGAAAAAAAAATGTATCCGGGATGCAATACAATTTTGCATCCTTACTAAACTGTGGAAAATTATGCGAGTAAGTGTATTTCTAATGTTCTTATGCGTCGCCCAGGTTTGGGCTGTATCAGGCTATTCGCAACAAGCGCGTATTAGCTTGAATATGAAAAACTCCCGCATTGTTGATGTCTTAAACGAGATTGAAAACAAAAGCAAGTTTTATTTCCTGTACAGTAAAGAACTAATTGATGTAAACAAACGGGTGGACATCAACATTGAAGAAAAAAACATTCAGGAGGTGTTAAACTGGATTTTATCAGGGATGAATGTTGAGTACCAGATTAAAGACCGGCAGATTGTTTTGTCGCCTAAAGATGGAATATCTGTTCAACAACAAAAAACGGTGAACGGAAAAGTTACTGACAAGGATGGACAACCATTACCTGGTGTTTCAATTATTGTAAAAGGGACAACTAATGGTACAGTTACCAATTTTGACGGTAACTTTAATCTTACTGATGTCCCTGACAATGCAACCCTTGTTTTTTCATTTGTCGGAATGAAAGCTCAAGAGATTACAGTTGCGAATCAAACAGTTTTTAATGTAACAATGGAAGAAGATGCCATTGGTATTGAAGAAGTC
>JANQHI010000028.1 GCA_028282705.1 Prolixibacteraceae bacterium | reverse complement strand
ACTTCATGCTTGAAGGTAAAGCTATTTGTTTTTCAGTGGTGTTGGTATGTTGTTTAGTTTTTAACAAAATTTAGTTAGGTTTTTAGGCAGTCTGACGGTTTGGTATATTTTAAGATGCTGAAAACTTATGCTCATTTCATAACTAATTATGGTCAAAGGTAAAAATATATATTGTCGTAAACAACCCTTTTAATTGTCAAAAAAGACACCTTTTGAGTAGATTAAAATGCCAGATATTTGTAATATAATTAATTCTAAAAAACAGTAATTATGGAAAACCAAGAAGTAATGGTAGTATATAAGTGGGTTGCTAAAGAAGAGAATTCAGAAAAATTAAAGGCAATTTACAGAGAAGTTGAAAACCAAATGGAATCGAATGAGCCAGGAGCGTTGAAGGTCCAGTGTTATTTTGATGAAAGCTCTTCCCCATTGGTAGTAATGGATCTTTTTGCAGATGCAGGGGCTGTTGGGTTTCATTTAGGGACAACCGCAGCAGGGCATTTTAATAACTTGTTACAAATTGCTGTGCCAGGTGAATTCTTATTCTGTGGCGAAGTTCCTGAAGATATAAAGCAGGCAGTTGTTGGTATGGGGCTTAATGCTACTTTTGCTCCTAAAGTATTTGGGTTTGATAGGGGATAATGCCCTAGTAGCCAGGTGAAGTACAAAACGGAATAAGAGGTAATTTTATTTCGTTTTTATAATTTTTTTTATTGTGGGGGTGCTATCATTCTCCTGATAGATTAAAACTAAATAGATCCCATTTGGGAGTTTATCAACACTAACCACTGCATTGTTGGAATGTTGTGTTTGTATTAAAGATATTTGCCCATAAGTATTTCGTATTTCAATTTTTGAAATGCCAGCATTTGATAAAATGGTAAACTTATCGTAAACTGGATTGGGAAATAGTTGAATATCATGTGCCTCATTGCCAATTGCTAAAACTGAAGTAGTGAGGTATTCACCATCACAATTTTCATCAATATCATTATCTGGAATCTCAATAGCTCCTGGATTAATATCAGCATTACTATCATCACAATCTTCATAAAATGGATAACCATCTTTATCAGTGTCAATCATATGTGCTGGTCCCGTCAAAGATCCGCAATCGCCATACATTTCGATAGCATCTGCAATTGGTGCCAAATCTCTACCAGCAAAAGCCGGGTAACTTGGTTCATATTCCCAAACTTTAAATACCCTGCCATCACTTCCATTGCTCGTAGTATTTGTATTGGCATTATAACATAGTGATCCGTTTTTATGGCCGGGACACTTGTATTTCCACACAACCTCTAAACTGGGTGTAACTTCTAATAAAAGGCCATATATCCCAAATGAAATTAAGGTGTTCCCATTTTTTAAGCGTTGAGCACCACTCGAGTCATTTGAAAAAATGCCATAACTGTTATTTCCGTTCCACTCCCAGACTAAAGTATCTGGTCCCCAATGTACATCAGATGAGCTAATATCCGGGTACGATTTTGTAGCCTCATCCCACTGTGAGGCAATTTCACAAGTAGTTGAATATTGCCGGCCAGACCTTGAACCATTATTGAAAATAATAAAATTGCCAGCTCCAGGATATCCATCTGGGATCCAATTAACAGCATGCTGGCTATAGCTAAGTTGGACATCATCGCGTCCGTATTCAGCAGTATTTCCCCAACGATATAGCAAGTCGCCCCCTTTCCCATACCTTCCTCCTGAATGATTTTTAGCTATTTCAGTGCCATTTTCTAAATTACCTGTATATTCCACTACAAGAATTTCATCGCCATTTCGGAAACTTAGGGCAACCTGGTTGAGTTTCTCATTATAATCAATACCATTTCCATGATTCCAGTTTAATGGGTAATTTGAAGTACCTATCCGATATAGCTCAGGATGTTCAGAGGCTTGTTCCATAGGCACAAGATGATCCCATAAATGCCATTCCCATACAACTTTAAATCCCCTGACTACACCATCCTCGTCAGGAGCACCATCTGGGGCAAATTCCAGTACAGATTCAACGCTAACACCTTCGGGTGTAAGGCGGTTCGCTGAAAAGCCTGCTGCAATAGCTTCTTCATAGGTTTTATTCTCAACAACCATTGCGAGAATATTCCCATTGGGCATAACAGTAAAATCATGGTGCGAAATGGCATTATCCTTTACATATTCAAATTCCCATAATTGCTTGCCTTCCCATGTTTGTTTTTCAAATGTGCCTGCTTGAGCATGAGGAATAATTTTTGGAACACCACCTTTAACAAGCCCTGCACGGTAAAAATACCCATCGGGTGTAATAATAGCTTTTTGCCCTGGGGCTGTTTTACTTTGCCATGTTTTAAGGACTTGCCCTGCTTTATTTATCAAGTAAGTAGTCGTACATTTTTTAGGGGCATAAAGGATATACCCATCGTTTGATGCTTTTGACTTATCATAATAAAGTAAACCAACTGAGTTTGTTGCACTATTATCGATTATACCTGGGAGTGTTTCCTTGTTATTCCCGGCAAGAACTATGCGGAACCCAAAATGGAAATAAGCGTAGGTTGGATCAAGCTCTCCACGCCAATATCCCGATTTTCGACATGCAAGATGTCCATACCTGTCCCCTTTTTCATTCCAACTCCCTCCACGTAAAGACCTCCAGGGCTTTCCATCAGGCATTAAAGTTGCTTCCTCTTTGGTTGGACCTGTGGGGTTTTGTACAATGTTTTCACCATATTCATTATAAAGTTGCTGATAATAGCTTTTTCCATACCAGTCATTTATCCATTCAAAAGAGTTTCCACTCATATCTTGTAAACCATAGGGATTTGAGTTGTCAGATGTTTGATAACCGTTTCGTCCTCCTGTCCAATTAAAAATTTCTTTCAAATGGTATTCTCCATTATAAAACCCAACAGGAGTACTCTGGGGGAGGTTGCTTTCTACTTCATATGGATCGTTGGTATTCCCAAAATTACCATAAGTCCCATCATCATTTTCATTTGATCCCCATGAAAATTCGCGGTAATTGTCACCACCCCGGCTTGCATATTCCCACTCTGCTTCAGAGGGAAGCCTTACTCCACTTTTATTGTAGTCTATACCCCAGGTTTCAAGGTCATAAATTTCTTCATATCCACTTTTTCTCGACAACCAATTACAATAGGCTGCTGCACCTTCCCAGCGGATGGTATTTGCTGGGTGGTTATCCATCCCGTTGCGGACAGAAAACTGGCTACCATCCCAAAAAAACAGTGATTTTGTATTCTTTTTTGAATTGTAAATATCACAGTAAACCGTATTTGTATTTGCTTTTACCACATAGCTGCTATCCATGATTACCTGAATGGTTCCCGACAATATCTCACTATTTAGGAAATTGCAATACCAACTGCTCTTTATTTCAGTTTTTCCCATTTGAAAAGCACCCACTTTAACATTATGAAGAGGGATTTGGTCATTTTCGTGGTGAGGATTAATAAAAGTCCCATTCACATCTCCCATAATAAATGTGCCCTCAGGAATTTGGATAAGATCGTTAAGGGGTGAATCCTGAGCCAATACAATGCAAGCCAAATGTAAAAAAATAGCAGCGGCAATTGACTTCATACCATTTTTTTAATGTGTTTAAATGATGTCTACATTTATACCGTACAGAAAACTGTTTACCCTACTTTTCTATGCCTTGTTTTTTGTGGTGAAAGCCAGCTTAGACTCAGGTAGGAGGGGTTTGCAGAGTTGACTATGCTTGAACGGTCACTTGTAAGTTGCCGGGGCGGCTTTCGTGGCATCGTTCCTGTCCGGCACCTTAGTTTTATATTTTGGTTTTAAATGTAATGTTCGAGTAATTTTGAATTAAATATAA
>JANQHI010000057.1 GCA_028282705.1 Prolixibacteraceae bacterium | reverse complement strand
ATTTTAGCATTCTAAAATACACATACGAGAATGATTAAATTCATAAGGAGTTCCATCTTATACCTTTGAAAAATAAAACATTTAATAAGATGAAAAATTACCTACTCATCCTACCCCTATTTTTCTTTTACCTTACAAGCCACCCACAGAAAACCCAAAAGGTTAATTTCACTATCCCCTCAGTTGTGGTTCAAAATCCAAATACATCAACACCTTTAACTTGTTATGTAGATTTTGAAACTGACCTTGAGTACCAACATGTGGTTTTTACTTTAACTGGGAATGAGCATAGTTTTAAACTAGCATATACCCCTGCTGATAAAAAAGAACTGGGCTACCTAATGATGCTAATGAAACCTGAGACACAGTATCAGATTGGCATTAAAATAACTGATAAACAAGGCAACCTTACTTTGTCTGCGAACACACAAACATTTAAAACTCCTCCCCTCCCTAAAGACCCTGCACAATTTCCCGGGATTGAAATCACTAAAATTTCTGAAAATAAAATGGAAAAGGGGCTTACCCTTTTTAACCCAAGGAGAAGGACACCAAGGAACACTGCTGGCTCTAACCAGTTTGAAAAATCATTTGGGATGTTGGCAATGGTTGATAGCCAGGGCAATGTATTATGGTATTATAAAACTAATTCAAGGATCAGTGATTGCGATTTCCTTTCCAATGGCAACATTTCCTACATGACACAAGATAGCAGGATTGTTGAAATTGATTTGGCAGGGAACATCCAAAAAGAATGGTATGCTACCAAACGTCCAGATGGGAAGCATGATACAGCAACACCTGTCAAAGCATTGACCTTTCATCATGATGCAGCATTTTTACCCAACGGGAATGTGCTTGCCCTTAGTTCAGAAATTAAAGAAATTGACGGTTATTATACAAGTGAAGTTGACAGCTTAGCACCATGCGAAAAACAAAAAGTAATGGGTGATGTAGTTATTGAATTCACCCCAGATGGTGAAATTGTGCATAGATGGAAAGCTTTTGAAAATATGCCTGTGTTCAGGATTGGCTATGAAACTTTTAGTGGCTATTGGGAAAGAAGGGGGTTTCCTGGTGTGATTGACTGGAGCCATGCCAATGCTGTTGTACCACTACCTGACGAAAATGCCTACCTGGTAAATTTCCGTTACCAAAGTGCCATGATAAAGATTGATAAAACCACAGGTGAGATAAGGTGGATTTTTGCAGAACCTAGTGGTTGGGGTAGTAACCTAAAAGGAAAATTATTGAAATTGAGAAGTGAGGATTGGTGTTGGCACCAGCATTCCCCCAGTTTTACATCTTCAGGAAGCTTATTATTTTTTAATAACAACAACTACCAGGCAAGACCATTTAATAAACCTGTGAAAAGGGTAGAAAGCAATAGCCATGTGGTTGAATACAGGATAAATGAAAAAGACATGTCAGTAGAAAAATTATGGACATCAATCATACCAGGTGAAATACCTGTAGCCAGCACAGCTATGGGAAGTGCTGTTGAACTTCCTGAAACAGGCAACATCCTGGCAGGTTATGGGTTGCTTATTTCTAATGTGCCAGGTATAACCAACCCAGGAAATAGGGTTTGGACCATGGTTAGGGAATTCACACATGATACCCCCGCTGAGATAGTTTGGGAAATAAGGTTGGTCCCTTTAAACAAAGAAAGCAAGGTTGGCTGGACCTTGTTTGGGGCAAACAGGGTTATAGTACCCCATTACCAAGAGCTAAAATAAGGCACTTCAATTACCATTTTTAATTTACAAAAATGGTGATAGGCCAGCCTCTGAATTGCTTTGCATCAGGTGATGTTACATCCATAAAACGTGGCCAACATTCAAAAGTTACTGTTTGTTCTTTTTTATTAAACCTTACCAGCCCATAGCCAGCTCCATCTGAAGCACTTTCAGGGTTAGCATAGGCATGCATGGTTATTTTATTATGAAAGCCATCCAGGTACCTTCCTGTCCATGGGAGCTTACTATTTGAATTTTCTCCGGGTTTTTCATTTTCAGGCCACCACCATCTTCTGTAATAATTATTTACAGATGCAGGAACCACAAAAGCCCAAGGGCCATCCTCAAATTCCTCAATACCATGGTGGATCACTGTTGCCAAGTGTTGGTCACCAGCTATATGTACTGCATTAGCCTCTTTAATAGCTTTTAGGGCTTTGTTCCTTCCTGTTTGTGGCCAACCATTGGAGTCCATATCAGCATGCAAACGGTTATCTTTAGTACCATGCAAGTGTGCACCACCACAAAACCCAGTTTGCGACAACACAGCTTTCATTGAAGCTCCTTCATTGTGTTTTCCCCAAGCTTTCAAAAAATCTAACTGCCTTTTACCTAGCAACTCAAGCCCTTTCTTATCAACAGATGATGGGTCATAGTTAGGGTCTAAAATATGGTCTGGTCTTGGTCCAATCTGAGGTATTTTCCCTTTGGGACCTGATTTAAACTTGCGATCCTCAATGATCGCAAAATCAACTCCACCAACTACCAGGTTGGTATAATATACACCAATACCTTGCCTAACAGGTGTTGGGTCATAAGGGTCAGGTAAATAAGCCGTTTGGCAACGCTCAACCATTTTTACATACTCAGGGTTGTAGAAATACCCTCCATTATTGCCTGCAGGAGAAGATGCCTTTTTCCCATATTCACCCCATAGGTTGCCTTGCCCAATATCATGGTCGTCAGGAATTGTAATGCAAGGACGGTTTCTGAATACTTCCCTGAATTGCATACCAAATAATAACCATGCTGAAGTATGTTCTGTATGGTCGTAGGATTGGTCACCAGCAAAAAATACCAAATCAGGGTTTTGATGGTTAATATTCCTGACATAATTTTTCCTATCTCCCCGGTCCTGGTTGCTGTTGCATGAAAGGGCTGCCAGCACAATCTCTTCCTTATCCATCGGGTCTTTTCTCACCAATCCTTCAAAAGAAGCATTTTTCCCATGTAAAACCCTGAAAGGTACATCTATAGAAGTATCCCAGTTTTCAACCCTAAAAAGAGCTGACCAACCTATATCATTAACCACCTGTTTTTGAATCTCTTCCCATTTATTAGCTTGTTTTATTTCCAACCTTACTTCCCTGCTTTCATCAGGATAAAGGGGAAAAAGCTGGGCAGAAAGTTTCAGTGTAGTATTTGATACAGTGTACAGGCAAAAAGCAATTACACTATCACGCCCTACCTTAAGGTTAATAATACCATTGCCTTCCTTGTTCCACCAATCATTCACTGTAGATACATCCAGCTCCTCAAATGGCGCTTTCACTGGTGGTTTCATCTTTGAATAGTCTTTAACTTTGTTGCCATTGAAACAACTTACCACAGAAAGGGAAATCCAAAATATTATGATTAAATTTTTCATGTATCTAAGTAAAAGGTAATATTTGCAATTTTTCTTTACTAAAGTAACATTATAAAATGTAAAAGATAGCTAATAAACAACTATTAATAACCATAAATGCAATTTGCTGAAGTTGTTTAAAGTTAAAGGAAAGCCTCGGGAGTGGCATATTGGTTATCAACCCCGGCAACTATCTAGGGCAGCTCCATTTTTTTGCATCCCGAAACCTGCCTAATATCTTGGTATAAGCAATTACATAAGGTTCTATATAAAAACTAAAATTGAGCTATTTCCACTTAAAATGATATGCGTTACCACATGTCAGGCAAAAAAATAAGCCTTAAGTTTTGATTTTACCTTGCAATGTAGTAATTTGGATTCAGTCCTAATAAGTTTTCAAATGATATTAAACCGTGTCCCAACATACAAATCATTGCAAGTAACCCACCTATGAATTTAACCCATAAAAAATAACCACAACCATGAAAGAAGAAACCATGCCACAATCCACACTAATAAAAAAAAGGCTGTTAGATGAAAGCAAAGCTATGATAAAATACCTGTCTTCAGAGGGCAAACCTATACCCACTTTAGCTGAAAAACTAATGGAAGAAAATGTGGATGGAAGCTTTAACCTTACAAATAAGGATATATTACTGCTTCACAAGCAACTATCACAAAAAGTACAGCCTGCAAAACCCAAAACCATCCTGTTGCTGTACCAAGAATCAGAAAAGGGGAAATGGTTAAAGTTCCTGGGACCTGTAAAACTGGTTAGGCAACTCATGGCCACCACTTTAATCAGTTTAATCCTTTTTATTGTTATCAGTTTGTCAGGCATGGTTAATAAAGACAGTGTTTCATTAGGTATCCTTAATAGTTCAGGTATAGAACTGTTTTTGAACCTGTCTTTCCTGATAACAGCAGCTGCCCTTGGGGGCTGTTTTAGTGCCCTTTTCCAGGTAAATAAATTCATTAATGCAGGCACTTATGACCCTAAATTTGAAAGTTCATACTGGATAAGGTTGCTACTTGGTCTAGTTGCTGGATTAATGATTGCTGTTATCATACCTGTATCAACTGATATTAATGTGAGCGAAGGAAATGTTGTTTACCTTACTATCCCACTGCTTGCAATGTTGGGAGGTTTTTCAGCCTCTTTGGTATACAGGATACTCACTCGCATTGTTTGGGCAGTTGAATCACTCTTCATTGGGAAACGGGAAGACCTGAACGAGCAGAAATTAATGAGTATGCAAGCCCAACATGACCATGAAAAATTGGTTGAACAACAAAATTATTCACAATTCCTGACCAAGATCAAATCTGAAATTTCGGCAAAAAAGCCTTTTGAAGAGATTATAGAAACCATTGACTCATCTATAAAAAAAGTATTGAATGAAAACTAACATTTTTAAAGTTTTATGCATTAGCCTTACCTTATTTATTGCAGGTTGTGCATCAATTCCCCAACAGGCTTCACTGCTTTCTGAGGAAATTGGACAAAGGATTTCCTCCATTGAACAGTCACACATCAATTTATTGCACAATTTCTTTGATGAAAAACGTAACCAGATAGATGATTTTATTACTGAGAAATGGATACCAACCTATGCAAATAATGTATTCAACAACCCCACTGTTTCTGCCGCATGGGATGAAATTGTGACTTCAAATGACACCCAGCAACGCCTGAATTTTATTGTAAAAATGGGAACAGGTTTGCAGGACAAGATCAATGCTAAAAGGCTGGAACTTATTAAGCCCCTTGATGACCTAGAAAGTACATTGGAACAAAAGATCAGGGAAGAATATGATGCACTGAAAAGTGCTAATAACTCTTTGACCAGCTACCTTAATTCTGCTTTAAAAGTAGAAGAAAACAGGAACAGGTACCTGGCTATGATGGGGATAACAGAGAATAAAATGAACCAAACCATATCTGATATTGACAGTTTTGTTGGAAAGTTGGCAAACACTGGTCAAACAGTATTAGATAAAGAAAAACAAGTGAAAGAATATTTAGATAAAATCAATGAATTAAAAGAAAAACTCATTAAAAATTAAAGATTATGCCTTCAAATGTAGATAACCTATTCAATAATTTGGACAACATTTTAGAAAATGAAGCCCAAAAAACTGACAGCCAGCTAGAGCAGGAGATCACTTCAAAAACATCACTCTCAAAAGAACAATTGGATGCCATATGCCCTCAACCTGGGGATAAACAAAAATTGGCAGAACTTATCCAGATTGTTAATTCTGCTGAAGATACAAATAACAAGATCAACAGGATAACCAGTAATACAGAGAAATTTGGGGGTATTGTGGTTAATGCCTTAAAAACATTGTTATAACCAATAGCTTTTCCGAAAATATAAATGGTGAACCTATTTCCCCCATTGAGCTTTAGGTTAAGCTTAATCCCATTTTCCTATGGTTTGAATGAGCCATTATTATTCAATTCTGTGGGATCAAATTTTAGCTTTATTATTGTTGTTTTATGAATGATATAAGCAATCCAAAATAAAAATACAGGTACTATTACCAGGAACATCCTGTTATATACAGCCAACATTGAAGTGCCAGCAAAATATATCACTGCCATGATAAATAAAAACCTTACAGGAAAATCAATTTTGCGCCAGTTTAATATTGTCAGGATGGCACTTAGCACCATCATCCCATATAAAATGGCAAAATACCAGATTTTAAAAAGTGGATGCTGGTACGTATATGAATAAGGGAAGCCAAACATCAGCCTGCTTATATTTGAAACTAGATTTTTTGCAAACTTAACAGGATGTGATTTGATGTTCTCTTTAGCTATTTTTTTGTACATCCCATCTTTTTCTGCTCCCCTGTATTGTTGCACTTGTTGGATATTATCCTGATGGTTTTCCTTCAGGTTTGATGTCCTTGCAGGGTCATCTCCCCCAATTTTGTTCCCATCAAATGTTTCACTGTTCCAATCGCCATATTCATTTTCAAAAGGGGTAGTTATCCAGTATAAACTCATACCCCCTGAATTCCCCCAATAGAAAAGCTTCCCGGTGAGGTTATATGTATAAACTAGGTAAGGCAAAGTAACAGCAAATGCAATGGCAGTAATAAGTGTAGCTTTTTTATAATTTTGCCCCTTTCTGTTCAATACCCAGCACCCCAAAGAACCTATCAATAAACAAAGTAAAACATAACCAAAAATTACCTTGGTCAGTGCCAGGTAACCTAATATTATCCCAGCTAGGTAAATATATTTTTTATCCTTCCTGCTAAAGGCATAAACAATTAACAGTACCAACAATGAAACCAGGAATATGGCAATAGGCTCTGACAATATTTTGGGGATATTTTTATAAGTGCTGTAACAAAATGCCCAAAACAAGCTGAAAAACAATGCCTTTTTAAAATCAATAAATTCAACCATTGCCTTAAACAAAAGCACAATTGACAAATAGCTAAATATTGCATTCATCAATGTAATACATATTTGAGGTAAACCTGATGCTAAAAATGGAGCTAAAAACAATGGGTAACCAGGTCCCCACCACAGGTTTATATCAGGAGGTGGTGGAGAGTAATATCCTTTCAGGAGGTTGCTTGCAAAAAACATGTACCCTCCTTCATCAAACATCAATTTATCATCATGAAAAACAATAACAATAGTGAAGAACAGCAATAAAAAAGGTAAAAATAAAATATATGGATTCCTGGTGTGTTTTAAATTAATCATACCAACTCAATATTAAATGAGAAGATAAAGCTACACAAAAGTTCTTCAAATAAAACCCTTTTGGACGGAAATCATGAGGTAGGAATGGTGGGGAAAAAACAGAAGCCTGAAGATAAACCAACTTCAAGCTTCCGGCTTCAATTTTCTAGCTTACAATTACTTCAACCACTTGTCAAGCCATTCAGCAAAAACGCGTTGCCACAATATCCCGTTCTGGGCATTTAGCACCCAATGGTTTTCACCAGGGAAATAAAGGAACTTAGCTGGTACATCCTGAAGTACAGCAGCATTAAAAGCTGCCATCCCCTGGGTGAATGGTATCCTGTAATCATTTTGCCCATGGATAACCAGGATAGGTGTATCCCAGTTTTGCACATAATTATGTGGTGAAAAAGAGAAAGACCTTTGGGCAGCAGCATTAGTTTCATCCCAAAAGGGGCCACCTAAATCCCAATTGGGAAACCACATTTCTTCAGTAGTCAGGTATTTTTGTTCAAAATTGAAAATCCCACAATGTGAAATAAAAGCTTTGAAACGCCCCTCATGGTTTCCTGCCAAGAAATTCACCGAGAAACCCCCATAGCTGGCACCTACTGCCCCCAGTTTTGTTTCATCAACAAAAGGCTCTTTGGATACTTCATCAATAGCAGTAAGCAAGTCCTTAATGTTCTGCCCACCATAATCCTTGCTGATCTGCTCATTCCACTCCTGCCCAAAGCCTGGCAACCCACGCCTGTTAGGTGCTACCACCACATAACCATTGGCAGCCATCATCTGGAAATTCCACCTGTATGACCAAAACTGGCTTACAGTCCCCTGTGGCCCTCCCTGGTTATAAAGGATTGCAGGATATTTTTTAGTTTCATCAAAATGTGGAGGTAAGATCACCCAAACCAGCATTTCTTTATTATCAGTTGTTTTTACCCAGCGTTTGGTTACCTGCCCCATAGTTAGCTGGTCAAGTATCCCCTTGTTTACTGTTGTCAATGCTTTATCTGTACCTGTATTTTTATCTACAACATATAACTCAGCAGGTTGTGACATGGAAACTTTTTGAGCCACCAGGTTTTCCCCAGCAGAAATTACTGACTGGTAGTTATGAATTCCATTGGTTATCCTGGAAATAGTACCATCTGCCATGTCCAACCTGAAAATTTCATCAGTAGCATGGATATCACTAATAAAATAAATTGACTTGCTGTCATCAGCCCAAACCAAGCCATGGGCATTTTGGTCAAACCCAACTGAGTAGTCTGTTTTTTCCTGAGTTTCAAGGTTAGCTACAAAAAGCCTTGTTTTGTCAGCTTCATAGCCATCACGCTCCATACTCTCCCATGCCAGGTGTTTCCCATCAGGAGAAAAAGCAGGGTTCATATCATAACCCATCATACCTGAAGTAAAATTCAGGGTTTTTTGGGACTTTAGGTCATATAAATAAATTTCAGAATTTGTTGATAATGAATACTTTTTCCCTGTAAGTTTTTTGCATGTATATGCCAATGTTTTACCATCAGGGCTCCAGGCTATTTGCTCAGCTCCTCCAAAAGGTTTCATAGGAGAATCAAACCTCTCCCCTTCCATAATATCAATGCCCTCTGATAATTTGCCATCATTATAATCAGCAATAAAAATATGGTTGTATGTATAATCATGCCACGAGTCCCAGTGGCGGTACATCAGGTCAGTTTCAATGCGTGCATCTGCATTGGGAAGGTCTGGGTACAATTCATTCACATCTTTATCAAGCTTTACACTTTTTAAGTAAAATATTTTATCCTGGGTAGGAGAATATTTAAACCCAGAAATACCTCCATCAATATCAGAAACCTGTTTCATCCCAGTTCCATCAGGATTCATTTCCCATAACTGGGTTTCACCTGAACGCGTTGAGATAAAGCCAATTTTCTTGCCATCAGGGCGCCATTCTATATTAAATTCCTTTTCTGATGAATTGGTAAGGTTTATTGCTTCTCCTCCTTCAGAAGGAACCAGGTAAATATCCCTGTATGATTTGTCTTCCTCAATATTGAAGTATGTAACCAGGTAAGTTACATTTTTCCCATCAGGAGAAACCTGTGCTCCCCCAACCCTTCCAAAACTCCAAAGTATTTCTGGAGTCATAACATCTGAAAGAAGTTCAGGTACCTGGGGAATGTAATTATTTTCTTTTTGTTTAGGTTCAGTTATTTCACAACTGGCAAAGGCAAATAAGATTAAAAGAATAGTTAGTTTTTTCATCACTTATGGTATTTAGTTCACAATTATTTTTTTTCCAAAGTATAAATCTAATGGAATAGATTAAACAATTAAATGACTTAATCCATTTTTCCTTTAATAATCTTTAAGATTAGTAAATATAATATATTATAATACCTGTTGGTGGAATTAAATTGTAACATATTGATTCACAGTTCGACTACGCTCACTGTGACAGTCAGGCTGAGCGTAGTCGAAGTCTGAATATCAACTGATTATGAAATAACCTCGCCAACGCGTATCATAATATTTATAATGACATATCACATACAATTACGTAAAGATACGTTACTTTAAATATTTTAATTATTTTAAAAGCTCATTACATATTGATAATCAAATCAAAAAGGATGATTTATAAATAAACCTGTATTATATAACATTTGCATTTCTCGTATATTTATTCATACCTTAGTACCTCCTAACTGCTTAACTAATGCACTTATGAATGATACCAAATTGTGGAATGACTTCATAGAAAATAAGAAATATGCCCTCTCCCATATTTATTACCAGCACATTGAAGATTTATTTAACTATGGAATTAAAATTACTTCCGACCATGATTTGGTAAAAGACAGCATCCAGGAAGTATTTTTCTATCTTATACGGAACAGGAAGAACCTGGGACAAACAGATAATATCAAATTATATCTTTTCAAATCACTTCGCCACCGCATTTTTAAAGCACTTAAAAAGAGGCAAAAATTACAATTACGAGAATCAGAATTGCTGCTTGAAAAGCATGAGATTAATATTGTATATTCATATGAAGAGGAGATTATTGATAAAGAAAATTTATCGAAAAGGGAAGAGCAACTTTTAAAATGTATCCAGTCACTAAGCCCAAAACAAAGAGAAATATTGTATTACCGATTTTCTTGCGACTTTAGTTATGAAGAGATCAGCAGTTTAATGTCCATCAATTATGACTCGGCCCGAAAACAAGTTTATAGGGCGATAAAAGCACTTAGGGCATATGTTGATGAAAACAAATACTTGTTTGTTATTTTCTCTATCCCGAAAAAAAATTAAGAATTCTTAGAGACTGTTTAAATTTTATTTTTTGGAATGATTTTGATGTATTTTTTGTTTAAACAAGGCGGATTTGACACGAATAGCATTAGCTATTTAAGGAA
>JANQHI010000042.1 GCA_028282705.1 Prolixibacteraceae bacterium | reverse complement strand
AAAATTTGAATACATTCAGGAACTCACACAAATTTTAATCATTCTCGTTTGTGTAGTTTAGAATGCTGAAAATTCATGTTCGTTTCATTCGTTTATATTATTAATTTTCAATGGTAACTCATATAACTTATCCCGAGCACTCGAGACTCGTTTCATCTTATTATTTTTAAATATTGAATACTATGGTTAATTGGCATTTCTTACTAGCCTTACATAATTGTATATCCTGATGGCATCACCTTGTGGACCATGACCAGTTGGGTAATCAGCAGGATCTCCTGCCTTGGGGTCACTCCTTTGGGCACCAGCTCCATGTACATCAATCCAGTTGTTCATATACCCCATGGCTTTCCCAAAACTCAGGTATGCTGCTGCCCTACCTCCTTGTTGTGACCAGTTTTCATGGGTGGTGTTTGTCCAGTAGAAAGGATAGTCTGCTTCACCAGCTTCATTGGTAATTTGCGTGCAGTTAAAAATGGGGTCAATAGCAGGGGAGCTGGTGGTTTCAGGAGAGCGCGAATAATCAAGGATGCTTTGTAACTCTTTGGCATCAGGCAAACGCCAATCACTATATCCTGCAAATTCTTTCCCTTCAGCATAGCTGAGAGCATCTTCCCAGTTTAAGCCACTGGCGTTATCATTAGCCATCCACATTAGCCCAGTAGCTTTGTCAGTAATGGTCCCATCCCCATTGTTGGTAAAGTCATTTTCACCGTAGGATGTGTTGCCCCTTACATATAACAGGTAAAAGCCTTTTTCTTCATTACCGAAAGGCATTTTTATACCATATCCTTTAATCCTTCCATCAGCTAGGTTTACCCCAAATACAGTTTCATCCCTATTCATGGTATAATGCACATATTTGGAGGATGACACAAACTGTGCATCAATAATGCGTTCACCTGCATCAGTATCACCATAGCCAAATTCAAAATAATCAGTATCAATGAAAGGTATTAACCCATTAGTTGAACTCTCATTATATCCACTTACATCAACACCACTAAAAAGGATCAGGGAATATAATTCCTTGATGGAGGGCAGCCTCCAGTCATCATATCCAGCCAGGTTGAAGTCTTCTGCACCTGCAACAGCTGCATTATATGTAACTTTATCTGAAGCGTCAATGGTGCCATTGCCATCTGTGTCAGGGCTTTGTTGCCACATTAAGCCAGTAACCAAGTCAGTAATGGTTCTATCTTTATTGTCCTGGTAGTTAGGTTGGTTGCCCAGGTAGAAAGCGTTTTGCCCATAAAAGGCTTGCCCTTGTGAAGGTGCAGAAATTTCAGAGCTGTTGTTAAAATACTTTGTCTGGTTAGTACCTACAATTGGGTAACCTGAAATATCAGGTAAAGCCCCATTTCCTGTTGATCCAGAAGAATCATTATTTTGTTCAGTAAAACCACTTTCTTCAACTAAATCTTCTTCTTCAGTGCAGCCTATAAAACTGCTTCCTGATATGAATAAAACTGCAAACAATATTGCAATAATTCCTTTGTTTGTTTTTTCTTTCATGACCCTAAATTTTAATTGTTTGGTGTAAAGCAAAGGAGTAATTGCCTGTTATACAAAAGGAATCAACTGTTCGGGATATTTTATCAATGGAATACCCTGAATTTTCAATTGTAATATTGAGTATCTTAGAAAAATAGTATTGGTCAGTCATAAAACTTAAGTTTGTTAGCCAGCCTTTCCATCATTTTTATTATTCTTTGTGCTTTAGTTTCATCAGTTTTAGCATTGTAAATCCAATCAAGGTAGGCCTTTTGTTCTCCATCAGTAAAACCAAGGAATGTTTCATAAATGCTTTTAGGTTCATGCTCGAAACAATGGATGATTTCTTTAGGTATTTCAACAGATGATTCATCCAAGAAAAGGGTGATCTTAACCATATCTCCTGCCTGTTTGCCTATTTCTTTCCTGATAGCCGCCTTTACGGGTAAGAAAAGTTTCCCATCTCCCATAGGCATTAACTTATATTGTTTTAGCTGGTAGCTATCTATGCTGCCTTTCACTTTTACCCACCCAAATGGGTTGTTAGGGTTTTGTGAAATTTCAGGGATTGCTACATAGGTCCAACCTCCTTTCTCCGGGAATTTTTCAAGCAGGAATTCTCTATTGACAAGAGGTGCCATTTTTATGTAGTTTTTTTGAGGCATAGCAAATACTCTGTTGAAGTCATAACAGGTATTTCAGACAGTTTAAAGTCTTTGGCATTCCTGGTTAAAAGGATATTACATCTTGATTTCAGGGCACTGAAGTATTGTAGGGAATCTTTAAAGTCTGGGAAGTTGGAGTTTAACCCTTTTTCAATGATGGTTTCATCCAAAGAGCATATTTTAGAGATAATTTTGAATTTCCTCAATTTTTCCTTGGCTTTTTCAGAAGATTCAAATTTTGTAAGGAAGTAATTAACAGTTGCATATGAAAGAGAAGATGCCACTATAGTAACCTTCCCTTTGTCTGCCATGGAAGCAATTCTGGCAATGGGTTCATAATATGGAATCCTCTCACCCAGCAGGTCTAGCATTATATTAGTATCAATAAAAAGTTTGGGTTTCATCTATTTGTGTTTGTTTGACATAAAACCCAAATATTCTTTTTTGTATTCCAGGTCAGCAGGAATATGGACACCAGATGACATGCTTTTTACAAAAGGGGAAATTTCAAAATCATCATCTTTTCAAAAAACCACTTTTAACTTTAGTATAACTTTCCCTACCATCCTTCTTGTTTTGTTAGTTTTGAGTTCCCAATTGCTGTTCAATGGTTTTTGTGATCTCTGATTTCACATCACCAGTGTGTGCGGTAGTTTTATTTTCAATCAGCAATAATTTGCACTCTTCATCAGATGAAACCCTGTGGTTTACTCCTTGTTTTACAATATACAAGTCACCTTCGGCCAGGGTGAAAGGCTCTTTTCCTTCTTCTTCAAACAACAGGCTTCCTTCCAGTACATAAAAAAGTTCATCCTCATTTTTGTGGTTATGCCAGGGGACTTTATCACCTTTTACTTTTGCCAGCTTCACATACACATCATTCACTTCACCAACCACCATAGGAGAGAAATAGTTGGTTATCTCTTTAAATTTTTCTTTTAGGTTCATAGCAAAATTTTTGGATTCACTGTATTAATATCATGATATTATCAAAGATAAAAAATAGCATCAAGGCATCCAGTTCACAGTCTCAGCAAGTAGAAAAAATATTCAATAAGAAATTTTCAACATTCAAAAAAACATATTTAGGTATTAATATCCAGCATCCAGTATCCAGCATCGAGGATTCCAATATCAATAACTGGTTTCCGAGCTTTACTTTCCCTTTGAAAGTTTTACAAAGATGGTGTAAGCCAGTACTAAGGGTACCCCAATGGCTACTATGGTATCATAATTTTTAGGGATTTGATGGATTAAGCAGCCTCATACATCCCAATATTATGTTCCTGGCTAATATTTCTACATCCATGTCTTGTTGTTTTTTAAAAAATCTTTACTATCTGTACTGAATAAAAAATTTAACGGCTAGCTATTGTATATTAGTTGTCTTTTTTACTCTACTTAGAATTGGGTGTAGTAAATGTTTTTTTCATGAGGGAAAAAAATCCAATCATTCAACAATTTACCATCAAATCCAGTTATTTATTGCACATGCATTTTAGTAAGAATACTAAATAAACAACATGAGTTTTAATTTTAAATGATCATATGTTATATATAATTTTTGGAAGCAGGACAGGGAATGCCAAATCAGTTGCATTATTAGCAAAGGATTATGCCAACCATATGGGTTTTGATGTGGTGTGTGAAGATATGCAAGAATTTGAGTTTGGCAGATTGCCCTCCATTGAAAATTTACTGGTGGTGGTAAGCACCCATGGTGAGGGTGAACCTCCTGTTCAGGCAGAGGCTTTTTATGAATACATCCATGGTGATGGCTTTAAAAACATAAAAGCAAGATATGCAGTTTTGGGTTTGGGTGATAGCAGTTATAGGTATTATTGCCAAACAGGGAAGGATATTGACAAAAGGTTTGAATTGCTTGGAGGTGAACGTTTGCAAGAAGTGGGAAGTTGTGATATAGATTTTGAAGAAGCTGCAAAAAAATGGGTAAAAAATGCAGTGGAAGCTTTTACTCCATTTATACCTGTAAAGCACCCTCCTGCCAAAGGGAATTTTATTTTTGAGTTGCGGGAGAATGCAGGTGCTGATAAAACCTATAAAGCTGAATTGCTGGAAAAGAGATGGTTAACTATTGATGGTTCATCAAAAAAAGTGCTTCATGTCTCCCTTTCTACTAAAGGGGCAGGGATGGATTATTTTCCTGGGGATGCAATTGGTTTGTATGCTACCAACTCACGCCTGTTTGTAGATGAACTGTTGAGGGGGTTGGGTTTTGACAAAGCATACCCTGTCAAAGCTAAAACAGGGGTAAGGCTTCTGAAGGATGTACTTATCCATGATTATGAATTGACCTTGCTAACCCCTTTGGTAATAGAAAAATATGCCCAAGTTACCAACAGCCAGGAAGTTAAAAAGCTATTGGATGATGAAGAAAAACTAAGGGAATATGTGAAGTGGCATGACATTTTTGACCTTGTAACCCAGTTTCCTTCTAATTTATCAGTAGAACAGTTTTTATCAATATTGAGGAAGTTAAACCCAAGGCTCTATTCTGTTGCATCCAGCAGGGAATATGGGGATGATATGGTTGATATTACTGTGAAGGTTATCCAGAATGAAGGGCAGCAAAGGGTGCGCCATGGTGTGTGTTCTTCTTTTTTATGGCATAGGCTGGAAGTGGGAGATAAAGTCCCCATAGCATTAGAACCTATTGAAAAATTCAGGCTGCCTGATGATGGCAATATCCCCATTATAATGGTTGGTGCTGGTACTGGGATTGCCCCATTCAGGGGATTCCTTCAGGAAAGGAAAGTAAAACAGGATAAGGGTAAAAACTGGCTCTTTTTTGGTGAAAGGAACCAGGCAACTGATTTCCTGTATAAAGAAGAAATTAAACAATTTCAGAAGGATGGGGTAATCCATAAATTAAGCTTGGCTTTTTCAAGAGACCAAAACGAAAAAAATTATGTAACCCATTTGATTGAGCAGGAAAGTGCTGAAATAATGGAATGGGTAAAAATGGGGGCAATTGTTTATGTGTGTGGAAGCAAAGACAGGCTTGGCAAATCAACCAGGGAATCCATGATAAGAATTTTTGAAAAAGAACTTCAACTTGATAAAAACAGGGCTGAAGAATATTTTACACAATTGAAGGACACCAAACACTACCTGGAAGAAATATATTGATCCTGCCTCTGTTTCTTAAGCAGCTGGATTTTATGCATTACTGGTTTTAGTTGGTCAATCCAGGTGGCTTTTTCATCAAAATGCATTAGAAAAGGTTTGTAGGTTTGTGAAGCATCCCTGTGCCTGATGTATTGTATATTAAAATACTTGTCACCCGTAACAGGATTCTCAACAATTCCCATTACCTGAGCTTTCCCTTTGGCTGCTGACATGGATGGGGCTGTTACTGTTTTTGCCAGGCTTGATGAATACTTGATGGCTTCAGTATAGATGTTATAAGCCTCAACCAGTGGTACCTGAAAATATTCATAGGGGCCTGTTTCGCGTTCAATAAACATATAGTAAGGCACCATACCCATATGCACCTGTTGTTCCCACATGGTTGACCAAATTTCAGGAGTGGCATTAATGTTTTTTAAGAGTGGGGATTGAGTCCTGATCTCAGCACCAGTTGCCTTAATGTTCCTGACAGCTTCTTTTACAGCTTCATTGCCCATTTCCTGGTAATGGTTAAAATGTGCCATAATTGAAAGGTGTAGCCCTCCATCCACAATTTGTTTAAAAAGGTCAAGCATTTCTTGTGCTTCTTCATTATAATTGGGCAGGAAAACAAAAGGCCACCAGGTCAATGATTTTGTCCCAAAACGTATGGTTTTTAGGTTTTTCAAGTCAGCTTCAAATATCTTATCAATATATTTTTTAATGGTCCTGGGGCTCATGATCATGGGGTCGCCACCTGTAAATAACAACTCATGGACATGATCATGTTGGCGGATATATTCAATAACTTGGTCTATTTCTTTCATGGAAAACTGAAGGTCAAGGTCTTTTACAAACTGGGGCCACCTGAAACAGAAAGTGCAATTGGCATGGCAAGTTTGCCCTTGGGTAGGGAAAAATAACACTATATCCTGGTATTTGTGCTGGACACCTGGTAGTGGTTCACCATCCAGTTTGGGGATGTTACTTTGCTGTTGGGCAGGGTGAGGGTTAAGGCTTAACCTTATTTTATTGGCTATTCTGGTAATTTCATCTTCTGGCAACCCTTTTTTTACAGCTTGTTCTACTTTGTGGTAATGCTCTTCACGTAACATATGCCTGTTGGGAAAAGTCAGTATGTAGCAAGGGTCAGTTTCATAATTATTCCAGTCAATCAAGTAATCAACCACATAATTATTGGCTTTAAAAGGTAGTACTTTTGATACTATTTCAATTTCTTGCTTCACCTCTTCAGGAAGCATTTTCATATATTCAATTTGCCTGAAATTTTTTATGTTATAGCTAGTAATCTTCATTTGTTTGTGGTTTTAAAATACGGTTATACATATGATAAACGTCCTACCTATCAAACACAATGAATAAGGTTTTGTTTGTTAAAGGATGAATTGCTTAATGGAATACATGATGTTCTGGATGGTCAGCTTTCAGGAGATAAAGGTTTATTCATGTGTCTTTGAGGAGGTTGCAACCAGCCTGTTTATTTCTTTCATTTCCTGGTTGGTCAGGTGCCTCCATTTACCAACAGGTACATCAAGGGGAACATTCATTATTCTTACTCTTTTCAACTTTTTTACCTCATAGCCAAGGTATTCACACATCCTCCTTATTTGCCTGTTCAATCCCTGGGTAAGGATGATTTTAAATTCAAAATTCCCTGTTTTTTCAACATAGCATTTTTTGGTAACTGTTTCCAGGATGGGTATGCCATTCCCCATTTTCTGGATGAATTTTCCAGTCACAGGCTTATCTACTTTTACCAAATATTCTTTTTCATGGTTATTCCTGGCACGTAATATTTTATTGACCATATCCCCATCATTTGTAAGGAAAATAAGCCCCTCACTGGGTTTGTCGAGCCTACCTATGGGGAATATCCTTTTAGGGAAATTGATATAGTCAATAATGTTGTTCTTTTCAGCTTTTGTATCTGTGGTGCAAACAATCCCAATAGGTTTGTTGAAAGCAATATAAACTGGTTTTTCATGGGGTGTTACCACCAATTCACCATTAACCCTGACCTCATCTGTAAGGTTCACTTTTGTCCCCATTTCAGGGATTTTCCCATTAATGGTTACACGTCCTTCCTCAATAAGCTTGTCTGCTGCCCTGCGCGAACAGTAGCCTACTTCACTTAAATATTTATTGACCCTGGTTGATGGTTCTTCTTTCATAAAAACATTGGAATTAGCCAGTACCTGGTATGTAGTTTTACCAAATTTCTTTTAGTTTCATAAAATAAAATTAATCCAGTTTCAATTCTAAACCAGATTTTTGAATTTCAAAAGCAAAAGGATTTAAGCTGGTAAAATCAGATTCTTCAATTGGGTGAGGCTCAATCCTTAAATCCACATCGCGGCGAATCCTCATCAGTTGTAACTGGGTTTGAAAAAAATCAGCCATATTGCCAATGACTAATGCAATGTCAATATCACTATCTTCTTTTTCAATTCCTTTTGCACAAGAGCCAAAAAGATATGCTTTTTTTACATCAAATTCTTCAGGGATCAGGCTTATGTATTTTAATGCAGTATTTATAACTGATTTATTAACCATGTTCTTATTGTTTTAATTCTTCCAGCCCAGGTTTTTGCAAATTCTTTTGTACACAATTTGTAAAAATTCTGTTTGTAATTGCTATACCTGGCATTTATATTAAAAGTAGTAATTTCATCTAGCCATTCTTTTACTTCTTCAGTTAAATCCAATTCATTTTTGGTTGCAAGCCTTAACAAATCATGTGTAAAAATTGCATGCTGTTTATGTCTATGTACATAAATGGCTTTAAGTGTTTTTTCAATTACCAAATGGCCAATGAATAATGCCCAACTATAATCTTTTGAATCAATTAAGTGTTCCATTGTCTTGTAATCCAGTTCAGCAGAATCCAACCAATGCTGTACAATGTCTTCTGTATTTTCTAGTTTGTTATCCATTCATACCAAAAATACAAAAATCATTATTATTCTTCCTCATAAATTTCAGAATCAGGATAATTGGTTAACCAGGCAAAAGCAAAGTGGTTGCTATGGGGTTCTGGTATAAGCTCTTTTCCTTTCAATTTTCCTTTTATACATAAGCCTGTTACGTCCCAGGTGCTGCCTGTTTGTTGATCCATAAATTTGTTTCTTTTCTTTTTGAAAGTGAGTTTTTTCCCTTCAACCATTGAAGAAAAAACAGTAACAGAACCAATAGCTTTAGATTCAGAGATTTGTTGGCTGTCAAGGATTGAAACAGTTTTTTGTGAATGGAATATCACTATGGGCTTGCCATCATAGGTATCATTTATTACCCTTTTTTTGGCTATAATTGAAAAGGGGTAGATTTTAAAATTATTTTTTCCCTTGACATCAATTACACGTTCCATAGCGGGCAGCCTAGTATCCAGTTTGGTATGGTCATAGAACCTTTCATAAGGTTTATTTTCTTTTTTATCATATCCTATATATGGGTTTGTTCCATACCTTTCCTGAACCCTTGTGCCAGTTTCAGGTGAGAGTATCTTTCCTTCAGGGTAACGTGTAAAAAACTCATCCACTGAAATAACCAAAGAAGGAACTACCTCCAGCATTGCTCCTGCCAATTTGCCAACAATGCCTTGCCCTGTGAGCTGTTGCCACCATGTTTCAGTTTGCTGGTCAGCCATTACCATACCACTGTTTCGTAACATTCCTGACACCTCAAAATTCAACAGATAATTTTCTCCATTATGTGTTAACCTCCTGTCATATACTACACTTGAATTACATAGGGGGCAGTAGGTTGGCAGGATTGGTATGCCTCCCAAACTGTCATTTGACATCTCATGCATGGTAAGCATATTCAAAGGATAGGCTTTTGCTTCACCATTCAAAGCAATTGATATAACAGGTTCATGCCTGAAAAAAGAAGCCAACCCTTTTTCTTTACCAATAAAACCAGGGTAATCAATGGCAGGGAATGCTTTCCTTGGAAGTACCAATATAATTTCAGATAAATTAACAACGTGGTTGGTTGTATCAGTTGACCATTGGTAAGCTGTATTGCGAGGGTTTTGGATTTGTGCATTGCTATTGCCAGTTATAAGAATTGCTATAATCAGGTAGAAGAATATCCTTAACAAGTTTTTCATACTAAATTGTATATAAAGAATTTGCAATATAGTAACACTTTTGGAAAGGGAATGTTGGAAGAAACTATTTATGCAATTTTAGATAGGACAATGTTTAAAATGCAGCTTCTAAATATGTTTCAGATTAACAGGTTTTGTTTTATTACTGATTAATATCAGGTTTGGGAGTGTTCCTATTGCCTTATTGTAATGTTTGGTTTAAATTCGTGGGAGCTTCCAATTCTTAATATGGATAGTAATGTTAGTCCTCATGTTTTATTTTAATTATGCTAATGATCAAACTAAAAAATAATCACATGAAGCTAAGTAATTTAATAAGCACTTTATTGGTTGCAACCTTGCTATTTTTTGGAGGTAAAGCATTGGGGCAAAAAAAGCCTGTTTTATCAGGGGAAGAACGTGTTGAAATGTTTCAAAAAAACCAGGGGCTCAAAACAGATACTACCCTTGCCAGTTTGCACTGGCAGTACATTGGTCCTACCAATATTAGTGGGAGGTGTACTGATGTAGAAGGTATTTCACCACGTGGGAATAACTATATTATTTGGGTAGGCTCTGCAACTGGAGGGGTATGGAAATCAGTTAATGAAGGGATTACTTTTGAACCTGTTTTTGATGACATGCCCACAGCATCAATTGGTGACATAGCTATTGACCCAACTAACCCTGATGTGGTTTGGGTAGGAACTGGTGAAGCCAATATCTTCAGGAGTTCAAATGCAGGGTGTGGTGTTTTTAAAACCACTGATGGTGGCAAAACCTGGCAAAATATGGGGCTGGAAAATACCCACACCATTGGGCGTGTGGTAATTGATTATACCAACCCTGATATTGTATATGTGGCAGCCACAGGGCATGAGTGGACACCTAACAAAGAACGTGGGCTATATAAAACCACTGACGGGGGTAAAACCTGGAAAAAGTCACTCTACCTGAATGAGCATGCAGGTGTATCTGATGTAGTGATGCATCCTGAAAACCCCAATATTTTATATTGTACTTCATGGGAAAGGATAAGGCTAAAATGGAAAGACCCCAGGACACATGAGAAAACCAAACATTGTGGGGTATGGAAATCAATTGATGGGGGTGAAACCTGGAAAGAGATCAACAATGGGCTACCTGCACCTAATCACAGGGGAAGGATTGGCATTGACCTTTGCAAAGAGCAGCCTGATATACTGTACCTGTTATTGGATAATTATGAGGTAGGGAAAAAAGCTGAAGAAGGTGACCTTGACTCTTATGGAAGGCAGAGAGAGGATTACATTAAAGGAGCTACAGTTTACAGGAGTGATGATGCTGGTGGATCATGGAAGCAGGTAAGTGGGTTGGATGAAGAATCAAAAAAGTATATGATGTTCCACTCAGGAACTTATGGCTGGGTATTTGGGCAAATTCGCGTTGACCCAAAAGACCCAAATATTGTTTGGACACTGGGTTTGTTCCTGAATAAATCAGTGGATGGAGGGAAAACATTTACCCCAATAAAAGATATGCACATGGATCACCATGGGTTGTGGATTGACCCCAATAACCCTAACTACTTGCTTAATGTTCAGGATGGTGGGCTTTCTGTTTCATATGATAAAGGAGACCATTGGAGAAACCCAATAGAGGAACTTCCTTTGGCACAATTCTACAATATCTCTTATGATTTTTCTGAGCCATTCAGGGTGGTTGGTTCTATACAAGACCACCATAGTTTTATTGGTGAAGTTGACCTTTCATGGGGAAGGGATAGGGTACAACCTGTCCCATTTAAAAACACCGTGGGTGCTGAAGGCTGCACCCATGCCATTGACCCCAGGGACAATAACACCATTTTAGGGAGTATTTTTTATGGGAAACTGGCAAAAGGGAAAATTGATGACTTTAGCTGGGACAAGTTGGATTACCTGTTACCAACAAAATTTCCTGATGAGCCACATATGCGTGGGCAATGGGTAGCCCCTACTTTGTTGTCAACACATAACCCTGATATTGTATACCATTGCATGCAACATGTAATGATTTCAAAAGACCAGGGGAGCACATGGGAGATCATCAGCCCTGACTTAACTTATAATGACCCTGCTAAGTTTGGAGATATCAGCCATCAGACCATTTCAGCTTTTGATGAGTCACCTTTGCGTTATGGGCTGCTTTATGCAGGTACTGATGATGGCAGGTTTTGGCGCACAAAAGATGGTGGTAGAAATTGGGTTGAACTGCATGGGAAGGATGTCCCAAAACGGTGGGTTTCAAGGTTGGTAGCTTCAAAATATGATATTGGGACTGTGTATATGACCCAAACAGGTAGGCGTGATGATGACTTCCAGGTATATATGTGGAGGTCTATTGATTTTGGGGATACATGGGAAGATATATCAGGGAATATCCCAGTTGGTCCTGTGAATGTGATCAGGGAAGACCCTGTGGATAAAAACATCCTTTATGTTGGTACTGATGCTGGGGTATATATTTCAAAAGATGGAGGCAAAAGCTATTCTGTATTGGGAGACCTGCCTTTTGCTTATGTGCATGACTTGAAGATACACCCAAGGGATAATATGATTATTATTGCCACACATGGGCGTGGAATGTGGGTTTTGGATGCTAATAACATCAACAAGAAAAATGAAAGAAGGAATTATTATATCCCAGAGCCAGAAATGGAACGTTAATTTATAAGATTTCATATAGGTAAGAAAAAGGGGACAGTTGGTTTTTCAACTATCCCTTTTTTATTTTAAATAGCTGCTTATTGGGTATTTTTGTTTTAACCTTTTATAAATATCTGATCCCTAAAGGGATATTTTCAGGGGTTTCACAATCGTGATGATGTTTTCCAATGGTTCATTTTTAATTTGTAGTCCTGTAAGGACAATATATTTGTAAAAAAACCAAATAACATGGGAGTATGTGCCAGAGGCACAAAATATTGATTTAACCTATCTGTTGAGGGTAGTATTTTAAATGCAATTTTATAAAAAAGCAGGGCAAGAAAACTTAAACTCTTGCCCTGTTTCTTTTTACTGATATTCTTCTAATTCAGCAATGGCTTGTTGAAATTCTTTTTCTGTTTCCAGGATTTTATCCCTGGCTTCATATACAAATTGGGTTTCCAGCAGGTATTCAATTAAAGAGATTTCCCCAGCATCCAAAGCTTTTTGTAAAAGGCTTTCATTACTGAATTCCTTTAAAGACTCCCTGTAATTTTGCAGGGTGGTAGATAACCCCTGGGCTTTACTATGTTGTTTTTTGAGCTCATTATAAAACCTGGTTTTAGTATCTTTAGCCAAAGCCTGGTTGGCACTGGTATGTGCTTTTGCTGCTTTGGCTTTATTTTTATTCTCCCACAAAGGGATAGATACTCCAACACTAATTCCCTGGAACTGTTCACTTACTCCCTTTTCACTCATGTACCCTGCTGAAAACTTGGGGAGTGATTCAGCTTTTACCAGCTTTTCTTCCTTTTTATTAACCTCAACCTGTTGCCTTACATATTTTAATATAGGGTTGTTTTGTTCAGATTGCTGATACCAGGCCTCAAAATCCTGAGGAATTGTTTTAATAGGGTAATTACTAATATTGCTGGTAATTTCTATCCCACCATTCAGTTTTTGAAGCTCTGCATCAAACAACCCAATTTCAAGAGCAATTCTTGAAACTTCATTTTCATGGTTTTTCCAGTTTAAAGCAGCCTTGTTTCTTTCCAGGATATTGGTTTCCCCACTATCAAACTGTTTTTGGTAAGCTTCTGCAATTTGTTGTGCATTAGCAAGCCTTCCATCAAGCTCATGTTTTAAAGCTTTCAGGTAAACCAATTCAATACAAATGGTTTTGACCTCATACATTATCTCTTTGTAGCCTGCTTCATATTCCAAGTCAGCCAGCTCATTTTTCATCCCCGAAATATTTTTTCTGTACCCATATGCAGTTGGGAAATCAAAGGATTGTGAAATACTGAAGTCTTTCCTTGTTCCAATAGAAGAGGGGTCACCCCATAGGTAATGAAACCCAACTTCAGGGTTTTCAAGGAAGATATTGGTTATGTTGGCAGCTTTATTTGCATCAGCTTGTTGCCTTAATGCCTTTAATTGTGTATTATTGGATTCAACCTCTTTTAGTACCCCTTCAAAACCTTGTTGGGCACAGAGGGTGAGGCTTATGAAACTTAGCAAAAGGGCTATTTTAATTGTTTTCATAGATTCCATTTTTAATGATTCCACGTTTGAAAAAGGAGCTATAAACAATGGGTACCACATAGATATTCAGCAATGTGGAAGTTAACAACCCACCTAATATCACCTTTGCCATTGGGCTTTGTATTTCATTTCCAGAGAGGCTGCCTTTCAAGGCCAGTGGGATAAGTGCCAAAGCAGCTGTAAGGGCTGTCATCAGAATAGGGTTTAACCTGTCAACACTACCATGCAAGATGGTTTCTTTTATAGGTTCACCCTGTTCTTGAAGGTGCTGGTACCTTGAAACCAACAATATCCCATTCCTGGTGGCAATCCCAAAGAGGGTTATAAACCCAATTATAGATGGGATGCTTACAATGCCTGATGTGAGATAGATAGAAAATACCCCTCCAATCAATGCCAGAGGCAAGTTAAGAAGGATAATCCCTGCCAGCTTTATATTCCTGAATTCCTGGTATAAAAGCAAGAAAATGACCAGGATAGCAAGGATAGATGTGAGCATCAGTGTTTGAGAGGCTTTAGCTTCACTTTCAAACTGCCCACCATATTCAACCCTGTATCCTTCAGGTAGTTGTATGTTTGCCTCAATGTTGGTTTTGATATCATTTACCACACTCCTCAAATCCCTTTCAGCAACATTTGCAGAGATCACCAGTTTCCTTTGTACATTTTCCCTGCTGATGGTATTGGGACCTGAAACTGATACTACATCAGCCACTTGTTCCAATGGCACTTTCCTTCCATCTTCAGTTGAAATAAGGGAGGATTTGATTCCTTCAATGGTTTCAGTGTAGTTCGTATTCAGCCTGACAACCAGGTCAAAGCTTTTTTGCCCTTCATATACATCAGCCAGTTTTTCACCAGCAAAAGCCAGGTCAACAAATTCATTGAACCTGTTTAGTGTTATGCCATAGTGTGCCAGCAGGTTCCTGTTTGGGCGGATTTGTATTTGTGGGATTTCAGTTTGTTGTTCCACATTAACATCAACCAGCCCAGGTATATCAACAATGGTACTTTTAACCTGGTTTCCCAGCATAAACATCCTGTTCAGGTCACTGCCAAACAGTTTAATGGCAATGTTTGCCCTTGTGCCTGAAAGCATATGGTCAATCCTGTGGCCCAGGGGCTGCCCAACTGTGAATGCAATTCCAGGGATACCTGCAAGTGTTTCCCTTAGATCATTCATAAACTCATGACGCCCGCGCCCATTCAAGGTAAAGTTCACATCAATTTCAGCACTATTGGTAGTTTGTGAATGTTCATCCAACTCACCACGCCCAGTCCTCCTGGCTGTGCTTTCAACTTCAGGTACAGCTAAAAGTTCTGTTTCAATCAGGTTGCCTAGTTTATTGCTTTCTTCCAAAGAAATCCCTGGTTTACTGATAGCAGAAATGGTCAAAGACCCTTCATTAAATTCAGGGAGGAAGCTCCTTCCCATACCTGAAAATGCTATAATGGCTATGATGAACAATATCAATGAAGAACCCACCACCAGCTTTTTATGCCTCAGGCTCCAGGTTAAGCTTCTTTGGTAAATGGCAGATAAATTCCTTGCAAGCCAGCTGTCTTTTTCTTTTTTTACCAAATACTTTTCTTTAGACAAAAGGATTTTGCTAAGCAGTGGGGTAATGGTCATAGCCACAATCAGTGACATAAATAGTGACACTATATAGGCTATCCCTAAGGGCTTTAACATTCGCCCTTCCATCCCTGAAAGGAAAAACAGGGGAGTGAAAGCAACAATAATGATCAGGGTGGCATTCAGGATAGAAGGCCTGATCTCTTTTGAAGCTTCATACACCACACTAAATGCTGAACTCCTTTCCTTCTTGGGTTTCAGATGGTTTTGGCGTAAGCGTTTATAGACATTTTCCACATCAATAATGGCATCATCAACCAGAGAACCAATGGCAATAGCCATACCTCCAAGGCTCATGGTATTAATGGTTAACCCTATGTAATGCAATACAATAACTGCCCCAAACAATGAAAGGGGGATTGCCAGCAATGAGATAATGGTTGTACGAAAACTTCCTAAAAAGAAGAATAAAATGACTACCACAAAAATTGCCCCTTCAACCAATGCCCTGCCAACATTGTTTACTGAAGTTTCAATAAAATCAGCCTGCCTGAAAATTTTGGTATCCATCCTTACATCAGGAGGCAATGATTTTTGAAGCTCTTTCAGGTTTGCCTCAATGTTTTCAGTTACATTCAGGGTGTTGATATTGGGTTGTTTTGATATGGAAAGGATCACAGAAGGTTTTGCATTTTGGGATGCATATCCCATTTTTACGGCACTTCCTACAACCACATCAGCCACATCCCTTACACGCACAGGCACCCCATTTTTTGTTTTGACCAGTGAATTACCTAACTGTTCAAGGTCAAATGTCCTACCTACTCCACGCAACACATATTCATTTCCATATTGGCGCACAACCCCTCCTGTCGAGTTTTGGCTGATACCTTTGCAAACATCAGCCAGCTCAGACAAGGAAACCTTTAGCCTCATCATTTTTTGTGGGTCAGCTAATATCTTATATTGTTTATAATCTCCCCCAATAATGGTTACCTGTGAAACCCCGCCTGTTGCAAGTATTACAGGTTTTACATTCCATTCAGCCATGGTTCTTAGCTCCATCATGGATGTGCTGTCAGCTTGCAGCCCTATGAATAGGATTTCGCCCATCACACTGGATTGTGGGGCGAGTGCTGGTTCAACACCTTCAGGCATATTTGCAGCAAGGGTAACCAACCTTTCACTAACTACCTGACGCGCTTTGTAAATATCTGTTCCCCAGTCAAATTCAACCCAAACAAAGGAGAAACCCATTGAGGAAGCAGACCTTACCCTCCTGACATCAGTAGCTCCATTTACAGCTGTTTCAATGGGAAAAGTAACCAGCCTTTCCACCTCTTCAGCAGCTATGCCATGGGAGTCAGTCATAACCACCACAGTAGGAGCTGTCAGGTCAGGGAATACATCTATGTCCATTTCATCAGCAGTATAAATCCCAACTGCCATTAGCAAAACAGCCCCAAGCAAAATAAAGAGCTTATTTTGCAATGAGAATTTAATAATTTGGTTCAACATCTCTTTCAATTTTAAATTTCAACTATGAATAAAAAACTTTAGGCTTTAATGCACATGCCCAGCATGAGGGTCTAATGCAGCTGAAGCCTGAGAGAGTTTCACCAAAATAGCACCTTTTACAACCACCCTTTCAGAAGGTGATACCCCATGGGTTATGGCTGTTTTTATCCCATCAGAAGCACCAATTTTAACTTCACGTTTTTCAAAGAGTTCTGGTGTAAGCTGAACAAAAACAAAGTAGTTGCCTTGTTCTTCCAGAAGGGCTTCTATGGGTATGGTAATAGCATTCTCAAAGGATTGGATTTTAATATACATTTCAACCAATGACCCAGGGATAAAATTACCTGGGTTGGTAGCCTCGAAAGTAACAGGAACCATAAAATTATCATGGTTGGCTACTCTCCCAAATGATAAAACTTTTCCATTTAGCTCTTCCAAAGTATATTGTTGGATACTCCCAGGTATGGCTATGTTAGCAGTGGTTATCTTAGGTAAAATAGGGGCATATTTTTGTTGCACCTGGGCATTTAATAAAATTGTATTGATTGTTGAAATGGTTACCAATGGGGTACCAGGTTCAACAAATTGCCCATTAGATACCAGCATGTGCTCAACATACCCATTAATAGGACTTGCAACATCCTGCCCTTTTGGGTTGAAATTTCTTTTCAGGTTAGTAAGAACAGCTCTTGCAGTTTCATAATCAGTTTTTGCAGCAATGAATTCTTTTTCAGAAACAATCTTGCCAGCAAATAAATTTTCAGCCCTTTCAAAATTGGCTTTTGCCTTTTGAAAGTTGCTTTCAGCTTCAGTAAACCTAACACTCAAATTGTTGTCTGCCATCCCTTCTCCTGAAATGGTAAACAGGGTTTGCCCGTTGGTAACTTTTTTACCTTCAACCAAACTGTTGGTTGCTACTTTTACAATCCCTCCGGTTTTGGAAGAAACAGTTACCAGCCCGGTTTGGGCAGTGCTTACCTGAGCAGTGG
>JANQHI010000029.1 GCA_028282705.1 Prolixibacteraceae bacterium | reverse complement strand
GAAGAAAAGAGAATGGAGGAACAGCAAAAGAGGTTTGATTTTTAATCCCCTTTGGGGGTTTTTCAAAGCCACCTTCTAAGAAGGTGTGATTTTTACTTGATTTATTATAAGGAAAGATATGTTTATAGGACAATTCTTTTTTAATAAAAACCAATCAAAATTATTTTCTGGCTACTCACACATTTTTTGTATTTTTGCATTTCTTGAAAAAAGCAAATTTTAAAACATGTTTGACAATTTAAGTGATAGGCTGGAGAAGTCATTTAAGCTGCTAAAAGGGCAGGGTAGGATAACAGAGATTAATGTAGCTGAAACATTGAAAGATATTCGTCGTGCATTGCTTGATGCTGACGTTAACTATAAAATAGCAAAAACATTTACTGATACTGTCAAGAAAAAAGCCATGGGGCAGCAGGTACTTACTGCTGTTAAGCCAGGGCAAATGATGACAAAGATTGTCCATGATGAGCTGGCTTCCCTTATGGGAGGGACTTTCACTGATATTAATACTAAAGGAAATCTAGCAGTTATTTTAATGTCAGGCTTGCAAGGTTCTGGTAAAACTACCTTTTCAGGTAAGTTGGCCAACATGCTTAAAACAAAAAAAGGGAAAAACCCTTTGCTTGTAGCTTGTGATGTTTACCGCCCAGCAGCTATTGAACAGTTAAAAGTTCTTGGTGAGCAAATTGGTGTTCAGGTTTATACTGAAGAGGATAATAAAGACCCTGTAAAAATAGCCAAAGCAGCAGTGAAACATGCCAAATCAAAAGGGCATGACCTGGTCGTAATTGATACTGCAGGGCGTTTGGCAATTGATGAACAAATGATGAATGAGATATCATCCATCAAAAAGGCAATTAATCCTGAAGAGATACTTTTTGTAGTTGACTCAATGACAGGTCAGGATGCAGTAAATACAGCTAAAGAATTTAATGAACGCCTTGATTTTGATGGGGTTGTGCTGACTAAGCTGGATGGTGATACACGTGGTGGTGCTGCTTTATCCATAAGGTCAGTAGTGAACAAGCCCATTAAATTTGTTGGTACTGGCGAGAAGATGGATGCCCTTGATGTATTCCACCCAGACAGGATGGCTGATAGGATACTTGGGATGGGCGATATTGTTTCACTGGTTGAAAAGGCACAGGAGCAATTTGATGAGGCTGAAGCCAAGAAGCTGCAACAAAAACTGGCAAAAAACCAGTTCAACTTCAATGATTTCTTAAAACAGATCAACCAGATCAAAAAAATGGGTAACCTAAAAGATGTGGCTTCAATGATCCCTGGGATGGGGAAAGCTTTGAAAAATGTGGAAATGGATGATGATGCCTTTAAACATATTGAAGCAATTATTTTTTCAATGACACCAGCAGAAAGGGAGAACCCAGCTTTGCTAAATGGTAGCAGGAGGAAAAGGATTGCCAATGGTTCAGGGACAAATATCCAGGAAGTAAACAGGCTGTTGAAACAGTTTACTGAAACCAGGAAAATGATGAAAATGGTATCCCAGGGTAAGAATGTCCAAAGAATGATGGGAGGCCTGACGCAAGGAAGAAGATTCTAAACAACCCTCCAAAATTCCTTGGCAGTTGAGGGGGCAAATATTCCATTCACTGCAAGGTTAGGAGAGATAAATAAATTTATACCAATGATTCTTATTGACGGAAAAAAAATTGCTTCTGAAATAAAACAGGAGATTGCCCAGGAAGTAAAAAATATTATTGAAACAGGAAAGCGTGCACCACACTTGGCTGCTATTTTGGTAGGCCATGATGGGGGAAGTGAAACCTATGTAGCCTATAAAATAAAAGACTGTGAAGTAGTTGGGTTTAAGTCAACATTGGTACGTTTTGAAGATGATGTTACAGAAGAGGAGCTTTTAAATAAGATCAATGAATTGAACAATGATGATAGCCTGGACGGATTTATTGTACAGCTACCCCTTCCTAAGCACATTTCAGAACAAAAAATAATTGAAGCAATTGACCCTAAAAAAGATGTGGATGGTTTCCATCCTATCAATGTGGGCAGGACAGTTATTGGCTTACCTTCATTTGTTTCTGCTACTCCATTTGGGATCATTGAATTACTAAAAAGGTATAATATTGAAACCAGTGGGAAAAATTGCGTGGTCATAGGGCGTAGCAACATTGTTGGGCGCCCATTGAGTGTACTGATGTCTCAAAAAAGCATAAATGCTACTGTCACTGTTGCACATAGCCGCACAAAAGATTTAAAAGGGCTTTGCAAAAGTGCTGATATTTTGGTGGCAGCCTTGGGTAGCCCTGAGTTTGTTAAGGAAGATATGGTTAAAGAAGGTGCTGTGGTAATTGATGTGGGTACAACCAGGGTTAAATCTGACCAAACAAAATCGGGATGGAAGTTGAAGGGTGATGTCCTTTTTGAAGAAGTAGCTGACAAGTGTTCTTATATTACCCCTGTGCCTGGGGGAGTTGGTCCAATGACTCGTGTATCATTACTTCATAACACGCTTTTATCAGCAAAAAAAGAGATATATAAGTAGCCATTTTATTTTTCAATATTATCGTGTTTAAATTCAAGCATTTGCAAGTACCAAGCAATTAATTCTTTGTTGCTTTTTTGATCTTGATAGGAAGAGGTAATTAGAAATAATGAGTGTAGAATGAGTCTAAATAAGGATGCAAAAACGATAATTTGGGCTATTTTCTGCCTGTTTATTAACACTTTTTAAGAAAGTTACGTTTATTTTTTTATTTTTGGAATGGTATCCTAGCTAATAACGTAATTTTTAAACCATGGAAGGCTTTTCAAAAAATGATGGAACGAATGATATGGGAAGCAAGTTTAAGCAAGAAATTCATTCAAAAATAATTAGGGCTGGAAAAAGGACTTATTTCTTTGATGTTAAATGTACACGTAATGACGAGTACTATTTAACTATAACTGAAAGCAAGAAGAAGTTTGAAAATGATGGCAAATTTCATTTTGAGAAGCACAAAATTTTCCTTTACAAAGAAGATTTTGACAAATTTGCTGATAGTTTAGAGGAGATTATACACTACATAAGGGAAAACCAACCTGCAACCAAAGTTGAAGAGGAGGAAGGCAAAGGTGTTGAAAAAGAGGTTGCAGAAGAAAATGATTATACAAACGTTGAGTTTGAAGATTTAGCCAAATAGTGAAAAAAACGATTAAATTGCCGGGTCTGATTTTTCAAGCCCGGCATTTTTTATGCAATATTCCTTTCTTTTTTGATCTGTTCATAAGCTTCCCCAACTTTCTGAAACTTTTCTTTAGCAGTTTTTTGGAAATCGTCTCCCAGGTAACTCACTTTATCAGGATGATATTTCATGGCCATCCTTCTGTAAGCCTTTTTTACATCTTCATCAGAAGCATCAGGTTTTATTTCCAAAATCTGGTAGGCATACCCTGTATCTTTTATGAACATGGCTTTTATGGAATCAAAATCAGGAGTGTTTATTCCCATTGACGTGCAGATGTGCTGGATAAGTTTCAGTTCTTTGTTGTCAACCTTGCCATCAGCATTAGCAATACCAAAAAGGAAATGGGTGAGTTGCAGCCTTGATGAATAGTTCATGTTTTGGCGTATTTGCATACACACTTCAGTAACAGGTATTTCTTGCTTAAGGATATCCTTTAAAATGGCTATGGCTTCATTGGCTGATTCCTGCCCAAAATTATGTATAAAGAATTTTTTTACATAATCCAGTTCTGATTTCATCACCTTTCCATCAGCCTTCATAATGGCTGCAACCAACACCAATAAGCTTGATACATAGCCTCCTGTTGTTGACCTTCCTGTTCTGCCAAATGGTGAACGCCCTTGTTGTTGGCTTGTACTTCCATCAACCATTGAACCAACTACAAATCCAAATATTGCACCTATGGGGCCACCAAATGCCCATCCCAGGCCTCCTCCAATCCATTTTCCAAATTTTGCCATATCTCTAGTTTTTTTTATTCAAAATTGAAATCAGGTTTTGATGTATGTTGAGTACTTGTGGAATCAAAATTTCCTGATTATTATAAATTACTGTATCTGCTAGTTTTATTTTTTTTGTATCATCCATTTGTTTTGACATGCGCTCCAAAACCTGTTCACGGTTTACATTGTCGCGTTTCATAACCCTCTGTATCCTGTCTTCAGTGTTTGAAACAACTAAAATAGTATGATCCATTAATTTGCTAAAACCACTCTCCATTAAAATTGCTGCTTCATGGATTATATAAGGTGAATGCTGGAGCATGCACCAACTCTCAAATTTTTCACGCACAACAGGATGGGTAAGGTTGTTAACTTTTTGCAGGGCAACTTCGTCATTAAATATGATTGATGCCAACTTTTTTCGGTCAATAACATTATTTGGCATATATATGCCTTGGCCAAACAGGCGAATTAACCCTTCCTTTACTGATTTATCTTCATCCAGCAATTTTTTGGTTTCCAAGTCAGCTTCAAAAACAGGTATGCCCAGGCACCTGAATATGTTGCAAATAACTGTTTTGCCACTTCCAATTCCTCCTGTAATTCCAACCTTAAAAACCATGATTAGTCTTTTTCAATTAAATATTCCAATGTTTGTGGAGAATACTTTAGGTCAAGGATGTAGGGAGGTACTTTTTCAAGGGTAACGGGCACACTTGGTTTTCCCTCTAAAATATGGGCATAAGGTACAGTAAACCTGAAATTGTTGCCTGTGACCTCTGAAAATTTGTCCAGCCCAATCATAAATGAAACTTTCAGGGTTGAAGGGAAAAGTTTAACTTTCACTGAGTCAGGCTTTCCTGCAACATACACATGTGGGTTGATCACTTTCTCTGTAAATTCACTTACGGGGATGGTAACCATAATATTTTTGGGTGAAATGGTTGTTTTTGCAGGTTCAACCAATTCCAATTCTTTTTTAATCTGTTGCCCAACATCTTTGAAAACTTTATTTTCAGTAAAAATTGTATCAATATTTTTAATGATAGCCCCAGGTCCTTTTATGGTTGCCATTCCTGGTTGGATGGATATTGGTGAAGTGAGGCTATAATGTGGTTTAAATTCTAAATCAATGTCTGCTGCAATAGGTACATTCTTTGTTTTTAGGCTGTCAAGTATGATTATAAAACTGGCAGGCTGGATGTCAGAGATTTTTATCTCATTGCTAATTTGTTGAGAAATCCTGTTCAAGAGTGTTGATGTGTAGATAGTATGTACCTGGTTCCCTGAGGTAGGGTTGTCCCTGGTAATGTTATTAATATTCAGCACAATAGGTGTAAATGATAAGTGTAGTTTATGGCGCAGCAAGGTAAAACCATGGGCATTTACTTTCAATGTAAATTCTTCAGGAAGGTCATTGGCAAGGAACTGGTTTTTAGGTGCTTTTATAAACCTAACAGGATACTGGATGTGGGTTGTATAATCTTTATTCATTGCATTCAGGAACCATAATACAGCAGATATTGCCAGGCAGGTTAAGAAAATAACCATCCTGCTGTCTTGCCTGTATTTTTCAATTTTAAAATATCCTGGTATTTTGTTTAGAATTTTTTTATCCATTTTTGTGATTTGTTAAACAAAAATAACCATTTCTATAAGAAAAAAAGCAAAAACAAAAAAGGGCTGGCAAAATGCCAACCCTAATTTATGTTGTTTAAACAATTTTAACGTTGTTGTGGTGCATCAGTCATATCTTTTATGATGGCACTTTTGTCAACTTTAAGGTTCACTTCTTTATCAACCTGAAGGATTACAGCATTGTCTTTTAGTTCAACAACTTTCCCATAAATCCCACCTGTGGTTACAACTTTATCTCCTTTGGCAAGTTTGTCTCGGAAACCGCGCAATTCTTTCTGGCGTTTCATTTGTGGCCTGATCATGAAAATATAAAATACAACTACGATCAAAATTAAAGGAAGGAAAGTCAGCAATGGGTTGGCATCCTGCCCTTGAGGTTGTGTCATTAAAATAATGTGGTTCATAGTGTAAAAATTATTGTTTATACTGAATATCTTTATTTATCACATTAGCTGTTATTGCCAGTTCTTTTCTTTGTTCAATTGTGTTGGTTTCAAAACTAAAAGCCTTAAATTGTTTCCCAAATAAACCTGTTGAGTCAAAGGTTACTTCAATTTTTCCTTCATTCCCAGGCTTAATGGGTTTTTCAGGTGTTTTTATTCCCAGGCAACCACAATCTTCAACAATATTGCTGATTGCAAGGCTATTTTCACCAAAATTTGTAATAGTAAAACTATATATTACAATTTCACCTGAAATAAGCTCCCCAAAATTATGTATTTCTTTATTAATAGCAAATTCTGTTATACCCAATTCATTAGCATCAACTACATTACCCTTATTTTTATTTTTTTTATTGGTACAAAAAGTCAGGGCAAATAGTAGGATTACTAAAATTGGTAATTTCATTTTGTTTCACCTATCAGGCCTCTGCCTGTTTTTTTTACTTTACCAGCCTCCTTTAAGTCTTTTAAAGCCTTATCAAGGATTCCGTTAATAAAATTACGGCTTTTTTCAGTGCTGTAAAATTTTGAGATTTCAATGTATTCATTCATTGAAACTTTCGTTGGTATACTTGGGAAATAGAGGAACTCAGCCAATGCCAGTTGCATGATCAGGATATCAACAAAAGCAATCCTGTCAAGATCCCAATTACGGGAATGGTGGTCGACTAAACCTCTCAGTTCCTGATGGTTGAGAATTGATTTCCTAAAAAGGTCTTTCAGGAATTGGCGGTCTTCCTCATCCTTGAAAATAGGCATTAACCTTTGGCTTTCATCAGAGCGCTCATTAAACTTCTTAAATGATTTGACAATCATTAAAATAACAAACTCCAGGTCATCATTCCAGTAAATGCTCTGCTCCTCAAGTACCTGGTACAGTTCTTCACATGTAAGGATAATTTTATTGAATATTTTTTCAACCAACCTCCTGTCATTGGTATATGAAGATTCCCCATCTGCCATGTACTCTTTATAAAAATCAGATTCAACCAGGCGTTCATAAAGTTCTTTTACCAATTCAGGGTTATCTGCCCAGTTTAATTTTTTCTGTTCAAGGTAAAGGTTTAGCTTTTTATTCTCTTTCAGTTGCCAGATTAGCCTGTTGTTAATAAACTTTTTATTTGGGTTGAGGTCTTCTTCAGTTGGCTGGAATTTATTCATCCTGATCTCAATCTTCTCTTCCGCAAACTTTACAACTTCCAGCACCAGGCTTATGATGTAATGATAGAGGTCATATGTTTTTTGGATACCAAACAGCAATTCTTTTTCACTGTTGTTTATTGACTTTTCTGGTGAGGAGTAATAGGCATACAAAATTTGTAATACCTTAATTCTGATTATCCGTCTACTTATCATTCTATTTTAGAACTTCAATTTCCTAATGGCCGCAAATTTAAAACTTTTTATCTATTTGAATGCAAAACCAACTTTTATTTACTGAAAAAAGTTAGAGTCTGTTTAAATTTTATTATTTAGAAATATTATGATGCATTTTTTATATAGTCAAGGCGAATTTGACGAGAATAGTACCAACTATTTAAGGAAAATTCAACGCAGAGTAGGTAAAAAAGGCACAAAATAGAATAAATGAATAATTTTCAAACAGGCTCTAAAACATCCACAAAGCTTATTATTTAATTGATGTTTATTTTATGCTCAATATCTGATACAGGGTTCTCTGGCTGAACTTTCCCATTTTCAAGAGGTCCTTCCTCATCTTCATCCGGTTCATCTTCCCAGTCAAATTTTTTGCGCCTTACAACATATTTCCTATAATAAACTGCTAATAGCAATCCGGCAATTGCCCCCCAAAGGTGTGATTCCCAGGACACATCAGGCTTAATGGGGAAAAGCCCCCAGAACATACTACCATACAAGAAAACCACTATTACTGAAAGGGTAAGCAACCTTACATCATTACGCAAAATCCCGCTAATAAAATGGAAAGAAGCCAGCCCATATACCACGCCACTGGCACCTATATGCCAGGCTTCGCGGCCTGCCAGCCAAACACACATCCCTGATAGTAGGTAGATCAGTATAAATATCTTGTAAGATATCCTCCTGTAATAATAAAAAAGTGCTGTAGACAGGATAAAGAATGGGACTGCATTGGCAAATAAATGCCCATAATCAGAGTGGATAAAGGGTGAAAGGACAATTCCAGGCAGCCCTCTAAAATGTAATGGGTAAACACCTCCTGTGGCAAAATCGAGGTTAAAAACCTGCTCTGTTAATTCAACCAAAAAAAACAGGAGAATAAATATAGAAGGAAAGACCAGGCTGTGAAAAAATATCTTCTTTTCCAGGCTAGGGTCATTGTCTTTAAGATTGTCAGGGTAATAGTTGAAAAGAGCCATTAGTTAAGCAGTTCTTTAATTGATTTTACAAAGCCATAAATGTCATCCTCAGTGGTATCAAATGAGGTCATCCAACGCACTTCTGACAGTTCCTCATTCCATACATAAAAGAAATATTTCTCCTGTAATGGTTTAATAATTTCTTTAGGGATAATAGCAAAGATGCCATTGGCTTCCACTTCCTGGGTCAGCTTAATTTGTGGGATCTTCCTGGTTTCAGCTTCCAATATTTTTGCCATCCTGTTGGCATGGGCAGCATTTTCTTTCCAGAGGTTATTTTCAAAATAAGCCAGGAATTGTGCCCCAACAAACCTCATTTTAGAAAAAAGCTGCATGCTTTGTTTGCGTATATATTTTGAGTTAACAGCCAGTTCCGGATTAAAAAAAAGTACAGCTTCACCCATCATCATCCCGTTTTTGGTTCCTCCAAAAGAGAGTATATCTACCTCACAATCTTTTGTGAAAGCTTTAAAAGGCAAATCCAGGGCAACAGCAGCATTGGCAATCCTTGCCCCATCCATATGTAAATGCATATTGTGCTTATGTGCCAGGTTTGCAATGGCTTTTATTTCTTGTGGTTGGTAAACAGTACCCATTTCAGTAACCTGAGAAATGGAAACCACTTTGGGTTGGGAATGGTGTTCAAAATCAAAACCATATAAATGTTTTTCAACCCCCTCCACTGTAATTTTCCCATTTACTGGTTCTATTGGTAAAAGCTTGCATCCAGTAAATTTTTCAGGGGCACCACATTCATCTTCCTGGATATGTGCAGTTTCAGCACACAATATGGAGTGGTAGCTACTGGCCACAGATGAAAGGCTTATTATGTTGGCACCAGTGCCATTAAATACAAAGAAAACAGCAGTTTCCTCTCCAAATTCTTGTTTCAGCTTTGCAATGGCTTTTTCAGTATACATGTCATCACCATATCCAACCACATGGCCTTTGTTTACTTGTTCAAATGATTTGAGTATGGCGGGATGTACTCCTGAATTATTGTCACTGGCAAAACCTTTGGGCATATTGGTAATTTTATTTTGTAAAATGATACTAAATGTACATGTAATGTTGTATTTTACACCCATAAAGAAAAGAAAAAAACGCATAATACATTATGGAAAATGACCTCAGGCTTTCAGAAAAACTGATCTTATTATCTATTAACCCAGAAAAAGAAGGGTTATATTTATCAGCAAGGAACAACCTGCCTTATGTGCTAACAGGTGCATTGCTTATGGAAATGGTACATGAAGGGGAAGCAGAAAGTAAAGGTAAGCGCATCCAGTTTAAAGCCCATTTTCCTGAATGCAAGACACATTCCTTTATCCTGGATAAATCAAAAAATGCGAATGGGGATAAAAGGATCAAGTATTGGCTCAATAAGTTTTATCCTAACAAAAAAATCAGGAATATTATTTATGAGAGGCTAAAAAAAGATCACCTTATCAGGTTGGAACAAAAGAAGTTTTTGTTTTTTAAATGGTTAAAGCCCCACTTAACTAATGAAAAAGCCAGAAGGCAAATCATCAAAGAGGTAGACCATGCAATCTTTAGGGGAGATTGTAGTGTTGAAGATATGATGTTGCTGGCTTTGCTTGAACCACTGGCTATTTATAATAAAATTTACAGAGAAAGGGAAAAGAGGAAATCAGCCAAAAGAAAGGTTAAAGAACTATTTAAAAGGAGTGAAGTGCCAGCATTTATAAAAGATATAGCTCCTGCGGTAAGGTCAACAATCATAGCATCAAGGGCTGCTACAATGGCTGCTGCAACATAACCTTATGAAACAAAAGGTAAATATATTTTGGTTTAGGCGCGACCTCAGGCTTCACGATAATGTAGGGTTATTTTATGCCCTTAACAGCAGGTTACCTGTTTTGCCTATTTTTATTTTTGACACTACTATTCTCAGGAAACTGCAGAATAAAAATGATGCCAGGGTTACATTCATTTATGCCCAGGTAAAGAAATTAAAAAGCCAGCTGGAAGAAATAGGGTCTTCCATGGCTGTATTTTATGGTACACCAGAAGAAACTTTTAGGGAGTTGATAGGCAATTACACTATCCAACATGTTTTTACAAATAAAGATTATGAACCAACTGCCATCAAACGCGACAAAGAAATTGAAAATTTGTTGAATGCTCATAGTGTGGGATTCAGTTCCTACAAAGACCATGTTTTTTTTGATGGGAAAGAAATTGTAAAAGATGATGGCACCCCTTATACTGTTTTTACCCCTTATAGCAAAAAGTGGTTAAAAACCTTTAAAAGTGCATCTTATTCAGATTATTCAATAGCTATTTTTCAAGAAAGGTTTATAAAAAACCAGCCATATCAGATACCAGGAATTGAGGATTTTGGTTTTAAAGAAAATAACAAGGTTCCTGCTTACAACCTAAAGGATGAAATATTGGAAGGGTATGCTAAAAACCGTGATTACCCGGCATTGGAAGGAACAACCAGGTTAGGTATTTACCTTAGGTTTGGTGTTATAAGCATAAGAGAAATTGTAAAAAAGGCAGCAATTGGTTCCCCTATTTTACTGAACCAGCTTATATGGAGGGATTTTTTTATTTCCATCCTTTGGCATTTCCCACATGTGAAAGATGGGGCATTCAAACCTGAATACAATAAAATAGGATGGCTAAATAATAAGATTGATTTCCATAGGTGGTGTAATGGTGAGACTGGCTACCGCATGGTAGATGCAGGCATGCGCCAACTGAACCAAACAGGATATATGCATAACAGGGTAAGGATGGTAACTGCCAGCTTTTTAACCAAGCACTTGCTGATTGATTGGCGCTGGGGAGAAGCCTATTTTGCTGAAAGGTTGCTTGATTTTGAACTGGCCTCAAATAATGGTGGATGGCAATGGGCAGCTGGAACAGGGTGTGATGCAGCCCCATATTTTCGTATTTTTAACCCTGAAAGCCAACAAGCCAGGTTTGACAAAGAGGGAAAATACGTTAAACAATGGGTGCCTGAATATGGTACAGATAAATATCCTCAGAAAATAGTTAACCATGCTTTTGCCAGGGAAAGGGCATTGGCTGCTTATAAAAATGCATTGAAAAAATAGGTATGCTTAAAAAAGTCATTTTATTTGCCACAGGACCAGGGGCTATTTTAGTATTGGGAGTTTCTCTTTTTATCCATTTGTTTACTGAAAAAAATACCATGGTTTGGGTAATAGCTTCAGTGATAATCTTTTTTGTGGTATTCCTTCCACTCTATACTATTGAAAACAGGAAAGTACAAGACAAAAGGATGAAGGAAGATAGTGATTAGCCTCAGTGGTCAGTAATCAATAATGCATGAATGCATAAATATATTAATGCATAAATGAATAGGTGAATAAATATTGTAGCATAATCCCAATTGATCTATGTAATTATTCAATCACCCAATAATATAATTACTTATTTCAGTTCACTCAATCTATTTATTTGATTAAAGCTAGCATCCAGTAACTAGCATCTAGCACCCAGCAATCTTTTTTTTGCAAACTTACGTGCAGTTTCTTACCTTTCACAACTTAAATTTTCCATGTAATTGTAATGAAACCCATTATTGACCATATCCAGATAACAGTAAAAGACATGAAAGTAGCAGAAGCTTTTTATGACAAATTTCTGCCAATTGTAGGTTTTGATATAAAAAATAAAGTAAGTGCTTTTATTGAGGAACATGATTTCCATGTGATTGAATATACCCATGAGCTATTGGCATTTGCCATTACTTCTCCAAGGCAAGCTTTTAAAAATGAACCAGTTCACAGGAGGAAACCAGGAGCTTTACATCATTTAGCTTTTAAGGCAGGCACTAGGGAGGAAGTAGATAATGCTTATCAGGAGTTATTGAAAATAGGTGCTGTTATTGTATCTGAACCTCAAATCCACCCAGAGTACAGTGAAAATTATTATGCTGTCTATTTTAAGGATATGGAAAATATAAAATATGAGATTGTATGTGATAAAAAATTATAAGGATTAACCTTCCTCAATCCAGCTAATTACGCGTTCATTGTTTGGCTTCATCATGGGGCGCACAAAATCTACCACATGCCCCTGTTCATCAACCAGGAATTTCTGGAAATTCCACCTTACACGTGTATCCAATACACCATTCTCTTTGCTATTGGTTAGCCATTTATAAATAGGGTGCTGGTTTTTACCCTTTACAGAAATTTTCTCCATTAACTGGAAAGTAACATCATATTTGGTAGTACAAAATTCAAAGATTTCTTCATTTGTTCCTTTTTCCTGCCCCATAAAATTATTGGCAGGGAAAGCTATAATAGCCAGTTTATGGCCATATGCCTGATGCAGTTCTTCCAAAATAGCATACTGGGGGGTAAGTGAACATTTGGAGGCTGTATTGACAATCATTACTTTTTTCCCTTTTAAGGATGAAAAATCAAAATCCTTCTCATCAATGGTTTTTGCATAGAAATCATAAAGGCTTTTATATTGCCCCATAACTGGTTGTATTAAAAAAGTGGTGTATAATAGGATTAATAAATATTTCATTGTAAACTAATTCTTTAATTTATTTTAAAGAGAGGCATAAGAAGAAGTTGTCTAAAGTTAAATTGAAAAACTGCAAGCAACATCTTGATCCCATTGGGCTTCAGCTAATTTTTCTTCCATAACTATGGCTATGCAAGAAAAATGGAGCTTTGCCACTGGTAATCAATATGTCACTTTCGAAATTCCCCTTCAACTTTAGACAACTTCGAATAATAAAACTAGCACATCCTGATTATAAAACAAATTACAAAATTGTTTTGATTAAAATAAAACTCAAATCAATTTATAGCTCAATATCCATTCCTTGCTCAAAACTTACCAAAGAATAGGTAAAACTATATTTCCTGGTATCTGAATAATGTAAAGGAAGGGTAATTGTATCCTGTTCAATGATCTCCATGTGATTACCTTCTCTTTTCTTCATACAATCAAAAAAGTAATTATTATCACCAGGGAGTGAGATCATCAAAACCTTTTTAGGCTGGTTAACCAGGTAGATACCATATTTGTTTTTGCAGTTATAATCCATTGCCTCTACAGGATAATCTTTCAAATAATACCTGGCATTTCCTGCCAGGTTAACACTGTTGGCTATGATCAAATCCACACCTTTCTCCTCAAGCTTAAATTCAGTGTTCAGGTGTTTTACAAAAAGCCCATAGGGCCTATTGATGCTTTCCTTGTACCCCAGGTCAGAAGCAAGGGTTATATGCAAAACAGAGTAGCTAATAACAATCCCAAAAAAGATTGTCAGGAAAAATGAATAATTATTTGCTCCTCTTTTAGAGATAACATTTTTACCATCCAGTGCACCAAAAGTTACCAATGGGAGTAAGATTAAAACAGGTTGTAACCATCTTGCCCTCATGTCTGATGCTTTGAGTGCTATGATAGAGATTGTAAATAATAATATGGTAAATGCAATGCCAATTACTGCAAAATATATGAAATTGTTTTTTGGTAGTTTTAAAAGGGATTTTATTTTTCCTTTCAACAGGATAAAGGTAACCACAATAAAAAGTATGGGCATCCATACAATTCTTATGAACAAAGCAGCTAATCCTTTAGCCACTGCAAAACTGGTTTCCAAAGGTTCATATCCCCTTAAATCAATCATAGTTTCCCTCGTGCTTTCATGAAGATGTTGCCATTGCCAAATGCCATGTGGAAGGAATAGCAAAACCAGTATAAAAATGCTTATAAAGATCTTTGGAGAAAAAATAAGTTGCCTGTATGGTTTTAATACCAAAGCAGCAAATAAAAAAGAAAAAGCACTTATAATGAAATTGAATTTTGAAAGCATTCCGATAACAAGGGCAATCCCCAGTAAAAGATAATTTAATGCTGAAGGTTTTTTTATAAGCCTTGAAATTACCCACAAAAGGAAAACCACAGCAAATGTTACCAACATGGTGTGGGTATGCTTCAATGCTTCAATGGAGAATTGGATAATCAAAACAGTACTTGCACTGCCAAAGATGGCATTGATATGGTTTTTAAATTGGTTTTTCCCAATTTGATAGAGGAAATAAAAAATCCCAAATATCAGCAGGTTCCTAAAACCTATTATCATAAAAAGGGAATTTCCCATTAGCTTGTTCAGCACCATCACACACCAACTATACAAAGGTGGTTGCTGGTTATATCCCCATTGGAATTTCTGGCTTAAGATGGCCTGTTCTGCTTCATCATATTCAAGCCCATATAAAAAAACCAGCCTACAAACAAAAAGCAAAACAACATAGGCAAGAATCACCCATGTGTATCTTTTTTGGAAATGTTGAGTTAATAGGTTCATGTAAAACAGCACCTGAAATGGTTTGTTTGCAAGTTAACCTATTTGCTGAAATAACCAAGGGAAGTGTTGTAAAGAAAAAAGCTGTTTTTTAAGATAAGCCTAATGTGCTGATGCTATCAAAACTTAATACATACCCCTCAATATTGTACCTCAACTTATAACAATAATAGTCGGTTTTGTTGATAAGTTTTCCATGGGTGAACTCATTAAATATGTATATTTGAAACTGTATGTCACAGGACAAACCAGATGGAGAATTTTATAGTTTCAGCACGAAAATACAGGCCAGATTCATTTAGTACAGTTGTTGCCCAGGATTCAATTACATCAACATTAAAGAATGCCATTAAGGGAAGCCAGCTTGCTCATGCCTACCTCTTTTGCGGGCCACGTGGGGTAGGGAAAACAACCTGTGCCCGGATTTTTGCAAAAACCATCAACTGTACCAATATCTCTGCTGATACAGAGGCATGTAATGAATGTGAATCATGCAACTCATTCAATAGCAGCAGGTCTTTCAATATCCATGAGCTGGATGCAGCCTCCAATAATTCTGTGGATGATATCAGGAGCCTGACAGAGCAGGTGAGGATACCTCCCCAAATTGGCAAATACAGCATTTATATTATTGATGAGGTTCACATGTTGTCACAGGCCGCATTCAATGCATTCCTGAAAACATTGGAGGAGCCACCTGCACATGCCATTTTTATATTGGCTACCACTGAAAAACATAAAATTATCCCTACCATACTGTCACGTTGCCAGATATTTGATTTTAACAGGATCAATATTAGGGACATTGTGGGGCACCTTGAATATGTAGCTAAAAGTGAAGGGGTTTCAGCAGAACAAGAGGGGTTGAATATTATAGCCCAAAAAGCTGATGGGGCTATGCGTGATGCCCTCTCCATTTTTGACCAAATAGTCAGCTTTTCAGGGAAGGAGATCACTTACAAAGATGTGATCAGCAACCTGAATGTGCTTGATTATGATTATTATTTCAGGCTAGTAAACCATTTCCTAAAAAATGAAGTGCCTGATGTGTTAATGATATTCAATGATGTGTTGAATGCTGGTTTTGATGGGCATCATTTTATAAATGGGCTGAGCAGCCATTTCAGGGATTTGCTGGTTTGCAAAGACCCTGTTACTATACAGCTTCTTGAAGTAGGTGGGGAGATACAAGTCCAGTATAAAAGCCAGGCAGCAGCCTGTGAAAGTGATTTCCTGGTGGGTGCATTGGGTATAACAAATGAATGTGACCTGCAATATAAAACAAGCCAAAATAAACGCCTGCTGGTTGAGCTGGCATTGATCAGGATAGCACAGCTAACCCTAAAAAAAAAATAGCTGACCAACCTGTTAATGGCAAAACACTTGAGCCTCTTTTCTCAAAAGTAGCGAAACCTGTTTCAAAAGAAACACCTGCAAAACCCAAAGAAGTAGAAAAAGCTGCTAACAATGTGCCCAAACCTAAACCTCCATTAAAAAAGATCAGTGGTAAATTTTCGGGACCTTCAGTAAAAGATGCTTTAAAAGGGAAACTTCAAGGAGAAGAAGAAATTTCGGCAAAAGAGCAGCATGCCTTGTATAATAATACCTCAGAAACAGAAGGCTTTACCCAGGAGCAATTAGCCGAAAAATGGAAAAATTTCCTGGAAACCATTTCTGATAAGCCTAGCCTAAAAGCAACCCTGGCTGATGTGCCAAAGCTCTCAGAAGATTATAAACTGGAAATAACCATAGAAAATTCAGTTCAAGAAGAAGCCTTAAAGGGAGTTAAACCAGAGTTGGTTTCATGGTTGAGAAGGGAACTGAAGAATTCAAAAATTGAACTGATCACCAAAAAGCAAATAAAGAAAACAGGTAGGATTGTTTATACTGATACTGAAAAGTTCCAGGAGATGCTAAAGAAAAACCCTGATCTGGATTTGCTAAAACAGCGTTTCAAACTTGATTTTGGAGAATAGAGAACAGGTTGCTGGATGCTGGTTACCAGATACTGGATTTTTGGATATGGAGTATCAAAGATAGTCCTCCTTTTATAAAGGAGGTACCAGCTTTAGCTGGGGGAGGATTTTCTTGATGCTTGACACACATTAACCCCCTCTCCTTTTACCTTTCAGGCAAAGGTACTCCCAGCCTAACTGCGCAGATAGGCTCGTGGAAAGGTGGAGAATTTTCTCCTAAACTGTAACTATCTACTTAGTTTAAGGAGCTAATCTTTTAATATTCCAATCTTGATTATTTTTGATGTATAGGAAACGGTCATGTAGCCTGTTTTGTCGTCCCTGCCAAATTTCAATGGTAATAGGTTTTACAGTGTATCCTCCCCAATGAGCTGGGCGCGGTATTGCCTGTCCTGAATATTGCTTCTGTAGTTTATTGAATTCATCTTCCAACTCCTGGCGTGAAATAATTTCCTGGCTTTGGTCTGAAGCTATGGCACTCAGCTGGCTGTCAAAAGGCCTGGAGGAAAAATATTCATCAGAAATAGATGGATCAACTTTATGGGCGATACCTGTAATTTTTACCTGGCGAAATAATTGAGGCCAAAAAAATAGCAATGAAACCTTGTTGTTACCCTGGATATCTATTCCTTTTGAGCTATTATAGTTGGTAAAAAAAGAAAACCCTTCATCACTAATTGCCTTAAGCAATACCACTCTCGACTGTGGAAAGCTGTTTCTGTCAATGGTTGATACAACCATGGCTGTGGCTTCAATTGCTTTGTTTTTAACAGCTTCATCAACCCACAACTTTACCTGCAAAATTGGATTTTTATCCAGGTTGCTAGGAGTGAGGATACCTCCCTCATATTCATTTCTTATGCTTTTAAAATCCATATCTGCTTTTGGCATTATAACTCTTTTAAAAGAAAAAAGTTTATGAAGCCATATCAAGTTAATGGTTTGTTAATTTATGGGTTTCTTTGAACAAAGAAAAACTACTGGTTGTTATGAAATAGGTTGATTATAAAATACTTGGTTAAATTTCAAACTTAAATTGATAGTCATGAAAAAAATTGCATTCCTGTTTTTAATCCTCTGCACTGTTACTGTTTTTGCAGGTAGTGAAGTGAACCACCTAAAACTGGGTGATAAAGCTGTCCTGACTGATGTAAAAATGAAAGATGTTTCAGGTAGTATGGTATCCATTGCTGATGCTGCCAAAGAGAATGGTGTGGTTGTTATGTTCTCGTGTAATACCTGCCCTTTTGTAATAGCTTGGGAAGACAGGTATATTGAAGCAAAAAAATGGGCTGACAAAAATAAGGTAGGGATGATTGTCCTTAATTCTAATTATAAAAAGCGTGCTGGTGATGACTCATTTGATGCCATGAAAAAACATGCTTTAGGCAAAGGTTATAACTTTAACTATGTGGTAGACAAGGAGAGTGTTATTGCCAATGCCTTTGGAGGGCAAACTACCCCTCACGTTTTTCTGTTTGATAAAAACATGAAGCTCGTTTATAAAGGAGCTATTGATGATAATTATAAGAGTAGTAATGGGGTTGAAAAAGCTTACTTAAAAGATGCTCTTATAAGTGTTGGAAAAGGGGAAAAAGTTGCCTTACAGGAAACAAAACCTGTTGGTTGCAGCATTAAGAGGAAGACGGATTAGTGATGAAGATTTCCAAAAAATAGAAGCGCCAGCCAAGTGAGGTTGGTGCTTTTTTTATCCCCTGGCAGGCAATGTGATAAAGATAATCAGGCATGGTTTATAAATTGGGTAAGGAAAGAAGTAATTTTATGGGCTGTTAATTTTCAAGGACAGTTTGTTTTTTATGGTTACAGCTACGTCCATATCATTTTTAGGTATTTTAAAAAGGACATGTACCATCCACAATATCTACAGAGGTTTAAATATTTCATTGAGAGAATATTACCGGATTGATAAGTTATGCAGAAGGCTGTACTCTTTTTAAGTACTCACTTGGGGTTAGCCCAGTGTGTTGTTTAAATATCCTGACCAGTGTTGATTTGGAGTTGAAACCACATTCATCAGCAAGGACCATGATTTTGTAATTTTTATTAGAAGGGTCTGCAATTTTTTCTTTAAAAAGGTCAACCCTGAATTTATTGATGTAATCAGTAACACTTTTCCCTGTAAGGGTATTTACTGATTGTGATATGGATGCGGTAGGAATCCCTGTAAGTAATGAAAGTTCTTTTATGGTTAATTGCCCTTTTATATATGGTTTTTCATTTTCCATAAAATCATTCAGTTGGTTGAAAATTGTTTCCATCTCTCCAGGTTGTATTAGTTGGTTGCATGCAGCAGGGTTAAATGATTCACTGAGGTTTTTAAACCTGCTTTTTGAAGGGCTGACAAATATATATGTATAACTATTGCCTATATATAAGAAAATAAAAATAAACAGGGTGGTAAGTGTATTACCAAGTAGCATCCTTTCCCAAAATAATTCAGGAAAAATCAAACGCCCAACATACAATAATAATATGCCAACATAAAGAAATGTGACTCCAAGGATAATCTGCCTTACCCATGTATGCCTCATTTGCCCGCGTGGGGTATTGGTGTTTTGCTTATCCCTGATTATTACAAGCCAGGTAAGTATAATATAGGTTCCAAGTACAAAGTATTTATAGATGTAAGTTAATGTTACGTATATATTATCTCCTTCCACACACCCACCTTCCTGGTAACAATCCATTTCATCTACCAGATAGTTCAGGTAAAGTTTGGCTACTATTTGAATCGCCATTGGGGCTGTATGCCAGAAATGTTTGTTTTTAAGCCTGAATGAAGGGTTTGTAAAAGCAAGTACATAAATATAAAGAAAGGCACCATGTAATAAATGGGAGTCGCAAATCAGGGTTATAAAAATTGGATAGCTCCTTGCTTGGCCTTTGGCATACACTAAAAAGGACATAACTGTAACTAACAGGAGGATAATCCAGGAAGAAAAAATACGTTCAGAAAAAGCTTTATTCTTCTTGGTGAGCAGGGAGAACGAAAAAAATAGCAATAATCCAATGCAAATTATATATAGGTACTCCATCCAGGGCAAAAATAGCTATAAAATTATATACCACAATGCTATACAGTAATTTAGAATTGCACATGGGTACAATGATTTTCAAAGCCCATTATGATAAAATTGGCATGTCTTTTTTAATTTACTGATACATGAAAATTTATAAGCACGAAAGCTACTTTTTCATGGCCAACTCATAAAGATATTTATAATGTGCCTTGGTGATAGGATCCTTGTGCTTTAATCCTTTTTTTAAAATACCTTGTGTCCTTTCAATTTCTAAATACAGCAAAGGTTTTATAATGTTATCAAGGAAAAATGTTTTTGAAGAATTTGGGGCAGCAAGTGATCCTTCAAATAAAGCAGGTTTACTTTTCCCACTTGATTTATGCATACCTGACATAACCATTAGGTTGTTTACATAATTTGCTTGTAGATGCCTGTCAAATTCATTCAATGGTTGCTTGTTAATTGTTTTTAACCAAACCTGGTCATGTAAGTCACTTAAATAATCCAGGCAAGAATATTCATTATGGTATAGCTCTAATCTTTGGAATATAACACTGCTCATAATATTATCAAGTAATGAGGCCTGCATTTTCAAAAGGTTTGCTTTTTGTGCCCCAATCCTTTTTTCAACTTCCCTATCCAATATCCATTCATGCTGTGTCCTCATCTCATTGAAAAGCCAACCTATAGCCTGTTCTTGTTTTTCGCGCGATAATGGTTCATAAAACTGTTTGCCTTCCCCTTCAACCTGCAGGTTTATGTATACTCCTCCCAGGTATGAATTTACATGGCCCAAATAACGTTTGTATTGTTTTATTAATTCATCATAAATATGTGAAAGGAAATCATACCCTTCATTTTTTGCGGTTGTCCACTTAACCAGGTTGCCCATAATGTAACGTGCATTTTTTACCCCATACTCACTGGCTTTAATAGCATCATCACCCAGGGCTTCATTTTGTGATGAAGGGTCAAAAGCCAAGCCCATTTGCTGGTTGCCAAACTTGTAAATAAGGTCATCAGATTTTTCTTGTATCCATTGGTTAAGGATGGTTTTTTCATCAACAGGAGTTTTAGCTTCATAAATAGGTTTATACCCCCATTCAATGGCAAAAATATCATAAGGGCCTATATTGGGTGGGGTAAACCTGACCTCTTTATCTCCTGGCTGTGCAATGTAGTTGAAACGCGCATAATCCATAATGGATGGGGTTGTCCCATTTGCTTGCGTGAAGCTGGCTGAGCGCAAAGAATCAACAGGGAAAGCATATGAAGCCCTCATGTTATGTTTTAAGCCCAATGTGTGCCCCACTTCATGTGCAGCTACATACCTGATCATCTCACCCAATATTTCAATATCAAGGTCTTTTTTCCTTACAGCAGGGTCGGCAGCAGCACATTGTACAAAACGCCAATCACGCAAAAGTTCAGTTACATTATGCCACCAAAGTACATCCCCCCCAATTACTTCACCACTTCTGGGGTCAATCCACCTGGGCCCCATTGAGTTGGCTTTGGGCATAGCTATGTAACGCACGCAAGAATAACGAATATCTTCAGGGTTAAAATGAGGGTCATTAATGGGGTAGGGTTTAGCAATTATAGCATCTTTGAAGCCAATAGCCTCAAATGCTTTTTGCCAGTCTTCAACCCCAGCTTTTATATAAGATGCCCAGGTTTCAGGAAAGGCATTATCTATGTAAAATACAATTTGTTTTTCAGGAACTACTAATTCCCCGGCTTTGTATTTCTCCAGGTCAGAGGCTTTGGGAGCAATATTAAACCTGGAAATATACTTTAAACTTTCAATCCCAATTTTTTTAGATGAAAAATACCTTCCACCATTCATAAAATAGCCTACACGTTTGTCCTCAAAACGTGGCCTCATTGGGATTTTAGGAAGCAGCAGGAATGAACGGTTCATGACTATCAGGAAGGGGCTCCCTGTTGTGTTGCTATAGCTCATCTGGGTTTTTATTTCCACATTTTTGGGGAATGCCTGGGCTTTCAGGATAAAAGTAGCATCAGCTTCCAGTTTCCCTGCTTTATATTTATTATTGAATGGTGATATAGCAGGTATCTCTGCTGAAAGGAATTTCGTGAAATCAACTATTGCAGCAGTGCTATCATGGTTCAATGTTTTTATTGGGAAGGTTTTTAAGATGGGCGTGATGGAATTTCTTTTGACTGAAATACTGATTGCATCAGTTGAATCAGCCAGGTAATCATGGCTAGCCTGGTGCATGTATAGGTTTTTTTGGTCGCGTGAAAACCTTATCAAAATTGGGCTTTTCCTCATTTCTCCTGCCACAACTTTTGAGGTGCTACTTAGTTCTGCAACCCTTGATCCTAGTAATAGGTCCCTGCCTAAAAGGGTGTCTTCCAGTTCAAAAAAATAGGAATTATCCTTTTTGTAAATAGTAAACAACCCTTTGCCCACTACCTCTTTTCCTTTCAGGAAAGCTTGGTAGGTATTTTTATTTTCACAAGCCTCTTTTCCATTATTTATTTTTTTTGCTGTAGCCCCAAATGGCAGCAACATTAAACATATCCCAATTAAACTAATGCAATGTGTTGCTTTCCCAAAATAATCCTTCATCTTCCTTGTCATTTTACGTTAAAACTAGCATTTCAATTGTTAAATGCCTAATTTATAATTCCACTGGCATGAAACACCCTTCAGTTAATGGATCAGGGTCTGTATAATTGTTGGTGTTAAATAATACATATTTAGCAGCCTGTGTTCCTCCAAACAGTTCAGAATTGGCCACCCTAAGTTCAAACTCCAATTTAAATGTACCAGGAGAAACCTCGGAATAAACACCTTCACCTTCAATTTGAAGTACATAACTTTTGTCATCCCTGCTCGAAATCACTACTTCTTGGGAAATAACTTTTACAAGCCCATTGGAGGCACTTGTGCCACTTTCAGGATAAAACTCTAAAGCTTGTGTTATATTGAAGCCAGGTGATTTGTCTGCATCAGTATAATCATTTTCAAACCAACGTTTTAGGTTGAAGGAGTTGGTGGTTCTTCCTGCATTGGGAGAATTAAACCCAACCCTAAATGCATGATGGTAAATATCATCTTCAGTTGATGGGGTGCCATTATCGTCATACAATATTGCATCAGGGTGGGAAGCACTTACCTCAACAGGGAATGTAAATGTATTAAATGCTTGCCATTTGCATTCTCCATCTTTGTTAAAATCCATCCATGTTTCACCAAATGTCCTGTAGAAAGGGTCATCCAGGTTATAGAAATTAGATGCTGTGTTAAGGGTAACATCCCTGTCCACTTTTTCAGGTTTTTCAATGGTTAATGTTTTTGTCCCTCCTATAAAGTAGTTATCCAGCTCTTCTAACTCAATTCTGGCAGAATAAGAAAATTCGTCAATTTTCAAAGCTTCTTCTACTGTTAGCTTATAGGTTATTTTGCTGTCATCTTCAGTATAAGGAAGTTGCTCTAGTGAGTATGAAAAATCAGCATCAGCTACTTTTACCAACGGTTTGTTTTCTATTTCAGAAGTGAAAAAACCATCAGGGAAGGATACATCAAAAAACACTTCTTCTCCTGCATCTCCATTTATAGTAAACATGTTTTCAGTAGGCAAATAATAGCGCAATTTTAATGCACCAAGGAAAATTGTTAATTCATCAAACTTGTCTTTTTTATTGGGTAACCCAATTTGTACTTCAGGGTCACTGGCATTTTCAAGTTTCAGGGTTATTGAGCTTTGTGGCTCAATAGGCCACCTTTGGTTAAAACTAATGGAAATGGTATCGTTCAGTTTCCCTTTTGAGAAGGTTAATGTTTCTGATGGCTCAATTTTAAAACCAGTGAAATTACCTACTGGGTTTGTGGAGAAATTTACTGTTATATCATTTTCAAAAGTTTCAGAAGTTAAGCTTACAGGTATTTTCAATATTTTCTTTTGTGAATAATTAAACTTGCTGACTACTGCTGCTGAAGGATTTTGCCTGGAATGGCCAACCTGGGTCCCATCAGGTTTCACCATCATTGTAAAACGCACAAACCTGCCATCTTCATTGGTATATAACTCCCTTTCTGTTTTTTCACAAGAAAAAGAAATAAAGACCAGTAAAAATAGGGTATAATATTTCTTAATAACCTTCATTTTGAATCATATTTTCATTTAATATAATGCTTGCTTCAGGAATGGGCAGCACAAAATAACTGGATGGGTAGTTCATATTACATACAGCAGATAAACATCCTAAGCTCCTGGTAACATCCTTTTTATACCTTACAATATCAAAAAAGAGGTTTCCTTCAAAAGCTAATTCCCTCCTTCTTTCAATAAAAATTTCTTCCAAAAGGTTAGTGGTTGTTTCCAATGGCTGCAAGCTTGCCCTTACCCTAATTCTATTTAAATCAGCCAAAGCATTTACCAGGTTATTTCCTAACCTTGCAGCAGCTTCAGCCCTTATTAAATACATTTCAGAAAGCCTCATGTAAGTAGTACCAGGGTCATCCTGGAATTTCCAGGTAAAGTAGTAGGGTTGGTTAGTTACAATATTAAAAACAGAAGTGGGCAGTTCCTCAACAAAAAACAACCCCTTCCTGATATCATTTTCTTCAAAAAAGTTGATCAGGTCTTTACTGGCAACAATATCATTGTAATTTGAGGTATTGTCAAAACTAAAAAAACTATGGGCAACAGAAGAAGATACATCTCCTTCAGATGTCCTGGGGGCAGAAAATTCCAAAATAACTTCACTCACAGCTTCTTCAGGTTTTTTCCATTCATCCACATAATTCCCCGTTTCAGTGAGAGATATTCCAGAAGTTGTGATGATTTCTCCTGAATAATCATATGCTTTTTGCCAGTCATTCATTTGCAAGGCAATTTTTGCATATAAAGCTTTTGTTGTGGTCGGGTTAAAATAGGAATAAGATGGGCCATATCTCAGGGCTTGTTTATTTGTAAATAATGATAAAGCTTCGTCAAGGTCTGTTTTCAACAGTTCATAGGTTTCAGCCATGGTTCCCCTTTTAGGGTAATCAACCCCAGGTACTTGTGTACGCGTATTGTAAACTATCCCAATATGTGAAGCATCAGGAGTATACCCATATTGCTGGCTATATAACAGGCTAACCAGGTAATGTGAAAAAGCCCTTACAGCCAGGCATTCTGCTTTTACCTGGTTTTTCTCCTCATTAGAAATAAAATCCATTACAAGTATGTGTTCAATGATCAGGTTGGCCTGGTTAATTATATCATAAATATTTTCAAAAAAACTATCATACTCAGAATCAGGTTCTTCATCCCTAAACTCATAAACTTTCATCAGGTTAAGTGCTGGAGGTACTTCCAATACATGGTCATTTTCATCTGGGGTAAAAGTAAAATTTCCACCAACCAGGTCGGCATATAAAAAATATTTTCCTGAAACCACAGCTTCTAAACCATAATACATCCCATTAATTGCCTGTTCCATGTTCTCCTTATTAGAGAATTGTTGTTCTATTGACCTTTGCTCAGTAGGCTCTTGGGTGAGGAAATCGCTACATGAAGTTGAGGTTATCAGTAAAAATGATGCTATATACAGAATTTTTTTCATTTTAAAACCCAGCTTTTATCCCAAATGAAAATGTCCTCATTTTGGGGTACACGTTTTGTAATTCAGCAATACCATTTGTTTCTCCATTACTCCTGTCTTTATACCAGTAAAATAAGTTTGAACCATTCATATAAATACTTAAGTTTTTAAATGGGATGTGCAAATCTTTGACAGGGAGCCTATAAGATAGGTGTATGGTTTTTAGTTTTATATATGAGGTAGAATAGAGGTATTTAGTAGAGTTGGTAACCAATGGGTTGGAGTTATTTACAGCAGGGTAAAAAGCTATGTCCCCTTCTCTTTTCCAACTTCCATAATAGGCATCCACTGCTAGGTTCCTGTTAAAGAGAAGCCTATAGTGGTCTACCAGGTTTTTTTGTACCATTTTGCCTGCCCCAGCTGAATAGGTCATAACTACCCTTACATCCAGGTTCTTACCAATATTAAATTTATTGCTTACACCTCCATGAAAATCAGGTTTTGAATTGCCAATAGGTTCCCAGTTAATTTTGTCATTGTAATGGTCTTTAAGGTATTTTGCATCAATTAGATTTCCATCTACATTGAACAGCTCACGCCCTGTTGCAGGGTCAACCCCAACATATTGGTAACCCCAGATTACATTGGTTGAATAACCTACACGCTGAGCCCTGGCTCTTTCTGCCGACGAGTAATCTGAACCTAGTCCTTGCAAATGGGTCACTTTATTATTTACCCTAGACAGGTTGAAATTTAGGCTCCATTTAAAGCCTTTTGTTTTTATGGCTTGGGTACTAATGCTTGCTTCAATTCCCCTGTTGTACATATTTGCACCATTGATCTGCACGCTTTCATATCCAATTTCATTGATTACATCACGGGAGACAATCATATCCCTGATATCATCATTGAAGTATTCCAAGGTGAGGCTGACACCTGATTTGGTAGAGATATCAAGGCCTACATCAAATTTGTAGTTCTTTTCCCAGCCTAGGTTGGGGTTAGGTGCAGATGATGGGTATGCATAATTGTTTCCATTGTAACCAGTTTGGTCTTTATCTTTAACTGTATATAGCCCTAAAGCACGATATGAACCTATCCTTGAATTGCCAGAAGTACCATAACTAACCCTTGCCCTAAGGAATTCAAGCCATTTATAGTTACTTAAAAAGTTTTCTTTGGATATTACCCAGCTTGCCCCAAAACCTCCATTATATGAGGTATTATTGTCACCACCAAATGCTGAACTTTGATCTATCCTGAAATTTGCTAAAAAGAAATATTTCTTTTTGAAATCATAATTTACCTGAGAAAAGAATGATCTTCCTGTACTTTTTGACTTGTCTTTTGCATAGCTCTGTATTTCAGCTTTTTCAATGGGTATAATCTCATCAAGGATAGGGAAGTCTTTTCCCATTGAATATGCAAACTTTACAAAATTCTCCCTGGTTTCAACTCCAGCAAGAACATCCATGTAATGGCCATTTTCAAAATCTTTATTAAAAAACAATTTGGCATCCCAGTTCCATTTACGTGTATCCCTGTCACGCAACATACGCCTGCCTATGTTGCCATTATTATCCCTGCCAGTTTCATTCAACCCTGAATAATAGTTGTCCTGATCCTTATTTGAAAAATCAAGCCCATACAAAGTAGAAAAGCTTAATGATTCATTGAAAATGTAATTTAACTTTATGCTATTGATCAAAGAATAGGTGTTTACTAAAACCCTGTTTTGGTGAGCCACTGCTAGTGGGTTTCCATAGGTTTCAAAGTGGGTGTAATTTCCTTCTTCATCATATGGGGCAAGGGTAGGTTGCACTGCAAATGAATAGAGTGTATTGGGTGTATTTTTCTTTGTATAGGAAGGTTTTGTAGAAAGGGAAATATTTAATTTTTTTGTAGAATATTGGAATGAAAAGGCAGCATTATATTTTTTGAAATCATTTTTAATTTGTGGTTCATTGATTATCTGGTATCCTATGGCTGCCCTATAGGTTAATTTTTCACTTCCCCCTGAAAAGGAGAAATCAATATTTTGGTAATTCCCTGTCCTGTTCAATAAATTAAACCAATTGGTATTAACACCATTCCACTTTTGCACATTTTCAGGCTGCCCACTATTCAGGTAATACATGTTGCGTAACTCCTGGTATTGTTGCCCATTCATATATTCAATCCTGTTTATGGCGGAGTTAAAACCTCCCTGGATATTTACATTAAATTTCATAGGACCCTTTTGCCCTTTTTTAGTGGTTATAAGGATAACCCCATTGGCTCCATCAGCACCATATAAACTAACTGCTGCTGCATCTTTCAGGATGTTTATTGATTCAATGTCATTGATCCCAATTTTAGCAAAAGGATTCATTAGGTCTTCAGCAAAATTACCATCACTCGCATCAAAAAATGAATTTTCATCCAATGAAATTTCTTCGGCGAGGATTACCCCATCAACAATAATTAAGGGTTGGGTAGAACTGCCTACTGAACCTGAAGTCAAAGGTGTTAATGATCCCTGCCCACGAATATGGATATTGACAGGTTCTCCAACTCCTGTACTTGTTTCAATCAAAACACCAGATGATTGCCCTTCCAGCAATTCATCAAAGCTCACGGCTGCCTGCTCAGGAACAATATCTTTTGTTTTAATGTGGGTAATACTTCCTACTACTTCTTGTTTTAGTTTTTGTGTTCCATATGAAGAGGTAACCACTACTTCTTCAAGTGAATTTACATCTTCTTCAAGGTTAAATTTAAATACAGATTGGCCTCTGATAAGTTTTGTTTGCAATTTGTAACCAATAAATGAAATAGCTAACTCCATTTTTTCAATTTGGCTACCAACAAGGCTAAGATAAAACTCACCATCAGCATTGGTGGTTGTACCAGTGGCAGTACCTTTAATATAAACTGTTGCCCCAACCAAAGGTGTTTTATCAGCCACATCAAAAACCCTTCCCCTGATTGAACGTTTTTCCTGGGCAAATGCAAAATTACTTGCCAGGACCAGGAATATGTATAGAAGTATTTTTTGTTTCACAGGCTTTGTTTAAAATAATGCAGGCTACCAATTCGAGGTAGCCTGCAAGTTACTCAGCTTTCTTATTTTATGATTATTTTTTCTACTGCTTTTGTATGGTTATTTTCAATTTGCAAGAAATACAACCCTGGAGCTAAATCAACACTAATGGTTTTTGTGTGCAAGTTACCTGATGAAACCAAGCGCTGGTTTACATCATATATTTTGAAAATACCATTTACAACCTGCCCTTCAATATGGATTATACCTGTTGTAGGGTTAGGATAAATTTTGTAATCCATTTTAGATACATCCTTAATCCCTGTCAGGATAAGGGTAACTTCAATAGTTACATCTTGATCCACAATTGTTACAGTACCACTTTCAGCATTGTAACCATCTATGGACACAGTGTAAGCCAACCTTTCACCAGCTTCAATGCTTGAAAATTCAATTGTACCATTTTCATCAGTGTCCTGGCTTGCACCATTAAAATTGATAGTTGCACCAACAATAGGGTTGCCATGTTTGTCTGTTACCGTAAAGGTAACATCAAAATTGGGGTCATGAGTTAATGTAACTGTTTCATAAACATTACCATCAACAACATTTAAGGTACTATCCATATCTAGGTAATCATCAGCAGCAACTTGGTAGATTAGGGAGTCACCCATCCTAACTTCAGGGAATAAAACCCTCCCAGCATTATCTGTATTTTTTGTGGCTCCATCAAATGTAACCTGGGCATTGGCAACTGGTCCATTTTCTTCAGCCACCTCAAAGGTTACATTATATGAAAACAATTTATTGGCATCTACCATGAAGAAATCATCTCCTTGCTCATCATCTGCTGTGTAATACAATAAAGTACCCACTACTGCAAATTCATCAGCATCTACATCTGTTGGGTCAGTTGTGGTATTGAGTGCTTCTGCAACAAGCATTGTATGTTCTTCAGTACCATCAGTTACCCATAGTTTTGTGCCACTGGTATCAGCAGCTTCAAAGAATAGGAGTCCATCAACTTCTTTGAACCCTTTTGGGTCACTGTCTCCTTCACTATTGATATCCTTCAGCATTTTGGCTTCAGTACCATCATACACCCAAATTTCTTCCCCATTAGCCCCATCTGTTGCTGAGAAAAAGAGTTTCCCATTGAAGGCACAAAGGTTGTCAACTTTACCATCATCACCAGCAAATGGTTCATTAACCAGAGTTGTCCCAGCAGCTGTGCCATCAGTAACAAAAAGCTGGTCTCCATTACCATTGTCGGCAGCAAAATATAGCTTGCCATTAAGTTCAGTAAAACTATTAGGGTCAGAGTTGCCATTGGTATTAATATCTGATAGCATTTCAGTGCCAGCTAATGTACCATTTGAAATCCAGAGCTCATCACCATTAGTTCCATCATCCCCCTCAAAAAATAATTTGCCGCCAAAAATAACAGACTCACGCCCATTGTAACCATGGCTGGTTGCATTGATATCAATAATTTCAACTGTTTCATCAGCTTTCATTATATGCAGTTCATTCCTTCCATTGTTAGCCTGGAAATATACCCAATTGTTTACTGGGTCAACAACAGGATACATTGGGGTGGCAAAACCATTACCATTTAGTTCTGTAACTTTTACAGGGTCATTTGTTCCATCATATTTCCACCACTGGGTTGATGAACCATCATGGGCCTGGAAGTACAGGTTATCATTGAAGATGAACATATGCTGAGGGTTAGAACCTTTGTTAGAACCAGGTTGTATGTCAAACACCATGGCAGTGTTGCCAGGAGTCCCATCAGTTACCCAAAGCTCTTTGTCATTACCTGTTTTATCACCATCATTGGCATTAAAATACAATTTCCCTTTATATTCAATAAAGTTGCCAGGGTCTGAGTTAGGGGTAGTGTCTTCATTGTCAACATTGATATTTTTGAAAAGTTTAACAGTCCCATCAGCAGCAATTTTATATAGTTCATCACCTATGTCTGTGCCATCATCAGCCTCAAAATAAATTTCACTATTAAAAACAAATGGGTCATCAATATTACTGTTTGCATTTGCATTGATATTTGATGCTTGCTTAGACCTTGATAGTATATCCTTGGTATCAACCATAAATATATCATCTCCCTGTGCATCATCAGCACTAAAAAATAGCTTGGTGCCTACAATCGCAAATTCCCCTGAATTGACATCAATAGGGTCAATTGAATTGGCAAAATCTAATGCTACTGGTATAATTTTTTCTTTGGTTCCATCAGTCACCCAAAGTTTTGTCCCTGTTTCATCAGCTGCTTCAAAAAACAGTAAATCATTGACTATGGTAAATCCTTCAGGTTTACTATCACCTTCTGTATTTAGGTCTTTTATTAATTCTGCTTTGCTTCCATCAAATACCCATAACTCTTCCCCTCTAACAACATCAACAGCAGAGAAATATAGTTTACCCTTGTAAGCAAAAAGGTTATCTACTTTTGCATCATAACCTATAAATGAAATTACTAGTTTGGTTCCTTCTGTAGTCCCATCTGTGACATATAGTTGGTCACCATTTCCATCATCTACAACAAAGTAAAGTTTCCCATCCAACTCTGTGAAGTTTTTTGGGTCAGAATTCCCAGGACCTGGGTTAATATCCAGTAACATTTTAGTACCAGCTTCTGTGCCATCAGAAATCCAAAGTTCATCTCCATTGGTGCCATTATCACCCTCAAAAAATAATTTGCCATTAAAAAGAGTAGAGTTTAACCCATTGTAACCATGGCTTGTGGGATTAATGTCAATAACCTCAATGGTTTCATCTGATTTCATGATGTGAAGCTCATTTCTCCCATTGTTTGCCTGGAAGTATACAATGTTTTTTGCAGGGTCTACAACAGGCCAGGAAGGTGTTGCAAAACCATTGCCATTTAGTTCAGTAACCTTAACTGGGTCACTTACCCCATCATATTTCCACCACTGGGTAGATGAACCATCATGAGCCTGGAAATATAGTTGGCCATTAAATACAAACATATGTTGTGGGTTAGCTCCTTTATTAACTCCAGGTTGGATATCCATTACCATATAAGTGTTTTCTGGAGAGCCATCAGTAACCCAGAGTTCCTTATCAGCACCAGTTTTATCACCACTATTGGCATTGAAATACAGTTTCCCATTGTATTCAATGAAATTACCAGGGTCTGAATTTGGGGTTGTGTCTTCAGGGTCTGCATTAATATTTTTGAAAAGGGTGACAGTGCCATCTGCAGCAATTTTATACAGTTCATCACCAATATCAGAACCATTATCAGCTTCAAAATATATCTCACCATTAAAAACAAATGGGTTGCCAATACCACTGTTGCCAGCTGTATTGATATCAGATATTTGCTTGATCTGGGCTTGTAAAGTACTCCCAATGAGTACAGAAAGCAGGATTAAGGTGTAAAGTTTTATCATAATAATTGATTTTAGGATTTATTTTTATTTTTTTCTTCTGATTCTTGTTTGTTGATAGAGAGGGACTTGGGTAGCTCAAAAGTGTATGGGTTTACAATTTTTTCACTAATCCCATTGTCATAGTGGATGGTCAGTTTTTGGGAAAGCATTAAACCAGCAATACTGGCAGGAGTAGTTTTCCCTTTTACGTAAAATACCACTGCTACTGGCCCGTTCAATGAATATTGTGAAATTAATCCCACAATGTAAGGGTCAGCTTTTCCAAGGTGGTTTATCAGGTAGGGCATATGTTGGCTGTTTTTGGGGTATCTTTTGATGGGAAATACCACTGATGCCAATTGGCTATTTGAATATTGGCTCCTATTATTGAAAGCCCTCTTAAATGCTGGGTAAGCCATCTTTTTGATATGGAACCCTGTGTAGATAGTATCATTTCTTTCAACATTAGCAACAGTATATAAACCTTTACTAGAGAAGCTTTCTTCCTGTGTGCTATAAACTAGGTCAGAGTTTTCAATCCTCGCTTTAAGACTATCAACATTTGTATTAAGTCCTGCAAAAAAACGCACTTTTACAGGGTTTCCATAATAGGTTTTAAAGCTATAAATACCATCAACCTCTTTTGCTAAATTGGCAATGAACACTACATCAAGCTGGTCAAAAAAGTTTTCAATATAAAAATCGACCAACTGGATTTCTGCCTCATTTGCAGGCTGGCGGATATCAATAAAAACGGGGTTAAATAATGACTTATGTACATCAGCTGCTGTTAGCTTTGTTGTATCATATTGAAGGACAACCCTGTGGTCTCGAATATAGGTTGCAGCACCAGTAATACCAGGAACTTTTTTCATCTGGTTTACAAAAGTCATTGAGCTCCCATAACATTTAACATTCTTAATGCCAGCCATTTCAAAAGTAGAAGACCTTTCCATTTCTTCCTTGTTTCCCCATTTTGTATCAATTGTTGGTATGCTTGTATTAGTGCCTAAAATAATACCTGCCATAATGAAGATAACAGTAATGAGTATGGGGAGCCACCTAAACTTAGTTGAACCATTAAGCCCAATTGCATTTTCATCATTGGGGCACACCCCCATACATTCAGTACAAAGGTTACAGTCAGGGTGGTTTACCAGCTTCATTTTTGAAACCTTTATGCCTTGTGGGCATTTTTTATCACATAAACCACAATCTATGCAAAGGTTTTCATCCCTGGTAATCCTCAAAAGCTGGAAGCCTGTGCGTTTGCTTAACCCAATAATTTCAAGTGTGTAAGCAAGGATTGTGGTGGTAGCTAAAACAACAAAAAGATTGATACTAATATCAGCTTGGTGAAAAATTATCACGATTATTGACATTACCACAAAAACATAGAAGTACTTAAAGGCATTGGAAATAGCTCCAAGCGGGCATAAATACCTACACCAAAACTGTTTGTAGAATATTGCTCCAGCAACCAACAGAAGTATAGCCAGGATAGCCATCCAAGTGGTTACATCTTCACCAAAAAAACTTACAGTAGCAAAAAATGGGTCAAATTTTTTGCAGAACAGGTCATTGCTTTTTAGGGTATAATAAAAGGTTATGAATAGTAAGATGTATTTCAAAGACCTCAGAACTATGTCCATAATACCCCCAGCTTCAAATTTGGGAATCCTGAACCTCCTGCCAAGCCTTCCTACTCCTTCTGAAACTGTACCAATAGGGCAAACATAGCCACAAAACAATTTGGATATGAAAATGGTGGAAAGCACTAAAATCCCAGCCATCACAACCTGCATTCCCTCCATGGAACAGGCTAAAACACCATTCACAAAAAATGTGGTTACAGCTTGCAAACCACCGAAAGGGCAACATGCCTCAAAATTGAAAGAATGGTCATTGAAAAAAAGTGCCTTGAACCAAAAGAATGCCAAAACTAAAACTAATGCCCACTGGCCAACATGCCTAAGAGTAATATTTTTCAATTCAACCCAGTTTAAAAAGTTTATAATTTATGGCTAAAGGTTTGAAAAAAGCCTGAAAAAATAGTAGTGGTTAGTATATAATTATATAAGTATAGGTTTCATTGTAGGTTTTGAAACCTTTACTTTATTGATTTGCAGTATTCTATATTAAAAGAAGATACATAATGACTTATGTACCCTCCCTAGTTGCAATTTTATATAATAATATTTATTGGGGGGTGTCCAGGTAAATCTTATAAATAGGATGCCTACTTTTTATCCTTCCATTTCTTTTTAAAATCTTCCAATTCTTCCTCATGCCTTTTCATCATTTCTTCCCATTCTTTCTGCTGTTCTTTATCAATAAATGATGGCTTTTGAGGGAAGCCAAAGTCTAGAAAGAGATCATGTTGAGGTTCATTTTTAATAAGTTTATCAAGGAGATGTTGCCTGATGCTATCTATATTGTTAGGATGATAAAAAAACAGGCTGTCTGTAAACATATTGAATGGCATCTTTATTAGTGAATCATTTTTATGCTGAAACTGGTTGAAAAAATCATCACCAAATCCAAAAGGCATTCTTAAAGAATGGCCTGGAGGTAGATATCCCTTATGGGTTGAATCATTGAAAAACTCATTAAAAAAGTTCTCCATATCCATCATAGGGTTGTTATCAAACTGGAAAAAAACCCCACCTGGGAAATTTATGGTTGTATCAGTGCTACTCCAGTTAAAAACATAGGTTGAATCAAAACGGATCAGGTTTCCTTTTTCATCAAATTCTTTATTGACAATGACCTGTTCATCTGGGATTGTGTTTAACGTGTCTTTAGGCTGTGCTATTACTGCTGATGTGAGGGCAAACATTACAATAAATAGTTTAATTGTTTTCATGGCTAAAGGGTTATGTTTTAATAACAAACCAAAATTACAAACTACTTGTATAAAAAAGTTTTAAAAAATCTAAAAGAGAATTAATTAGGGGTGGCAGAAAATGAAGTGAGAGCTTGACTTTAAGTCAAACCCTCACTAAAAGTTATTAAGCTTTTTTATCTTTATCAGGTAGGGTTTCCAGCCCATAGCCAATCTTTAGCCCTTTTTCATATTGACCCATTGCCCTGAGGCTCATGCCCATGCTTGAGAAGCCTCCATCATGGAAAAGGTTCTGCATAGTTACTTTTTTAGTCAGGTCAGAGAAGAGTGTTATACAATAGTTGGCACACTCATCACCATCAGCATTGCCAAGGGGAGACATGCGCTCAGAGAAGTCAAGCAGTTGCCCCAAGCCCCTTACCCCACTTCCAGCAGTGGTAATGGTTGGTGATTGGGAAATGGTATTCACCCTTACTTTCTTTTCCCTGCCGTATATGTATCCAAAACTCCTGGCTATTGATTCCAATAAAGCTTTGGCATCAGCCATATCATTGTAACCATAGAAAGTCCTTTGTGCAGCCACATAGCTCAATGCAACCACTGAACCCCATTCATTTATGGCATCCAGTTTCCAGGCACTTTGTAGCAGTTTATGGAATGAAACTGCTGAAATATCAAAGGTTGATTTCAGGTAATTGTAATCAAGGTCATTGTATACCCTTTTTTTCCTGACATTGGGAGACATTCCAATGGAGTGAAGTATAAAGTCTACTTTACCACCAAAGTGTTCTATTGATTTTTTGAGTACATTTTCTAAATCATCAATATTTGTAGCATCAGCTGCAACTACTATGGTATCAAGCTTTTCAGCCAGTTTATCTACATCACCCATCCTAATGGCAACCTGAGTATTTGATAAGGTTATTTTAGCTCCTTCTTCAGCAGCCCTTTCTGCAATTTTCCAGGCTATTGATTCAGCATTTAATGCACCAAAAATTATCCCTTTTTTCCCTTCAAGTAATTTAAAACTCATAATTAATCATTATTAATAATATGGCTGCAAAGTTAAATTAGTTTAAATAAAAATGAAAATCAAATTTACTATTCAGGACATTTAGGTATTTTATTTAACCCAAAAAATCGAAAAGTATGAGGTTGTGGCCGAAAATTTGATTATGCAAAAATGCTAAATTTTGACAATACATGAATCAGGTAGCCATCCCTGGTTCCCATCAGCTAATTTTATTTCTTTCCAGTTATTCAGGCTGTCAGATATCTGTACTTTTAGCCCATCATGTATAAGGAAAAGGTCAGTGCCAGTGCTTGAAGGAGAGCTTTTTACAGTTACCCTTGGGCACAACACAATGGCATAATCCCTTTTGGTGATTTTTTCTTTTTGTTTAGATGAAAATGAAAAAGTAAACAAACAGATAACCAGTGTAATAATTCCAGTGAGGAATGAAAAACGTTTTGCCCCCACTGTTTTGCTGAAAATAAAAAAGCCTGCCAAAACCAGGAAAAGCAAAAAAGAAGTTAAACTTATGTAAGCCCATGTATCAACTGGGTATAAATTAACAACTGATTCCCTCCATCTTAAGAAAAAAGGCTTGGGAAGCTCTTCTATGTTGTCAACCACATATTGGTTTGCAATCCTAAGGTTAAACAGGATGTCTTCATCATGTGGGTTAAGCAACAAAGCCCTTTCATAAAACAGGATGGCATGCACTGCATCATTGGTTTTGTAATAGGCATTCCCCAGGTTAAAATATAGTTCAGCAGATTCATCCCCTGCATTTACCAGTTGCTCATATATCTCAACAGATTCCTGGTATTTCTCAGCAGTATAAAGTTGGTTTGCCTGTTCAAATAAAGTGGTTTCATTTTCCTGGCAAATACCAGCCAACCCAATACCCAGAAAGATTACTAATAGTAGATTTCTCATAAAAGGCCTACCTTTTTATTTGTTTTTCCATTTTACTCATTACAGTTTCTGCCTGCTTATAAAGCTCTTGCCTGGCTTCACTTCCTCCTGTTGGGGCAAACCTGGCAAATTCACACTGTTCAATAATATTTACAAAACCATCAATAAGTTCCTGCCCCACATTCCTTGATGTTAATTCTTGTGTTGCAGATTCCTTGTTTAGGTCAGCTACTGGTATTCCCAGCTTATCACTAAGGTAACCCCAGAAAGCTTTTAATATGGATTCATAAAACTCTTCATTTTTGTTTTGTTTCATGTAGCCAGAAGCCTCTTTTAGCCTTTTGACAGCTACCCTATTTGCTTTTTTATTCCTGACAAGGGCAATGTTGGCATTTTCCCTGGCTTTTTTGCGGTAAACCAGGAATAACAACAAAAATAGCAAAGAGCTTGCACCATAAACAGAATAAAACCCCAATGTGCCAAAAAAGGTCTCACCCCTTTTGCTTAACCTGGTTTTATCTTGTTTGATGAACCTAATGTCTTGCCCTATCAGTTGCACATCTTCCTTCCTGAGCGAGCTTACCACAGTTGCTGATTGTTCATCAGAACCTTTTGCTACTTTCAGTGTAAATTCTTGTGTGGTTTTTGTTACATACCTGCCTGTTGTAGGGTTAAAATAAGCAAATTCAATGGCCGGGATTGTATAATCTCCTTCATACCTTGGCTGGAATAAATATTCAATGGTTTTTGAACCAGACATCCCATTGTTGGTTGACCTGACATTTTCAGTGGCTCTAGGGTCATATACCTCAAAATCAGGAGGCAAAGTAATTTCAGGGTTCTGTATTAACCTTATATTCCCATTTCCATTGATGGTTAGGCGCAAAGTAGCAGCATCATTGGCAGTAATGTTTTGGTCACTTAGCTCAGCATTGACATTAAAATTACCCACCCCACCATAAAAATTTGAAGGGGCTGTTGGAAGGTCTTTTACATTTACTGCAACCTTAGTACTGGTAATTTTGGCTTTAACAGTCCTGTAACTATCAAAAAAATCGTCAAAAAAACTTCTTGGCCTCACCTGTTGCCTTACAAGGCATGTTATATCAAATGGTTCAATGGTTATGGTCCCATTTTGTTGTGGGAACAGGATTGTTTTTTTCAGGACTCCAGCCTGGTATATTTTATCATTGTATACCTCCCTTTGCAAGTTGATCTGTTGTGGGATATCAATGTCCTGTGTGTAGAAGCCCTCATATGAAGGCAGGTTTATCTCTTCAAAGCGATCTAGTGGCAGCCCCGGGGTGGTATATAATTTTACTGTGGCAATAATTTGTTCCCCCTTGTATACATTCCTTTTGTTTAAAACCACACGCACAAATAGGTCATCTTTAGATATGTTGCCTGTGGCAGCCCCTTGGTTTGATCGTTGCTGCACTTGGTTTTGTTGGCGCGAGCTTCCCTTTACAACCCTTACGTTCAGTGAATTAGATTCATATACTTTCCCATCTACTTCAATAGATGCTGGACGCACCTCAAAAGAACCTTCTTTCTTTGCCCTTAAGATATAGGTATATGAAAAAGTCCTGGAAACAGTTGTCCTGCCATTGACCGTTTGCATGTTGGTTGAAGAACCTGTGCTGGGTCCCATCAAAACATCAAAGTTGCTCAGGTCAGGAAGTTGTATTTTTACTGCCTGTTTAGTACTGTTTAAAGTGAGCCTGAATTGATCTCCAACAGAAACTGCATTAGGTGCTGTCATGGTGAGGATCACATCATCAGCCAAAGCTCCAGTAACAGTGAAAAATAACAGAATATATAGTAATACTTTTTTGGGCATCTTTACCTGAAAATTTTATTTTCCAAATTTAACAATTACAATTTATCTAAGGTTAATATTTCTTCCAATCAACTGTATTTTTCATTTACCAGTCCTTTTCAACCTTTGCGCGTTTTGCTTTGGCAGCCTTGGCTTTTTTTACTTTATCCTGGATCTTTTTCTCATCATTTTGCAAAGCCTGTAAAAGCTGTTCAGCATTTTGTTTTGATATTTTATTTTGCTGGGGCTGCTGTTTTTGTTGGTCTTGTTTATCCTGTTTGTTTTGCTGGTTTTGGTTTTTGTCCTGTTGGTCTTTATTTTGATCCTGTTCCTGGTCTTTATTTTTGTCCTGGTTTTTATTTTGGTCTTTATCCTGGTCCTGGTTTTTATCTTGGTTCTGATCCTGATTTTGTTGCTGCTGCTGTTGCTGTTGTTGCTTTTTCAGCAGTTGGGCAAATGCCAAGTTATATTTGGTCTCCAGGTCATTGGGGTTTAACCTTAAAGCTGATTTATAGGATTCAATACTTTCATCAATTTGTTGTTGCATAAGCTCGCTGTTGCCTTTATTGTGGTAAGCTCTTGCTTTTTCAATAGGGTCTTCAAACTGTTCAGCCAGGCGCCCAAAATTTTCAGCAGATTCTTTAAATTTCATCTGTTTGTAGATAGCATCAGAAAGGTTAAAGTCCCACTTTAAATCATTGGGCTTTTTTTCCAGTGCTTTCCTATATTCTGTTTCAGCTTTAATGAATTTTGTTGTATCAACTTTTGAGGTATCCTTTACAGCATTCATAAAAAGCCTGTTCCCTTCCCTGACAAACTTACGCTCATTTTGTGCATTTACAGCAATCCCAACACAAACCAACAATATGATAAAAAAACTCTTCTTCATTTTCTCCTATTTTGAAGTTCCAAAAAGTTTAAAATCTTTCAAATACTTGTTCCTTCTTTCCAGGATCAAAAAATCGATCAATAATAGTGCCAGCCCTATGGCAAAAAAGTATTGGAACTGGTCATCATATTCAGAATATACCCTTGATTCCAGTTCAGCTTTTTCCATTTTTTCAATTTCATTAAACAGGGCATTTAACCCAACCTGGGCATTATTGGCCCTTACATAAATGCCATCTCCAGCAGCACTGATCTGTTCAAGCATTTGCTCATTGAGTTTGGTTACCACAGGTTTCCCATCCCTGTCTTTCCTATAATCTTTTTGCCCATTAGTATAAATAGGTATAGGTGTTCCTTGGGGTAATCCCATTCCAATGGTATGAATGATAATCCCTGCTTCACTGGCAGCAGTTGCTATGGAAACAGCATCATCCTCATGGTTTTCACCATCAGTAATAATGATGATGGCTTTATTGGCTTCACTGTTGGGGGCAAATGAATGCATCCCCAGATCAATGGCTGTTCCAATAGCTGTTCCCTGTTTAGGGACAATTTCAGTGTTTACAGCAGCAAGGAAAAGTTTGGCCGAATTATAATCAGTAGTTATGGGGAGCTGGGTATAGGCATCACCAGCAAAAACAATCAATCCTATTTTATCATCCTTTAACCTGTCTATAAGCCTTGAGATAGCCCTTTTTGCCCTTTCAAGCCTGTTGGGCTGGATATCTTCTGCCAGCATACTGTTTGAAACATCAAGGGCAATGATCAGCTCAACACCTTCACGTTTTTCAGTTTTTAGCTTTGAACCAAATTGTGGCCTGGCTATCCCAACAATGAAAAATAAAACTGCCAGCACCAAAATAGAAAACTTTATGGCTGGCCTGCTGCCTGATACAAATGGCATGAGGTATCCCAATATTTCTTCTTGCCCAAATTTCCGCAAAGCCTTTTTACGTAAAACCCTGGATAGGACATAAAATAATATCAGTAGTGGGACTATCAGAAGCCCCCAAAAGTATTCTGGATTTGCAAATCTAAACATACTCTAGTGTTTTAAGGAATGCTTTTAAATACTGTTGTTTTCAAAATCAGGCTCAATATCAGGAAACCTAACCCTGCCAGTGCAAATGGCAGAAACTCTTCTGATTTCCTGCTGAACTCCCTTACTTCAATCTTTGATTTTTCAAGTGCATCAATCTCCTGGTATATTTCTTCCAGCTTTTGGTTATTGGTTGCCCTGAAATATTTCCCATCAGTGATGCTTGAAATTTCCTGAAGTGTTTCCTCATCAATCTTAACCTCTACATCACGAATTTGAGTACCATAGGGTGTTGGAAAAGGGTAGGGGGCAGTACCTATTGTACCCACACCTACTGTATAAACCCTTATGCCATATGTTTTGGCTATTTCAGCAGCTGTAACAGGGGCAATTTCCCCTCTGTTATTTTCCCCATCAGTGAGCAGGATGGCTACCCTGCTTATAGCATCACTGTCTTTTAGGCGTGCAATGGCAGTTGCCAGCCCATTCCCAATAGCAGTACCATCTTCAATCATACCACTTTCAATATCTTTAAACAGGTTCATCAGCACTGCTTTGTCAGTGGTAAGGGGGCATTGTGTAAATGCTTCTCCTGAAAAAACCACCAACCCAATCCTGTCATAATCACGCCCTGAAATAAATTCCATGGCCACATCCTTGGCAGCTTCAAGCCTGTCAGGTGAAAAGTCCCTGGCAAGCATACTGCTTGAAATATCCAAGGCAATGACAATGTCAATCCCTTCAGTAGTAACATTTTCCCAACTGCTTGATGATTGTGGCCTTGCCAACACCACAATAAAAAGTGAAATAGCACACAATTGTGACAATAAAACCAAGTGCCTCAGGTAGTGTTTTATGGTCCTGGGAACTTTCACAAAAGAGGCAGTTGTTGAAACCTGGATACTGGCTGTATTCCTTTTTTGCCTGAATATATACCAGGCTACAATGGGTATCAACACCAAAAACAAGTAAAATAATTCAGGATTTTTATATGTAAGCCCTTCAAACATGTACTACTCCTATTTTAATGTTACTTCTTCTCCTTCTTCATCATTCTCTTCAACTAGCTTTCCAGGCTTTTCTTCTTCAATTTTTGTTTCATTTACAAAGAAGAAAGCATTGACCAGGGTAAAATTATGGTCATCAGCCAGAGGTTTATATTTGGCAAATTTCACCATATCAGCAAGTTTCAGTATCTGGGAAAGGTTGCTGAAATGTTTATCATTTATCAATCCCTTCTTTACCCTGAATGCCTCAATGGTTTCATCTGAAGTCTGCTCCATGGCAGGAATCTCAAAACGGCTTTCAATGTATACCCTGATGGCTTCAGTTACCTCACTGTAATATTGTTTGATCTTATCTTTTTGCCATATCTTTTCTGATTTTATCCTGTCCAATTCCCTAAGGGCAACAATATGTGCAGGCTCTTTTGGCTTTACAGGTTTTGAAAACAGGGGCTGGTTGTTCTTTTTCCTTTTAATGGAATAAAGGATAAAGAACAGGATAGCACCTAACAAGATCACCCCTAAAATATAAGGTGTGACTTCTTTTAAAGAAAGAGGTGCATCATAAGGCATTTTTATGTCGGTAGGTCCACGCGTGGTGTCAATAGCCATGCTAAATACCTGCAAGGTAACCCCATTTGAAGGTATGGAGTCATCTACCCCTTCCACCTCAATATTGAACCAGTAAGGAGGTATCCTGTAGGTCCCGCTGTCAAAACAGGTGATGGTAAATGATTGTATTAACTTTTCAAATTCATCACTTTCCCCTTCAAAGGTATCAATCCCCGACCTGTCAATGATTTCAATGTAATTTACAATGGTATCACCCAATATTGGGAAACTTACAGTGATATGCTTGGGTTTATCCAGTTGAAGGAAAAGCTTAACCTGGTCCCCCAATAATATTTTTGCAGAATCAAGGCTAGCTGTAGCCTTTACCCTTTGCGCTGAAACCCCATCAATACTAAATGTAAAGATGAGTAAAAGGAATACTATTTTTAGGTTTACAATCTTCATTGTTATTGTTTTAACCCCCTTTTTTTGAATAATGACATAAGGGACTTAACATGGTCTTCGCGTGTATTGATTGAAACATTGTCAACCCCACATTTGGTAAACATGGCATTTAGCTTCTGGTCCTGTTTGTCCCACCACTGTTTATACATTTTCCTGGTCCTGTTGCTGCTGCTATCAATCCAGATATATTGCCCTGTTTCAGCATCTTTCAATTTCAACATGCCAATAGGGGGAAGCTCAGTTTCGCGCTCATCATAAATCCTGATGGCAACCACATCATGTTTGTTGTTAGCTATTGACAAAGCTTGCTCCATTTCTGCATTATTATCCATAAAATCAGAGATAACAAAAGCAGTACACCTTTTTTTGATGGCATTGGTCAGATACCTCAATGCTTCAGTTACATCAGTCCCCCTTTTTTCAGGTGTAAAATCAATTAATTCACGAATGATCCTTAAAATATGGCTTCTCCCTTTTTTAGGTGGAATAAATTTTTCAATGGATTCAGAAAAGAAAATCACCCCAATTTTATCATTATTCTGGATAGCTGAAAAAGAGAGGATAGCAGAAAGTTCAGTAATCACATTTTTCTTTAGCTTTTCAAAGGTGCCAAACTCCCTTGAGCCACTTACATCAATGAGCAGCATAACAGTAAGTTCACGTTCCTCCTCAAATATCTTCACGTAAGGGTGGCTATACCTGGCTGTTACATTCCAGTCAATATTCCTGATATCATCACCAAACTGGTATTCCCTTACTTCAGAAAAAGCCATACCCCTACCTTTAAAAGCACTGTGGTATTCCCCGGCAAAAATATTCCTAGATAGACCACGGGTCTTTATCTCAATCTGCCTTACTTTCTTTAATAGTTCACTGGTTTCCACTCTGATAAGTTAAGTGTACATTACTAATCGGTTAATGATCAACATCCAGAATGCAGGCTATGGTACCTCAATGGTGTTTAATATATCAGTAATAATTTCTTCTGAAGTAATATTATTTGCCTCTGCCTCATAACTAAGCCCAATCCTATGGCGCATCACATCAGGGCAAACAGCCCTAACATCTTCAGGGATTACATACCCCCTGCGCTTAATGAATGCAAAAGCTTTGGCAGCCATAGCCAGGTTTATACTTGCACGAGGAGAACCTCCATAAGAGATCATATCCTGGTACTTTTCCAGCTTATATTCAGCTGGTTCCCTTGTGGCAAAAACAATATCTACAATGTATTTCTGGATTTTTTCATCCATATACACATCTTTTACTACATCACGTGCATTGATAATGTCTTTAGGTGAAAGGATGGTTTGAGACTCAGGGAATTGTTTTAACAAATTTTGTTTAATGATCTCTTTTTCTTCCTCTTTTTTAGGGTAATTGATCACCACTTTAAGCATAAACCTGTCAACCTGAGCTTCAGGAAGTGGGTAAGTACCTTCCTGCTCAATGGGGTTTTGGGTGGCCATTACCAAGAAGGGTTCATCCAGGTTATAGGTTTCTTCACCAATGGTAATCTGCCTTTCCTGCATAGCCTCCAGCAGGGCTGATTGCACTTTGGCAGGAGCCCTGTTAATCTCATCAGCCAGGATAAAGTTGGCAAAAATAGGCCCTTTTTTTACAGAAAACTCTTCCTTCTTCTGGCTATAGATCATGGTTCCCAGCACATCAGCAGGCAAAAGGTCAGGTGTAAACTGGATACGCGAAAATTTGGCATCAATGGTTTGGGCTAATGATTTGATGGCAAGGGTTTTTGCTAACCCGGGTACACCTTCAAGCAATATATGCCCATTGGAAAGCATACCTATCAGAAGGCTGTCAATTAATTGCTTTTGACCAACAATAACTTTGTTCATTTCCATGCTGATCATGTCAACAAACTTGCTCTCCTTTTCAATTCTTTCATTTAATTCTTTAATGTCAACAGCTGCCTGGTTCATATGAAGTATTTTTCTAATGTTATTTTTAATGAATGGACGAAATTAATCGTTTGCAAATATAAAAAGCCTTTAATTTTGTTAAAATTTATTAAGCCAAAAAGAATCATAAACTTACATTTTTTTAAACAAAAATGCCTTATTTTGAAGGTGAAAGAGGAATATAGGAGATATGTTGCAAAGGTATTTTATACAATTAAGTTATAATGGTACTAATTACCATGGCTGGCAAGTACAACCCAATGCTACAACAGTTCAGGAAACTATTGAAAAAGGGCTATCCACTATTTTACGTGAGAAAATTGCTGCTGTTGGTGCTGGGCGCACTGATACTGGGGTACACGCCAGTTTTTTTGTAGCACATTTTGATTCACAGAAAGATAACCTAAGCCATCCTGATTTTACCTATAAATTAAATAGCTTTTTCCCTGCAGATATAGCCGTCCAAAAAATTTGGAAAGTACCTGCTGATGCACATGCCAGGTTTGATGCCATATCAAGGACATACCATTATTATATAACTACACAAAAGGATCCTTTTGGGATACAAGCAAGTTATAAATACTTGCTCCCTCTTGACCTGGAGGCTATGAATGAGGCAGCAAAAACATTGTTGGGATATTCAGATTTTACCAGCTTTAGCCGCTTACATACTGATGTGAAAACCAACAATTGTAAAATATATGCTGCACAATGGGAAAAAAAAGGGCAGCAGTTGGTATTCTCTATTAAAGCTGACAGGTTTTTAAGGAATATGGTCAGGGCTGTGGTTGGGACTTTGCTTGATGTGGGTAAGAGAAAACTCACGGTTGAAGATGTAAAACAAATAATTGAAAAGAAAGACAGGGGGGTTGCTGGGGCTTCAGCACCTGCTGAGGGGCTATTTTTAACCCATATTGAATACCCAGATGAACTGATGGAGCTAAAATCTCAGAAGAGGTAGTTAGTAATAATCCTACAGATTTGCTATACCACTAGTTTTAACAAAAAAAGGACGAGTCAACACTCATCCTTTTCTAACCTAACTAAACTAACTAAATCAATAAAACTAATCAAACCTAAACTTATGAAATAAAAATCTGCTGCAAATATATGCTGTAAAACATTACATACTGTTAAGTGAACGTTAATTTTTATGTTCTACAACATTTTATTTTTAAAACAGATTATTTTAAAAATTGTTCAAAATGGGCTTAGGTTTCATTTTTCCTAACATAACTAATTGATTCTCTCGTGTGTGTAAGGTTGTTGATAAAGATGTAATAAGATTGGAGATATTTATTTAATAAATCTCTATTTTCGCATCCCAAATTAATTGTTGTTAAATGATGAAAAGCAGTGAAGCTTTTAGGATTTTTTTTGAAAATTACATTTCATCTTTTAAAGGCCTGGACGAGGGGCAGGAAAGGAATTTCAAAATAAAAAGAGACCATACTTATCGTGTGGTTGTTAATATTGAACATTTGGGAAATGCCTTAGGGTTAGATGAAGAGGGCTTGGGGCTGGCTTCAGCAATTGCACAGTTTCACGATTTAGGCAGGTTTCCCCAATTGGTTAAATACAATACTTTTGATGACGCCCAATCAGAAGACCATGCAGAACTTTCACTAACAGTGTTAAATGAGAAAGAGGTTTTAAAAGGAATGGATAATGATAAAGTAAGCCTTTTGGATACTGCCATTAAATGGCATAACAAATTTAAGCTGCCCACTGGCCTAAATGAAAAAGAATTGTTGTTTTGCAAACTGATCAGGGATGCTGATAAATTGGACATTTTGAAGGTGATCACTGATTATTATGGCAATAAAAACAGGCAACCCAACCATACCATTACCTGGGATTACCCTGAAAGTTCAAATATCTCTGAAGAGGTGGTCAAAGCAATTGATAAAGGGATACTGGTTTCTAGGGAGGCCATAAAAAACCAGAATGACATTAAAGTGATGCAAATGTCATGGGTATATGATTTGAATTTCAGGACATCATTTCAGCTATTAAATGAAGGGTGTTACATGGAAAAGATTTATAATTCCCTTCCAAAAAAGGATGAAGTTTTTGATATTTACAGAAAAATAAAAATTTTCACAGAAAATCAACTCCTTGGTTAATGCAACAAAAAGTCAGCATACATACAGATAAGCACAATGGGCTTTATGATATTACCTCTCAGGTAGCTTCTATTGTAAAACAATCAGGGGTAGATACTGGGTTTGTCAATGTGTATGTACAGGGGGCAACAGCAGGGATCATGATCCAGGAGAACTGGGATGATTCAGTGCAGAATGATGTGGTTGCCTTGTTCAATAAGCTGATCCCCTCTGGTGTGTGGGAACATGATGCCCAGGATAATAATGGGGATTCACACCTGAAAGCTGGCATCGTGGGGCCAAGTGAAACCATCCCAATTATCAATGGCAAAATGGGGCTTTCAACCTGGCAGAACATATTCCTTTGTGAATTTGATGGGCCAAGGAAAAAACGTGATATAGTAATAACCATCTTAGAGGCAGGCAAATAATGGGGAAAAACAGGTTGGTTTGCCTTTGCAGCATGGTTTCTGAAAAAGAAATAACAAAAGCCCTTGAGAAAGGGGCTGGTTCAACTGCCCATATACAGAAAGTAACTACAGCAGGGACTACCTGTGGGCGCTGCCTACCTGAAATAGACTACATAGTAGAAGAATTCAAAAAAGGCAAACAAAACAAGCAGTTTAAACTGGATATTTGATCATACAATTGTTCCACTTCCATTTTTGCTTTGTTAAAGCAAGCTATTTGTTGCACTGGGGGACGAGTATTGTAAGCATTCAATAGAAAAACCTTTGTTTCCTGAAGGTAATAGCAATTTTCAAGGTAGGGAATATTGGTCCCCTAAAAGGGCCCTAAAATATGCGGGTGGCCTTTTTATAAATAGAAGTTGTCTAAAGTTGAAGGGGAATCTCGAAAGTGACAGATTGATTATCAGTGGCAAAGCTCCATTTTTATTGCATAGCCATAGCTATGGAAGAAAAA